>DJLT01000089.1 GCA_002435145.1 Neptuniibacter sp. UBA6509
TGTTCAGGTAGAGCTCCGCAGTTAATAGCAATAAAAGGCTTCTTTTGACGAGGGCTTGCTTTATGGATCGCATTGGCTAGCAGCTCTTTGCCGCTACCGCTTGAACCAGTAATTAATACGCTTACATCTGAACCAGAAATCTGCTCTGCTTCTTGCAGTATCTGCTCCATTGTTAAGCTACGGCTGATAATGTTTTCTCGCCATGTCCCTTCGCTACGGCTAGTGCTGGCAAGGGCTGCATCTATCGTTTGCATCAATTGATCACGATCGATAGGCTTTGTTAAAAAACCAAATACGCCCTGCTGAGTTGCTGTTACCGCTTCTGGAATGGAGCCGTGAGCAGTAATGATGATGACTGGCAGTTGTGGATAAAGTCGTTGTAGCTGTGTAAACAGCGCCATCCCATCCATACCTTCCATGCGCAGGTCGGTAACGACTAGATCTACTTTGTCGCTTATTTTTTCGAGTGCTTCTTCAGCGCTTTCAGTACAGCTTATTTCAAACCCAAAAGCGGCAAGGCGCATAGAGAGTAATTTTAGAAGAGAGCTGTCATCGTCAACGAGTAGAATATGAGGCTTCATTCCTGCTCCTCACGGTCATTACTCAAGTCGGTTTCCAGTTGGGTCAGTGCATCAATTTTTTTCTGCAAAATTCGGTGTTCCACTAATAAGTTGTCATGTTCTGCTCGCATCCATAGCAATGCCGAGGTTAACTGATCTCGCAGATCAAAATAGCGGTCACCGGGGCAGGCTTTGTCTGGGTATAGCACGAGCTTTGCATAATAGCGTTTAGACTGTTGCAGTTGTTCTGTTGATGACAGCGGTGTAGAGAGCAGTAAAGCAAGTAGGGCTAGATCTTTCTGTCGTATTGCCGTTTGCATAATACGGCTACGCTGTTCCGGTTTTGCTAAAAATTCGGTTTCGACCTTTTGTAATCGATCAAGATTGGCCGGTTCAATGCGACAGCTTTTTTGCTCCACGATAAGAGGGGCCGTTGAGCTGGGTTGCAATGGGGCAATTTCACATCCTTGTAGTAGCAATAGCCCAAAAAGGAGTGGAGTATATTTAATCATTTAGGTGTTGCTCCAAAACGGGTAGATAAAGGCTAAAACCAACACGATTATTTTCATTGGTCGATAATTCAACGCTTGCGCCAAGCGATTCTGCAGCATCGCGTACAATACTTAGCCCTATGCCTGATCCTTTTACAGGGCCTTGGCGTCTATTTTGCCCTTGATAAAAGGGTTCAAAGAGTTGGGGGACATCTTTTTCTGGAATCGTTGGTCCATCATTTTCAACGCTGATCACACACTCGGAATCAGTGGATTGAATTTGCAATATTAAGCGGCCATTGTCACTGCCATAGAGCGCCGCGTTAGAGACTAAATTGCCAATAATACGAATAAGCATTGCTCTATCGGTCATCCATTCCTGTTCAGATTCAGGTAGGGAGACTTGAATGCGTTTTTGTTCAATCAGTAACTTATAAGGCTCTATCGCCTCGTTCAGTGCTGGAAGTAGAGCAACCAGGTGTAGATTGACGGGTTCATTTTGATGGAGCCGACTGTAGTCTAATAATTGCTCGATCAAGGATTGAAGTTGTCGAGAGTTACTTTGTAATAGCTGAGTTATCTCCATCTGATTATTATTAAGGGGGCCGGTAATTTGATCGGCAAGTAGATCAGATCCCTCTCTTAATGTTGTCAGTGGTGTTTTTAACTCATGGGACATATGACGCAGGAAGCGTTGTTTCTCATTCTCAACTTCTGCTAAGCGCTCGGTTAACCAGTCTAACTGTTTTTCTAACTCAACGAGCTCATGAGGCCCGCCGACCATAGCGCCAGTGTACTCTTCCCCTGTACCAAGCGCTTGTATTCTGTCTGCAATTCGTCGCACAGGCCGGATAATTGAGAAACTAAAAAATAGGATCAGTAGCATCTCAATAATAAGTAAAACGATTGCAAGTGAACTGAGTTGCGTTTGTGTTTGATAGGCGGTTTCGTTTAAGGCTTGAAGACGTTTATCAAGGATTAAATCAATCTGATTATTCACTTCACGGGTGAGGCCTAGCAAACTATTGGCATCACCTGTTTGTGAATTCTCAATTTCTGCGAGTAAGCTACTTATCTCGTTTAGCTTATTTTCAGAGGTAAGGATAAAGCTATGTATGGCGAGCTGCTCTTTATATTCGGATAAATATTGGGTGAGTCGCTCTTTTATTTCGGGTTTGGCAAGAATTTGGTATTGCCTTGCTGAACGCGTGATGTCTTCCGCGAGTCCTTCTAGGCGTTGTCCTCTGCGGGTGACTTCTAGTGCTTGTTTAGCAAGTACACGCCCTCCTGCTGATTGTTCAACAAGCGCGTCAGTCGCATAGTAGATTAAGACCCCGAAAGGAGTAACCACGACTAAGAATGACAGTAACACTAACTGTTTGAGTGAGCTAAGGCGCCAGCCGTAGCGTTTGCTATTGGACATGTAAAAGTAGCTTTTTAAACACCTGTATGAGTATTATCCATGAATCAGTCCTGTTATGGCTAATATTTATTCATTTTCCGGTATTGGGATATACACGGCCGATTGTAAGGGGTGGTTAGGAACCCGAAAGGTCCCTAACCCTATTAAGTAAAGCTGGCGGCTATGTTTGTGGACATGGATGCTTTACTCAACTGTTACCAGAGCGAGGGCTGTCGTTAATCTGAGGCTGTCTCGGAATCAGTTTAAACGACCTCCCTCAAACCAGTGAACCCCTATAAAGTGGGTAATCCCGCTAGCGCTATATAAGTGGGCGCTGGGGTAGTATTAACCTGAAGCTGGGAAAATTCATCCGTGCTTAAGAAGCCATCTTTGTTCGTATCAATATGTTCAAATCCTTTTACAAGGGCTGGAGATACTTGGGCTTCTTGTGGGCTAACTTTGCCGTCTTTATTTGCATCAAGCTTTTCAAATATGCTCGGGGCAGTTGGCTGCTCATTTGTCAGTATTTCGGCTTGAGGCATAGGCGTTGTTTGTGGCTCGCTTGCTTGCTCGGCAAATGATGTTGTTGCCGACAATGTCAGGATTGAAGCCATTAGTAATGTGTTAGTTTTCATTTAAATTCTCCTAAGGAGTTCTTTACTTAAGTCGGGTGTTTAAACGTGATGGCGCTATTAAGATTTAAGGCGTGGGCGTGTAAATTCTTCAGGGCTTAAAAAACCGTTTTTATCACTGTCGACTTTGTCAAAACCTTTGACCAGTGTTGGGTAGTTTTGCGCTTCATCCAGGCTAATTTGCCCATCTTTATCGGTATCTAATTTTTCAAAAAGCTTCTTTTCTGTCGGCTGTTCAGTAGATGTCGCTTCTGTCTGAGTTACCGATGCAGTTCCAGGAGTAGTTACTGCTGTAGTAGTCACAGGAGTCGTTTCAGGAGTAGCTTCAGGTGTTCCGGTGTTTGCTTCTTCAGCTAGTGCAATTGAGGAAGAAAGAGCAATTAAAGAAGCCAGTGTCCATGCAGATGTTTTCATTGTTTATCTCCTAAACAAACTGTTAATAATGAGGTATTAAAAAGTTTAAAATCGCTAGGCATATATCAAGTAGTATGCCAGAAATAAAAAATTCATTGAAAAACAGTTGGTTAGGGAGTTTTTCGTGCTGTGTGATCTTGGCTGAACTGTTTTGGACTAGGTTTCAAGATCGAAACTGTCGGTAATTGGCGACAGTATATTGATTGCTAAATATACTTTTATATAAAAAACAGAAGGTTACATGGTTTCAAATTAGCGACAGGGGCTATAAGAGGGGCTATAAAAAGAAGTTATATGTAAAGGTAAGGAATAAGCTTGAGATTGAGCTCTCAGGCTGTGACTTGTTTATCCTTTTGGGGTTGTTCATTAAAAATAAAAGCAGAATAAATAAACTTTCCTGCGTATTTGTGTTCTAGCTTGAAGGGATAATAATTTATTCATGCTTTCTGGAGATCATAATAATGAATAAGTTAGCCTGCTCAGTCGTTATGTTGTTAGGAGGGATGGGAAGTAATATTCAAGCGGCATCGACGAATGCTGAAGTCTCTACGTAAATACGAACCCTATTTTAATCGAGAGTAGGCCCTTTCAGATGGGGTGTTCTCTCGCTGACTCCGCTTGTGAAAATGATGAGGGGAAACCGGGGGGAAAGAGCGTTGATGTTCCGGCTTTTAAGATTGATAAATACGAGGTTTCAGTCGCTGAGTATGAAGCTTGTATAACCGCTGGAAAGTGCCAGTGTCCTAAAGATTTTCAACGAAATAAGTATTGTAATATTGGTGTGGAAGGCCGAGCTAGCCATCCCGCTAACTGTGTCGATTGGCAGTAAGCGTTGGATTACTGTGAATGGACAGGGGCACGTTTACCTTATGAAGCTGAGTGGGAAAAAGCGGCAGGGCAAATACCTTAAGTAGATACCCATGGGGGCAAGAGGTTAGTTGTAAACATGCGATTATTGATGATGGCAAGACGATGGGGTCTGTCCTGAATGAGCCTGATGGCTGTGGGGAAGATACGACATGGCCTGTCGGCAGTCGCGATGCGAATGCGTATGGCCTAAATGATATGCATGGTAATGCCGGTGAGTGGACAATGAACTGGTATGAACAGGGGGCTTTAAATCGCTATGCTAATGGTGACCTTAAAGGACCCGAATCAGGTAGACAAAGAGTGGTTCGTGGAGGCTCTTGGGATGAAAATGTGGATAACCTGAGAAGCTCTTTTCGAAATGTAAAACCGCCCGTGAGTGGCCGAAGTATCTACGGATCAATTGGTTTTAGGTGTGCTTATGATGTTGAATAAGTAGAGGTGATTTGAAAAAGCAGCAATCAATTCAGAATGATTGCTGCATTATTTATCTGTCCCCTTAATCTCTTCTTTTAATGGTGTGGGGAATGTAAAGCAGAGAGAATTGTTTTAACGACGGCTTCATATTTATGATGCTCCGGACGTTTACTGCTTAGCACACGCAGTCCCCAGATATTTGTCATTAAATAGGTTGCAAGATCTTCAGCACTTTGCTGTTTATCGAGTTCGCCTGCCTCTTGGGCTTTCAGTAAAGCGGTGCAGAAGTGCCGCTCTATTTGATCTAAATAATGTCCAACCTTCCCTCGAATCTCGTCATCTTCAGTGGCGAGTTCCAGCATGGTATTCACCATTAAACAGCCTTTACCAATACTGTCATTTTCTAACTCGTTACTGAAACGAATGAAGAAGGTATGGATACCTTCAATAGGGGATTCTGCTTCAGTCATTATATTGGAAATGCGTTCTAAGCTGCGCGAAGAGTAGGTATCAATGACTTCTAGGAAAAGTCCGCGTTTACTTTGAAATGCACCGTATAATGAACCCGGTTTTAATTTTGTTGCATTGACTAAATCTGTAACAGATGAAGCACTGTATCCTGTTCGCCAGAATACATTCATTGCTTTTTCTAATACGTCTTTACGGTCAAACTCCGCTGGCCTAGCCATATTTTTGCCCTCCATGATCTATTGGCTTATTATCATTATTCAATCCTTTTCTAGCAACACCTATATGAACTTCATTGAGCATAAAATTCTGATAAAGCAAATTATATGTCTAATTAGTTTTGCCTATTTGTCCGGTTGTCAGAGTATTCCTGCTGATTTGGGTGGGGACGCAGGGCCTTTATTTCGTAGAGGTGTAGTGTCAATAAATAACGATGGTTTAAGTTTTAAACCTTGTTATGTGAATAAAGCGGAAAGTATTAATGATCGTACAGGGAAATTAGCAAAACGTTTTAAGCATACTCAGGCCCCAGTGTTTTATGCTGAGTTAAGCGGAGACCACTTTGTTACAGGTGAGCCGTGGGAGGTGTATAAAGTACATTTGATGGGCGGCGATCAACTCACATGTCAGTATGAATTATCTGGTAACAAGTATCGTGCTGCAGGCAATAAACCGCTGTGGATAGCCGATGTTCGCGAAGATGGTATCTACGTTCAAAACTATGGTCGGTTAGCTCAACTTGTTTTTCCACGCAAAAAGCCAATTTCGTTGGGTAATGGGTATGAGTGGAATAGTCAGCTTCAAGGTATCGCACGTTATTCATTAGCGCTGAAGGTGCTTGAGACGCGATGTACCGATCAGTTTGGCATTGATTATGAGTACACCAGTCAGATGACGTTAAATAGCCATGTGTATTCAGGCTGTGCTCGTGAAGGAAATCTAGAGGTTAGAACATTACCGGGTTTGTACAGCGCTCTTTTGCCTGGGATGAATAGTCTAGGACGTTTTATCTCTTTAGATTTAACATCAGATAATGAGGCGTTTTTAACTCAGGATTATAGAAACCGCCAGCCATTGATTGAGCAAATAGGTACTTGGAAGACCCTTAGTGAGGGGAAAGTCGTGGTGTATCTGACCGAAATTGATGGCCGCAAAGAAAATGAAATATTGATTTTTCAAAGAGATAAACAAGGGGCGCTGAAGTTGAAAGGTCATAGCGCCACTTATGGTACTGCGGGCCTGCGCTTGGAAAGAGTAGGGCCCGAGCGGGCCCATCGACGATTTAGTCGTTAAGCAAGGTATCTTTAGCTTGGTTTATTTTGGCTGCAATATAATCACTTCCACCCCTGTCGGGATGATTTTTTTGCATTAACTTTCTATGTGCATTAATGATCTCATCCCTGCTGCAATTGGGTTGCAATCCTAATATTTCGTACGCTTCTTGAATCTCTTTTGCGCTAGCTGAAGGTTTTTCACTGCTTAAATCATCTGAACGCCATACTGGCCCAAAGCGTTTGTCTAGATAAGTTTCTAATAGCTTTGCTGAGTCTTGATCTTGTTGGCGGCAATACTTAAGTAGAGACAGGAATTGATCTTTATCGAGCGTGCCTAATTCGCGATTTTTAAAAGGCCCTTGTAAAACAGTCCCGTACATAACTCCTGCATCATGATCGATTTTCAGATGAATGATTTTAGAATTTTCTGACGACTGATTACCGCTATTAGTTTGTTGGGTTCGCCTTTTTTGCCAGACACTAAGGAAAGGAATAACGCGTAAAAGTAGTGGGAAAATATGTCGTGCGAAAGGGAGAGCAGCTGTGAATAGAGCAGCTATCCAGTGGAGTTTCCCTGTTAATGCCATGGTTGCGGTGATGATCAATAAAAGCACGAGCGCAATTTTAATAAGGGCGGACTTGCGCTTCTTCTTGGGTAATGAGCGAACCCATGAGGTGATTAATAGTGCGAGGACTATCAATATTATGAGGCTGATCGGGGACACAGATTATCCTTACTAAGTATCAATAGGGTTATGGTGGTCATTGGCGATATGCAGAGTGATTCGAAAAAGTGATGATGGCACACTCTTATAGCGTATCTATCATAAGTGGCTCATCTAATACGAGCAAACTTTTAGGATGAGTTTTCCTTAAGGGAAATTAAATCTGTAAGGATCTGTTTCATAATTATTTAATAAGAATAGTTCCTATTTTCACTGTGAGGTAGGGACAGTGAAAGATTGATCGGTTACTATCATAGAAAATACTTAAATGGAGTTTTAATGGTGCGTAAAGTCGTTATTGCCGGAGCTGTTGTTGCTGCCGGAGCTGTAGGTTATATGGTTAGTCAGCAAGGAAGCGAAGGAACATCTGCTTCTTATTCCCCTTTGACTTATGTACCAGCGGATACGGTATTTTTTTCAGGGCAGTTAGAATCCTTCCCTCTTAAAGATTATCTCAAGTCTACGTCATATCCTCAGAATAATATGGCTGATGAGCTGCTAACTGAATTCTCAGAAAGCACAGATCCTAAAGAGCTGTTTGTTGCCAGTTTGATGAAATCCTACTTTGATGCAGTCTCGTCTCCTGAGTTGTTTCAAAAAACCTTTGCTTTACCAGATGACATCAAAACATTCATTTACGCTGTTGGTTTAATGCCGGTTGTACGCTACCAAGTAACCGATGAACAAAACTTCTGGGCCGTATTAGATAAAGCTGAAATGGATAGCGGCTTTAAACATGAACTGCGTAAATCTAACGAGTTCGCTTATCGTGTATATACACTCGATAACACGGTAGAGGGTGAAACGTTTGAAGCGGTTGTTGCTTATGAAAATGGTTGGGCGACTTGGACAATCAACACGCACTTGAATACTCAGGCCGATTTAGATCAGGCGTTGGCTCAGGCTAAGCCTACAGCTTCGTTACAAGATTCGGGCGTGCTTAAAGGGATCCAAACACAGCATGGCTTTACAGGAGCATCCCTTTCTTACTTTGACCATGAAGGCATCGTAAAGGCTTTAACCACAACGAATGGTAATGCTTTAGCTAGCATGATGACTAAAGCGATTGAGTTAGAAGGCGAAGGGAATAATGACTTTGCTGTCATTCGCACGCCAGAATGTGCAGCAGAAATGGGCGCTATCGCAGCTAACTGGCCACGTACAGTGATCGGTATTCGTAGTAAAGATGATATGAACATTACTGCTGAACGTAGTTACATGAAAGCGGCAATGATTGTAGAGAGCAAGAACAAAGTTGTATTAGATGCATTAACCTCTATGCAGGGCTTTATCCCATCTTACTTGGAAAAAGCGCAAGTGTTTGGCATGGGGTTAGGTATAGATACGAATAAGCTGAGCCCAGCACTGTCTTCTATCTGGAGTAATATGCTAGAGCCGAGCTATAAGTGTGAGCCGCTAATGGAGATGCAGGCCGCTACACGTGATGCTAATCCGGCTGCTTTAGCTATGTTCACTGGTATGGCGCAAGGTGTTAAAGGTGTTGGTATGGGCATACAGGACTTCTCATTCTCGATGGAAGGTCCGGCTCCTGAGTTAAAATCCTTAGATGCGATCGTATCTTTATCGGCTGAAAACCCAGCTGTACTTTTCAATATGGCTAAAACATTTGCGCCACCTTTAGCTCATATTCAATTACCTACAGATGGAAGCGCGGTTGATCTTTCTACAATGCTGCCGATTCCTCCTGAGGTGAATGTTAAGCCTATGCTTGCAGTCAAAGGTAAGCATTTAGTGATTTATAACGGTGAGAAGGCTAAAGCGATTGCTGAAGGTATGGCTTCTGAAGAAGCGACAAGCAATGGTCTACTTAACTTCTCCATGGACTATAAAAAGATACTTGCGCCAGTTTTACCTATGCTAGAAATGGCGGCTGATCCAGAAGTGACTGAGCAATTAGAGCTACTTAAAAACATTGATATGCGCGTTAAGAT
This sequence comes from Neptuniibacter sp. UBA6509, assembly GCA_002435145.1. Lineage (GTDB taxonomy): Bacteria > Pseudomonadota > Gammaproteobacteria > Pseudomonadales > Balneatricaceae > Neptuniibacter. Next base: position 9,203 of record DJLT01000089.1, read on the forward strand.
GGATATCAATATGAGTGCTCAAGGTATTGAATTAGTCAGTGAGGCGGATGTTAAAGCGGCTTCTAAGTAAGCGCATTTAACAGATAGCGTTTACAAAGCTATTTTTACTAAGTTATAAGCAACCGCGTATCACTTCATGTGATACGCGGTTTTTTTCGCGCTAATGTTTGGACTTATTGGCCGATATAACGTTTTCTTTTCTTCTCTTTTACATAGTTAATATCTACCAAGACCAACCCATCTATGCAGAAATTGAAGTCCGCATCGACCCCGAAATCTAAAAAGCGTACGCCGCCCTCTTCGCAAAGTTCGCTGTACTGTTTATAAAGAGTCGGGACACTACAGCCCAAGAACTCCAGCTGCTCTTTTAACGTACGAAAGTCCGCTTTATAGTCATCACCGCAGAAAAGGCTTTCCATATGCGTATTTGCATCGTTGTCTAGATGATAAGGTGCTAACGAGCGTGATAGGTTCTCTTTATCATTAAAATAATGTCGGTAGAACCAAATCAACATATCTTTGGCCGCAGCGGGATAATTGTTACTTAAGCTAACAGGGCCAAACATGTAACGAACTTCTGGATGCTTCTTTAGATAAGCGCCAATGCCATACCACAGATAATCAAGGCTACGTTTGCCCCAATATTTAGGTTGTACAAAGCTTCTGCCTAGCTCAATCCCTTGTTCAAAATAGGGCTGCATCTTCTCATCGTA
>DJLT01000037.1 GCA_002435145.1 Neptuniibacter sp. UBA6509
TAGAGCGTTTTTATCGTCTATTTTTGGGACAGAGATATTGAATTCTGTATCGTCTGATACTGAATCAGACCTATCGCTATTAATAGCTTCATTGCTCTGAGCTGTCGTATCTGTTCTCTGAGCTTGTGAATCTATGCTATTAAATTGCGTATCTGCGCTATGAACTTGTTTATGACTACTTAGAAAATCTACAGCCGGTTTACTGGATGCCATGCCATGCTGTTCTTCAACATCGGTCACTATCTGACAGAAGCTTTGCTTAATACGCTCCAAGCGTGATTGCTCTTGATCAGTTTCAAACAGTTCATTCTGTACACGCTTATCAAATACTTCATAGGCATTGAGTTCTGATAAGGTCTCTTTCGATTGCTGCGTAAGTTCACTTCTACGCTGCTTGCGGGCTCTGCGTAACAATAAAACTTCTACATTCAGATCAGCCGTTAACTGCTCAACCCTCTGAGTCAGATCATTCAGATAGTCTTGGGCTTCTACTTCCACAGAGAGCCATATTGGTAACGCTTCTGCTGGATGATTGAGTGCAGCTAATTGTGCTTCGATACTGGCTAAGTCCCCTTTGATGACCTGCATGGGTTGAAACATGGGTATATGCAGTGGTTCGACACTGACTAAAGCGTTGTCATCAAACTCTGCAATTAACACCTGTTTCTGACTTCCAATTTCATCAAAACTTAAAGGGATCGGTGATCCGCAATAACGTATATGCTCTGACTGCGCGACTATTTGCGGACGATGTATGTGACCTAAGGCTATATAGTCAGCAGGCGGGAATGCACTTGCGGGGAAAGCTTCTAGGTTACCAACGTAGATATCTCTAACTGAATCCGAACTTTTAACCCCCATTGCCGTTAAATGCCCCGTCGCAATGATAGGTATATCCAGTCCCAACTCTTCACGTTTTTTTTCTGCTAATGCGTAGATAGTTTGATAATGATCGGCAATCGCACTGCCTAACGCTTGCGCCTTGTCTTTGGCGGATTGGTCTGCCTTACTTTGCATCAAATCTCTAGGGCGCAGATAGGGAATCGCACATAAGATTGCACCCGGTTTACCGGTACTTTCTTTAAGCGTAATGACCTGGTTTTTTGCCTCTGCATCAACGCTTGCAATGACCTCAGCACTTAAGTGTTTAAGCAAGCCTTTAGATTCATTTAAGGTAGATACTGAATCATGATTACCGCCAAGGACTATCAGCTGGCAACCCTGCCGATTGATCTGAACCACCAGCTCATTATACAGTTCACGGGCATAACTTGGGGGAGAACCTGTATCGTATATATCACCTGCAATTACTACTGCATCTATTTGATATTCTTTAACTTTAGCAACCAACCACTGAACGAACTTCTGATGCTCAGCCAATCGACTCTTACCAATAAAGTGCTGACCTAAATGCCAATCAGAGGTATGTAAAACACGAATCATAAACTTTCAAACATCCATATATCGGTAAAGTAAATTAGGTCAGCAGTGAGTCTAAGCATGCTATGAGTCAGTTAAATTTATAACGTAGAGAGTGCACTCATCAACGCTGTTCTAGCATCTGCACTGTGATAGATATCAGAGAGCCGCTCGATCTTTTCAAAGGTCAGTTCCATCACCTTTTCCCGATCAACAATAACGACAATATCGGTTTCATCCTCATCTTGATCTTCACTCCCATCATCGTGCGCCTGAAACTGATAAAATCCTGGTTGAGGTATAGATACATCCTCTTCAAAGCCATCTAAGTACTCTTCAATTGGCATTTGATGGATCTCTAAACATGAAGCGCAGGAAAACTTAACAATATTGTATGTTAAGGGAACGGATAAGAAATCCCGTTTAACTGAGTAGGCGAGATGTAACGTCTGTTCCGACTCATTCTGCATAATGAAATAGGCAATATCACTGCCGGAATCATCTTCCATCGGAGGGAGCTGATTTGATCCAATATGAGTAACAGAGATAAATTGTGTCACTTAAATATCCATCACATAATCAGGGAGATCAGCTTCAGCAGGTACAGGTGTAGGATTACCTTGTTCATCTATTGCTACAAACTTAAAGGTAGCTTCGGTTACTTTTTCACGGCGTCCTATACGCCCGCGACGTACCCACGCTTCTACATGGATATCCATAGAGCTACGGCCTACACGGACAACATCGGTGTAGACACCTAAGATATCACCTACCTTGACGGGACGTATAAAACTCATGCTATCAAGTGATGCAGTCACTACACGTGCTTGAGCTCTTTGGCCAGCACAGATACCTGCGGCAATATCCATCTGTGACAGTACCCAACCACCAAAAATATCACCTGATGGGTTTGTATCAGCAGGCATCGCTATCGTTCTTGTGGTTAAGCGACCTTGCGTTTCAGCTTGTTCATTCTTATCTAACATAATAAACCCATACAAAATAAAGTTTTCAGTGCAAGGATAGAGGATAAGCGCCCTTGAAGAAAAGCGGATTTATCACTTTTCTATAACTTAAGTCTATGTGCACTTTTAACAATCCTTCACTATTTGATATGTAATGCACTACAGCCCTATTTGAATCAGCGCTATGATAGGCTCCTTTATCATTTTAGCTGAGTTATCATTATGTTAATTGTTTGCCCTTCTTGTTTTACCTCTAACCGTATTCCTGAAGATAAATCACATGTTCAGGGTAAGTGTGGCAAATGCAAACAACCTCTACATACTCACGCCCCCGCTGACTTAACCGATAGCTCTTTTGAAAAGTATGTCAGTGAGAATGAGCTGCCTGTGATTGTCGATTTTTGGGCAAGCTGGTGTGGTCCATGCAAAATGATGAAACCGATCTTTGAAAAAATCGCCGCTGAATCTGAAATATTACTCTTTGCCAAAGTTGATACTGAAGCTGCACAAAAGGTTAGCGCGAATATGAACATTCGCAGTATTCCAACCCTGATAATGTTTCAAAATGGCAAAGAGATAGACCGTGTAGCTGGCGCTCTACAAGAGCACCAGTTAAAGCAGTGGATCCTGCAAACGTTGCAGAAGGGTTAAATTAAAAAATGATCTCCCAAACCATTGCAAAAGAGCTTAACGTTAATGAAAAGCAGGTCGATGCCGCCATTACGCTTCTTGATAACGGTGACACGGTGCCCTTCATTGCGCGTTACCGTAAAGAAGTAACCGGGGCTCTAGATGATCAACAATTAAGGACTCTTGCTCAACGCCTAAATTACTTGCGTGAACTGGATGCGCGTAAAGCGACTATTCTGAAGAATATACAAGAACAAGGCGCACTCAACGCTTCACTTAAAACATCTATTTTAAATGCAGAAAATAAAACGCTGCTTGAAGATCTATACCTACCTTATAAGAGTAAACGCCGTACTAAAGCCCAACTAGCTAAAGAAGCTGGACTTGAGACTTTACTCGATCGAATTATTAGTAAACCTAGTAGCAACCCCAAGCAACTCGCTGCGCAGTTCATCAATAAAGACAAAGATTTCGCTGATATAGATACAACGCTTGAAGGCGCTAGCACGATTCTGAGTGACCGTATTACTGAAATGCCTGACCTACTGCAACGTTTACGTAGTCAGCTGATGGACAGTGCTAGCCTGAAGTCGAGCGTTACCAAAGGAAAAACGGATGAGGGGCAAAAGTTTCGTGATTACTTTGATTACACTGAACGGTTAAAACGTATCCCTTCCCACCGTTTGTTAGCTCAACTGCGTGGTGTTAATGAGGGCATTCTAAAGGTCAAACTAGAGATCCCAGACGAAGAATATTGCCAACAGCTATCATCCAGATACCTACAGTTGCCTCGTAAAGGCCTTGGTGGAGAGTGGTTACAAGCTCAGACTCAACAATGTTGGAAGAGCCGATTAAGGCCTAAACTACAAAAAGAGCTGATTCAGCAATACAAACAACAAGCCGAAAACGAAGCGATCCAAGTATTCAGCCGTAACCTTAAAGACCTGCTGTTAGCGGCACCTGCCGGCCCTAAAGTGACTTTGGGTCTTGATCCCGGACTACGTACGGGTGTGAAAGTGGTTGTAATGAGCACCACAGGGCAGCTGCTTTCCTACACAACTATCTACCCTCACCCTCCCAAGAATCAATGGGATGATTCTATAGACCAACTTTATAAGCTCTGCGCAAAATTTAAAGTTGAGCTTATTAGTATTGGCAATGGTACTGGCTCGAGGGAAACAGAGAAGCTAGTGGCAGAAATGCTAAAGAAACACGCTGATATCAATGCGCAAAAGCTGATTACCAGTGAAGCTGGCGCCTCGGTGTATTCTGCTTCGGAGCTGGCCAGTAAAGAGTTCCCAGATATTGATGTAACGATCAGAGGGGCTGTTTCCATTGCCAGGCGTCTGCAAGATCCTTTATCCGAGCTGGTGAAGATCGAACCTAAAGCAATCGGAGTTGGCCAATATCAACATGATGTCAATCAACAGCAACTTTCTGAGCAACTAGAACATGTGGTTGAGGATTGTGTAAATGCGGTCGGTGTTGATCTAAATAGTGCGTCTGAAGCACTCCTTACCCGTGTCGCAGGTTTAAACACGGCTTTAGCCCAGAACATTACGACATACCGTAATGAGAAAGGCCCCTTCACCACAAGACAAGAACTACTAAAAGTACCTCGCTTGGGACCAAAAGCATTTGAGCAAGCCGCCGCCTTTTTGCGTATTAGAAATGGTAAACATATTTTAGACAACTCAAGTGTTCACCCAGAATCTTACAAACTGGTTGAATCAATTGCTAAAAACCAGAATACATCCATTAAAGAACTGATAGGCAATCAACCTATACTTCATGAGCTTGACCCTAAGGCCTTCGTTGATCAGTCTACAGGCCTTTATACAGTTAGGGATATTTTAAGAGAACTTGAAAAACCAGGCCGAGATCCAAGACCAGAATTCAAGACCGCGACTCTATTAGACGGTGTGGAATCTTTGTCTGACTTAGAAGTCGGTATGCAGCTGGAAGGGACTGTTACGAACGTCACTAATTTTGGTGCATTTGTGGATGTTGGTGTGCATCAAGATGGACTAGTACATATATCACAGCTCGCTAACAAATTTGTTAAAGATCCGCATGACATAGTTAAGCCGGGGCAGATTGTGAGTGTAAAAGTGACTGAAATCGATCCAAAACGTAAACGAATTGCCTTAAGTATGAAATCGTAATTTATTTATATTCATAAAAACTAAAGTAGATCAATTTAGCCAGTTGATTTATAAGTTAACTACTCTATTATTTAGTCGTAACTCTTTAATATTACGATTATTTTTAGAAAACAGCATATATAAGTAGAGACTTAGCGAGTAGCAAAATATAGACTAAACTTACAAACAAACATGAATTGAGTGCCCATGGGTATAATAAAAACAAACCTATTATGGATACAAGCAGGATCATGTAGCGGTGACACTATGTCACTGCTTTGTGCTGACAAGCCATCATGGCCCGAACTTGTGGCTCAACACAATATCAATGTATTGTGGCAGCCCTCTCTGTCAACTCGTTCATTCAACGAGCTACTTACTGATATCGATCTTATTTTATCCGATCAGTTAGAACTCAATATTTTGTGTATCGAAGGCAGTCTAGCGCTTGGCCCTAATAATACAGGCATGTTTGATACCTTAGATAGCAAGCCTAAAGCCTTCATAGTTAAAGAATTAGCTCAAAAAGCAGATTACGTGGTTGCAGTAGGAACCTGCGCCGCTTTTGGAGGCATTCCTGCAGCCCCCCCCAATCCTACTGAATGTACAGGCATGCAATCATTTCAGGGCAGCGATGATGGCCTCCTACCTATGGATTGGCGAAGTAATAAGGGTCTGCCAGTGATTAATATTTCAGGCTGTCCTACGCACCCAAATACAATCATGCAGACAATCATTGCGCTGACCCAAGGCTATCCACTGCCTCTAAATGATATGCAGCAACCTAAAGCTCATTACAGCACACTGGTTCATCAAGGATGTTCTCGAAATGAGTATCATGAATATGATATTGAAGAGGATAAGTTTGGCGAGGCTGGATGCCTTTTCTACAATTTAGGCTGCCAAGGGCCCTATACAACGGCTACTTGTAACACTGAACTGTGGAACAATCGTAGCAGTAAAACTCGCGAAGGCGTGCCATGCCTTGGCTGTGTATCCCCAGATTTTCCGCGAAACGCCCCGTTGTTTACAACCGAAAAAGTTGGCGACATACCTGTTGCACTCCCTTTAGGTGTGAGTCGACCAAGATATATGGCTTACAAAGGCTTAGCCAAAGATGCTGCACCCATACGTATTATTGAACGTAAAATGAAACCTTGAGCTGCATTTCATTATGAGTAGACGAATTAAAGTACAACTAAATCGTGTAGAAGGCGATCTAGAGCTTGAGCTAGATGTAAATAATGGAGTGGTGACCGATGCGTGGTGCATCGGCACAATGTATCGAGGTTTTGAGCAGATTCTTCTCGGCAGAGCCCCTATGGATGCACTGGCAATTACACCCCGTGTCTGCGGCATCTGTAGTACAGCCCACCTATTCGCTAGCACGTTAGCAATCGAATCGATGTCATATATTACACCACCAGCTAATGCTATTCGTGTACGCAATATATGCCTATTGGCCGAAGAAATTCAATCTGATTGCCGTCAGACCTTTTTGATGTTCAGCCCTGACCTCTGTCATCCTACTTATAAGAATCACTCTCTCTATCCTGAACTCAGTGAACAGTTTATGGATATGAGTGGTAACGTATATAAAAATGCGGTGATTCAAAGCCGCCACATTATCGAAATTGTAGCGATTTTCGGAGGTCAATGGCCGCACTCCTCATATATGGTTCCTGGCGGCGTCACCTCGCTACCTGATATAGCAAAAGTATTGAGTAGCCTTTCAGTCACTCAAAACTATATACAGTGGTTTGAAGAACAAATATTAGGCTGCTCTATAGAATATTGGCTTACATTAAAAGATAGAGCTTCTCTTGAGAAAGAGTTCAAAAGCAACAAAGCCGCAGCCAGTCTAATGCACCGCTTTTGCACTGAAATTGGTTTAGATGATCTGGGCAGCGGCAGTGATCTTTTGATGAGTTACGGCTCTGTGATCGACACTGATGAACCAAAGCATCGACTTAGACGCTCTGGCATATACAACATAGGCTCTGACAGCCATTCTGAACTAGAACAGCACCTTATTACTGAAGATATTAGCTACAGCTGGTATTACGATGAATCATCAAAGCCAAGACACCCCCATGAAGGCCTAACTCAGCCAAAATTTTCTTCCGACGATCAACGTTACAGCTGGGCCAAGGCTCCACGTTACAAAGGGGATGTAGTACAAACAGGTCCTATGGCTCAGTTAGCAATCGATCGTGATCCTTTGATCCTCAGCAATTTACGTGAAAAAGGCTGCAGCAGCTGGTTAAGGCAGTTTTCACGCATACACCGCCAAGCTAAGTCTTTACTGCTACTAAAAGAACAACTAGAAAGCCTTTTGAGCAATATAGAACAACCAACCATGGCTCATAAACCCCTTATTGATGGTGAAGGAATTGGCATGATTGAAGCCGCACGCGGCAGCCTTGGGCATTGGTTACGCGTGGAAGATAGTAAAATCACAGGCTATCAAATTATTACACCAACTGCTTGGAATGCATCACCTAGAGATGCAGCCAATCAGCGAGGCCATATAGAGCAAAGCCTGATCGGATTAAAAATCACAGATGAAGACGATCCGGTAGAGATAGGCCATGTTGTGCGTTCACACGATCCCTGTCTAGTTTGCACCGTGCATGTTCTTGGGAGCAAAAAGAAGCATCGCTACGGGGTGATTTAATGATAACGGTTCTCTGCTTTGGTAACGAATGGCACGGTGATGATGGTTTTGGGATGGAGATTTACAAAAAGCTTAAAACCACCCCACTCCCCGATTATGTGAATGTCATTTTTAGCGGGACCAATAGCCTATTAGCCTGGAAAGAGGTCATAAATTCCTCTTATGTCATTCTGGTTGATGCTTGCCAACGCGAAGAAACTGATGACCTTCCAGGTTCCCTTCATTGGTCAAACCCTGAGATGTTCTCTAAAACACAACAGAGAAACCTTCACGATGGTGGCCTTGAAGAACTGATTCGTCATAGAGAGATCCTATCACAAGGCCAAAAGCTCCCAACGTTAGAGATTCTTTTTGTCTATATCGACTCGATTACCGCCTTTCATAAAGGCCTATCAAATTCAGTTAAAGCATCAATTCCACTTGCTGTTGACATGATTATCAAACAGATCCAAGCAAAGGAGAGCATGTTATGAATACTGCTCAACCGGATACTAACAAGATAATTATAGAGCAACGCGTTGAGATTCACGGGGCAACCCGCTGGGTCGGTTTTTTTCATAATGATCGAAACCCTCTATTAATCATTAACTATAACGACACCCATTATGCTACCCCTCTTTATTGCCCTCATGCGCACGCCTCCTTGCTGCATGCCAAACTTAATACCAAGGGAGAGATCATCTGTCCTAAGCATGGTTTGGCCTCAAGCCTTGTCCATAGCTCGTCATCATTTAAAGTTATTCTAGATGACGGCGTATTCATAGTCGATAACCTTGATCGCAAACGGATCCCGACAGCATCAATTGAGCCAGATGATATTGATGACAATACCTCTTCTGAAATAGAAAGCCTTAAAACCGTTAATTCAGCATTACAGAGAAAGGTACTAACCAACCTTGAGTCTATGGATCTTATGCTTAGCCAAGTTGAGCACAAAAAAGCTGAATTAGAGGAGAAAAACTTTAATCTTAGTAGCGCGAATGAACTGATTGATGGTATTACAAACTCTATAGACGAGTTTCTAGTCGTAACAGACAATCAGGGTAGAATCACCAGACTTAATCGCTATGCTGAAAATATATTGCAGTGTAAAGCACATGAAATTATTGGTAGCTCACCTGATTATTTGTTACAGGATGCTACATTAGCTGAAATCATTGATAGCTTCCCTGCTAGCTCCTGGGATCATCGCCCCTATCTATATCGTGCCGTTTATACTGAAAGTCACTTCCAAAAAGAGGTCATATTCCAAGATCCTTTAGGAAGACATAAAAAGATTAGCCAAAAAATATTCCTATTAAAAGGAACCCTTCTGTATTCTCAATTTGGTAAAGAGGAAGGGCTCATTTTAACAGGGACCGATATTTCTGTTATTAAAGCCAAAGAACAACAAAAAAGAGCTCAGGACCTAGAGGAGCACCTAAGCCAATTAAAAGGAACGCTTGAGACTTTAGGCCAAGGCGTTGCGATGTTCTCAACTGATGGCAACCTACAGTTATGGAATCAACCATTCATTGAAATATCATCAATGGCTCATGAGGAAATATTCCATAAACAACGTTATGAAAATTTATTTTTAAATAACTATCATATTCTCCATTCGGAAGAGCAGCCACAAATAGAGGTCATCAAAGAGAGTAAACACCAATGGTTACAAGTTCAAAATAGTGGGAAGCTTGTTGAATGCGAATCCTCACCTATGCCAAAAAACGGCTTTGTAATCACCACTCGTGACATTACTCAAAGCCGAAAAAACGAAGAGCATATTCGTCTACTTTCAACAACTGTAGAACAAAGTTCAAGCGAGGTGATCATCACTGATACGCAAGGGACAATTGTTTACGTAAACCCTATGTTTACCGAAAATACAGGATACACCGCTGAAGAAGCTATCGGCCAGAACAGTAATCTTGTTCAATCTGGCGAGATGCCTATCTCTTTCTATCAAAACCTATGGGAAACTATTAAACAATCCAAAAGATGGAAAGGCGAAATTATAAACAGGAAGAAGAATGGAGAAGAATTTTGGCAATCAATGTCTATCACTCCCATTTTAGATACTGAAGGAAACATTAGTCATTACCTTTCACTCAAATCCGACATTAGTAAACAGAAAGATGCTGAAAAACAGCTACGCTATCAAGCAGAAAATGACCTACTTACCAATCTTCCCAACCGCCCTGTTTTATTAAAACAATTAGAAATTGCTATACAAAAATCAAGAACAGAAAACGTATGCTCAGCAGTACTGTTCATGGACCTTGATAATTTCAAAGATGTAAATGATACGCTAGGCCATTTGAGCGGCGACCAGCTTTTAAAGTTAGTGGCACTGCGTCTAAAACACTGCATTAGCGAGAATGACCTTATTGCACGTTTAGGAGGTGATGAGTTTGCCATCATCCAAAGAAATATTGAATCCACCAGTGAACCGGGTGAACTAGCAGAAAAAATTATTAAAGCGGTCACTTCCCCATTCAAAGTGGAAGAGCACCTACTTCACATTGGAATCAGCATTGGCATTACATTGATTCCTGATGACGGTAACACAACGAGCGCCTTGCTAAGTAACTCCGATATTGCCATGTATTCAGCAAAAGATAACTCAGGCAGTCAATATAAATTTTTCGACCAAGAACTGCAGCTCAGCATACAGCGTAAAAGAAAGATCGAGGTCCACTTACATACCGCTATCTCAGATAATGAATTAACTCTACTATTCCAACCGAAAATAAATATTTCAAATAACAAAGTCGTCGGCGCTGAGGCTTTGTTAAGATGGAACAGCAACGAATTGGGACCGGTCTCCCCTAGCGAGTTCATCCCAATCGCAGAACAAAGTGGATTGATTATTGAACTGGGTGAGTGGGTACTAAAAAGAGCGCTCTACCTTTTAAACTCGTGGCAGGAACGCGGCTTCAACATCCCTAAAATTGCAGTGAACTTATCGCCTGTACAGTTAAAAGACGTGAACTTAATTCCCGATATAAAGAAACTCGTCGAAAACTATAAAATTGACAAAGACTTTTTAGAATTAGAAATTACAGAAACGGCTGCGATGGCAGATCCTGAATTTGCAGAATCACAGCTCAGAGCGATGCGGGCACTAGGGATATCCTTAGCGATGGATGATTTTGGTACGGGCTATTCGTCCCTATCATATTTGGCATCACTCCCAATCGACCGGATTAAAATTGACCGGAGCTTTGTGAACGACATTGAGCACTCTGATCAGGCCAAAGCGATCATCGAATCAATTATTCATCTAGGGAACATTTTGAAGAAAACTGTTATAGCCGAAGGTGTTGAAGATAAAGCACAGCTGGAGCTTTTAGGCCAGCTGGGTTGCCATGAAGCGCAAGGCTACTACATTTCAAAGCCCGTTCCGGCAGATCAGTTTATTGAAGAATTCATAGAATAACTATGATTAATCTATAAGCGTATCAATCAGATCAATCATAAATTCAGTTTCTTCCTCAGTCATTTCCTCAAAACCCTGAAGTCCCATACTGTCGAGCACACTCTTCCCTTTAGCGTCATTAGACATAGCGATAAGAAATTTTTGAATCTCTTCAGCACGCTCTTGAAGCTTGGGGCCCACTAGAAATGTATGATGAACAACACTGATCTCACTTGTAATAAGCACTCTCATTTGACTTCGAATCAAATCAGACAGCTCATCGTAAGCGTCTTTAAGGAAAAAACCGGCGTCAGCTGAACCCTTTAGTATATTACGGGCGACGATAACGTAACTATCAACGGTATGGCTTTGTGTATTACTTTCATCTAAGTCCGCAGCCTCAAGCATAATCATAGCGATGCGATTAACATCTGGGTCGTCGGTTGTATAAAGTTGACAGCCCGGATCTAGATCTTCTACAGAACGAATAGAAGAGTCTGCATTTGTAGCGATAATTGTTTCATCAGCTTTAGCGAGCGGCCTTACAAGAGCCTTAAAACCGAGATCACGTACCAGCATTGAAGCATCGAAGGGATTAGCATAAACCAGATCATACTTACCGGCTTTTATATCTTCTCTCTGAGCATCAAAAGAATCATATAACTCTAGATGTATGCCCTCACCTAACTGACGCTGCATCCATGTATTGAATATGAACCAACCTGAAATATGACTTGGTGCAAAATCAGGACTAACAGTTAAATTTAACGGCATCTTAAGTATTTAGAACCTACAGAAGGGTTTTGTATAAAGCTTCGCTTTCAGAAATTTTACTACGAGATGGCTTACGCCTGACCGAGGTATACCCAACAACAACACCCTTTCGAATATTTGGAATAACCGTGGCTTTAACCCAATAATAAGCACCATCTTTACGCAAATTTTTGACGTAGCCATGCCACTTTTTACCGGACTGTATAGTCTCCCAAAGCCCCGAAAATGCAACAGCAGGCATATCAGGGTGACGTAGGATGTAGTGATTTTGACCAATGAGTTCTTCATGCATATAACCAGACATTTCAACAAATGCCTGGTTCGCATGCGTGATATTCCCCTTGGTATCTGTACGAGAAACAATAAGTTTCCCCTCAGGATAAGGAACCTCTCGATCAACCACTGTAGTGGTACGAGAAGTCCCATCATTATATTTGATGACTACATCACGAACATCATTTGTATCATGCTCAGACATCAAGAAACCTACTCATGTGTTGAAACGTGCTTTTTAGAGGATCTTACCGATTGCCTCTGCAGCACGTTTTACATCTAAAAAGATTAAACCCAGACGAGCATTAGGTTTAGCTACAACAGTTAATACAGATTCATCATTAGCATGAGTCATCAGGATGTAACCATCGTCACCTTTAACAAGCACCTGCTCAAGATCCCCTCTCGCAAGTTCCGTTGCCGTTCGCTCGCCTAAGGAAAGCATAGCCGCACTCATGGCGCCAACTCGATCCTCGTCCAGACCTGCCGGAAGAAGAGCTGCGATCATCAGACCATCTGTTGAAATGACTGCGGAAGCTTCAATCTCAGCGGAAGTTCCATTTAAGTCACTCAGTATAGAGGTCAACATTTCTGAGCGCATATACATACTCCTTTTATATAAGGCATTAAAATACAGGATTGAAAAAAAAGTTTATTGACCCTAATCAATAATCCAAATAACGTCGTGCAAGGACGCTTAATAAATCAACATAACTATTATGGTTCAACCTAGGCATTTGATCTATGACCAATACAAAACGCTGATGCCCAAGGTGAATAACCCAAAAACCGACCTGACTCAAGCCTACTGGATCAAGCATTCCCCAAGACTCCCCCATGAAAGAGAGATCGCGATTTAATAATAGTCGATGCCTCTCATGCAGCGAACTTACATCAGCAGCCAATGCACACAGTGCCTCAGCATGATCCGCATCATAACCAGTTGAACCTAAACAAAAACCATGATCATCAGCTAACGCCACTTTAGACGTATTAGAAAGATCCTTGAGCAATCCAGGTAGGATTTTTTCAATGGAATCGTCCATTACACGCACAGGCGTCTTACTCAATTGAACAAAATTCTTGTCTATTAACTTATCAAACAGCTCTTTAGCCTCGTCCTCTTCCAGATCAGTCAACTCCATAATAAGCTCATGGCTGAAAGGTAGAGAAACATCGGTGCTTAACAATTGCAGCAATAATGCGCGTGCATCATCGGGCTCTGACCCAACTGTTGCATAAAAAGCACCTGCTGGGCAGATTTGTATGAACTGATTTTGGATAGTAGCACTTGTCACAAATTAACTCCGAAACCTGTCGTCTTACTCAGCTTCATTCCTGAAACCATCCAAGTGAATATGCTCCCGACATGAATGAAAAAACCACACGCTGAGGAACATCCAGTATTTTTACAACATCCAGCGCGGACACTTTATGCCCAACCCATACATCACTAATCGCTTCACAATTTGGCAATGTTAAAAAACGATTAAAATCAGGTTTTATAGATAGTTGTAACTGCTTTTCAGGGTCCATTCCATTGAATAAACGCCCTCTTGCTGTCCAGATTGCCACTTTCCAGATCAGCGTTTCAGCATCTTCAGCAAGATGCTTTCCTTTATCTTCTAATTCAAAATCTTCTATCGTTTGTAGTGATAACTCTTTATAACCAAAGCGGGTTAGTGCCAATTGATTTAAAAAGTCATCACTAAAAGTAGAATAAAAAACATTATCAGCTGGGAAAAAATACATTTTCCCTGGCAAGCCTTCGATCTCTACAGGGTGTTCCTGTTTTAAAGCTAGGTCAACAGCCTCTCGCATTTTAACAAGCAAAGAATCTTCAGCATTAAGGAAGATCGATCGACGCTCATCTGACCGATTTAAATTGACATCACCGGCGTTACCACAGCGCTGCAATTCATCGACTGAACTTATAGCATGCTCCGAAGCCTTAGTATTGATTGGCGTAGCATTTATTGGCGTAGCAACAGGAGTAGCCTCGACTTCAAGCTTAGCTTTCTTCTTTTTTGCTTTTTCAGCAAGTAACTGTTTTTTCTTGAGCTCTAGTTTTTTATGCTTTAACTCTTTTATTTTAAGTGCTTTCTTCTTAGCTAAAAGCGCTTTCTTATATTCACGCTTTTCAGCCTCTAAATTAGCATGAAGCTCAGCTTCTTGCTCTTTGATATCAATTTCTATCTGCTTAACAAGCCTATCTGATGCACTTACAGTCAAGTTACCACGCATTAGCTTCTGCTTAAGCGCTTCTCCTTGACGTTTTTTTGAATATTCGCCGCCGCGAAACACATCTACATCTTCAGAACTTACTTGTTGACCTGCCCGCTTTTCAGCATTGGAGATTGGAGAAGAATGAGCATCGAGTGATGAAATATCAAATTTACGGATAGATTGAAGGAGGTCTTGAGAGGTATGAGGTTTTTTAAGTACCGTAAAACCATCCCATGCCAAATCTCGAATACTAATAACTAATTTATGAGCAACTGGATATTTTTCATTTATAAGCTGCTGAACCTCTTCATCTTTATGTGCCTGATCACCATTGATGATCACAATAGCAGCACTACTTGCCGTAACAAGCTCGCAATCGACAGCAGACGAGAAACAATATTCGAGCATAGCTTGATTAGGTCCTGTAAAACCTATCAAAGCAATTTTCCGAATATTTTCTAACTGATTGCGTTTTCTTGAACTCATTTTTACCGCTACCCTTTAATCATCCATGTAAGCTAGCAGGCTGGAAGCGACCATCAATTAATACAGAATACTTACTAGATAGCTTTGACAGTCCAGTCAAATCATTCTCATCTATTGCACACTGTATAATATTGCGCACATCCGGCTTCATTACAGACTTGGCCTGATCAAACAACCTCTTACGAAGCGTCAAACCTTTCTCACCTAATACCAACAAAAAATCAGCGAAAGCCCCCTCTAAAGCATCGCTATCATAGCAAGCAATAGATAAGTAAATACGTTTAGTATGAAGACGTAATTTATCAGGTTCGGCTGCGACCATTCGGGTAAAGTGATAGAGGATCCTTTTCCCCTGATGGCCTTTATAAATTAGATACCTAGGGTGCTGAGCATCAAATGCGGCCTGGATGCGACCTGTGTTAGAGCTATCAAAATCAGAATTCAGCTCCCAATCAGCAAGAGCATCCCAAATTGGAGAATTCACAGCAGCCTCCTAGCTTTATTATTTTAATATGCATTAGATATTTCTAAACGCTTGTTAGATTTATATCCTGACAAAGTTCAGATTACAAATAATATCGGCCTAAACATGTAATTATTAAGTAATTTCCTGCGATTGCGGTTTAATTAATAACATACATTTAAGCCTAAACAAATACTCAATAATTCAACTTGTTAAGTATAGTCCATCAATTCAACATCCTTTAGGCTTCATTAGAAAGTATTAGTGCTCACAGAATCAACAACCTCAAATTGACGAGTATATGTAAGGTGAATCTAACTCAAAGTTCGGTCATACATTTCTAACGTCGCTATGAAGGCCACCCCCCAATCATCTAGTAAATTCATAAAACACGTTACTAAACTTACCTTTATAAGAACTGTCGCCTATCAATGCCTCTTCATCAGCCAGCCCCTACCCAGAAACATACTATGCAAAAGACTCAGTAAAACCTTGCGTAATTACGGAAAAAAGGCACAAAAAAACCCGGCATTTTCATACCAGGGGATTAATGAAACAAAGAAAAGAAAAACTAATGATCAGGCAATTCGAATCCAGAAAACAATTCATCTATCTCACTTCGGTTACTACATTGCTGAACTTGGCGAATCAGTTCAGGTGTTAAGTGAGGAGCGAATCGCTGTATGAAGTCATACATGTAGCCTCGAAGGAATGTCCCCTTACGGAAGCCGATTCTAGTAACACTCGGCTCAAAGAGATGACTGGCATCCAATCGCACAAGATCGCTATCTTGCTGTTCATCGAAAGCCATTGATGCCACAATACCAACACCTAAGCCTAGACGAACATAGGTTTTGATCACATCAGAATCAACCGCAGTAAAAACAACCTTCGGTTCTAAACCTTCATTAATGAATGCTTCATCAAGTTTAGAACGACCTGTAAAACCAAATACATAAGTCACAATCGAATGCTCAGCTAAATCAGCCAATGTCAGTTCATCAAGCTGAGTTAAAGGGTGTCCTTTAGGGACAACAACTGAACGATTCCAGCGATAACAAGGCATCATAATCAAATCACTAAAATGTGCCATTGCTTCTGTTGCGATTGCAAAGTCAACCGTTCCGTCGGCGGCCATCTCAGAGATTTGCATAGGCGTACCTTGATGCATATGAAGGGATACTTCAGGGTACTCTTTCATGAAACCGGTAATTGTTGGTGGTAGCGCATAGCGAGCCTGAGTATGTGTTGTGGCAACATCTAAACTCCCTTTACGCTCATCACTAAACTCCTGAGCAACCTGCTTTATGCTTTCTACTTTTTGTAAAATTTCGCCAGCAACAGACAATATAGCCTGACCTGCAGGTGTTACTCTTGTTAAATGCTTCCCGCTACGAGCGAAAACCTCTACACCCAGCTCATCCTCTAGAAGGCGAATCTGCTTACTAATACCTGGCTGCGATGTATATAAGCTTTGAGCAGTAGCAGACACATTCAAATCATGGCGAGCCACTTCCCAGATATAACGCAATTGCTGCAACTTCATTAACTACTCCAAAAAAACATCAACCTTAGAAGACCGCTCACTTATGTCACTTTTGTAATTTATACATTATAACAGATAAGTATAAATTCGATATAAATCAACTACTCAGCAGCCTACAATCTGGCATTTAAACGACGAACCTCTTCATCCTGTGCAATAATTTTCTTCTCAAGACTCGTTGTTTTAGCTAATGCATAGACAAGCTCATCATCCTTCTCTTTTAACTGAGCCCTAATAGCTCCCTCACGCCTAGACTGTTCCGTGGTTAAGTTAACTTGCTTCTGCCTGGCCTTCCTCAGCTCCTCATCAAGAGCTTTAACCTTATCCTCTAACCTCTTGTTTTTATTGCTCTCAGAAAGAAGAGACGTATTAACTTTAGAAAGATCCCTCGTTTGCGTAGTTGTATCAGCCTTAATACGCTTCAACTCATCTTCGAGACTTTTGATTTGGGTTTTCTGTGTATCATTTTTAACTTCTTTACGCGCTAACTCAGCCTGCATGTCATGAAGATTCTTTGTGAGTGCAGATTCCTTTTTACCAATATCATCTCGAAGCTTCTCTAATGCCCCACGATAGTAACGCACATCAGCATCAGCCTTACTAACAGCATCTAAGGTATGCCTCTGCTCCTCTTTTATCCGCTGATCAAAAGTCCGCTTACTATCATCATAGGTCTTACGAAGGTGATTCAGCTCCTGCTCAACATTTAAACGGTTTTGCTCTTCCTGCTTTTTCTGTGAGGTCTCAGCTGCAAGGTTTACCTCTAAAACACCAATTTCAGCTTCAAGCCCTTTTACTTGAGTCAGGATATCTTCTTTTTTGCTTATCTCTTCTTTTAATCTTTCTTCTAACTCTAAAAGACGTCCCTTAGACTCCTTAAGTGACTCATCAGCCTCACGCCTTACAACATCAAGACCGACATCCTGACTGTGCTTATCAATAACAAATTGACTATTCGCTTCCTGCACTGCTTGTTGCCAAACTCTAGCAAAAGCCTGACTCAAAGCTTCAGGCACATCAGGTAGTACAAGCTTCGCATCCGTTTGAGTTAATCGCTGAGGCACAAGTGCCCACCAATTGATTAAACTACGCTCGGCATCTTGGAGCTCACAACTTAACGATTCAATAATTAACTCAGCTGTTGGCTGACGGCCTGCCAACAACAAACGATCTGCTTCGGTATATATCTTATCTTGTAAATCTAAACTGCTCATAAAAACTATAATCCATTAACTATTCTTACTCTTAAAACGATTCATCGCTTTTTGAAGCCCAATATCCAGAGGTGCCTTAACAACTTTTCGGCCACCGGACGGTAAAGGGAAACGCAATTCAGCCGCATGTAAAAACAACCTATCGAAACCATGCTGCTTCATCTTTTCATTCATTTCATCAGTGTTGTACTTCTGATCACCCACTATTGCATGGCCTGCAAATTGACAGTGAACACGAATTTGATGCGTTCTACCTGTAATTGGCCTTGCTTCAACAAGCGTTGCTTGACGACCGAAACGTTCTAACACTTTAAATTCTGTTAGCGAAGCCTTTCCATCAGGCGCAACTTTCACAACGCGCTCACCAGACTTCAACTCATTTTTCCTTAAAGGCGCATCAATCTTGCGCTTTCGCTCATTCCAAGAACCTATGACCATTGCATGGTAGATTTTGGTTATCGTACTTTTCTTCAATGAGTCATGCATCAATTTCAAAGCACTTCTTTTCTTGGCTAACAAAATACAACCAGAAGTATCACGATCCAATCGATGAACTAACTCAAGAAAACTTGCTTGCGGTCTCATCTGTCTAAAACTTTCAATCAATCCCAGACTAATACCGCTTCCACCGTGCACTGCAATACCAGAAGGTTTATTCACTACGATTAAGTCATCGTCTTCATAAAGTATTGCCGCCTCAAGCTTTTCAGTCAGCTTGCTTCCTATTTTTGCAGGTTGCTGCTTGTCAGATAAACGCACAGGAGGAATTCTAACGACGTCATTTATACGCAATTTATACTCAGGTTTAACTCGTTTTTTGTTAACTCTTACCTCACCTTTTCGAACAATCCTATATATCAGGCTTTTAGGAGCTCCTTTAAGCGCTGTAATCAAATAATTATCAACCCGTTGCCCCTCATTACCTTCAGTAATTTCGACAAAACGGACTTTAGTAGGTTGCGAGCTGTTTTCTTCTGACATATTTATTATGAAAACCAATTAGCGAATTGATGCGGTAGTTGATAGCTGCTATATTCTAGCGCTGCCGTGCTCTGTTGGCTTTATCTTTTTTCAAATGCCGTAATACAGAGCCAAAGAATTACAAAATATTGTAAATTCTGTTGATATAAGCGGCTATTTATCATGAATATAAATTGAGAACAGCTTTTCACCCAGTCGGAATAACCGGTTGGAGGTAGAGATGCGCGTTAGCCAGGAACCTGCTTTTAATAAAAGTAGTAACAATTAGAACGATGAAAAATAGGCTGACACTTCCTCTACCGAGGACATTTACTTCGCCGCTTGCGTTGTAATGCAACACATTGATATAAGAAGCACCTCAGCTCCAATATAATTGTTTGAGCAATGGACAGCCCTTATTAAAATCAGTTTTAGCCCTAAAGCTAAATTGATCAGCAATGAAAACAGAGTCCAAAAGACAGGCCCCTTTAATTGGGTTACCTGCTGCGTGAAAGGCGTTCCGTATAGAGAACGCTATGAAAAGAATGCTAATTAACGCAACTCAACCTGAAGAGTTGCGCGTTGCCCTGGTTGATGGCCAGCGCTTGTACGACCTAGATATTGAATCTGGATCTCGTGAACAGAAGAAAGCTAACATCTATAAAGGTAAAATTACCCGCATAGAGCCCAGCCTTGAAGCTGCATTTGTAGATTATGGCTCAGAACGCCACGGCTTTCTTCCACTAAAAGAGATTTCTAGAGAGTATTTCACCCAGCCTCCTACCCGCGGCTCTCGACCTAATATAAAAGAAGTACTTAAAGAAGGTACCGAGGTCATTGTACAGGTGGATAAAGAGGAGCGCGGAAACAAAGGCGCAGCACTCACTACGTTCATCAGTTTGGCCGGTCGCTATTTGGTACTTATGCCAAACAACCCAAGAGCAGGCGGTATATCTCGCCGCATCGAAGGCGAAGAGCGCACTCAATTAAAAGAAGCACTTGCTGGTGTAAACATTCCAAAGCAGATGGGCATTATTGTCCGCACTGCTGGCGTTGGCCGTAGTAGCGAAGAGTTGCAATGGGACTTTGAATACCTAAAAACCCTTTGGACAGCGATTACTCAGGCATCATCAGAAAAGCCTGCGCCGTTTCTTATCTACCAAGAAAGCAACGTTGTCATCCGCGCAGTACGAGACTATCTACGCGCTGATATTGGCGAAGTACTGATTGATGACCCACAGGTATTTGAAGATGCACGAAATTTTGTTAAGCAGGTCATGCCTACTTATGAGAACAAAATCCGTCTTTATTCAGAACAGACGCCATTATTCAATCGCTTCCAGATCGAAACTCAGATTGAAACAGCCTTCCAGAGAGAAGTAACTTTACCTTCAGGCGGATCAATCGTAATTGACCCAACGGAAGCACTAGTTTCTATCGACATTAACTCTGCCAGAGCTACTCGCGGCGGCGATATTGAAGAAACAGCTGTTCATACAAATCTTGAAGCTGCAGATGAGATCGCTAGGCAACTTCGTCTTCGCGATATTGGCGGGTTAGTCGTTATCGATTTCATCGATATGACTCCGATTAAAAACCAACGCGAAGTAGAAAACCGCTTACGCGATGCACTCAAACTTGACCGCGCACGCGTTCAGATGGGTAGAATTTCACGCTTCGGTCTGCTTGAGATGTCGCGCCAACGCCTTCGCCCTTCTCTTGCAGAAACTCGCGGCGTTGTTTGCCCCCGCTGTAGTGGCCAAGGCACAATTCGTGATACTGAATCTCTAGCTCTTTCCATTCTTCGCCTAATCGAAGAAGAATCAGGCAAAGATAGAACCTCGCAAATCAGGGCAATCCTTCCTGTAACTGTTGCGACTTACCTGCTTAATGAGAAGCGTCACGCTGTACATGACATTGAATTAAGACAAAATATTCGTGTTGTCATTGTGCCTAATCCAAATATGGAAACACCTCACTATGAGGTTGTACGTTTGCGCGATGATCACACAGTTGCGACAACGAACGACGCTAGCTACACAATGCAGCCGGAACCTGAAGATGCAGCGCCAATAGAAGCTTCAGCAACTACACAAACGGTTGTACCGCGAGAGAAAGCCGCTGTTCGCAGTGTGCCACCCTCAACACCTGCACCAGACGCAACTTCAGCAGATAGCTCAAGCCAAACTGCTACCAAAGAAAAGCAATCTACTAAAACAAGCGCACCAACAGCTAGCTCTTCTGATAGCCTTGGCGAACGTTTTATGGGCATGCTAAAAGGGATTTTCGGCTCTACTGAAGAACCAAAGAAAGAAGAGCCTGCTGAAAAGGAAAAAAGCAGTAAACCAACTAAGCGCAAGCGCAACAACGAGCGCAATGATTCAGGGCGCAACAAACGTAGACGTCGCGACAATGACCGTAGAAACCGAGGCCCCCAAAAGCAGAATGATGAAATAATCACTGTTCAGCCAGAGCCAGATCAGCCACTACCTAACGCTTCGGAAGAAAAGCCAAAGCGCCGTCGTCGCAAGCGCAAGCCAGACCATGAGAATGACTCTAGCAAAAAGCCTGAAGACACAAACAGCAATAATTCAAATGCAGATAAAGGCGAAGAAGCGCCACGTAATCCTCGCCGCAGAGGCCGTCGTCGTCGCCCTTCCGATCGTACAGCTAACCGCTCAAACCCAGTTGAGAATGCTGTAACGTTTAATAAAGAAAACACAACAGATAGCAAAGCGCCGGTAGCTGAAAGCAAAGAAACTTCTACTAAAGCCAAAGCACCTGTAGCTAAAGCTGAAACCACAGAAGCTGT
This sequence comes from Neptuniibacter sp. UBA6509, assembly GCA_002435145.1. GTDB lineage: Bacteria > Pseudomonadota > Gammaproteobacteria > Pseudomonadales > Balneatricaceae > Neptuniibacter. The sequence goes on from DJLT01000037.1 coordinate 21,990, forward strand.
TACTGAAGCCAAAGCGCCTGTAGTTGAGAAAGCTGAAAGCAAAGAAACAGCACCTGAAGCAAAAGCGCCTGTAGTGGAGAAAGCTGAAAGCAAAGAAACAGCACCTGAAGCCAATGCGCCTGTAGTTGAGAAAGCTGAAAGCAAAGAAGCTGCTACGGAAGCTAAAGCACCTGTCGTTGAAAGAGCTGAAAGCAAAGAAGCTGCTACGGAAGCCAAAGCACCCGTAATTGAGAAAGCTGAAAGCAAAGAAGCGACACCTGAAGCTAAAGCGTCTGTAG
>DJLT01000127.1 GCA_002435145.1 Neptuniibacter sp. UBA6509
GTCTAGAGAACTGGGGTCTTACCACCTCTATTTTCAATTGGCGCAAAGCACCTTGGGTAAACTGATGCTCTAATTTGATACGGGCGTTCTCAGCTTCAGCATATGGGCTGTCCATTTGAGCACCGGGGAAAAGCACATCTTCCTCATCCACTTTTTCAAAGCTCGCTTGCAACGTTGTATTTGCACCTAAGCGAACGCCTGCCAGAATTGCGTTGGATTTGCTGTCATATTGAGACTCAACTTCATTCCCTGCGCCATCATCATAGTTCTCAGATCCACCTTCGCGAGCAATAAAACGCATATAACCATCATCACTACCGGCAACAAGGTCTGCACCTAACTCCCATTGTTCACCATTACCACGATAACTTCCGGAGATGTCTGCGTTATAACCTTTTTCATCAATCATAGGCCAATCGCGTTCGAATAACACCGTCCCTCCGGAACCACCACCCCCGTAGACCACGGTGCGATTACCCTTAATAACAGTCACCCGATCATAACTATCCACGGATGTATAAGCAGTAGGAGGGTCCATCCGGTTAGGACAACCTCCGTGAATATAAGCGCCATCTAACAATATGTTTAACTGCGTTTCCTTCTGTCCACGAATTATTGGGTCAAGGGCTCTCCCCCCCATTCGAACCGCCGAAACACCACTAACACTCTGTAGCAGTTCACCACCATCCGATACGGGAGCAGCCTTAACACCTGCTGTAGACTTACTCACCGCTGTTTCTAAATAAGGTAAACCTTGGTTGATCTCAATCACCATATTGCTTTCTGTATCATGACCGGCCTGGGCCAACTGAGAGACAGACGCTGCCACAAACAACGATAAAACTTTCTTTTTCACACACTCACCTACATTAGAAACAACTAAACTTCGCGAATCTTAATAGAGTGCTCACGAGAAAGGGATGTGACACAGTGTCGCAGTGCATAAAAAGAGCACCAACTTGCTCTGTTGTTCTTATGAATGTTTCCAAATAAGAGAAAAAGGTTTCCTAAAGTAAACTTTTACTATTCCCCCCTCACAAGAAGCGGAAAAAACAGGTATGATTAGCGCAAATTTTGAGCACAGTCTAACTCACTGAATCACCAACGATCATAGGTAACAATCAGATGCCGTCACAGAACCAGACTCCACTTTCTGTCCTGGAACAAAAAGATGCGTTCATCGCACGTCATATTGGCCCTTCTTTAGAAGAACAGCAGGCGATGCTAGATGAACTTGGCATGGCGGATCTAGACCAACTTATTACTCTAACCGTACCAGAATCTATTCAAGTAGCTGCACCTATAGATCTGGACGATAGCCGTACTGAAGAAGAAGTTCTGAGCTATTTAAAAACAGTTGCTCAGAAGAATAAGATTAATACCTCTATGATCGGTATGGGCTACACCGACACTATCGTACCTAATGTAATTCTTCGCAACGTGTTAGAAAATCCAGGTTGGTACACTGCGTACACGCCATACCAGCCAGAAGTTGCTCAAGGCCGTTTAGAAGCCATTCTTAATTTCCAAACCATGGTACTTGACCTAACAGGTCTAGATTTAGCAAACGCTTCCCTACTGGATGAAGCCACTGCTGCTGCTGAAGCGATGACGCTATCTAAGCGTATGTCTAAAGCGAGAAAAGCAAACGTCTTCTTAGTAGATCAGAATGTTCACCCACAAAGCATTAGCGTTATAGAAACACGCGCTGAGCCTCTAGGTTACGAAGTAATCGTAGGTGATGTATCCGAGTTAATTGATCAGCACGAAGTATTTGGTGTACTCGTACAGTACCCAGGCACTCATGGTGATGTTAATGATTACGCTGAACTGATCGATAAAGTGCATGCTAAAAAAGCACTTTTTTGTGCAGCCGCTGACATCATGAGTCTAGTGATGCTTAAATCACCGGGCGAGCTAGGTGCTGACGTTGTGTTCGGTTCTGCGCAGCGCTTTGGTGTACCAATGGGCTACGGTGGCCCTCACGCTGCATTCTTTGCAACACGTGACGCTTATAAACGTTCAGTTCCTGGCCGTATCATCGGTGTTTCTGTTGATACACGCGGCAATAAAGCGCTACGTATGGCGATGCAAACCCGTGAGCAGCATATCCGTCGTGAAAAAGCGACTTCAAACATCTGTACCGCACAGGTACTTCTCGCAAATATGGCTGGTTTTTACGCTGTTTATCATGGTCCTGATGGCCTTAAAACGATCGCTAGTCGCATCAACCGCCTAACAACTATTTTAGCCAATGGCTTAAAAGCTAAAGGCGTTGAACTACTCAACAACAGCTGGTTCGACACCCTAAGCATCAAACTTGATAACGCTGAAGAAGTTTACCAAGCGGCACTTAACGCAGGCATCAACCTCCGCAAGATCAGTGATACTCAATTAGGCATGACATGCGATGAGTGCACAAACCGCGACGTTATCAACACCCTATGGGACTGCATTTTAGGTACTGGCCACGGCCTTGACCTAGACAGCATCGATGCAGACATCGCAGCATCCGGAGAAACATCTTTTGCACCGGCATTGCAACGTGAATCTGAAATTCTTCAGCACCCAGTATTTAACAGCTACCACAGCGAAACAGAGATGCTTCGTTACCTTAAAAAGCTGGAAAATAAAGATGTTTCCCTAGCTCACAGCATGATCGCACTAGGCTCATGTACGATGAAGCTAAACGCTACCGCTGAGATGATCCCAGTAACTTGGCCTGAATTTGGTCAACTACACCCCTTTGCGCCGATCGACCAAGCACAAGGTTACCAGCAGCTTATTAATGAACTCGAAGATCAGCTTATCGCGATTACCGGCTTTGATAAGATCTGCATGCAGCCAAATTCAGGTGCTCAGGGTGAATATGCAGGTTTACTTGCTATCCGCAAATTCCACCAGTCTAACGGTGATGACCACCGCAATATCTGTTTAATCCCAACGTCTGCACACGGTACTAACCCAGCTTCTGCTGCATTGGCGGACATGAAGGTTGTGCTAGTTGCCTGTGATGACCAAGGTAACGTTGATGTCGCGGATATGCGCGCTAAAGCAGAACAGCACAAAGATGAGCTTTCTTGCTTGATGATTACCTACCCATCAACACATGGTGTATTTGAGGAAAGTATTCGCGAAATTTGTGAGATCATTCATGCAAATGGTGGTCAGGTTTATATGGACGGTGCCAATCTAAACGCTCAGGTAGCGGTCAGCCAACCAGCTGAGATCGGTGCTGACGTTTCACACATGAACCTACACAAAACTTTCTGCATCCCTCACGGTGGCGGCGGCCCGGGCATGGGCCCTATTGGTGTTAAAGCTCACCTTGCACCATTTGTTGCGAATCACCCAGTACAAACGATAAATGGTCCAAAAGCAGATAACGGTGCCGTTTCAGCAGCGCCTTGGGGAAGTGCTTCTATCTTGCCTATCTCTTGGGTTTACATTGCTCTAATGGGCGGTAAAGGCCTTCGCGCAGCAACAGAGAATGCGATTTTGAATGCAAATTACCTTGCTAAGAAGCTAGGTGAACACTACCCAGTCCTTTATACCGGCCGTAATGATCGTGTCGCACATGAGTGCATCATCGACATGCGCCCACTTAAAGAGATATCCGGTATAACCGAAGAAGACGTAGCTAAACGCTTAATGGACTTCGGCTTCCACGCACCGACAATGTCTTTCCCTGTGGCAGGCACATTAATGATTGAGCCGACTGAGTCTGAATCCAAAGCTGAGTTAGATCGCTTCATTGAAGCAATGGCGACTATACGTTCAGAGATCAGTGATGTTGAAGGTGGCAAAATTGACGCGGAAAATAACCCGCTGAAAAACGCACCGCATACCATGGTTGATCTAATTGATGCTGAGTGGGACCGTCCATACAGCTTGGCTCAAGGCGCCTTCCCTGTTGAACGCCTAAAAACCAGCAAAGTATGGCCTACAGTGAACCGTATCGACAACGTATACGGCGACCGTAACTTGTTCTGTTCATGCATTCCAACAGAAGATTATGCTGAGTAATTAGCGCTATTTCGGTTGTATAATTAAGTTGGTTAATTCCCCACAAAAAGTCGCCTTTAGGGCGACTTTTTAGTTTCAAACGACAATCAGATAAAACGTCATCGACAGCCACAATTCCTGATCCTGATCCGCATCAGCAACAGGCTAGCGGTTGGTGTATAATGTTGCTCTCGAATTAGCCATTTTGACATTTATTACCATGAAAAAATCGGGACGCTTATTCCTTTACCTTAGCGCTTGTGTTGCATTAATTGATGTTCTATTTGTGGTAATGAATTACCACCTTTCAGAACATAGCTTTGAACAAAACATGGAGGCTGAAAGCGAAAGCCTTTATCTCAATTATCAGACCCTACTTTCGCAGACTTACAATAATCTACTGACTATTGCGACCTTCGTTTCCAGCGATCCTAAAATACAGCAACTGTTTAATAAGGGTAGAGCCGCTGTCGAACTCGAAGGCGGAGGATCAGGCGGAGAGCAAGCACAAAAGTACAGGAATGCGCTCTACGAGCTTGTTGGTGATAAGTGGAAAGCTGTACAAAATAAGTTCAGTGCCCGCCAACTCCATTTCCATTTAGGCCCAGGCTCAACAAGCTTCTTACGTGTCCATAAGCCGGAGAAATTTGGCGATAATATGGACAATGTCCGTTTCACAATTGTCGATACAAATCATCACCAAGTCCCTGTTACTGGATTTGAAACCGGTCGAGTTTACTCCGGACTTAGAGGTGTAGTACCGATTACTGCGATCGACCCTATTTCGGGTAATGAAATACATGTAGGTGCACTAGAAATAGGCACGTCTTTTGATGTAATCCTTAATATTTTACAAGACACGAGTAACTATGCGGCAGGCGTACTTTTAACCAAAGAACACATTAAAAGTGCCATGTGGCCTGAAGCTATTGAGAAAAAATTCGGTGGACAACAAATCGAATGTGAGTGTGTTATTGAGGCATCTTCGGCAGATAACTTTAAGGATATAATTGCAGAAGGTAAGGCTCAAGGTGTTCGCTTCAGAGATGGAGGACATAAAATCGTCACTGTAGGAGAAAATAGCTTCTTGGTCAGCTACTTCCCACTCAGAGATTATCGTGGATCCTTAATACCAGAAAGAGAGGATGTTGGCGCCATTGTCTTCTGGAAAAATGTTGATGAGCCTTTGGCTAAACTCAGAACTAGCCAGCTATACAATATCCTTTATGGAATAGTTGGCTTTATCATAGTAGAGCTGCTCTTCCTGTTTGCGTTCAAGCTAGCTACTCGAAGTCTGGAAGATGTTATTCGCAAGAAAACACATCAGTTGCGGGTCAACAAGGACCGCCTATCAGAAGCTCAGTGCATCGCTAGTGTTGGGAACTGGGAATGGAACGTTAAAAGTGGTGAACTGTGGTGGTCTGATCAGATTTACAAGCTTTTTGAGTTAGACCCCGCGGTTGTAAAACCTGACTTTGATACGTTTCTTTCTTTTATTCATCCTGAGGATCTTCAACATGTTCAGAATGAGATTAATCGCGCTTTGTCGACCAAAGGACATTATGCGGTTAGCCACCGAGTAGTGCTGCCATCTCAACGTGAAATACAGGTCTTAGCAAATGCTCGTTTGGAATTAGATGAACTTGGTGAACCGGCTGTCATGAAAGGCACGGTTCAAGACGTTTCTGTACAGAGAGCTGTTGAACAAAGACTTTCCGATGTCATCTGGGCAACGGGTGTTGGTGTATGGGAATGGGATGTCCAAAATGACACTCTTCATATTAACGATCGTTGGGCTGAGATGGCAGGCTATAGTGTTAGTGAACTTGCCCCACTGAGTCATCACAGTTGGGAGATTTTGATCTACCCACAGGATCTACCATTATTTAGGGAAGCATTTGAACATGTAGGAAGTAGCCAAGGAGCTATTATCCATACGGAAGTACGTGTGAGGCATCGTGATGGGCACTGGGTCTGGGTGCTCATCAAAGGTCGCTGTGTAGAGAAAGGTACTGATGGGCATTCACGTCGAGTATCCGGTTCATGTGCTGATATTACTGAAAGAAAAGTGAACGAAAAGAAAATTCGTAGACTAGCAACATTTGACACCCTGACTGGTGTCTTCAATCGCGCTATTTTCAATGAAAAGCTGGATGAGGCATTTAGCCTGTCCGGGCGTACTCAACAGCCTTTTACCTTGATGATGCTTGATCTCGATGGCTTTAAAGGTATCAACGATCATTATGGCCACCCTACTGGCGATGCGTTATTGCGACTTGTTGCTGCTGATCTCAAGAATGAGTGCAGAGAGTCTGACCTTGTTGCTAGGCTTGGAGGCGATGAGTTTGCGCTAATTTTACTTTCCACGAATGATAAAGAAGGCTCAAAAGCATTTGCTCACAGGTTATTAGCCAAGATATCTCAGGAACGTTTGATTGATGGGCACATGATCAAAGCCAATGCGAGTATAGGTTGTTGCTTATATTCACCCTCTACCTCGTCAGCAGAAGAGATGATTAAAAATGCGGATATAGCTTTATATTCTGCCAAACAGCAAGGAAAAAACACGGTTAAGTGTTGCTGCTAACTTAAAACTATAACTTAACTTATTTGGTTATATCGATAATTGCGAAAATACTTGTTGTTGATGACTTTACATCTATCCGGAACATGATTGTCTTCACTTTAAAACAGCATCAGCATGATGTGAAAGAGGCTGCAGATGGGAATGCCTGTTTAATGAAGGCAAAAACTAGCAACGTTGATTTAGTGATGACGGATATAAATATGCCGGGCATGGATGGGATTACAATGTGCAGTGAAATTAGAAAACTGCCAAGCTATAGAACGACTCCTATCTTAATGTTAACGACAGAAAGTACGCCTGAAATGAAACAAAAAGGCAAGATGGCAGGAGCTACAGGCTGGCTCGTAAAACCATTTAATCCAGAGAAATTAATCTCGACTATCAAAAAAGTTGTACGATAAATGGCTCTTCCTTTAGTCAGATAAGCAAATATTAGAGTCAAGGTAGCATTCAGCGATTGGGTAACAGCTATAGCTACCGTTTGTAACATATACCATTAATACCAAGGGGAGCAGCAACCATACGATTTCCTCTTTGGGGACGTTTTTTAAAATAATGGGGATTACAATGTGTAACCTATAGCTGGCCCCTAGCTCTAGCCCCCATTTTTCATACTAGATTAACCAATGAGCCATTCATTAGCGAAATCCATAGCTGTTAATGGGCGACTAAATAGATAACCTTGACCAAAATCGCAATCCAGCTCCCGAAGTAACTTATACTGCTCTTCTGTTTCTATGCCTTCAGCAATAACTTTAATATCTAATGTGTGCGCCATACCAATGATTGCCTTGCACAGAATATAGTCCGAACTATTGGGTTCTAGATTGCGTACAAAACTTTGATCGATTTTCAAATAATCGATATCAAATTGCTTTAAGTAAGCTAGCGAGGAATACCCTGTTCCGAAATCATCAAGAGCAACTTCCATCCCTTTATCACGGAACATTAAAAGCTTATCTAGAGTCTCATCATTCAATTCCAAAAGAAGACTTTCTGTAATCTCTACACAAAGGGACTCAAGATGCTTACTGGCACTTAATGTTTCTTTAAACCATGTAGGCGTACAAAAGTGTTCATCTTGGTATTGAACAGGGCTCGTATTAACTGAAATTTGCAAATCCCGGTTAAAATTATTTTTCCATTCTTCAGATTGACGTGCGACCTCTTTAAAGACCCGGTTACCAATATCAACAATCAGCCCCGTTTCTTCTGCTAACGGAATAAAGTCTGCCGGATATACCAAGCCATCTGGATGATTCCAGCGTAATAATGCCTCCGCTTTTACAAGCGTCTTATCTTCAATTTGAACAATAGGTTGGTAGTAGACTTCTAATTGCTGCTGCTCTACTGAGTCTCTAAGTTGGTTGATAGTCTTTCGGCGATTGTTAGCAAAACTTTCCATTTCTGGGGTGAAATAGTGAAAACGATTTCTGCCCTTTTCTTTGGCTGCATACATCGCTTGGTCAGCATTCTTTAAAAGTGCCTCTTTCGTATGTGCATCATTCGGATAAAACGTTATGCCAATACTGGCTGATAGATAGGAGCGGTGATCATTAAGCTCAAATGGCTCAGCCATTTTATCTAGAAAGTTATGGGCAATACGCTCAATAGCCTCTAACTCAGAAATACTCTCCAATATGATAAGAAATTCATCACCGCCTAATCGCGCAACCGTATCACTTTCTCGTATGCAAGCGTTCAATCTAGAAGAGGCTTCTTGCAGAAGCAGGTCACCATGATCATGCCCCAGTGAATCATTAACCTCCTTGAAGTGATCAAGATCTATCATCATAACCGCTACTTGGCGGCCATCATGCTTAGCTCTTTTCATCATTTGTGTGAGGCGATCACTACAGGTTCTTCGGTTAGGGAGCTGGGTTAAAGGATCGAAATGAGCTAAGTGAACGAGCTCCGCATGAGTTTTCTTTTGTTCAGCCAAACTGATATCAATGCAGTACATCTCCTTATGATTATTATGTGTATCTAACAGTACATGACTGGAATATACAGGTACGGTTCTGCCATCTTTATGCAATAGATCAAGCTCAGATGGTGGGATAACCTGCCCATTTTCTAACCAGTCTTTATGTTTCTGGAATACTTCGTCACGCATTGCTGAAGGTATGATTAGCTCATACAAAGGCTTCCCTATTGCCTCTGAACGATTAAAACCATAAAGCTTGGTACTGGCATCATTCCAGTAGATAACATTTAAGTCCTGATCATAGCCTTGCACCGCAATGGCGGGTAAACTTTCTATGAGCTCTTTAAAACGGTGTTCGCTTTCTCGAATTCTTTGCTCTGCTTTTTTCTGAGCGGTTATGTCTAAAATAAGGCCACGAAGTAAAATGGCTTTTTGATCTTTGGCAACAATACTAACGAGATCTCTGACCCATTTAGTACTTCCATCATGGGCCATGAAACGATACTCAATTTCATAGTCTTGTAAATTAGCACTTTGCGCTGTGCGCTCTTCTATTACTCGTTGTCGATCATCACTATGAATATGCTGCTCCCAAAAGTGAGGCTGTAACCACTCTTGTACCGCATGCCCAAGTATTCTCTCAGCATTTGCACTAATATAAGTACAACGATTCGATGCTGCATCAGCCTCCCATACAATGCCATCCGTGGTATCTACGAGATTTTTAAATCGTTCTTCACTTAAACGGTGGGCCTCCTTAGATTTCCGGAGCTTATAGTTCCAGTACATGGATATGAATAAAATAAGTAGGGCTACAGCGGCAATGAAAATTATTTTTTTAATCGGTATCCCCAACTCTATAACTAGTCCACTCCAATGATCATAAATCTCATTTCGTTCTTCCTCGGTAATACTCCTCAGTGCGATTTGAATGATTTCAGAAAGCTCAGGATTGCCGCGGAAGACCCCCATTCGAAATTCGCTTAGATAATCCGTGTGCCCAGAAAAACTTAAATTAAGTATCCCTTCTTGTTTCATGACAAAGCTCGCCGCCGTTGCATCGCCTACAAAAGCATCCGCATCTCCATCCGCCACCATATGCAGAGCTTGTTGGATGGTTGAAGTATTTACGATGACAATCTCTGGATAATCCCTACGAAGAAGCTCATTAGTAAAATGCCCTTTATGAATAGCAACCTTCATGCCTTTTAGCTTATTTAGACTACTAACATACCCACGGCTGAGCTCGCTGATAATCACCGCTCTACTCGTAAGAAAAGGCTCTGTGAACTTTAAGTATTCGCCTCGATCAGCTGTTTCTACTAAACAGGACATGAGATCAAAGTCACCAGCTTGAGCTGATTTAAGCACTTCCCCCCAATTAGCTTTATTCGTAACAGGTTCGAATCGCACTCCTAATTTTGTTTCTAGCAATCCCATGTAATCGGCAGCTATCCCTATGTAATCTCCGTTTTCATCGATTGATTCATAAGGCGAAAAATTCTTGTCGATACCTAGCCGAAGTGTGGGGTGCTTTTCTAACCAAGAGATTTGCTCGGAGGATAAGTTTAATTGACGCCAAGTATTTGAAGTCTCGGAGGAAGCAGCGGCTAAAGATTCTGAGGAGATAGAAATGAGGGCGATCAACGAAAATGAAAAAACAGCAAAATATTTTTTAAACATCTATTCTCGCCAAGCGTAATAATTATTGACCTGTTAATCTTTAAATATAGACCTTATTTTTGTAAGTCTATATAAGAAAAAGTCGCAAATTTAAAATAAAAATAGAAAGTGGTATGTAGATCGCTTACTTAATATCTAGCCCCACTTGTGGAATGTATTTTGTTGGGTCGTGTTAGAGGGCTATCATTCCGCAGGGCGGCCATTCCACAGGGCTACCTTACCATGTGAATCTGCTTGATTATCCGATGAGAAAAAATGAGGCAGTTTTGCCACAATCTATATTGGAATATACAAATAGAAGGATTAGATTAAAGAGTCGATTAGACGTCCAGCAGCCCCATAAAACCTGCTTAAGCTTTCTTGTCGCTGACAGCTAGAAACCGATGAAGGGGAATGAATATTGCTCTGATAAATTTCGCAAAAAATAGTTACGAGATTTACCAAGTGACAGGAGGAAGGGAAGTAAATCTAGTGACGCTGAAAAGGTCGTAGAAAGCAACAAGCCCCGCATTCGCGAGGCTCTTTCAAATTCTGGTAGGACTAGGCAGATTATTCCCCTTCGGGCTATCGTCGTAGGCTTCGATGTGGTCTCGCTGCGCTCGGCTCGAACTCCCAAGTTCTTCAACTCATATTTTAGACATAAAAAAAACCGCCAATTCAGCGGTTTCTTTAAAAATTTGGTAGGACTACCCAGATTATTACCCTTCGGGCTATCGTCGTAGGCTCCGATGTGGTCTCGCTCGGCTCGACTGCCGACCTCTACCATGTCAATATTGTCTTTGTAAGTTATTGATTCTTGGTAGAAGCTTTACTAGCTTGCGAGTTCTTGCAAGTAATTGAAAAGCAAGAAAACACCAAATTACAAGATTTGACAATGTATTGCAAACCCAGTGTTTATAAGGGTTTCCATGGGCACAAGCTAAATGACCTTTACTGTAATTTGAAACGATTTTCCCCGTTATTAACGGTGGACATATCGTTTTATCAATTCTGACATTTTTCCCATCAAAATTGACATATTTATAGTCAGATTGATCTTTAGTCCGTCACTTTAACGGAAAAACCGTCAAAAATGACGGTTATATTCGATCTGATTTTCCCCTCACCCTTAACGAAAGAAATCAATCAGATCTTTTTACCTTTTAACACCTTCATTCAGCTTCGAACCAGCTCAATCACGCAGTATGTCACAGAGATTCCAGAGCTTTTGTACAATGTAGTTATTTGTCCTTTTCGTTCTCACGGTTTGAAGATGATAAAACTCACATCATCTTCAACCGGTTCAATCTTTTTATAAGGATGATTTAGCAGATCCTGCTGATCAGTTTCATTTACGCAGGCCCAAAAGCCATCAGAAGCAAGAATTATTTTCTCTCCGCCTTTGATCTCTATCGTGTAAATATCAGGTTGTTCATAGCGGCGTGCTTTGAAGCTTCTGGAGAGACGATGCCGTTGATCATCCAATATGATCTCTTCAATAGGCTTATCAGGATCAGTTTTATTCGCTGCAGTATGAGGTACTGTCAACCAATCAATTGTAGTAGCGCCATTGATTCGACCCAGCAAACAGTCACCCCAATTATTGACCAGCATTAAATTCTCATGCTGTACAACCAATAGCAGACTGGCGTAATCGCTTATATGCTCTTTTTGTAAAGTTTTCTGAATACGTTTGAGTTCTTGTAGCAACGAATCATTAATCTGACTAAAGCTTAAGTCATCCGTGTCTAACACACTCACATACTTTTGCAGGGTATTACCAATTTGGCGGACAAACTTGCCAGAATCAGGACTATCTGTCGCACCATCAATTAAGAGAAGAAGTTAAAGTTTCCTTTTTTGAATGAAGCTATGAGGTCCCTATTCTCACCTGTCCCACACCCCTGATAGCTGAGTTTCCTTATCAGCATTGCGCCTCCAAGCCCACTAGGTTTTCAAGCCGCTCAATTAGGATCTCTTCTCTTTCAGAATCTCCACGAGACGCATCTTGCAAAAGGTACGGTCTGCTATCATGTGCCAAAAGATAGGTTATCTGCTCAGATATGTACCGTTGTAGCTCTTGAGAGCTATTTTTGACTTCATCCAATAACTCTTCCCGACCATCAACCAAATTCATAATATCTTCTACATCATGGCTACCCAGAAGGTCATCCTCACCTCTCCCCCTGAACGCTTCAAACTTAGTTGCAACGAAATACGGTGATGTCAGCAACCGAATGGTTAAACCATCTTCTAGTTGATAATCAGAGGCAGAGGCTAACGCTTCACTGTACCAACGATTAGAGAAGCCCATGACATCTGAATCATCCGGCATGAAGTCGACCTTTAATTCACCAAGACGCAAGCGGCAAGTCACATCATCTTCCATGGAAACTTTAAAGCCATGGCCTTCTAGCTTCTGCCGAAGTTCTTCCCAGCCTGCCAACCCAACCACATTCACAATAAGGTCTACATCGGTCGTGTAACGAATCTCTTCCTGTGTTACTTCATCCGTCAACAGCAGGCCGGTCGTACTTCCTCCGACGAATGCCATTTTACTGCGCAGCTCAAGGCCTAAAGCCTCTGCCACTGTTTTTATCATCTCTTTGTGCTGATTATAGTTGTTCATGAAAACAACCTCTTTTCAAAAAGTTCAGCAGCAAGATTTGCCTCCCTAGGCCTACCCGTCCTGATAGAATCAATCAGCGCTAGTAGTTCATACAGATATGCATCTTGCTTAACAGCTTTAGGCACGCTTTTATAAAGTGGTTCTATCGCCTGACCTTTTTCTTTACCTCTAGCATCGGGCCATACAAAAGCCGACTCTCCCGCTGTCATAAGGTGCCCTGACATGACTGGGGCTGCGAATGTAGTAGGTATGCCTCTGACAAGGGCTCCGGGGGAAGCCGGAAACACATACTTGAGTCCATGGACTACAAACTCCAACAGACCTTTTTTATTAACCTTCGGCACTCCTGAATTCCGATCAAGTACAACCAAGTTAATTAACTGACTACGTTTCAAAGATTCACTCACTTGAGACTTACTAATACCAGTCATTGCTTCAAGATTACGGAAACTATAGCGATCTTCAGACGATATATGCCTGAGATCGGTTCCTTGTTCCACATCATCTAAGTCCCACCCCTGCCAACCTTTGGAGTAAGATTCAGCAAGCACTTCGACAGAAGACCTCACACCGTCCTCTTTAGCCTCGAGCTTTTCGAGCGATACCAGTTTTAGTAGCAGAAGAATATCTTGACTTTTCATATCACAAAACGCACCAGCGTCCCCCGTCCTAGGACTAGGGACACAGAATAGCAACAAAACTGCTATTGTCAAGCCAGCTTGTAGCGTTGCTCTCGTCCACTTTAATTAATGACGTGTATAGAAAATGCCATTTTTTATACATCTAAATATTTGTTCTCTACCAGAAAAAGACGTGTCAGTGTTGGCTTCTGGAATACAAAACTATGCAACATGTACAATCTAGGGCTCACTTATAGAGGATTTAAACCTGAGGACGCTTACCAATCGTCCGACTACTGAAGCCGATTCTCCTTTGGAGGAATGAACCGGGTTCACAAATCAAATACACAAAATGGTACCCAAATGTCCTTGAAGCTCTTACGCCAGCACCTTAAGACAAAAGAAAGAAAAGAACTAATCGATGAGATAGCTGACCTGTATAAAAAATTCCCAGACGTCAAAAATTACTACCAAGCCTCAGCTTTTAATGATGATCAAAGTGTTCTAAACAAATACAAAACAGCTATTAAGGCCGAATTTTTCCCTGAGTCCAGGTATGCAGAACCACCTTGCCGTTTATCCGTGGCCAAAAAAGCTATCTCAGACTATAAAAAGGTATCCTGCTCAGACCCGAATCTTGCAGACATTATGCTTTTTTATGTTGAGTGCGGTGTTGAATTCACCAATACCTATGGTGATATTAATGACCGTTTTTATAGCAGCATGGAATCGCAATATGCCGCTGCATGTGAATTTATAATAGTGCGAGATTTACAGAATGATTTTCAGAAGCGAGCATATGATATTGTGACCGAGACGGTTAACTGCGGATGGGGCTTTCATGATAGCCTGGCAGAAACTTATTACAGCTATTTTAACGATCACGAAGAGTAATCAATTAACGGTATCGGCGATTTCTGAAACTTAAATGTTGATTAGAAGGCATCTACTTATAGTTTTAGGCACCACTCTCAAGTGGTATCTGAATACTCTAACCGGTATCCCATTGCCTTATAACTTTTTTCTCGTTTATTGAACATCCGTTGCAACATAGGCAGCGAACAATCCACATAGTCGTGGATGGTAACACATTCCTTACCATCAGACTCTCGATGGATACGGCCTGCATACTGGGCTAATGAGCCTTTCCAGGCGATAGGCATAGCTAAGAACAAGGTATCTAATCGTGGCAAGTCAAACCCTTCACCAACATACTTCCCTGTAGCAACCACAACCTGAGCTGAAGGTAAGCGCTCCTCAGTTGCTTTACGCTCTGCCGCACGCATTGCACCTTTTAACAGAACAGAGTCTATTCCTTTTTCCAGTAGCACAACATTAATTGATTCAGCATGCTCACGGCGTTCAGTCAGAATGATGGGATATTTCGATTGCTGAACACAATCAAGAACATCTTCGATGATCCGTTGAGTGCGTCCGGTGTTCTCCATAACCCACCGATATGCATCCGATATTTTAGGCCGTTCTTCTGACTGAATAAGCTGCCGAGGCGGAGAATCATATAGTTGATGAACAATGACTTGCTGTTCAAATTTATCTTCAGAGGTACTTTTTACTTTGTGACGAATTGGACCTGCGGCCATGAATATAATCTTTTGGTGACCATCCTGCCTTTCTGGTGTCGCTGTGAGGCCAAGTACATATTTAGCTCTGACTTCATTCAACACCATTTCAAAGCGTGGAGCAGAAACATGATGGCATTCATCTACAATGACATGCCCGTAGTCCTGAACCAGTTCTGAAATCGTATTTTCTTTTTTGTTGATGAGACTTTGATAAGTAGCAATATCGATAACACCGGTTGGTTTTTTCTTACCACCACCAATCATACCCACTTCAATATCTGGCAGGAATGAGTTTAACCGTTCTTTCCATTGATCGAGCAATTGCCTACTGTGAACAAGCACCAATGTATTGGTTTTCCTCTTGGTAATCATACCGATCGCCGTAACGGTCTTACCAAAGGCCGTAGGCGCATGAAGAATGCCTACATCATGCTTACTCATTGCCATAACCGCAGCTTTCTGGTTCTTTCTGAGCTGGACTAATGACTTCACTTTTTTGAGTTTGGCGCCACCCTCTCGCTTATCGTCTATCCGGACATCAATCTGATGTTCACTTAACAGCGCAAGCACCTCATCTATACACCCTCTGGGTAATGCCAAATAGCCTTGCTCTATTCGGGCACAGGAAATAAATCTTGGGATACCGTAAGTCGAAAAGCGTAAAGCCTGGGTTTTAAAGAACACAGGGTTTGAGAAACTGGCCAACCGTCTCAATCTTGCCGCCAATGCGCTTGGCAATTCACTCAAATCCAAGTAGATATGATTTGCGAGCGTAAGAACAATTGCCTTTGGAGGGGTATCTAACACGAGAGGTTTTGTCTTCGCTGTTATCTCCCAGGGAGGCCTTTGTTCAATCACCTCTTGATCGTTGAATAGCGTTGAGCTGGGTAAAACGAGTGTGAGCAGTTTGCTCAAATTCTGATGAGAAATAAAATCCACCTGAGCAAGATACTGCCATTGGTCCGGGATAATGTTGAGATCAGCATCAACAAATGAGCTATTGCCAGAAAGCCTTGCTTCACGCTGTAGAGGCAGTGCAATTAAGTTGCCAAACCCACCTTCAGGTAAAATATCCTGATTTGGAAACAACCGATCATAAGAATCAAACGATAAATTTGGATAAACCTCCATTGCTTTATCAAGAAGTCCAAAGCCAAGTAATCTTGCTTCCTTAGCAGGCACTTTTTCCTTGAAGAAAATCCAAAGGTGCGCCCCATTCCCGGAACGGGAAATCTCAATCACATGTGGTATCTCAAAGCAGCGACAAGCTACCGACATTGCTTTGACTTCTTCTTGCCACTTTCCTTTATCAAAATCTGCGGCAAGAAAAAAACAAGTGTTGTCGTGCATTAATGGGTAAAGCCCAATGATTTTTTGCCCGGCCAAATGTTGGTAAATGATCTGATCATTTAGCTCAGTGAATTGTCGATGATTACAATCCTGACACTTAACGCGAGGCTTGTAGCAGACTCCCTGCACCCACTCATTATTACATGCAACAGAGTAACCACTTCGTCCCTGTTTGTTTTGCCAGCGGGTAGCAAAGATATCGGTACGCCCACGAAATAAACTTCGGAAAATCTCTATTTTTTGTTCAGGCGAATACGAATTTGAAACAGGAGTGATGGGCGAGGACTGCTGTAGCTAGTCTTTGATACTTAAAAGTAACTTTTTCTCTTCTTCAAGTTCCAAAAGTCTAGCATCTATTTCAGTGATATTTTTAAAACCTGCGTTGCAAATTTTATATCTAGACATATCCTGACCTCAGGTAAATCAGGTGATTTTCAGCCACGACCAGACCCCATTCAGATTCGACAACTCATGTTCAGTTTCACTTTTACTGATTTGGCCTCTACGCTTTTTACCTTCCATTTCTACCTTTTAGGGTCAATAAGCAGTTTTTTCATCAACCTTCTTGAACATATCAGAACAGCCTGAAATCAGCATGAAGTTTCGCCCAATGAGCCTTCAGACTCTCCTTGTGCTTTTCATGCATCGGCAAGTTAAGCAGCAATTCAGGCCATGCCTTTGATTTCTCGATTGCACTGTTTAGGGATTCCCTAACAGCAGCCCAAGGCACTCCGATTCTGTTCGACCATTCCTCAAAGTGAGCAAGTGAGAGTCGATACCAACTTTTCTCTTTGGCCATATTCAGCGCAATATCACTCTCACCTTGAATGTATGCTGCAGTAAAAACAATATCATATGCGGGTGATAATTCAGGGTTTATACGATCAGGATAAATCACAGAGAAGTTCTTGGTATGTGCATCACCGTTACCAAGCATAATGTTTGCAAGAAGACGAACAGCCAGCTGTTGAACATCTCTAATGCTTGAATATTTATATAAGACTCTACCTATCATTTCATAGTTAGCCTTGTCATATTTCTCACTGGCATAGAGGTTAAAAATCTGAGCAAAGTCTTCCGCATGAACCCTACCTTTTTCTGTTCGGTCGAACCGCTTAATGGCAAAAGCATGTGATTCATTTGGAAGGGCAATATCAGGAAGACCTTTCAACTCATCGAGGTCCACCAGCTTGATCTCCGGTATTTCAACACCGATGACTTCAGCTAAACGCATAACAGTGTATTCATTTTCAGGAACATAAGGGTGGATGGTTGATGGGGTTTTAATGATCCAATTGTCGCCCTCAAAATCCGAATCGATGTTATAACGCCCATCCTGGTATGCAGAGGAAAACTTTATCTGTACGCCAGCAAGCGAAAACTTACGAGACTGAGTTCCTAGATCCATTAATACAGGCTCGACTTGCTCACGACTGGTTAGTGCCCAAGAAGGAATATTGTCTGCTGTTAGTGGTTGAGCCTTGAGCGCTCCCGGTAAATTTCCCCCTGCATAGGCCAATAATGGAAATTCATTGTCTTCACTAACTTTCATTCCCTGAGCCAACCATTTTTTTAATGCCCCTTCAGGCAGCAAATTCGACAACACCGGCGGTAAACGCTGTGTTCTCATTTGGGGATTTGACAGATATTGCTCATCATCAATCTGAACTAAAGAGAAGGTAGGTTTTATAGCTTGATGCAGTTTTTGATACTCAGGAGAGAATACCAAAATATTTTTTGAGTTAGCGTAATTAACCAATACCCCAATCTGGATGTCATGGAGCATAAGATTTAAAGCAGTCACCTTCTCTTGACGTTTCTCAGTCATCTGACAAATCTTTCATCAATGCATCTATTCCAGTTTCCGGCGATGAATCAGCTGATGACTTTTCACTCTGAAGTTGCTGAAGCATAAATTGTTTATATTCTTTCAACTCCGACTCAGAAGCGTTGAGGACCATATCAACTAACAACATTCGTTCACGAGGCACCAATGCCATTTCCAGTTCTAATGCATCAGTTACCCTAAAGAGCGTTGACAACCGAACATCCGCTCCATTTTCTAACCGGTTATATTGTTGAGTTTTCATCCCGGTTAGAGCCTGCATTGCGTTTTGATGACCCACCTTAGCTTTACGGTGTTTAACGATCTCTTGACCGACCTGTTCTTGAAAGCGCATAAAATAATCAACTTACAAATTTACTTTATACAAATATAAACTAATATGTTTATTTTTCAAGAAAGAAAATTAATAAGTTAATTTAATAAGAACACGGATAATAGCTGTACGGATGTAAAGTGTTTGTTCCAACCCAAGAAACTATTTCATACAAGGGGTGGAACAACAGTGATTCTATTTTGAATATGATGGAGTCAAATTGATCTCACTCTGAGGGGTGTCCTCAAACCAACCATTAACTAAACTTATGTGGGCAATATAGAGGTCAAAGGTAAATTTGAAAAAAGAGCCCTGGGCACGCTTTAGGCACAATCTGGGCACACGCCCAGAAACAAAAAAGCCGAATCAAAAGATTCGGCTTCTAAGCTACTGAGTTATCAGTATAAATTTGGTAGGACTAGGCAGATTCGAACTGCCGACCTCTACCATGTCAATGATAGGCTCTAATAGTTTTCTACATTAAAATCAATGACTTAAAAGGCATAACACATTTATAACACACTTTTATATTCCTATTTCAAAGTGTGTTTAACCAAAAAGCACAAAAATTTCTTAGGCCACCTCCAAGCAGTAGAAATGGGTAAACTACTTTTTTAAGAATAAAAATTTTTAATTCTGACTCTATCTGCACTACGGATCGCATAATCATACGTTCAGCAGAGTTCTCTATGTTCCTACCGGTTATCACTAGAAGGGGCGAGTCTCTCAGTATGAAAGTCTTAAATAAATGGGTATCCAAATTAAGTGGTTGGAACCCTTTTTAGTACCAAGCACCCCTAACTCTAATTATCTGGTTGGGAATGATGGCTCATTATCAGCACCGACTTACGAGAATTGTAATGAAGATAAATGGAGGAGTGTTCTTATAAAAAAGTGAATAGTTGATCACAGAGAGGTCAGCTATCAACACAAAGCAGCCTCTTTGAGGCTTTATGCTTCGCTACAAAAGTTTACTAAAGATCATAACTAATAC
>DJLT01000067.1 GCA_002435145.1 Neptuniibacter sp. UBA6509
ATAACACGCTGGCGAATACATACGACCAACAATCTCGATATCGCTTTTGCTTTTTGCCGCTATCGCAGCCAAATTCATGTGCACAGATTTACGGGCAATATCTTCTAAAATGGCCTTGGGTGATTCACCTTCTCGATGCACTAATTTGTAGATTAACTCAACATAGAAATCGCACACCGATGCTAAAGACTCATCCGGGTGAGTTAAATAAAGGTGACTACGACACAGGCGTTTGATGTCCTCAAGGGCTGTGCTTTTGCTTGCTTCTACTACCGCCAAAGGTGTTACCGACACAAAAGCGCCTATTGAAGCCGTATCATGTGTAACCGCCCCACATTTGTGTGCTGGAGTACCTTGTTCTAAGTTCGCAAAAAAGCCTCTGTGATAAGACTCAGCGTATGTGTCAGGGTGTTTGGGTTCATCAGCGCGCATAAAGCTAATATATTGAGTTAAAAACTCGTTTTCGTCATACCCTTTAAGTGCGCATGATAAAACGATACGCGCGCAATGTGCATTGAGTGTATTTTCTCCCGCTTTCATACCATGATGGTAATGAATGTTGTCCTTGCCCCAATACTGCCTTTTACCTTTGAGAATAACGTCGCCCACTATCTCTTTTTGATTTGCAGATGCCTTATTCGCGCGCCCACCTTGCTGCGTGGAATGTAGCGACATTATTGAAGACGGATGAAATGATGGCGCATCCTCAAATTGCTCTATCCCTAACGGAAATGCCTTATAAATATCTGCTGGGTTGTAATACCAATGTACCGGCATAGCCAACGCGTCGCCGATAAACGCGTTCTTGAGTGCCGCTTTTGCTCGTTTGATTGACAGTGAAGACATTTCTTTGAGCCTACCTCTTATGCAGTACTGTGCGGGATTGAATAATCAAGTACCTTTAAATTACGCACTGTAGGTCGAAAATGATCGTTCTAATGCTCATCGAAAAGCGACTTGTTGCGGATATATTTTCGCATGTAGTGATAGGTAATTGGGCGTAACAACCAGCTGTGAAGCGACATCAAAAAGCGTTTATGGGTAGGCGTGTTTTCGTAAATTTTATCATCGTGCAGCCACAGCATCTTGCCAACGTGCCAGAAGTAAAAAGGGAAGGGCGGCATAAAGGTTATTACATCTAAATCGCAGCAAATGCGATACGTTCTATGGTGTAGCGTGTAGTGCTTATACCAAGAGCGCGTGCCCACTGCGGGCTGTCCGAAAGTCACTACCCTTTTTACTGACTTTGCGTATAAACGCTCAAAGTAATCAGCCATTAATACCGCTACTGCGCCGCCGGACGAATGGCCAATGAATGTAAAGCGCTTGCCTTGCTGCCTAAGTGGTTCAAGCACTTTTACAAGTAGCTCTCTAAGTGGTAATGCTTCATTGGATGTCTTAGTGCTGGAATACATAGGTTGAGCCAATAGCCGCGCAAACCCCCAGTGGACCCAGAATTTTCTGTTTAACTGATTGAGTTTGTTTGGGATGAAGAATAAATTCGCTAGCCAATCTCTTACCCCCAATGATCCGCGAAAAACGATAATGACCTCTTTTTTATTCTCGACCCACAAGATTCTTACGCTCATTCTGCCGTACTTATCGACTAGCTGGCGTTCATAAAAAGGATCTAAGATTTTTTGGTATTGCTCGTCGGCATCAGGGTAGGCGAGTTGGCAGAGAATGGCATATCTTTCATATTGATAGCGTTTCAATTTCTTCATGAAAACTCGTATTGGAGCATTTAGCGTTTTTGAAGCTGAGCCGTTGAAGACTCTTTCACTGAATACTTCACGCTACAGGAAGTTTATTTCAGTGTTATGACGGGGCGCGTCATTTTTCTTTAACTTGCTCAGAGTAAAGCCCCTTTTCACGGCAATACTCACTTAACTCAATTTCGCTCAATGCTGCTGTTTCTAAAACAATTGCGAACTTTTGCTCTGGTGACTAACCTTCTGAACTATTGCTACCTGCCAAACTAGAACCTGCTTGTAAATACTTATCTCGCCATGAATACAAAATAGATAAGTTGATACTCTCTAGCTTTGCGAATTGGCTTAATGATAAGCCACTTTCAACCAGCTTTCTAATGACGGTTTTCTTATGGTCTTCAGGATAATGCTTCACTAATAACTAACTTACCGCTCCTGTTATATTTTTATGAAAAACTGAGGCGACAACTATCCTGACACAGGGGGTATCGGGGAAAGCCTAAAAACGTGATGTTCCATAGCGACCAGGGATGTCATCACATGAGCCGAAAATTCCGTCAGCTAATTTGGCGGTATCGCTTAACACAAAGTATGAGTCGCAGGGGAAATTGTTGGGATATAGCCCGATGGAACGCTTTTTCAGAAGTCTCAAAACCGAATGGGTTCCAACTACTGGTTACCGGAATTTTGCTGAAGCAAAGCAGAAGATTGGTGATTACATTTATGGCTATTACAGCCGACTGAGACCGCATTCATACAACGGTGGTCTAACACCGAATGAATCGGAGAAACGTTATTGGAATAGCTACAACGATGTGGCCAAAATGACTTGACCACTACAAGCTAATTATCAGTTTGACTATTAACCAGCATGCTAAACTTGCGATGGCGTCATTTTCATTTTTGCCCATTCGGCAAATTCTTGATAGGTACAGCAATCGGAGAATCCCTTCCCATCACCTTCAACCACTCTATATATAAGCAAATACTTATGCTTACAATTATGTTTTCTTTCGTCTACAACCTGACGAACAGACCATAAACGCCCAGGTTGGTTATTTGTGTAGAATGCGCCCATTTCGAGTTCAAAACCGGCTATTAATTCTTCGTGTAAAATCGTATCAGCTAAGTCAATGATATGTTTAATTTGCTCGTCACTGGCATCAATAACCAATTCTGACCGGTTGATTGCCTCATGGATATGTCGCATTTTTATGCGTCTCGTGTCAGGGTTATAGCCTATCCCCTTATATCGCATAAGACTTTGCGGGTAACGCCTCCAGTGAAAAAGATTGTTGAACAGTATCGCAACAGCAAACAGAATCATGCAGTTGATAATAGTTGGAGTGAGCACGTACCAATAACTTAAATCCGTTATCGCAGACCCACCAATTACAGCTGCCAAAGCGGTAGCACCACCTGGAGGATGTAATGAGCGAGATAGGTGCATAATAAATATCGAAAGCGACACTGCTACCGGAGCGGCAATAAAGAGATTTTCAATGTATTGTGCACTTGTAACGCCGACAATAGCAGAAAGAATATTGCCAGCGAAGAATGCCCATGGCGTCGATAGCTGGCCATGAGGAACAGCAAAAAGAAGGACCGTTGACGCTCCCATGGATGGTAAAATTGCCGCTGCTCCCTCCGTGCCTAGCAACCATGTTGTAAGAAAAAAGCATAAAAATATAGCTAGCATTCCACCGATAGTGGCAACGACTTTTTCTGATACAACTACGTTGTTTTGAAAACCCCAAAACCGTTTTAGTGTATTTAACATATATTCCTTTGTAAGGTCAGATATAGGAAACGTATAGACAATATCTATAATTTCTGTGAACGAAAAGCTACGTTCTTATCTTTTTCACTAGGGTGATATTAAGGCGCTTCGCCAGTCTGACAAGATTTGCACGGTCCATTGACAGAGATCTGGCTGCCTTAGACCAGTTGTTTTCTGCGTGATGCAATGCTTTGATAATGAGTTGACGTTGAAATTTATCTGTTGCTTCCCGTAAGTCAGTATGGCTATCGGTCTCGAAACATACGGTAGACGAATCTGTGTCTTTACTTGTTAAAGAGTCTGAAGACACGGTTAAACCGGTAATGTCAGATGGCTCAATTATTGTATTTCCGGTTGGATTCTTCTCTCGAGCATAAAGTGCTGCGCGTGATATTACGTGCTCTAACTCTCTTACATTTCCCGGCCAGTGATAAACTGTCAGTTTATAAATTGCTTCTTTAGCCAGTATCAACTTTTGCAGTCCCAGACTTCGCCGCATTTTCTCTGCAAAGTAGCCAGCCAGAAGCGGAACATCGCTTTGTCTGTCTCTGAGAGGCGGGACATATATCGGAAACACTATGAGACGATGATAAAGATCGGCCCGGAAGCGTTTATTTTGAACTTCATGCCCTAACTCTCTATTCGTAGCAGCAATAATTCTAACGTCCACTTTTCGACTCTTATCCTGACCGACCACCTGGATTTCCTGATTCTGTATTACTCTCAACAATGTACCCTGAATTTCAAGCGGAAGCTCTCCAATTTCGTCCAGAAATAATGTTCCGCCATCAGCAAGTAAGAACTTACCATCGCGGTCGTTTGCGGCACTGGTAAACGCACCTTTCACGTGGCCGAAGAGTTCACTTTCTATCAGATGAACAGGAATAGCAGCGCAATTTACATATACGAGCGGTTTATTCCGCCGGTTTGATTGATAATGTAGCTCACGGGCAACAAGTTCTTTGCCCACACCAGTTTCACCATGCACCAAAATTGTGAGGTCGGACGAAGCTGCCAGTCGAATGGTCTGCTTTAATTTTTTTGTCGTAACACTATTTCCTATTATTTCTTCACCCTGATTATGCTCAGAGCTATTCTCATTCATTGTCCGTAATACATGCTGAGTATGAGTCTTCTGTTTATTTAACTCTCTGATATATAACGCAGCATATAAAAGCCGGGCTGCCAGCCTGGACAGTGTGTCAACTGAAGCGGCATCAAGCGCATCATACTCATTAGGCTCCAGGCTATCGAGAGTAAGTACACCTAGCAACGTTTCATCTTTATATAAAGGAATTCCCATACAGGAATGTACGTTCATATTATGGTTATGACTTGCAATCATTCCATCATAGGGGTCTGGTAACGGCGAATCAGCTGAAAAGCGAGTGACCGCCCTCGTGCTACAGATTGCTTTTAAACGTGGATGTTGCTCTGGAATAAACCGTCGCCCCATGACGTCATCGGACAACCCTCTCTGCGCAACGGGAACAAGTGTCTCGTGTCGAAAAATCAATAGTGCTACAGCATCTGCTTTAATAGTTGCACAAACCGCAGAAATCAAACTTTCATAAAAACAATTCATCGAAACTGCGGCGGACAGATCAAGGGCAAAGTTAACCAAACTAAATTGAGATATTTTACTCATGAGACCATTTTATATTAACACGAAGCATAGGTCATTATGACACAAACGATCCTAATTAGCTCATTAAGTGATGAGTCATTTTGACACATAGCTTAAAGAGTTATTCGTAACACATTGATACTAAGTGAAATAAAATTTGGCACACGAGTCGCATTACTCATAGCTACCAAACACTTAACGTCATTAAAGGTATGTTAATGCTTACTCAATCTCATATAGATACTGTCAAAGCGACCATTCCACTACTTGCTTCGGGAGGAACCGCAATTACCGAACATTTTTACGCCCGAATGTTCTTACATAATCCTGAGCTTAAAAATATATTTAACATGACGCATCAAAAAACAGGTCGTCAGCCAGCGGCTCTATTTAATGCGATAGCTGCATACGCTGCCAACATAGATCAGTTAGAGCTACTGACAGATGCCGTTATGCGTATTGCACACAAGCATACCAGTTTTAATATCCAGCCCGAACAGTACGCAATAGTGGGACATCATCTGATTGAGACATTGAGAGAATTGGCTCCGGACGCGTTTACTCCTGATGTTGAAGAGGCATGGACAGCTGCATATGGTCAATTAGCAGACATTTTCATTAAAGTTGAAAGTGAATTGTATCAACAAAGAGCTGCTGTAAAGGGGGGCTGGTCTGGCTTCAGAGCCTTTTCTGTCGTCTCAAAAGAGACCGAATCCGAACTCGTAACCAGTTTTACCTTAATGCCCGTCGATGGCGGTAGTGTTATCGATTATAAACCGGGACAGTATTTAGGAATAAAGGTGCATCCTCATGGTAGTGAGCATGATGAAATAAGGCAGTATTCACTATCAACTGCCGCGAATGGAAAATCCTATCGCATTAGTGTTAAACGGGAAGGCCTGGGTGAAATGTGTGGTGTAATGTCTAATTATCTTCATTTAAAAATAAATGTTGGCGATGAAGTCTTGGTCATGCCCCCTGCCGGGGACTTTTATCTAAAACAACTTGATACTCCGGTTATATTGATTTCTGCAGGTGTGGGTCTGACGCCTATGCAAGCGATGTTAGATTCTTTAGTAAAAGAGAACTTCGCACATCCGGTGACCTATCTTCACGCATGTAAAAATCGAAATCAGCATTCTTTCAAAGATCATGTTGAGAGTGTTAAGAGTACTCTGAACCTGCAGTCGCACACGTGGTATGAAAATGACGTTAGCAGTAGTCAAAATGAAACTACCGGAAGAATGAAAATAGAAGACGTTAAAGGTTCTTTACCACTGAAAGAGGGCGAGTTTTATCTCTGTGGACCTTTGCAATTTATGCTTGCTATCAAGCATGAATTATTAGCCTTGGGCGTCAGTCAATCGCGAATCAATTATGAATTATTCGGGCCGCATCAAGAAGTTTAATCAAGTTTCAACGATGATTGACGCCAATAAACTCTTTGATAAATCAGCAAGAAAAATACCTTAAAGAATAAAATATTGCTCATGACGAAAAACTCAGAATTTTTCACTGCTAATTCCTTAAATACGGAGCGTTATAATCTTAAAAGTTCTTGTTATTTTTTTATTAAGTATTAATATCAGTGACAGCAATGAGGAAATCATGACTAAGCACTGTAATCTCAACAAGAGCATTTTACTCACCTTACCCAATTAAGCCGGATGCAGTTCTGCATTCGGCCGCCTCTTATTTATCTAAAACCAGAAATACCGTACCGGAATAAATTAAAGCTATAGATTAAATTTATATTTCCTCACAGGAAAGGCTCTCCTGCGCGTGATTTTTAATTCAAAGAGGAAGGATTATCATGTCAAGAAAACCTAACATCACAATTTCATATGAAGACTTGAGTGATATTGAAGAACAGCTAAGAAAAATTAAATTACCGACTGAAAGGTTTGACGAATTAGAAAAAGAATTAGTTCGCGCCAAAGTCGTTAACATTAAAGATCTTGCTCCAGACGTCGTGGCAATAGGTTCTCAGGTTACATTTAAAATAAGTAAGTTTGATAAATACTTGACTAAAACACTCTGCCTTCCATTGGATATGCATAAATACGAAGACGGCATTTCAATTTTCGCACCAATTGGCTCGGCATTAATAGGTTTAAGAGCTGGTCAAAAAATTAGCTGGAATACTAAAAGTGGCGAACAACAAATTGATATATTAGAAGTAAAAAGAAAAGTCCGTTATCTCGTCTGTGATTAGAAGGTAATCATTAACAGGTTGATTTATGAATTATTTAAGTACTACTATTTCTCAGCTAAAACAAAGCAGTCCGGCACAAACTGAATTTTATCAGGCTGTTGAGGAAGTCCTGCGAACTCTGGAACCTGTTCTGGAAAAAAACAACTATTATGCGAAGCATTCAATTATACAGCGATTAGTTGAACCCGAAAGACAAATTATGTTTCGGGTGCCCTGGCAAGATGACAGCGGAAATATACAGATTAATAAGGGATACCGCATTGAATTTAATTCGGCACTTGGTCCGTACAAAGGAGGACTTCGTTTTCATCCTTCGGTCAATGCCAGTATTATAAAATTCTTAGGATTTGAACAAATATTTAAAAATGCGTTAACTGGCCTGCCAATTGGGGGGGGCAAAGGAGGCGCAAATTTCGATCCAAAAGGACGAAGCGATGCCGAAATAATGCGTTTTTGTCAGTCATTCATGAACGAACTCTATCGTCATATTGGACCCAATACTGATGTGCCTGCCGGTGATATTGGTGTAGGCGCCAGAGAAATAGGCTACATGTTCGGTCAATACAAAAGACTGACCGGGAAATATGAGGGCGTACTTACCGGAAAAGGTTTGCTTTGGGGGGGGTCGTACGCGCGAAAGGAGGCAACAGGATATGGAACAGTATATTTCGCAGATCACATGCTTAATGCACGAGGCGAAAACTTACAAGGACAACGTTGCCTCGTGTCCGGTGCTGGAAATGTCGCTATTTATGCAATGGAGAAGCTTTATCAACTTGGTGCTACTCCTATTGCCTGTAGTGACTCAACCGGTACGCTATATCATGCGCAAGGGTTGGATCTGTCTCTTATTAAGGAACTCAAAGAAAAAGAACGTACTTCGCTTTTACGTTACTTAAAGTCTCACCCCAGGGCACAGTTCATTCCGATCAGTGAATATCCTTCAGGAGGACATACTATTTGGCGATACAAGGCAGACTTAGCGTTTCCATGTGCCACACAAAATGAGTTAACAACTCGTGATGCCGAAGCACTGGTTTCTAATGGATGCAAATTGGTGAGTGAAGGTGCAAATATGGCTTCTTCACAAGGTGCGGTAGAGTACTTTCTTAAAGCCGGTATTTCTTATGGTCCGGGTAAGGCCGCTAACGCCGGGGGAGTAGCGACAAGTCAGTTAGAAATGGCGCAAAACGCCAGTATGCAAAAATGGACTTTCGAGCAAGTCGATTGTCAATTACTACAAATAACGAAGGATATTTATCTACGAGCCAGTGAGACTGCAAGAGAATTCGGTGCGCCCGGTAACCTTGTATTAGGAGCTAATATTGCTGCCTTTCGTCGGGTTGCAGACGCAATGATTGAGCAAGGTGTAGTTTAAAAAACGCTTAAAGTGAATTCAGATCGCCTCGAAATTCATGTCAAATCTAGAGGCTGTTGATCTTTGAAC
>DJLT01000120.1 GCA_002435145.1 Neptuniibacter sp. UBA6509
GCCGGTATGGATGATTAATGTTTTTTTAATTTAAAAAGGCCGCTATTTTAAGCGGCCTTTTTAGTTATACGTCTTTAAATACCTTGTTTTTAAATGGCTCGGGTACGGCTCGGATCTGACGTTCTTTGTAATCAAAGAAAACAACACCTGTTTTAGCATGTGCAATTTCAACGGCTGTTTTTTTATTGGATATAAGATAGTAAATATCGCACCCGTACATCGTTAGGTCATTTAGCGCGATATCTATTTGAAGTTGATCACCATGAAAGCCTTCAGCTTTATACACAATGGCAGAATCTGTCAGGATAAGTCCTAGCCCCTCAATATCGAGCTCACCGTAATGATAATGGCTTAAAAAGCGAACCCTTGCTTCGTGGATGATGGCGAGTATAGCGTCATTGCTTAAATGGCCACCATAATTAATATCGCTGATGCGGACAGGTAGCTCAGTGGAAAAAATATAATTGTCAGGCATATCAATTTTTATTCTAGCCATGAATGAGTCCTATTAATTGTAATTAGCAATGGCATCAACCATGCCGCTGGTTAGCAAGTTTAAGTCTTCGTTTTGCATAATATAGGGTGGCATGACATAAACTAGTTTTCCAAATGGTCGTAGCCATAGCCCCCTTTTAATAAATAGTTTCTGGATGCGGGTAGTGTCTACCGCTTCTTTCATCTCAATAACACCGATAGCGCCTAGGCACCTTACATCGGCAACGTTATCGAGTGTCTTTGCTTCTGAGAGCCCTTCCTTTAGGCCTGTTTCAATCCGTTGGACGTTATTTTTCCAACTGCCTTCCAATAAAAGCTCTAAACTTTTATTGGCAACGGCGCAGGCTAGAGGATTACCCATAAAAGTAGGTCCATGCATAAAGCAGCCAGCCCCTCCTGCTGAAATAGTTTCGCCAATTTTGGTGGTGGTTAATGTGGCGGCTAAGCTCATATATCCCCCAGTGATCGCTTTGCCTACACAAAGGATATCGGGCGTGATGCCTGCGTGTTCACAAGCAAATAGTTTTCCGCTTCGGCCAAGGCCTGTGGCTATTTCATCGGCTATGAGGAGGACATTGTATTGATCGCATAATAAGCGGGCTTCACGAAGATAATCTGCAGAATAGAAGCGCATCCCGCCGGCACCTTGAACGATAGGTTCAAGTATCAGGGCAGCGATATGGTCATGATTTTGATCGAGCAGATCCTTTAGGGGTTGAATGTCTGCAATTTGCCATTCAGCACCGAATTTTGTTTCTGGTGCAGGCGCAAAGAAGTGCTTAGGGAGTATGCCGCTAAAGATTTCATGCATACCGTTAACAGGATCGCAGACCGCCATGGCTCCAAAGGTATCACCGTGATAGCCATTTTTGATTGTTAAAAGTTTATGTTTTTGCGGGAGCCCTAAAGCATGGAAGTATTGAATGGCCATTTTTATCGCAACTTCAACGGCGACAGACCCTGAATCAGCAAGAAACACTTTGTCCAAAGTTGTGGGCGTCATCTGAACGAGTTTTTTACTTAGTTCTATTGCGGGAGCGTGAGTAAGGCCGCCAAACATAACATGAGACATCTTATCAATTTGTTCATGGGCTGCCTTATTGAGTTCCGGATGGTTATAACCATGAATAACAGACCACCATGAGGCCATTCCGTCAATAAGCTCTGTACCATCTGAAAGGTTTATTCTTACCCCTGAAGCAGATTCTACTGGATACATAGGGGGCGGGTTAATCATTGAAGAGTAAGGGTGCCAAATATGTTGTTGGTCAAAATTGATCTGTTCTTGGGTGATCATCGTAAGACATCCTAAATATAAAAATATATGCGCTATGTAATATGTCTATGGAAATAAAAAAAGAGGTTCTTTTTTGATAATTAGAGCGTGCTTCATATAAAGGTTCAAGTATATGAATAATTTAAACCAAAGTTATAGGGAACAAAACACTATTAATGTGTTCTATTAAATAACTATTTATTATGGTTTTTAAGGAAACATAATATTTTAGATTAAATGAAACTTTCTGAGAAAGTGTCAGTCACAATCGCAAGAGCTAGTGACAGGCTCTGAGATTTTTTAACTATAAGCAAGATGATAATAATATCTAATTTGGGGTGTATCTAAAATGGCTAATAATTCTACTGTTAAACCTATGGTTGCTGCTGTTGGCGCGGCGTTTATTGCTGGTATGGCGACTGCGCCAGTTGCTTCTGCTGCTGAAAACCCTTTTGCCGCAACAGATCTTTCTTCAGGTTATAGCCAGCAAGTCGCTATGAATGAAGGTAAATGCGGTGAAGGTAAGTGCGGCGGTGACAAAGCTGAGAAGTCTGAAGGTAAATGTGGTGAAGGTAAGTGCGGCGGCGACAAAGCTAAGAAGTCTGAAGGCAAATGTGGCGAAGGTAAGTGCGGCGGCGACAAAGCTAAGAAGGCTGAAGGTAAATGTGGTGAAGGTAAGTGCGGCGGCGACAAAGCTAAGAAGTCTGAAGGTAAATGTGGCGAAGGCAAGTGTGGCGGTAAAAGCTAATACGCATTTAGCTTTGTAGAGCTTACAGGGGCCCTGCTATGCGGGGCCTTTTGATCTTTAAGGTTTGAGGTGGCAGATGAGCAGAGATAGTTATCCTGTAGAAGGTGCTGGTTTTGGATTTCGACGTTGTATGTCGGAAACGTTAAAAGAAGTTGAGCCCGATGCATTCGATTTTTTGGAGATAGCGCCTGAAAACTGGATGGGGCTAGGCGGTCGTTTTGGTAAAGCGTTTCGTCAGTATACAGAGCAACACCCTTTTATGGCTCATGGCTTATCGCTTTCTATTGGTGGTCCAACACCTTTAGATATGGAGTTTCTTACGCGACTTAAAGCGTTTATGAAAGAGCATAACATTCGTGGTTATTCTGAGCATTTGAGCTACTGTTCAGATGATGGGCATCTCTATGATTTGATGCCGATACCTTTCACTGAAGAGGCTGTGACTTATGTTTCGCAGCGTATTCGCCAAGTGCAAGATGTGCTCGAGCAAAAAATCGCGATGGAGAATGTCTCCTTTTATGGGGCTCCAGGATCAGAAATGTCAGAACAGGAGTTCTTGCTTGCTGTGCTCGAAGAGGCTGACTGTGATCTGTTGCTTGATGTGAATAATATCTATGTGAATAGTATTAATCACAAGTACGATGCGGTTGAGTTTCTTAAGTCGATGCCAGCTGATCGCATTATGTATCTACATATAGCGGGACACTACACTGAAGCTGAAGATCTTATTGTTGATACCCATGGGGCACCTGTTGTTGATCCTGTTTGGTCGCTTTTACAGCAAACTTATAAACAGTTTGGTTTGTTGCCTACACTGCTTGAGCGTGACTTTAACATTCCTCCAATGGCAGAGTTGTTGGAAGAAGTTCAGCAGGTTCGTTTTTATCAAAACCAATGGAAGATGAGTCATGCACAAACCGTCGCCTGAACAGCCTCATTTTCAGACTCTGCAATATCAGTTTGCAGCTCATATCCGAAATCCTGACAAAAATGCAGCTCCTTCAGATATTGAAGATCGCAGAATGGCGATCTACAGAGATCTATTTTTTAACAACGTTGAAGGGTTTCTATCTGGGAACTTTCCCGTATTAAAGCAGATTAGTTCGCAGGCGTATTGGCTACGTTTAGCGCGAGGCTTTTTTGATACACACCGTTGTCATACTCCCTATTTTTTAGAGATAGGTGAAGAGTTTATAGCGTATATCAATAATGAATACGTTGCTTGCGATGATGATCCTGTTTTTCTTGAAGAGCTTATTCATTATGAATGGGTCGAGCTTGCGTTAGATGCTTCAACGATTGAGTTGCCTGTGCAAAATGTAGATGCCAATGGTGATTTGTTAGAGAGGCATCCAGTTCAGTCCCCTCTGGCGTGGCTGTTGTCTTATCAGTTTCCAGTGCATTGTATTCGGCCAGATTTTCAACCGAATACGCCCTCTGAATCACCGACTTTTTTAATCGTTTATCGTAATAGGGAAGATGAAGTTAATTTTATGGAGGTGAACTCCGTAACTGGACGTTTATTGTATCTGCTTTCAGAGGATGAGCAGCTAACAGGATCAGCCGCTTTAGAGCAAATAGCTGAAGAGATGAATCACCCGCAAGTTGAGCAAGTTGTATCTGGTGGTTTACAGACCATGGAGCATTTGCGCTCTAAAGGGATTCTCTTAGGAACAAAAATATAATTATAAAATGCCAAGCACTGGGAGCCTATTGATAGCTTCCTTGATTTGGCATATTAATCAAAGGTGCGTATATGGCTAATGCAGTTATGAATTTGGCTAATCGACTACAAGATATTTTAAATAGTACACGTTGCGCAGATGGTTTGGCGCCACTGTTACTGCGTTTATACCTAGCGCCTGTATTCATGCAGGCGGGTTGGAATAAACTTTCTCATTTTGAAGATACCGCGGCTTGGTTTGGAAATCCTGATTGGGGGTTAGGCTTGCCAATGCCTGAACTACTGGCTGGTTTAGCGGCGACAACTGAACTTGTCGGTGGGGTGCTTTTGATTGTCGGTTTAGCTGTGCGATGGGTAAGTATTCCACTTATGATGACGATGCTAGTGGCTGCGTTTGCGGTGCATTGGGACAACGGCTGGTTGGCCATAGCTGATGGCGGTAGTTGGTTGGCTAACGAGCGTGTGATGGATGCTCAAGAGCGATTGGGGGCAGTCAAAAGCATATTAAATGAGCATGGTAACTATAGTTGGTTAACGGAAAAGGGGTCTGTAGTTATTCTTAATAACGGGATCGAATTTGCGATTACTTATTTCATCATGTTGTTTAGTTTATTCTTTACTGGTGCAGGCCGGATTTTTAGTATCGATTATTGGATCGCTAAGGCTTGCTGCAAGTGTGAATAAAAGACCTGAGTGGTCGAAAGAGACAGATTAGGTTTTAAAAAGAAGCTTTTTAAGTGGCCCTTGATAGTTAGATTTATAACTATGGAGGGCTTTTTTATATGTAAATTAATACGCTATTTAGGTTAGGGGTTCGTAATCGAATTAGGTGGTTAGAGGGCAAGGTATGGCCTTTCGCAGAAGCTAAAAGGCCTAATCTCAGTGCTGTACCGAAATTAGGCCTTTTGCTTGGTAACTTAAGAGTTCAATTTAATGAATTACTCTTAGTTACTGTTCTGTTGCTGCCAGTTAGTAAACTGAAGCTTAAAGCGCTTCGATCTTAGCGTACTGCTCTTGTAGCTTATCAAAAGCAGATTGAGCTGTTTCCATCTTTTCGCGCTCTTTAGCGATAACCGCTTCAGGTGCATTAGATACAAACTTCTCGTTGCTTAGCTTACCTTTCACTCGGCCGATATCTTTCTGTAGCTTGTCTAGTTCTTTCTGTAGGCGGGCCAACTCGGCGTCTTTGTTAATCAGGCCTGCCATTGGCACGAGTACTTCCATATCGCCAACAAGCTGTGTAGCGGACATCGGTGCTTCATCACCGGCATTCAGCCATGTGATGCTTTCCAATGCGGCCAGCTTGCTTAAGAAGGTACGGTTCGCTTCTAGGCGTGTTAAGTCTTCAGGGCTGCCGTTTTGTAGCATTACGGTTATCTCTTTAGCTGGGGATATACCCATTTCACCACGGATGTTACGTACACCCGTGATAACGCCTTTAAGCCATTCGATCTCGGCTTCCGCTGCGGCATCGTGTTTACCGGTGCTTGCAACAGGATAAGGCTGGTTCATGATGGTATCGCCATCTTTACCGGCTAAGCCTTTCACTTGCTGCCAGATCTCTTCCGTAATGTACGGCATGATTGGGTGAGCAAGGCGAAGTAGAACTTCAAGCACGCGTACTAAGGTGTGGCGTGTGCCACGCTTAGCTTCTGCAGAAGCGTCTTCATCCCACAATACAGGCTTGGATAGCTCTAAGTACCAACCGCAGTATTCGTTCCAGATGAAGTCATAAAGGGTTTTGGACGCCATATCGAAACGGTATTCATCAAAGTGTTTAACCACTTCAGTTTCAACTGCTTGCAGGCGGCTTGTGATCCAGCGATCTGCTAGAGATAGCTCCATTGCTGCGTTATCTGCTGTATTTTGACCGCAATCTTCGCCTTCTGTATTCATTAGAACGTAGCGCGCTGCGTTCCAGATTTTGTTACAGAAGTTACGGTAGCCTTCTAGACGCTTCATATCCCAGTTGATATCACGGCCAGTAGAGGCCAGTGCAGCAAGGGTGAAACGAAGGGCGTCGGTACCGTGGGCTTGAATGCCTTCTGGGAACTCTTTCTCGGTACGCTTGCCGATTTTAGCCGCCTGTTGAGGCTGCATCATATTACCGGTACGCTTTTCTAACAGTGTATCCAGCTCGATGCCGTCGATCATATCCAATGGGTCAAGTACGTTACCTTTGGACTTAGACATTTTGTCGCCATTTTCGTCACGGATTAGGCCGGTAACGTAAACGGTTTTGAACGGTACTTGTGGTTTGCCATCTTCATCTTTCATGAAGTGCATGGTCATCATGATCATGCGAGCTACCCAGAAGAAAATAATGTCGAAACCGGTAACCAGTACATCCGTTGGATGGAATGTCTGTAGGCGCTGAGTGTTTTCAGGCCAGCCTAGTGTTCCGAATGTCCATAGTGCAGAACTGAACCAAGTATCCAATACGTCATCGTCTTGGCGTAGTTCAAGTTCAGGGTCTAGGTTGTATTTTTTGCGAGCGCTCTCTTTGTCGTTAGCAACATAAACATTGCCTTCGTTGTCATAGAACGCTGGAATACGGTGGCCCCACCATAGCTGACGCGAAATACACCAGTCTTGGATATCATTCATCCAAGCGTTGTACATGTTCTCATACTGCTGCGGGACAAATTTAATGTCGCCGTTAGCAACGGCATCTACCGCTGGTTTTGCCAGTGTCTTAGCATCGGCAAACCATTGGTCTGTTAGCATCGGCTCGATAACAACACCACCACGGTCACCGTAAGGTACAGTCATGTCGTTCTCTTCGATTTTAACCAGTAAGCCGGCTTCCTCGAAGTCAGCTACGATCTGACGACGCGCAGCGAAACGTTCCATACCACGGTATTTTTCCGGGATTGTTGTTTCAAGATCGTTGTTAGGTGTGCCATCAGTGTTAAAGCCTTCACCTTCATCACGAATATCCGCATTAAAGGTTAGGATGTTGATCATGGGTAGGTTGCAGCGTTTGCCAACTTCATTATCGTTGAAGTCATGTGCAGGCGTGATTTTTACACAACCGGTACCTTTTTCCATATCAGCATGTTCATCACCTACGATAGGGATGCGGCGGCCAACTAATGGAAGAATAATCTCTTTGCCGATCAGATCGTTATAGCGCTCATCATCCGGGTTAACCGCAACGCCGGTATCACCTAACATGGTTTCTGGACGAGTCGTACCAACAACAAGGAACTCTTCACCTGATGCTGTTTTAGCGCCATCAGCTAATGGGTAACGTAGGTACCACATTTTACCTTTGGTATCTTTGTTCTCTACTTCTAGATCAGAGATCGCGGTGTGAAGTTTTGGATCCCAGTTTACGAGGCGTTTACCACGGTAAACCAAACCTTCGTCATACAGACGGATGAAAACTTCTTGCACCGCATGGTAGAAGCCGGAGTCCATTGTGAAACGTTCACTTGGCCAATCTACGGAGTTACCTAAGCGGCGCATCTGGTTAGTGATGGTACCACCGGATTCCTCTTTCCATTCCCAGATTTTTTCGATAAACGCATCACGGCCTAGGTCATGGCGTGTTTGCTGGCTTTCTGCCGCCAACTTACGCTCGACAACCATCTGTGTTGCGATACCTGCGTGGTCTGTACCCACCTGCCATAGTGTGTTTTTACCCTGCATACGCTTATAGCGTGTTAGGGCATCCATGATTGTATGCTGGAAAGCGTGACCCATGTGTAAGCTGCCAGTGACGTTTGGCGGCGGAATCATTATGCAGTAGGAGTCACCTTCGCCTGAAGGGGCGAAGTAGTTGTTGTCTTCCCAGGTTTTGTACCAGGATTTTTCGATCTCTTGCGGCTGGTAAGTAGTTTCCATGGCGCTCTAGTGCTTCCGAAAATCAGTCAATTGGGGCTTCCCTGAATGTATTGGGAAGCACAAATAAACCCGGCATTATACAGGTTAAAGCTGGCTGGTGGCGAGGGAATGGCGAGAAATGTCTGATTTTTCAGCGTATATTTTTACGCCCAAACCTAGACCGTGCGGTATAGGAAGTACACTCTGTAAGCGGAGCTATTATTTTGAGATCTGTAAGAGGTTAGCTTCTAAGTGATAAATAAGCCTTTTCTGCTGATGATTGATCAATCGTGAGGGGGGAGCGCTAAAAGGCGAGGAGCGGGGGGGGGGCAGAATAAAAGCCTGTAAGAAATTTATTTCTTTCTCATATCATGCATATCAATTTTGACACTGTTTTTTTGATAGATCTTATAGTTACTGCGAGTGGCAGTAAGTATGTCCTCGCTCTGGATGACAATTTCCAGAATGCGATCGTATTTTAGAGCATCTTCTGGAATACCTAAATCAAGATTAACGTAAACATCTTGATGCTGAGGTCGCTGACTGTCCCAGCCAATCTTCACCCCGGCGTTATCTGTTTCGTTTGTCAAACTATGTGGAATAAATGACTCTGGACGATATTCCCAGAGAAGCTGATCTATACGTTGAGCTTCAGTTTCATTGCTAGCTTGTATGAATATCTCATGCCCTAGAGCACGAATCTTTTCAACAAGGCGGCAAAGGAAGCGAGCCCGAGCATCTGGATCGCTTGAAGGCAGAACGTAAAAATCAGCTTTACTGGTCATGTGATTACTTACTTACTCTTCGTCAGCTGCTTGGTTAAGCAGGTACTGAGTCAATAGAGGAACACAGCGACCGGTAGCGCCTTTCGCTTTGCCACCACTGTGCCATGCAACACCCGCGATATCTAAGTGCGCCCAACGGTATTCAGTAGTGAAGCGTGAAAGGAAGCAGGCTGCTGTAATTGTGCCGCCAGGACGGCCGCCAATGTTAGCGATATCTGCAAAGTTTGAATCTAGCTGCTCTTGGAATTCATCCCAAAGAGGTAGCTGCCAAGCTTTATCTGATGCTTGATTACCTGCTTCAATCAATTCCTTTGCGAGATCATCATGTTTAGTCAATACGCCTGTAGCGTGGTGACCTAGTGCGATAATACAAGCGCCGGTTAATGTTGCGATATCAACCACTGATGCAGGTTCAAAACGACCAGCATAAGTTAGGGCGTCACAAAGAACTAAGCGGCCTTCGGCATCAGTGTTAAGGATCTCGACAGTCTGACCAGACATGGTTGTTACTATATCGCCAGGCTTTGTCGCGTTACCACTTGGCATATTCTCTGCCGCTGCAACAATACCGACTACATTGATAGGTAACGCCATTTCGCTGATGGATGTCATAGCACCGAATACACTGGCAGCGCCACACATGTCGTATTTCATCTCGTCCATACCAGCGCCTCCTTTAAGGGAGATGCCGCCTGTATCAAATGTGATACCTTTGCCGACAAGTACATGTGGTTTTTCACCTTCAGGTCCGCCTTTGTATTCCATAACAATAAGCTTTGAAGGTTCAACACTGCCGACACCGACAGATAGTAGGCAGTGCATGCCTAACTCTTTCATCTCATCTTCGTCAACAATCGTTGCTGTTAGCGCGTCAAATTCGTCGTCCAGTTCAAGTGCTTGGTCAGCAAGATAAGTCGGTGTACAGATGTTTCCGGGCAGGTTGCCTAGGTCACGAGCTAAGCTCATGCCGTTAACAATGGCTGTGCCATCTAGTAGGGCTGTTTCCGCTAGGTCTGAGTTTTCTTCACTAATAAGCAGAGAGATCTGTTCTAATTTAAGAGGGTCTGCCTTTTTACTTTTGGTTTCGTCATATTTGTAAAGTTCAGCACCGCTCCATTCAACTAAGTGACGAAGTTGACGGTATTGATCAGGGTCATCAGACAGTACGCAATCAACAGCAAAAACCGCATTTTTAACGGCTGTGCTTTTGATGATACCCATTGCAGCAGTTACCGTTTTACGCAAATTACGGTTATTTCGTTCGTCTTCTTTACCAAAGCCAAGAAGAAGAACACGTTTTGCAGCTAACCCCGGTACTTTATGTAAAAGTAATGTTTCTGCATTTTTACCACTGATGTCGCCACCTTGAAGGATATCAGTGATATAACCAGAGCTGGCTTCATCGGCTAATTTAGCGGCAGGGGATAACGTTGTATCTGCTTCTACTGCGATGATAAGGCATTCTGTTTCTAGTGATGCGATATCACCGTTTACAATTTCAAAATCCATGTTGGCTCCAACTTGAGTCGCGTTAGCGTCTGAACAAGACATTGTCTGCGGATTAAAGGATAATGCTGGATACTATATAGCTGAGTGACCCGATACTAAATAAGTTTTAGTATTCGTTTTCATATATAAGGGCCCAGCTGGTTTATAACAATCCGCTTTGTTTAATGTTTATGCCGCATAATATAAACCATTTTTGTGTCGGTAACAGTTATCGCAAGGACATAGAGTGATCGTTTTTCGTTATTTAGCACGTGAAGTGCTGTTGAGTATGCTCGCTGTGAGCTCTGTTCTACTTGTCATTATTATGAGTGGGCGTTTTGTTAAGTATCTATCTAAGGCCGCGGTTGGGGAGTTAGACGCAAGTGTTTTGTTCTCTATCATGCTCTATCGCCTTCCTGGCTTTCTTGAATTAATCCTTCCTTTAGGTTTATTTCTCGGCTTTTTGCTGGGTTATGGGCGTTTGTATCTTGAAAGTGAGATGACTGTACTTGAGGCCTGCGGTATGAGTCGTCGACGTCTTATTGCGTATTCGACCGGGCCCGCGTTATTAGTTGCATTGGTTGTGGGTGGTTTATCAACCGTTGTATCACCTTTTGGTGCATCTGAAACCAATAAGATTTTTGATCAGCAGGAAAATCGTAGTGAGCTCGAAAGTCTGGTTCCGGGGCGTTTTCAAAGCCAAGAGTCTAGTAGTCGGGTCATATATACGGATTCAGTGGGTAAAGATGGCCAATTAGGCATGATCTTTATGGCCGATCGTAATAAAAGCACTAAACGTGTACAAATTACGCTGGCGCAAAGTGGTAATACATTAACGGATGTTGAGCGTGATCAGCGCTTTCTTGTTTTAGCCGATGGTTATCGTTATGAGGGTAATCCAGGTTTAGGGGATTATGTTGAGTTAGGGTTTGATAATTACGGAACAGAAATTGAACGTAAAAACAGAGAAATACGCTATGACAACGTTGAGGCGTTGCCAACATCTGAGCTATGGCAATCTAAAGAACCTAGTCATCAAGCACAGTTGAATTGGCGTTTGTCTTTGCCTGTATTAGCTATGGTTGTTATGTTGTTAGCGGTACCTTTAAGTCGAGTGAATCCACGACAGGGGCGTTTCGCACGTTTAGTTCCTTCGATTTTAATCTATCTCATGTATATCTCTATTTTGAGTAGTGTGACAAGCGATGTTAGCGAAGGTGATAAAAGTGCCTTTGCTATTTGGATGGTTCATATTGGTTTTATTATTTTGGCCCTAAATATGATTTTATTGGGCGGTTTTTGGAGTCGCCTTTATAACCAAATACCAGTACCTACTTTACGTTTACTTTGGAAAAAACGTTCATGAAGATACTTGATCTTTACGTTGCTCGGCATGTTCTAGGCGGTTTTTTTATCGTGCTTTTAGTCGTCGCTGGGTTAGACATGCTGTTTGCATTGGTCGAGGAGATGAAGGATGTTGAAGGGGCTTATACGTTTAGTGAGGCGCTGAAGTATGTTGCCTTAACGGGCCCTCGTCGTTTGTATGAGTTTATCCCATTATCTAGTCTAATTGGATGTCTATTAGGTTTAGGTATTCTGGCCTCAAGTTCAGAACTGACGGTGATGCGTGCGGCGGGCATCTCTACATTCGGAATTATTGTAGCCGTTATGAAACCAGTACTTGTGATCATCGTGATGGCATTAAGTCTAGGGGAGTTTGTCGTTCCTCATTCTGAACAGAGTGCCCAGAGTCATCGGCAGGTGATGCAGACGGGTAACAGTATTATTAGTGACGCGAGTCGTGTTTGGCATCGTGATGAGATGACCTTTTTACAGATCAATGCGGTGATTCCTGATGGAACAGTTCGTGGCGTAACGCGTTATGAATTTAATGATGATATGACATTAGCACGTGCTAGCTATGCTAAAACGGGACATTATGATGGACAAATGTGGCAGCTTAAAAACATTAGAGAAACCCGTTTCCCTAAGTCTAGTGATGTTTCTAGCCCAGAGTTAGCTGGATTATCGACAGATTTACTTAAAAAGGAAACTTGGAGTAGTGGTTTAACACCGGAGTTGCTAAAAGTTGTTATGGTTAAGCCTGCAAACTTATCGATGTCAGGGTTAGCGTCTTATAGCTCTTATTTGGAAGAGCAAGGTCTTGCATCTTCTCAATACAGGGTGGCATTTTGGACAAAGCTTCTACTTCCCGCTGCTGTCTTCGCCTTGGTACTGGTGGCTGTATCTTTTATTTTTGGCCCTTTACGAAGCGTGACTCTAGGTCAACGTTTGATTACGGGCATTATTGTCGGACTTACATTTAAGCTTACTCAGGATATTTTAGGGCCAACAAGCGCAGTGTTTGGGTTTTCCCCTTTTATCGCTGTGATGACCCCTATTGTTATCTGTACCGCGCTTGGCTTCTGGTTGCTTAATCGGGCGAAGTAATGAGTTCCTGATTCTATATATGCTCTTTAAGGCGTGTTTGCTTATATATGAAAACTGTTTTCTAATTTTTGGACTAAGTTTATTTATATAATTACAAGGATGTGTAATGAAAAAAAGACTGTTTAGTATTTTATTTCCTTTTTTTTTAGTCTTAATGCTTTCAGGGTGTGGGTCGTTAGGTGAAAAGACTTCAAATTTGCAGCTGGTTTTCAGTTCTAGTTATCACTTAGATTTGCCTGTTAGCTTTTTTCAGAATACTAAAATTGCCAAAGCATCAGATATTATTTTGAAATTTGATGATGAGGCGTATGTGTCATTTGGAATTATAACCCGTGATCTTGAAGGTTTAGATACTAGCTTTGATCTGTTGTTGTACCCAGAGTTTATATTGGGGGTAAAGGCTCCCCATTCAGTATCTGAACGATCGAAGAAAAAGTTTATTGCTTCTTATAATGTATATAAATATCGTTTAGGGGGCTTTCATATCGAAAAGAAAGAATTCAATGAGGTATACATATTTCTAGCCAAAGGTGATAACCAGTCTGTGGCTTTTGTTGTCAATAAAATTGAGCCTTCTCAAGTGCTTGTGATTGATTTTAATGCTGTCAGTGACAGTAGAATGGAAACTATTCTTAAAGGATTAAGACATAATGCTGACTGAAAAAGAAAAACGCGATCTGTATGAAATTATTGAGTTCACAATAGGTCGTGATACGTCTATACAGAGAAATATATCATCGTTTAATGAGCGCACTGTATTGGCGGTGGAGGAAATGCTTAATGAAATTTCCCGGTGTAATGGAAGTATGAAAGAGCTCATTGTGAATTTAGTATCTGGATCATCCATTCTTGCAAAAGGGTGGCTAAAACGATCATTGAACGAATTTAATCGGATGCTCAAATATAAACAGGCAGCGCTTAATGGTTATGGTTGCATGGTAAGTGTTAAAAGCTATTGGAAAAATGCAATTATTGTCACCACAATCTAAGAAAAATGCGAATATGCCCCGTAGTGCCCACTGAGAAAGTCAGGGACTTGTTCGCAGGTTCCCTAATTTAATGGCGTGCCTTATTCCAAAACCTTAGCGTTCTTGGGCAGCTCAACCACATGAGTACCTGATGCTAGATCATGCCATGTCATTTTCTGTTTATTGATAAACATCCATAAAAAACCTGCTCCTGCGGCTCCGATGGAAAATATGCCTACTATGTAGCGTAGTAAGCATTGGCTGAAATTAAGACGATTCCCTTCTGTTGTTTGTACTCTTAGACGCCAAGCTAGCATGCCTAATGTTTGGCCGTTGCGCATCCAAAAAAAGGAAAGGAATAGGTAGGTCAATATAAATAGGAACGATTGAAATAGAGGTCCTTCGACCGCTTCACCTGCATTAAAAGCGGTTGTCACAATCCCTGTAGCGACCATGAGTAGCGAGATTATCAGTAACATATCGTAGATGAAAGCCCCTAAACGTTTCATTGGGCTGGCTGTTTTTACATCTGAATAGGTTTCTTTAAAAGGTCGAGTCATAAAAATCTACTGTGTTTAATTCTTGAATAAAGTTGAGTTGTTATCAACAAACGGGTTGGTGCCGTTAAAGTGAGCTAGTTTAAGGCTTAGGCATCTGATGTCTAGAATTTATCAGCACGCACTGCGTGTTGATGTATTTGCATCTAACTTAAACAGAGGTCTTAAGTAACTTCCAAGGTAACTTCCTGCGAATGCGGATATTAACCAAAGCCAACCGTGTAAGCTGCCAGAGGCAATGCCACCAAAATAGGCACCGATATTACAGCCAAATGCTATGGTGGCGCCATAGCCAAGCATTAATCCGCCTAGAATTGCTGCGACCCAGTGAAGTAAAGGTAAACGCCATTCAAAGGAGAATTTACCTGCTAGTGAGGCGGCTAAAAATGCACCCAGAAGTACGCCGGCATTCATTACAGAATTAACATCGCTGGTCAGCGCCTCACCTAAAGCGGTTTCGCGTCCTGGTTGTAGCCAATAGGTCCAGAAATCGAGCTCAAGTTCTATTTCGAGTAACATCGCGAGTTTAGCGCCCCATAGGGGGTAAGCGACGGCAACAGCCCAAGGTCGTCCTGTGAGAGCAAGCGTCACAAAGTTGAGTATTGCTAATGCAACCGCTCCCCATATAAATGGCCACGGGCCTTGAAGATAGCGTCGCCAATTACTTAAATTATTAAAGGTGGACTCACTTTCAATAGCGCCATGTGTTCGTTTCTCTAGCCATATGGTAAAAGCTGCTATCAGAGAAAAGATTAATAGGTTAATAATAATGGCGCTGGTGATGCCGGCTGTATCAATTAAAGAAACGGGAGCTAACTGAGGCAGTTGCATCCACCATTCGTAATCGGCAGTTGCCCATAACCCTCCAGCGATGAAGCCGATGATGCTGGGAATTGCGCGAAATTGCCCACCGCCTGCGTGGTATAGATTACCTGAAGCGCATCCGTTACCTAATTGCATACCAATACCAAAGATAAAAGCACCAATGATGACGGAAAATCCTAGTGGGCGTGTGTAGCCACGAACTTCTTCACCGAAGAGTTCGCCTGCGCCGAGTGCTGGGAAGAATAAACAGACCGCGA
Organism: Neptuniibacter sp. UBA6509; assembly: GCA_002435145.1. Taxonomy (GTDB): domain Bacteria; phylum Pseudomonadota; class Gammaproteobacteria; order Pseudomonadales; family Balneatricaceae; genus Neptuniibacter. The sequence goes on from DJLT01000120.1 coordinate 15,363, forward strand.
CAGCGAGCATCAGCATCTGTGCTCTGAGCCCTTGGCCACGGCGATTGATGATGAAATTTCGCCAAGCAGTAGTGAAACCAAATGAGGCATGGAAAAGTGTCAGCCCAAGTAGCCCTCCGACTAGCATGAGCCACATATGCTTGCTCGATTCATATGTATATAGCCAAAAAAGGCTATAGGTGAAGAGGCTGGCGGCAATTAGAGTGATCGTGGATTTATTCTTAATGGAAGAAATCAACTTTACTTCTTTAGGGGGCGTTTTCACGCTATTCATAGGCAACGTCGTCGTATAGCGTCAAATGGGTCTAGTAAATTTATAAAGTTTCTTGAAAAAATAAGTGGTTATTATATCACCAATAGAAAGCTTTTTTTAATGAAAAAAATTGGGTTTACTTAGTGCTAGACATGAAAAAGGCGATCTATTGATCGCCTTATTATCTAACAGTCGCTGAGTATTACTCGCCGATATATTCTTTACGGTATTCCATTGCGAGCTCTTTGGCTTCTGCGAGTTCGCTGTCATTTAACTTCATGACTAAGCGCTTCTCTATTTCGACCGCTGTACGGTTACCTAACTCTGCTGCGTTGTGCATCCACGCATAAGCTAAGATATTTGTATTTTGATCAGTTTGAGAACCGTGGCTGTTTGAATATAGCGTGCCCAAGAAAAACATCGCATCCGTATGGCCTTGTTGAGCAGCTTTTCGATACCAGCGTTCTGCTTCGGCGAAGTCTTGATCGACGCCCGTACCAAAATTATAGCTACGACCGATATTATGTTGAGCAGCAACAAGTCCTTGGTCAGCAGCTTTTAGGTACCATTGAATGGCTTGATCAGGGCTACGCGGCATGCCGTATCCAAACTCAGCCATTGTTCCCAATCTATTTTGTGCTACTGAATCGCCAGCTTCTGCTGCGGGACGGACAGTTTCCAGCTCTTTAACATACTCTATATGCTTAATTGCACGTAGGCTATTAACACTTCCCATGTGCCCCTTTGAAGCGCCTCGTTTGTAGTAACGTAGTGCTTTCTTCTTATCTTGGTCAACGCCCCAGCCATTTTCATACATCTGGCCGACCATATTTAAGGCTTCAGGGTTGCCTTCTTTAGCGAGGGTATTTAGCTCTTCAAATGCAGTGGCGTAGTCTTTTTTGTCAAAAGCTAGAGTGCCTTTGCCTAGATCTGATGCCATAAGTTCAGTTGCACTGATGCTTAGTATTAAGCTTGCTGCTAAAAGAATCTGTTTCTTCATCGATTGTTGCCCACGTAAATTTTAGTTAGGGGTCGAGAGAGGTCGACAATTATAACCATATTGAATGAAAATTGTTGATACCTTAGTCGGAATACTCAATAACTTTCTGTTTTCGGCGTATTATATGTATTTATATTAGGCAATGCTAATCTTTAATGAGTTCATCAACTTTTTGCAAGAAAAGATTAGTTTATATGTTTTATCGTTCGGTTTTTTGAAAAGGGAAATATTTCAAAGAGCGAAATCGGGTGCTTTAACTTATAGAAAACACTATGGTTGAGGGGATTGATGGACCATATCAATGTTTGTTGGTTATAGGATATATATAATCGACTATGCTCTATATTTGACTATTAAAAGTTGTATTCTATGAACCTGAACGAGATTGAAATAGATTCTGTCCCCCTTAAGACAATTCTGTCTCATGAAGTTATTACGTTTGCTCCTACGGCACTGCTGTCAATCGTGCTGTTGGGTATGCAATCTCGTTCAATCAGCAGTGTTGTAGTCATTGACGAAGCAAACAAACCGGTTGGTATTTTTACTGAGCAAGATGCCATTAAATTGATGGTCGAGAGAAAGAAAGTTTCTAGTCTGCTATTAAGCGATGTGATGAGTCAGCCAGTACTGACAGTGTCTCCAAATTTAGGTTATGGCGCTGCGTATCAGTTAATGAGTGAGCATCGTGTAAGGCACTTGGTTGTGGTTGATGATGATGGGACGCTAATCGGTCTTGTTAGTGAAGGTGATTTCTTACATCACATGGGGATGGAATATCTTGTTGAGCTGAAAAAGGTTGAAGGCTCAATGACACAGCATGTCCATACGCGTGATTGTTCAGTGTCGTTTCAAGAAGTTCTTAGTTTAATGAACACTCAGCGCATCAGCTGCGTTGTTTTAACAAAAGATAAAAAGCCTGTTGGAATTTTGACCGAACGAGATATGGTCAAATTAGCTAGCCAAGATGCATCTGTGAGTGATTTAAGTGTTTCTGAGCAGATGACCAGCCCGCTGCACACGGTGGGAGGCGAAATGCCTTTGCAGCTAGCAAGTCGTTTAATGGAACGAAACCGGATTAGGCGGTTAGTTGTCGTTGATTGTCATGGCAGATTATCAGGAATCCTGACCCGACATGATATTGCTAAGGCATTACAGGGCTCCTATATCGAGTACCTCCAAGAAACGTTGGAGCGAAAGAATAAAGATTTACGCCATACCGAAGCCCTTTTAAGAGATATTGAGCAAAAGGCCTTTTATCAGAGTTTAGTCGAGCAGATCAGTGATGCTATTTTCATCATTGATGCTGATGACGGACGCATCTTGGATGCGAATGATCAAGCCGCCAGAAATCTTAGAATGTCGATGTCTGAACTGCTTGAAAAACGAGTGACCGATTTTTCTCTGACCATGACGAGTATTGATCAGTGGGTCGAACAGCATATACCGATGCTAAGAGAAAAGGGTGAGGTTCTGATTGAAACCGCACACCGTCGTAGTGATGCTTCTGTGTACCCAACCGAAGTGAAAGCTCGTCTAGTTACATTTGGTACTAAGGAATATGTAGTTTCGGTGGCCCGAGATCTGACCGAACGAGTTGAGGCTAATCATCGCCTTAAAGAGAGCGAGCAACGTTTTCGTTGCCTCTTTATGGAATCTCCTTTAGCGATGGCCTATGTCGATCATGATGGACAGCTTATTAGTTTGAATAATCAGTTTACAGAGGTGTTTGGTTATTCTGCGAAAGATCTGCCCCATATCGAGTGTTGGTTTACACTTGCGTATCCTACTCCTGAACATAGAGGGCGTGCGATGGCGTACTGGAGTAATGTGTTTGAGGATGCGAAAGAAACCTATGGTTTGATCGAAGCTAATGAGCATAAGGTTTGCTGTAAACAGGGCAATATTAAAACAGTTCGCTTTTCCGGAATGACTACCGAGCAAGGGTTTATGGCCATTTTGGAGGATATTACGGCTCAGAAACAAGCTGTAGCTGCGTTAAAGGAAAGCGCTGAAACTTATTTTAGTGTGATTACGACCGCGTTAGATGGTTTTTGGATTGTGGACACTTTAGGCAAGTTGGTTGATGTCAATGAGTCCTATGTGCAGATGTCTGGTTATAGCCGTGAAGAATTAATGGCGATGCATATAGGGGATTTGGATGCGATTGAAACGACCGAAACCACTCAGAACCGAATTCAGCGGATGGTTGCTAAGGGGCGAGAAACTTTTCTAACTAAGCACCGACATAAGAATGGCAAAATCTTTGATGTCGAGGTCAATGTCACCTATTGGCCAGGTCATGGCGGTCAACTTTTTGTTTTCCTGCGTGATGTTACTCAGCGGATAAAAGATGATGACTATTTACGTCAATCTGCAGTGGTTTTTGATAATACAAGTGAAGGCGTAATGATCACTGATCCTCAATGTAGGATCCAGATGGTTAATGCCGCTTTTAGTCAATTGACAGGCTATAAGGAGGACGAGGTTTTAGGTAAATCTTCGAATATTCTAAATTCGGGCCTTCATGATAAACAGTTCTATGCCCATATGTGGCAATCAATTAACAAAACTGGAAGCTGGCAAGGTGAGATCTGGAATCGAAGAAAAGATGGCACGACTTACCCCGAGCTTCTGAGTATTAGTCGGGTATTGGATAGCGCTGGTCGAATTACCCATTATGTCGGAGTTTTTGCCGATATTTCACGCCTCAAAGAGTCTGAAGAGAAACTCTCTTATTTAGCTCATCACGACATGCTTACCGGTTTACCCAATCGTTTGATGTTACAAGCACGTCTAGAAGGTGCTTTAGGTGGGGCAAAGCGTCAAGATAATATGCTGGCGCTACTGTTATTAGATCTTGATCGATTTAAAGACATTAATGATAGTTTTGGTCATGCAGCAGGCGATGAGTTACTTAAGCAGGTTTCCCAAACTTTAGAAGGGCGTCTAAGGTCTGCTGATATGGTTTGCCGTATGGGGGGCGATGAATTTGCTATTTTGTTAGAGCATATCAGCCATAGTGAAGACGCGGGTCGTGTCGCTGATGACATCATCGATTCGCTCTCTAGAACTTGGAATTTGAGTAACGGTTGTGACGTTTCTATCGGTGCTTCCATCGGTATTAGTATTTTTCCTACTCAAAGCGAAGATGCTGAAGCCTTACTTCAGCACGCGGATGCTGCTTTGTATCGTGCTAAAGAGGAAGGACGTGGCCGCTTTCAGTATTTTACAGAAGCGCTGACACGAGATGCGCGTCACCGGTTAGAGCTCGAGGCTAGATTAGTTTATGGTTTAGCCCACGAAGAGATGGCGGTTTATTATCAGCCTCAGATAGATATAAATACAGGCCAAGTCGTGGGAGCGGAAGCTTTGGTTCGATGGATAGATCCTGAGAGGGGGGTAATTTCACCTGATCAGTTTATTCCGTTGGCTGAGCATACAGGTCTGATTGCAAAAGTTGGTAGCTTTGTGCTTCAGGAAAGCTGTAAACAGCTCACTTCATGGATTGAGCAAGGTTATGAGCCAATATCCATAGCGATTAACTTATCACCGGTGCAGTTAAGGCATTCGGACATAAAGGAAGAGATCGGGCGTGTTTTACACCAAACGTCATTGCCTCCTGAACTATTAGAGATTGAAATTACTGAAAGCGCTTTGATAGAGAGAGAGCAAGAGTCGATAGATATCTTGAACGATTTACGTTCGTTGGGAATCCGTATCGCAATAGATGATTTTGGTACGGGGTATTCTTCACTGGCTTACCTGAAAAAATTCCCTATTGATGTATTAAAAATTGATAAGTCTTTTGTAGATGATATTCCTTCTGATAAAGATGACATGGTCATTGCATCAACTATTGTTGCGATGGGGCATAGTTTGGGGTTATCTGTTTTAGCAGAGGGCGTTGAAACCAAAGAGCAGTTAGAATTTTTGGCGAGTAAAGAGTGTAATCATTATCAAGGCTTTCTAAAAAGTAAGCCAATACCTGCGCACGAGTTCCCTCAGTTTTTGAAAAAACGTTCTATATCTTAACCGATATACTATCATTTATACTATAGGCCTTAATTAACAATAGTGTTAATTGGGGGTAATGCCGCTTTTGCGTTACGTTTAGGGATTAAACTTCCATTTGTAGTTTTATTAAGGACGATATCTTATATGTGTTTAAAAAGCCTATTAACGTCGCATGATTCGTATCTTCGACGTTTTTTTCTTGTGGCTATTTCTGTATTAGTGTTGCTCTTAATCCTTAGTAGTTTTGCTTCGTATAAATTATATGAGCGTTATGTAATCCGGCTAGCTGAATCTAATGCGGCCAATTTGACTTCAGCTATAGTGGATGCTCGGTATACGGCTTTATTAAATGTTTTAAACAGTCCGATTCAAGAACCTGAAGGGTTGTCCAGCCTAGATTCTGATTTACGTGCTTTTGTGAAGCCGTATAGCATTGTGAAAATAAAGATGTTTTCGCTTTCTGGGATCGTTGTATATAGCACCGACATCTCATTACTTGGTAGCTCTTCTGCGGGAAATGAAAACCTTGATAAAGCGTTAGCGGGTGGAAGTAGTTCTTCTATTCAGACAAAAGATAAAATTGCTGACTTGGCTGATGAAACTCGTTTCGATGTCGATGTGGTTGAAAGTTATGTTCCGATGTACGGATTCGATAATAAAGTGATAGGTGTTTTTGAAATCTATCAGGATATGACTCGATTTAGGGCAGAGGTAAAAGAGGGGGTTGTCTCTTTTACAGTCGGTTTTGGGCTTCTTTTGATTGTGCTTTTATTAGGTGCATTTTATTTTATAAAAAGTTCAGCTAGGAAAATGCTCGTTCAGCAGAAGCAATTTGAGCAGTTTGCTACGATTGACCCGGTTACAAACGTTTTCAATCGAGGCGAGATTACGCGCCAAATGGAATCAGAATGGGAGCGCTTTAGTCGAGCTGGATCCGACCAAAAGGGTTTTGGTTTAATGATGCTCGATTTAGATCACTTTAAAAGAGTTAATGATGATTACGGCCACCAGATAGGAGATGAGCTACTAAAGCGGATAGCGCATCGCCTGCAAGGAGAGCTTCGTATCTATTCCCAGCTGGGTCGCTATGGTGGAGAGGAGTTTGTCGTCTTACTGCCTGAGGTGACAATGGTGGAATTAAACGGCATTGCTGATCGGATACTTAAATTGATCTCTGAGAAGCCATTTACTATTCAAACAAATGAAATTTTTATAACGCTAAGCATTGGATTAGCAATTGCAAAAAGGTCAGATTTAAATGTCGATGCGGTTTTAAAACGTGCAGATGATAATTTATATATGGCTAAAGATGCTGGCCGTAATCGAAAATGGGGGGAGTAATTTAGCGAATAAGCTTCTAGCTCACGGTTCAAATGATTGTGAGTTTTCGCTGTAGTGAAGCTTATTCGCGGTGCTTGTTATAGCCTCACTTAGGAATTCTAGCTTCTCCAGTTTCATCCGTTTTTAAATCTAAGTCTCTCTTCTCTGCTTGTTTCTCGTTAGTTGAACTTATCTGGTACCAGTTAACTTTGCGTGTGGATAACATACCTATTGCAAGTATTGAGAAAATCAGCACGGATCCCATGAGTAAGGCAAAATCCTCTGATGAAATAATCATATAGAGTAAGCCATATAACACGGTAATTCCTGCTGCAAAACTCCCACCTCGCTGGCTGCTTTTTAAGACGGCGCTTAAATAAATCCCCAAAAGGCCGCAACAAGCGGTTGTTGCAACGATATACGCCCAAGCAAAAGGGATATGCTCGCTTAGGGATATCAGTAGTAAGTAGAACAGAGCGAGAGCCATACCGACCATGCCATACTGAATCGGATGTATCTGTAGTTTCTTAAGTACTTCAAAGAGGAAGAAAAGCATAAACGTTACGGCAATGAATAAAAGGCCATACTTTATGGCGCGTTCCGCTTGGGAATACATATCTACAGGATCAATAAACTCTGTACCAACAGCATAGCTGCTGAGATTGCAGTTACGGTTCTCTTGGCAGCTTTGAAGGACAGTGTTTAAATCTCCAGAAAAAGGTGAGGTGTCCCACTGAGCAGTAAAACCTGTTTCTGAAATGTCATAGTTGGTGGGTAGATGGCGGCCAGTAAAACTAGGGTGTGGCCAGTCTGATTTCATATTGATGCGGCTGTTGTCGCCTGTAGGCGTAATCAGTAAGGTTTCCATCCCTTTTATCTGCATGCTTAAAGACATTGAGGTTGTGGATAACTTACTTGCTAGAAAGGAAGGAACCTCTGCGTTAATACCCTGCATATTTGCTTTTAAGTGACTTCCGGAGGTGAAACTGAGTTTTGATTCTCCCCATTGAGCATCTGGTTCAGAAACGATCCCCCGTGTGTCGGAGATAAGAACTGTCATGCGTGCTTGGCCCCAAAGCATCTGACCTTTATATTTCTTTTCTAACTGGGCTTTGTGTTTCAGTAGCTTCGCGTTAGAAAATTCAGCTTCGATATTTAGGTTGCCGCTGTAAACCGGGATCTGGTAGATGCCTCGGCTACGGGTATCGTTTTTGATATCCGCATGGCTGGTTAACTTTGTTGGCAGTAGTAGGTGCTTGCCACTCAATTTACGATTAACGGTTTTATATGTTTTTTCCTTTTCACTCCATTGCTGTTCTTGATATTTAATGTGCCACGGAATAATGGCAATCGGTCCTGAAATTGTCTGCTGCCCGGTCCATTTACTGGCAATGTCATTTACAACCTGAGAGCGATAACTCATGCGTTCGTAGATAACCCCTTGTTCAAGTAAAAGGGGGATCCAGAGTAACAAACCAAGAATGCCAATAATGATCAGCTTTAGTGTAATACGCTTAGACATAATGCCTCTCCAATAATGAATCACTTAGCATTAGCTTAAAGAAGCGATGTGGGAGCCTGATGTGTGAAGCGTGTGTTTTGTGTGTGGATTTTGACTGTTCCTATTTATTTTATTTTTGCTGTGCCTGTGCCTACTTGCTGTTTCGGATTAAGCTACACCGGTTGTTTTTAACCTTGTTAATACGAGATTGTTGCCAGCATGTATCACTACGATGATTTAGACCGAGACGTTGTTCATAACCGTGTTTTTCAATTTAAAGATCAAATGACCCGCTTTTTAAACGGGGAGTTGAGTGAAGAAGCGTTTTTACCTTTGCGCTTACAAAACGGTTTGTACGTACAAAAGCATGCGCCGATGTTAAGGGTGGCGGTGCCATATGGCATGCTCTCATCTAAGCAGGTTAGGAGGCTGGCTGGTATCTGTCACAAGTATGATAGGGATTATTGTCATATTACCACTCGGCAGAATGTTCAGTTCAATTGGGTTGAGTTTAAAGATGTGCCTGAAATTTTGGCGGACCTTGCCAGTGTTGAGATGCATGCTATTCAGACGAGTGGCAACTGTATTCGTAATACGACATCGGACCCTATAGCGGGGGTGGCTGTAGATGAGTTGATTGATCCTCGGCCTTACTGCGAAATTATTCGTCAATGGTCCTCTTTGCATCCAGAGTTTGCTTTCTTGCCGCGTAAATTCAAAATTGCAGTTATTGGTGCAGAGGAAGATAGAGCTTCTATCCGTTTACATGATATTGGTATTAAAGCTGTACGTTCAGCGGCAGGGGAATATGGTTTTGAGATTTGGGGAGGGGGCGGTTTAGGTCGCACACCTATGTTGGCCAGCCTGATTAGAGAGTTTTTACCGCAAAAATATCTGCTGGGTTATCTGAAATCAATTTTACGTGTCTATAACCAGTACGGCCGAAGAGACAATAAATACAAAGCGCGGATTAAAATCTTAGTGGGTGCTTTAGGTACGCAAGAGTTTTCTCGCCAAGTTGAAAAAGAGTTTGAACGTAATTGTGAGACCGACCCGCAATTAACGGAAGAAGAGTTTAAGTACGCGAGTTCTTTTTTTACAGCGCCGAGTTATCAGATTTTACCTGAACGTCATGAGCAGGCAGGGCCGCATCCTGAAGCCTATCAGAATTGGTTGGATCGCAACGTTAAGCGTCACAAAGTGTCAGGCTATCGAATTGTTACTCTATCTTTGAAACATGAAGGGCAAGCGCCGGGTGATATTACCACCGAGCAACTTCATCATATTGCGGATCTGGCTGATCGCTATTCATTTGGCGAAGTGCGTACCACGCAGCAACAAAATATTGTTCTCGCGGATGTTCAAGCAAATGATTTATATAGTCTTTGGTTGGATAGTGAAGCTCAAGGTTTAGTGACGCCCACAGTCAGTACTTTAGCTGATACGGTGTGTTGTCCGGGTGGCGACTTTTGCGGTTTGGCTAATGCCCGTTCCCTGCCCGTTAATGAGGCGATTCAGCAGCGTTTTAGTGACTTGAATAAATTGTATGCATTAGGTGATTTGTCTTTAAGGATATCTGGCTGCATTAATGCGTGTGCTCATCATCATATAGCGAATATCGGTATTTTAGGCATCGATAAAAAGGGTGAAGAGTTCTATCAGATTACCTTAGGCGGTAAAACCGGGTACGAGTCAGCTATCGGCAAAGTTCTGGGGCCCTCTCTACCGTTGGATAAAGTCGCGCCCGCCGTTGAAAAAATTATCCAGTTGTATGTTGAGCAACGCTCAGACGAGACTGAGACATTTTCTTCCACTTATGAGCGTTTAGGTAAAGCAGCTTTTAAGGAGCAGGTTTATGCAACAGATTATTAAGAATGGCCAAGTAGTAAACGATGATTGGTATTTGATTAGCGATAATGAAACGGACTTTATACCGCTAGAGTGCAAGAAATATATTTTACCTTTAGCGGTTTGGATGGAGTTTTATCCCCATTTTACGCTGTTTCATGAAAAGCCAGGTTTGCTGTTATCCAGTGAAATAGATCTTAATCAAGTGAGGTCCGCGATCACAGAAGCGCCCTTGATTGTAATCTTTTTCGCGAGCTTTATGGATGGAACCGGATTTTCAACCGGATCATTGTTACGCGAAACATTTAATTTTAAAGGTGAGCTTAGGGCCACAGGTGAGATCTTGCCTGATCAAATGGATTATTTAAGTCGTTGTGGTTTTGACGCTCTCTCTTTTGCAGATCTTAATGCACTAAGACAAGCCGAAAAAATGATTCAAGCTAGGGAGGGTGACAAGGCTAAGAACTATCAGGGTGATGTACAGATGCCTAGAACACCGTTCCAACAACGTTTCTCCAAAGTCTGAAATGGCAAAAAGGGTGGTAGGCACAGGTTTGACGGGTTCAAGTGCTGATAATCTAAGAGGCAGTACCTTTATGTTATTGGCGATGGCTGCTTTCGCGATCGAAGATATGTTTATTAAAGCTGCGGCTGAAACTATCTCGTTAGGGGTGGTATTGGCGTTATTCGGTTTTGGTGGAATGTTTGTGTTTATGCTGATGACCTGGAGCAAGGGAGAGAAGGTATTGCGCCCTGAAGTTGTTTCAGGGCCTATATTGACCCGAGCGGCATGTGAAATTATAGGGCGTTTGTGCTTTGCATTGGCGATTACGCTTACCCCACTATCGAGTGCTTCCGCTATTTTACAGGCGACCCCCTTGGTTGTGGTGGTGGGGGCGGCCCTTATTTTTAGAGAGCATGTGAGTACTTCACGCTGGATAGCGATCGCGCTTGGTTTCTGTGGCGTGCTGATGATTATCAGACCCGGACTTGATAGCTTTAATCCTGCTTCCCTTTTTGCTTTGCTCAGTACTTTGGGGTTTGCAGGTCGTGATCTGGCGACACGAGGGGCGTCTACTTCTTTGAGTAATGCACATTTAGGTGTGTATGGTTTTTTTGTTCTGATACCGACGGGTCTTGTGCTACATGTTGTTCAGGCGGAAGCTGTCGATCTCCAATTCAAGGCAATGTTATCTGTTTTGGGTGCTGTTGCATTTGGTGTGATTGCATACAATGCGCTGACTATCGCTATGCGAACCGGTGATGTTTCAGTCGTGACCCCTTTTCGTTACACACGTTTATTGTTTTCGTTTGCATTAGGGTTCGTGATCTTCGGTGAAATACCCGATATATGGACTTGGATAGGAGCAGGAGTGATTGTGTCTAGTGGTGTTTATACGTTACTTGTAAGCCGCCAAAGCATGCGTAAAAAAGCCCATGTGTAAAAACAATAAACTTAGCATTTTTTGAACAGTTGTTTTGTGGATGAAGTGCTTAATACAGAAGTGGTTTTTTACGTGGCATCTTCTGTCGTGCCATTTAACTTTAACGGTGGTGAGCATTGCTCGTGAAACTAAGCTTTGCTTGTGTACCTAGAGTCTTATTATTAATAAGGCTGATTTGCGCATTGTGAAGTTGAGCGATCTGTTGGACAAAACTAAGTCCTAATCCTGTACTTTTTTGGCCGTTTTGAGGGCGTGGTAGTGAGTAAAAGCGTTGCCATATTTTATCTTTAGCGTAATCAGGAATGCCACTGCCTTGGTCTTCTATAACGAGTTCAATTGTGTGGTCTTGTTCTGTAAGACGAATGAAAATCGTGCTTGCGCAGGGACTAAAATCAAGAGCATTTTCTATTAGGTTACGGATCGCTTGGCTGAGGAGTAACGAGTCTCCTAAAATAGGGCTCACTTCAGTAAGTTCTAATTTTAGCTGAATCTCTTTTTGCGATAAGCGAACCTTAAGTTGTTCGCACTCCTCTTGAATAAGCTTTTTCAAGTTAATATGTTTTGGTTGGCTAAGTTGTCCTAAGTTTTCCAAGCGAGCGAGAGCAAGGACTTGATCTACTAACGCTTGCAGACGTTCAGTTTGCTGGCTTATATTCGTTGCGAGCTGATCACGCATTTCATTGTCTTTTGCCAACCCAATCAGTTCTGCGGCGCCTTTTAGTGCGGTGAGTGGGCTTTTCATTTCATGAGTTAATGTCAGCGTATAGTCTTCAATATACTCTTTGCCGTCTAATGCCGAGCGCATCTCTTCCATTGCTTGGGCTAGTTTGGCTAAATCGGGGTCATTTATTCGGGGTCGATCACTTGATTCCCCCCGACTGGTTTTCTGTGCATACTCCACAAGCCGATGGATATTTAGGCTTAGCCAGGTTGCTAGTAAAGCACCAGCCAAAGCTGAAGCAAGCAGGAGCCAGAGCCCTTTAGATCTGATGTTGTCTTGAGCTGCCTGCCAGAATGGCTCTACGCTAATATTGGGCTTGCCTATGGAGAGTACGCCGACTAATGAGCGTTGCCCGTTGCTCTGATGTGCAAAAATCGGTGCGCCGATATACATGACTGAGCTGAAACGGTCATTTAGGTTCTCTTGCGTGCTACGAGCGCCATATTTTCCTTTTAGTGTGAGGTATACATCATTCCATTTTGAATAATCAGCGCCAAGATCGCGGTTTTCGGAGTCATAAATAACCTTGCCTTCTGTATTGGTGACATAGATGCGTAGCTCTGTTCCTGTTTGCTTATGCGACCATATAGTTGCGTCTATGGGCCGAGCAAGGGTGTGATTAACGGCGGGTTTTAATAAATCGATACGAATGGGGGTGGAGGGAGCTATCGGCGCGATCAATTCTGCGAGTAAGTTGGCGCTATCGATCAGGGCGGTTTCCATGGATTGGCGAAGTCCGGGTTTAACTTCGAGGAGCATTGAATTTATAAAGAGGTAGATACCCAACCCTAAAATGGCAAAGTAGCTTAAAAATAGTTTCAAGCCGAATTTCATAGGGTTGTTACCTTCATTCCGAAAGCTCTAGGCTATAGCCTAAACCACGATGGGTTTTTATTGGCTGGAAGTTATTAGAGACCTGCTTTAATTTTGCGCGCAAGCCTTTGATGTGAGTATCTACAGCTCGCTCTAAGCTATGTTCAGGGTTGTCCCATGCGGCTTGCATTAACTGCTCTCTAGAGAAAACGTGCTGAGGGTTTTCGATTAATTTACTCAGCAGGAAATACTCTATTCGAGTTAATTCAAGCTTTTGAGAAAGATAAGTTATAGAGGCTTTTTCCTTATCAATGGTAAATCCATATTGAGATGTATCGTTATTTGAATGTGACGGATCTGTACGTGATTCCTTACGTGACACTCTACGTAAGATAGCTTTTACACGAGTGCTGAGCTCTCTAGGGCTAAAGGGTTTAGTGACGTAGTCATCTGCACCCAACTCTAAACCTAAAATGCGATCAATTTCATCCGCTCTGGCGGTGAGAAAGATGATCGGGATATTTGAAAAATTACGTATCTGCTTACATAGTTCAAAACCATTAATGTCAGGTAAGCCGACATCAATAATAACGAGATCAAATGTCGTGCTCTGTAGGGATGCTAATGCGGAGGTTGCGAGAAGCTGGTGTTCACTATGAAATCCATCGAGTTGAAGAGCAAAGACGATGTTATCTGCGATGCTGGGTTCATCTTCTACAATAAGGATTTTCGGTGAGTCTTGCTGCATAACTATCCGCTGTCAGCTATTAATAAAAGTGTGGTGCTTGTTGTTAATCCGCGCGCTTACTACATAGCAGCTCAATCATATAGCCGTCTGGATCTTTGGCAAAAGCCAAAATCGTCGTGCTGTGTTTCATCGGCCCCGCTTCGCGAACTATTTCGCCGCCTTTGCTTTTTATAGCTTCGCAAGCTTTGTAAACATCATCAACTTCTATGGCTATATGCCCATAGGCATTGCCTAGCTCGTAACTGTCTACATCCCAATTGTGAGTTAATTCAAGGGCGGTATGTTCCGCTTCATCGCCATAGCCAAGAAACGCGAGTGTGAAACGGCCTTCTGGATAATCTTTGCTGCGCAGCAATTCCATACCTAAAGTATTTGTGTAAAAGTCGATCGATTTTTGCAATTCTGTGACGCGGAGCATTGTATGTAATAAACGCATTTTATATTCCTTGAGAAGCAGCGCATTAAGTACTTTAATCTGCTTACTTTGAACGTTAAAGGAACGCTTAGCTTAATAACTGGTTCCTGATTATTGATATTTGGTATTATGAAGGCAAGATAAGCTTTGCCATTCGTGCCTTAGAGTGCTTTATTATAAGGGATGTTGTGAATAAATCCTGCGCACAATATGACATAGTATGTGGCGCAACTTTTTTTGTTCTCTTGTTTATATATGGAGAAGGTGGTGAATATGTTTCAAGACATGAATAAAAAGATTACAGATTCCATGGGGCCTTTTAAAGAGCTTGTTAATATTCAGACGAAAATGCTGGAGGAACTGACACGTCAGCAAATGGCCTGTACTAAGTCATGTATTGAAGCCACTATCCAGCAAACCAAAGAGATGCAGAAATGTCAGTCTCCGAGCGATTTAATTGATCTACAGCGTACTTATGCTAAAGAGCTGGAAGATACAATAAACAATGCCAGCGAGCACAACTTAAAAGCTTTACAGGATGCTCGGTCTGAAATTGAAGATGTGGCGCACTCAACTTTTGATGCTTTTAATAAGTAATTTTTCTTAAATTGCCAAAAGCAGCTTAGGCTGCTTTTTTTGTTTTTAGAGTATAGGTCTATTCATGAGTTCAAAGATCGGTCTGTTTTATGGTTCAACAACAGGAAATACTGAATCTGTTGCAGACTTAATAGCGGAAAAAATAGGTTTTGATAAAGTTCACCGAATTGATATCGCTGCAGATGGTTTAGATACACTGCATGAGTATGAACATCTGATTTTAGGTATTCCTACCTGGGACTATGGAGAGCTGCAAGAGGATTGGGCTGATCTGTGGACCATTGTTGAAGAGTCACAGCTTGCAGGTAAAACGTGTGCGGTTTTTGGCTTAGGGGACCAGATCGGTTATGGCGAATGGTTCTTAGATGCCATGGGTTTATTGCATAAACGAATGAAAGAGCAGGGAGCTGAAATGGTAGGTTATTGGTCTGTTGAGGGCTATGACTTCGAGGCTTCTAAAGCGTTGACTGATGATGGCCAGAATTTTGTTGGATTAGCGATTGATGAAGATTGCCAGCAAGGTGAAACAAATGAGCGGGTTACCCAATGGTGTCAGCAAGTGGTTGCTGAATTTGAGTTAGATTAAGAGCTAGATGAAGAGTTACTAATTTAAAGCATATTACCGATATACATATGGGCAATTATACCTGCACAATAACCGAGTAAAATTGCCCAGCTCCACTTTAGATGGCTCATAAAGGTATACACCCCTTGGGCCTGTCCCATTAAAGCAATCCCCGCAGCTGATCCAACGGATAGTAGTGACCCTCCAACGCCCGCGGTTAATGTGACAAGCAGCCATTGTTGTAGATTCATATCCGGTTCCATACTTAATACTGCGAACATAACAGGGATATTATCAATTAAAGCGGACGCGACCCCGACTAATATGTTAGCTGTTGTCGCCCCTAATCCTTGATACAAGAAGTTGGACAGTAACGTTAAATAGCCCAGTGTTGCCAGTCCTCCCACGCAAAGAACGACGCCATAAAAAAACATTAATGTATCCCATGAAGACCTTTCTACCACTTTAAATATGTTAAATCGGCGAATCACATCCGTATGGTCCCCTTTGCATTGAGCGTGGGTTGCCATGTTTTCTGCCTGATGATGACGGATGTGTCCCTGATCTTGTGTGATAGGTTCATGTTTGCTGATGTAAAAGCCAAACAGTTTTAGAATGCCTAGTCCTGTCATCATCCCCAACACAGGAGGTAGATTCAGAATGCTGTGTGACAAAATTGATAGTGCAAGGGTGAATAAAAATATAAAGATAATAGTGACAGCGCCTTTTTTCATCCCCAGTTTTTCTGTTTCGCCGGAAGGAGGCCCTTTTTCTACGACTTTGCACATGATCAAGGCGGGGATTAGCCAGGTGATAAGCGCAGGTATGAATAGCTGAAAGAACTCTTCAAATTGGACGACGCCTTTTTGCCAAACCATCAGAGTTGTAATATCCCCAAAGGGGCTGAAAACGCCACCTGCATTGGCTGCAATGACAATGTTAATACAGCCAACTGTAACGAATTTGTGATATGAGTTACCCACAGCCAGAACAACTGCACCCATAAGTAGCGCTGTTGATAAATTATCTGCTATAGGTGAAAGAACAAAAGCAATTAGCCCTGTTATCCAGTAGATTTTTTGAAGTGAATAACGCTGAACAATCAACCATGAGCGCAGTGCAGCAAAGACGAGGCGTTCTTCCATAGTGGTGATAAATGTCATCGCTGCGAGTAAAAATAGGAAAAGCTCTGCATATTCAAGAATATAATGACGTGCTGATAATCCTGCCGTGATGTTGTCACCGCTTAATGTGTATGCGATGCCTGTTAATAACCAGATGAAACCGGCGGCGACCATAATTGGTTTTGATTTTCTAAGATGAATAATCTCTTCTGCAAGTACGAAAAAGTAACCAATAATAAAGATCAGTAGAGCAAGTATCCCGTATATTGAGCCGGTAAAGTTAGTTGGCGATATAGATGTGCTACTGCTAAAAGCAAAGAGAGCAGGAGAGAATAGAATCAGTATGATTGAAAGTAGGCTTTTATAAATCATATTCCAATACCTGATACTTTGAATAAAGTTATTTTAAATCTAAGTAGAAGTTGAGTGCCAGTAGGATATGAGTGATTTACCGATTAAACGCAATTAAAGAGTGGTTTGCGCTGAAATAGGTAGTGTTATAGCTATAATATCGGTAAAATAGCGCCCTTTTTTAAACGGCTAGCTGCGATTTTTTATCATGGAAATTAACCCAATTCTCAATGCCTTAAAAGATATCAATGATCGTTGTAATGATCTGCGCGGATTTCTTGATTATGAAGGTAAAAAAGAACGCCTTGAAGAGGTAACGCGTGAGCTTGAGGATCCAGCTATATGGGATAATCCTGAAAACGCTCAGCAATTAGGTAAAGAGCGTGCGGCATTAGAGCTAGTCGTTGAAACGATTGATGAGCTAACAACCGGTGTAGAAGATACGCGTGATCTCTTAGATATGGCTGTTGAGGAAGATGACGAAGACACTGTAGTTGAAGTAGAGAATGATGTGGCTGCTATGATGGAGCGCCTTCAGTTGCTCGAGTTTCGTCGTATGTTTTCTGGTGAAGCTGATCCTAATAATGCATTCCTTGATATTCAATCGGGTTCTGGCGGAACGGAAGCTCAAGATTGGGCTGAAATGATGTTGCGCATGTATCTTCGCTGGGGTGAAGATAAAGGCTTCAAGACTGAACTGCTAGAATGTTCAGCAGGTGATGTGGCAGGTATTAAGTCTGCGACTATTCGTTTCCAAGGTGAATATGCTTTTGGTTGGTTGCGAACAGAAACAGGTGTTCACCGGTTAGTGCGAAAATCGCCTTTTGATTCAGGTGGTCGTCGCCATACATCTTTCTCTTCTGTTTTCGTTTCACCTGAGATCGATGACAATGTAGAGATCGATATCAATCCAGCGGATCTTCGTGTCGATGTATATCGCGCTTCTGGTGCGGGTGGTCAGCACGTAAACAGAACTGAGTCTGCTGTACGTATTACCCATGAGCCTTCAGGGGTTGTCGTTCAGAGCCAGAGTCAGCGTTCTCAGCATCAGAACAAAGATACTTGTATGAAGCAGCTACGTGCAAAGCTCTATGAGCTGGAAATGATGAAGCGTAGCGAAGCAGCACAAGAGCTGGAAGATTCCAAAGCTGATATCGGCTGGGGAAGTCAGATCCGCTCTTATGTGCTAGATGATCAACGTATTAAAGATCTACGTACGAATGTGCAGAGCTCTAACTGCGATAAAGTACTCGACGGAGATTTAGATCTGTTTATTGAGGCAAGCTTAAAAGCGGGTCTGTAAAACAGGTTGAAGTGAATAAAGGCAAATATCATCGCTGATTTTAACAACAGTCATGATGGCCTTGTCTTACGCAGATGATTGAGTAAGACGTATTAGTTAACGAATTTAAAGGTTTACCCTACCGATGTCTGATAATACTCCGAAGCAAGATGATAATCGCCTGATCGCTGAGCGCCGTGAAAAACTAAACGCGCTTCGTGAAGAGGGTAATGCCTATCCGAATAGCTTTCGCCGTGACTCTTACGCGCAGGATCTTCAGGATCAGTACGGCGATAAGACAAAGGAAGAGCTAGAAGAAGCTGCGATTACGGTAAGCATTGCCGGTCGAGTTATGCTTAACCGTGGTGCTTTTGGTGTTGTTCAAGATATGACAGGCCGTGTGCAGTTTTATGTAAATAAAGAAGCGCGCAAGTTTGCAAAACGTTTAGATCTAGGCGATATCATTGGTGTAACCGGTGTACTTCACAAATCAGGTAAAGGCGACTTGTATGTGGATATGGGTGAGTACCAGTTACTCACTAAGAACCTTCGTCCGCTGCCTGATAAGCACAAAGGTTTGCAGGATACTGAGATCCGTTACCGCCAGCGTTATGTTGATCTGATTACTAACCAAGATTCACGTCGCGTATTTGAAGTACGTTCTAAAATTGTATCGGGTATTCGTAACTTCCTGACTGAACGCCGCTTTATTGAAGCCGAAACACCGATGTTACAAGTCATTCCTGGCGGTGCTACAGCACGCCCGTTCGTTACACATCATAATGCACTTGATCGTGATATGTATCTACGTATCGCGCCTGAGTTGTACTTGAAGCGTTTGGTTGTAGGTGGTTTTGAGCGTGTATTCGAAATCAACCGTAACTTCCGTAACGAAGGTCTTTCTACACGTCATAACCCTGAATTCACAATGATTGAGTTCTATCAGGCATATGCAGATTATCGTGACCTGATGGATCTAACTGAAGATATGCTGCGTACGGTAGCGCAGGATGTATTAGGCACAACAACTATCGTTAATACGGTACGTAATGATGAAGGCGAAGTGCTAGAAACATTTGAATACGACATGGCTAAGCCATTTGAGCGTTTAAGTGTTTTTGATTCTATCTTGCATTTTAATGAAGATATTACGGCTGAGGCGTTGGCTGATGATCATGCAGCACGTCAAATTGCTGAACGTTTAGATATTGATGTTAAAGACAGCTGGGGCCTAGGTAAGGTTCAGATTGAGATCTTTGAGAAAACGGTTGAGCATCGTCTACAGCAGCCTACGTTTATCACTGAATACCCTACAGAGGTTTCTCCGTTAGCGCGTCGTAGCGATGATAACCCTTTTGTCACCGATCGTTTTGAGTTCTTTGTTGCGGGTCGTGAACTTGCAAATGGCTTCTCGGAGTTAAATGACTCTGAAGACCAAGCGCAGCGCTTCCGTGATCAAGTTGCAGAGAAGGATGCGGGTGATGATGAAGCGATGCATTACGATGGTGATTACATCAATGCGTTGGAATATGGTTTGCCGCCAACAGCGGGTGAAGGTATCGGTATTGATCGCTTAGTGATGTTATTTACCGATTCTCCTTCGATTAGAGATGTAATTCTATTCCCAGCGATGCGTCCTCGTAACTAAATTGGGCGATAGCGTGATAATCTTAAAGGCCCTCTGAAGAGGGCTTTTTTGTGCGCGCAGGGTATGAGAGAGTAGACGAAGTTGGATTATTTATAGCGTTCAGGGATATCAAGCGATGATGAACTGGTTGTTTCCTAATGAAAAGCGGGCAATGCCCGGCCGGCGTTGGATTAGTATTATTAGCCGTACTTTGCATCTGATTGGTATCTGTGGTTTGGCTGGTGCGTATCTATATAGTCAGCCGCCTGAGGCTTGGGTGCACTTCCTCTATCTAACAGTCCTGAGTGGATTGGTAATGACTGCGCTTGAGGTATACGCCGATGGTATCTGGTTGATTCAACTACGCGGTACTGCGATAGGTGTAAAACTTATACTGCTATCAACTATGCTTTGGTGGTTCAATGAACCCAATGCTGTGATCTATTTTATAGTGATTGCTATATCGGGTGTGGTTTCTCATGCACCTGGTAAATTAAGGTATTACTCTATTTGGCATGGGCGGGTTGTGATGGAGTCTATTGCGCTTAAACCAGGTGAGATAAAGGATTGTGGTGGTTTATGATGTTAGAGAATGCACCTAGTTGGCATGCTGAGTTATCAGAGCAGTTTGAGCAGCCTTATATGCAAGCATTGATGGATTTTTTACAAGAGCAGGAACGTTTTAAAAAAACTGTTTACCCTCCCTGCGAGCAGTGGTTCTCTGCATTAGAAGCAACTCCTCTTAATAATGTTAAAGTCGTTATCTTGGGACAAGATCCTTATCATCAGCCGGACCAAGCGCATGGTTTATGTTTTTCTGTGCTGCCTGGCATTAAACCGCCGCCCTCTCTAGTTAACATTTATAAAGAATTAAAAACAGATCTAGATATTGAACCTGTGTCTCATGGTTACCTTGAGGCGTGGGCTGAGCAAGGTGTTCTACTTTTAAATAGCGTACTCACTGTTGAACAGAGTGAGGCGGGTTCTCATCAAGGCAGGGGATGGGAGTTGTTCACTGATCAAGTTATTCGCGTTGTAAATGAACGTTGTGAAAATGTGGTGTTCATGTTGTGGGGCGGTTATGCGCAAAAGAAAGGTAAATCAATTAATAGAGAGCGACATTTAGTATTAACTGCACCTCATCCATCACCCTTATCCTCATATAGAGGTTTCTTCGGTTGCCAGCATTTTAGTCAGGCGAATCAGTACTTGTCAGAGCGTGGTCGGCCTATCATTCAATGGCAACTTCCTGAGCTAGCTTAGTCGCGTTAAATGAAAGTTCAGTTTGGTAGATGCTCTCGCCTTGGTAATAGCAATGTTGCCCGCGTCCGCTCTTTTTACTGTCATACATAGCAAGGTCGGCGCAGTGGAGTAGCGTTTCAAACTCTATCGCATCTTTTGACGCAATCGCAGTGCCGGCACTGCATCTTACGTGGATTTCATCAGGTGTGTTGATGATGGGCTGACTAAGTCTGTTCTCAATGCGGGTGATAATTGTATTCAGTGAGTCGTTGAGCTGCTGTTCCGTTTCGGCTTCGATTAATAGGATAAACTCGTCACCAGCTAAACGGCATAATGTATCGCCATCTCGTAACTGCATGCTGATCGCATTGGCAAAATTAATAAGGACTTTGTCGCCCGTATTATGACCGTATTGATCATTAATAGGTTTAAAAAAATCTAGATCAATAAAAGTTAAAGAGAGGACGGTGCCGTTACGCTGTACTTTGCTGAGGGCTTTCTGTGTGATTGATTCAAGCATCTTTCTGTTAGGGAGGCCGGTAAGCTGGTCAGTATGGGCGAGGGCTTTGAGTTTGGTGTTGTTTTCAGAAATTTGCTTGTTTGCTAATGATAGTTTGGCTAAATATCGGGCGCGGTTATCGGTAAAGCGCCAAATTGAATAACCTGAGATGATAGTCATAAGGCAAATAGCAATAAAGAGCATAGCTAAGAGGGAGTTCTGAGAGTTATTCTTGTTTTTAATATGTCGCTTTAGCGCTTGTTTTAATTCATTAGCCCCTTGAATGACTTCAAAAAATAGTTGATCGTATTGTTCGTTAGGCTCTGCAGGTGTTGTAGGTAGCTTTAAGCGAATATCGATTGCTTTATGGAAATTCTGAATTGAGTAAAGTAGCTGATTGACTTGCGTTCTCAGTAGCCCCTCTTCTAGAGGAAGAAAAATTCCTTCTTCGTTTCTATCACCATCTAAAATAGCAATCGCAAACCACTTTGCTTGCTCTAAATGTTGGTTTACATCGTCTGCCGATTTATCACTATTACCGGATAAGATCGCTTCTAGCCACAAATGGGCGAAGGTTGTTTCCAGTTTGATTTCTGTCGCAGCATCAACCCAAGGGGTGTATTTTTGAATGGTATTGGTGGAGGTGGTATGGATGTAGAGGAGTAGCACAGCGCTCAGTGTAGCGGTTATGCTGGTTAGTAGTAATGGTGCAATTGGGCTGCTGTGACCGGTACCGCTCATTAATTCGCCTCTCCCTTGGCGTTGTATTAACTGCTCAAGGGAGTGTCGCGCTATTTCAGTGCAAGGTCAACAGCTGGTCGATATTTGTTTACTACTTTGGTAGAAATAGTTTTGGGTCTAGTTCATAAGGTAGTTCTTTTAGCTCAAGAGTTTGTCCTGATAGGTCCAGCGTATTTTCTTCAGCTAGTTTTTTGTTTATAACCGCGAGTAGGCGGTATCTGTTCTCCCCACAGGCTGCCGCAAGTACAACTTGTCCTGCCTTGGGGTTGTTCGGAGCACTAATCAACTGTCCAGGTAAGGGTTTTTCAGTGGTTGAGACCTCTGCAATATACATCGGTTTTTTTAACTGCCCGCGATGTTGCAAACGCGTTACGATCTCTTGCCCTGTATAACAGCCTTTAGTAAAACTGATTCCACCAACGGCTTGAAAATTAGTCATTTGTGGAATAAATGCTTCTTGAGTTTCAGAACGTAAATCTGCTAATCCTGCATCGATCTCACTGAGTATCCAATCATTAGTCGCACCAATACCGCTTTCAATCGGTAGTTCTTTGAGTAGTTGAACTAACGCGCTGTTTTCCATCCAGATCTCATAACGGTTGCCAGGCACGCGAACGACTATCCCATTATTAAGTGAAATGGTCCCATTATCTTCGCTTGGGCTGTGACCAAAAATTTTCTCTACTAGTGCTTGAGCGCCAGGCCCTAATAAGCCGACTCCAGAGATGCTATCACTGACTTCTGTCGCCTCTGCTTTGGAGAAAACCATATATTTCTTTAAATTAGCCGCTGCCGTTTCAAAAATATCATGGCTCATACGCAGCCAAACGCTCTCCTCTGATGTTTTGAGTAAACGGAAAAGGCTTAGCATATGTCCTTTGATATTGCAGTGTGAGCCTAATGAGCTGCCACGGGCGAATGCTTCATCGGTATCACAGCTCAGTTGTCCTTGAAGAAACTTAGCGGTATCAGGGCCTTTAATCGAGAGAATGCGTTGGTGAATAAGAGGAATAACCTGAGTCGTTTTACCACTGTTATTGAGAGACTGCTTCTTATCATCGCTGAGTGGGATATTGTTTTCTTCTAAAAATGTGATCAGGTTGCTCATTGTGTTTATTCTACCTTTGATGCCTATCTTGGGGTTACGGCAATAGTGAACTGCTGTCAGTGTACGTCAAAAGATACTTAAGGACAGCAGATAAACATTATGGTTATTTAGGGTGTGGGCATTTCGATACTGTTTTTGGCTGCGATTGCTTCACCTAGCTTAACTGGGCTGCAGGCATCTAATGAATCCTGCCAATTAATCGCATCTTTTCCAAATAGAAGGATAACGGTTGAGCCAAGTTTAAAACGGCCCATCTCTGCCCCTTTTTCAATAACGATCGGCTCCTGCTCCTGTTTTTCAAAGCTCTTTTTGATTGGTTTTCTTAAAAAAGGAGCTTCTTGTCCAGACCAGACGGTTTCAATACCCGCAACGATCATTGCGCCGACAAGTACCATTGCCATTGGGCCATGTTCTGTATCAAAAAAAGCAACTAATCGTTCATTGCGAGCAAATAGTTGATCAACCTCTTCTGCCGTTGTTTGGTTGACAGAGAAAAGCTCTCCAGGAATGTAAATGGTATGAGTTAATGTGCCGGTAACAGGCATATGCACACGATGATAATCACGAGGAGAAAGGTAGATAGTGGCAAATTCACCATCAATAAAATCTTGCGCTTTATCTTGATCGCCACCTAAAAGGGTCGACAGGCTATAACCACGACCTTTCGCTTGGAATATGCGGCCGTGTTGAATTTTGCCTAGTTGGCTAATAGCACCATCCGCAGGGCTTACAAGTGTACCTTGGGTTTGATCGATAGGACGGGCATTGTCTTTTAAAGCGCGAGTAAAAAAGGCGTTAAAACTTGGATAGTTTGTCGGTACCTCTTCTTGGGCTTCTGACATGTTGATCTGATAGTTTTTGTTAAACCATTTGATGAAACTATTTTTTACCCATGGCGTTTCACAATCAGCAATTTTGCCGACTAATCTAGATAAAAGGTGTTGAGGGACAATATGCTGAAAAAAAATAAACAGCGTATTTTTAAGGTTCTTCATTATTTCTCCACAGGTGTATCAGCTAAGTTGCCCCATTCAAACCATGAACCGTCATAGCAGCGAATATCTGTAAATCCGAGATATCTGGCAACTAAGTAGGTTAAGCCTGAACGTCGATGTGTCTGGCAATGGGTAATGATTGTTTTATCCGGTGTTATACCTTTCTCTGTTAAAAGAGATAATAATTCATCAGCTGGTTTAATGCGCGGGTTATCATCGGCGATTAGGCAATCCGTCCACTCCATGTGCTGGGCACTTGGGATGTGTCCGCCTTTATTGGCATTAATGACTTTTTCACCGGTGTATTCTGCCTGGCTACGTGCATCCCAAATTTGTACATTGGGATCTTTTAAGTGTGCTGTAATGAATTCTACGTCAGCGACTAACTGAGTATTAAGGTCTATAGGGTAGTGGGCGTTGACGGCTTTATTAATTGTTTTCTCTAAAGGGAAGTTAGCTTCTACCCAGCTTTGTAATTGGCCGTTTAGAAAAGAGCAGTTGTGGTGGCCAATTATGTTGAGTGTCCAGATTAAGCGACCTGCCCAAGGGCCTTTTTGGTCATCATAAACCACCACATGCTTATCTTCAGTTAATCCGATTTCTGAGCAGAGCTTTTGTAGTTGTTCTTCTGAAGGGAGCTTGTTGGGGATAGGGGGCTGGCCTAATAAAAGCGCAGACGGTGCTAAGTGTATTGCCCCAGGAATGTGGCCCTTTTGATAATTCTCTTCACTTGATAAATCGATGATCAACAACTTAGGGTCATTGATGTGTTGATTTAGTTCGCTCGCCTCAATAAGTAAAGGTAGTGTCATGGAAAACTCCGGTATAGTCGTGGGGCAAGATAATACTAACTTGAATGATCTCTGCAAGACCGCGTTTGATTGGTTCACAGATAGAGTTTTGTAGCCTGAAGAGCAAGAACTCTATTTTTTCATCTTTTTCAGGCCTAAGGTCGCTGCAGATGATAAATATCTAAAACGCTCGTGATGGAAATCTGTAATTTCAGGTCCAGACTCGCCGTAATCAGCATGAATGATAGCAATGGGGGTGTTGCCAAAAAATATTGACATCAATAAAAAGCCGTTAGGATTTCCCCAGCTATGATACGCCTCTGGCAGCATAGGGAGTAACTGAGCTTTATTTTCAGGTTTTACCCATATGCATCCCGGTTTTTCTTGTAGCTTTTTAAATAAGCTTGGAATGTTTAAATCGTATTGGAACTTGATGATAGGGTGTTCTTCGGTGAACCCGACTGAAAAAGCTGTTTTTAGTTGATGAGTTTTGTTACTGACTAAAAACATGGAGACTCGATCGAAGCCTAAACCCCGGTTCACCCCTTGAATCAGAGCCTGAAGTATATGCTTAGGTTGAGTATATTGTTCATGTCCTTTGAGAAGTCGTTCAGCTATAAGATCGTAAGCTTCTTTATCTAGAAAATTAGGCTGCTTTTGACTGGTTTTCTGATCGTTCGCTGCTGCTAATGGATTGCCTTTAAGTGGTTTTGTTCCACTTTTTTGCTCTATTGTTTTTGTAGGCTTAGTTTCTTTAGGTAGCTTGGTTTCTTTAGGTGCCTTAGTTTCTGTAGAAGCGTCTGCAGCTGGCTCTACCACCGGTTTAGGTTTCTTAACACTAGGCATTTTTGACGAAAGTAATTGGGCTTCTTTCGGTGATAATTTGTAGCTAATTGCTCTGTCTGAGGGCAATAAAATCATCTCTGCTGCGGGTGCCATAGTGCCGGCTACATGATAAGCCTGTGACGATTTAGCACAGTTGATATGTAAATTGGTAATTGTTTCAGCTATTTCGCTTTTCAGGTAATCATTGATAATATCAATGATTTTCATGGTTTTTGTTTGATTCCAGCCCAAGTTAGCAGTTAAAGCGATCCAGTTGGCAAGTTTAACGGGGAAGAACTTTTCTTGAACTAAGTGATTGATATCACGGAGGTCCTCGTCTGTTAAACGAGGGTCCCCTAAAGCGCGCTGATGCAGTTGTGAAAGAGTTTTTTTATCTGGAGATGTTTCATGCTCCAGGCTGGTCATCGCGAGTTCTGAAATCCCCCAGTGTTCGATTAATCCGTGAGAAATTTCTTGTACAGTACAGCCTAAGATATCAGTTTCTGCTAGTACAACATCGGTGCGTTCCTCGCGTAACTTTATTTGGATCTCACTCATATGGAATGCAGCATGTTGCCAAAGAAGCCAGTGGCCAACACCATAGAAAAGGGTGGCTAAGTATGTTTCTTCGCCAAATGGTGCTTTACGTCGGGTGATCCATGATTGTGCTTGTGTCGCTGCGTGGTGGCTTACGGCAACGTAACGGAAGTACATCTTCTGAGCTACGCTGGAGGGGTTGAGTTTCAGCGATTTGGTTTCTTTTTGTACCGCTTCAATATTATCAAGTCCCAATGAATTTATGGCGTGATCAATGCTGGTGACTTTTGAGTTGACCTTGTTGTGTAAAGCCGAAGCTTTTCGGACCATGTGTAGACATAAGACGGGGTCAGATTTTATTGTTCTGTTCAGCTCCTGCAGCGTTACTTTGTCATTCCGCAGCTGACGCTGTAAGCGACGAAGTACGCTGTTTCTTACCGGTAAAGGCCGATCTTTTAGGTATTCTACCCAAGACGCTACACCGTATGGGGATTCTGACATCTGTATTCCGTCCTTGTTATCTTTTTTATGGACTGTTGTTAACTGTTCTGTTCTTCAATGGAGCATAAAATATGTTTATAGCTTTTCCAGCGATGTTCGCTAATTTTGCCATCTTCAACGGCGTTTTTCAGCGCACAGCCCGGTTCTTTTTCATGGTTACAGTCTCTGAATCTACACATGCCTGCAAGAGGTTGTAGTTCTCTAAAACCATTTATAACGTCATCGGGTTCAATATGCCACAAACCAAACTCTCTGATTCCAGGAGAATCGATAAGATCACCGCCATCAGGGAAGTGAAATAGGCGAGCGGTGGTTGTTGTGTGACGCCCTTTTTTAGTTTGTGCTGAAAGTTCTCCAACTTTGAGGTCTATACCGGGGAGTAAGGTGTTAATCAAAGAGGATTTTCCTACCCCTGATTGGCCTACAAACACGCTTATTCTTTGGTCAAGGCTGTCTTTCAGTTGTGTAAGACCTTCTTCTTCAGAGCTTGATGCTAAAAGAACCTGATAATCAATATCTCGATAGCGTTGTAGCATTGCTTCGGTTTTTTCACGGTTCTCAGCGTTTAGCAGGTCTGTTTTATTCAGCAGTATTACAGGTTCAATATCGCTAAGTTCAGCAGCTACTAGGTATCTATCGATGAGATTTGCGTGGGGTGTTGGCTCAACTGCAACGGTGATAACGATGAAGTCTATATTTGCAGCGACGGGTTTCATCTCGCCATAAGGGTTCGGTCGAAGTAACTCGCTTTTTCGCTCTAGTTTTGCAACTACAACGCCTGTTTCTTTACCTTCGCGCCAGATGACTCGATCACCTGTGACGAGTTGCCCTAGATTGGTCCGCATATGGCAGCGGAGAATTGTGCCTTGTTGAGGTCCTTCAGTTGCTTCTACGTCTACAGTGCGACCAAAATGGGAGATGATCAAACCATGTTGTTCAGGACCTAAGTCACTGCTATCTAATTGCTGATCAATTGCAGTATCTTTTTTGGATGCACGAGCGGCACGTTCATCTTGAATCTTTTGAATGCGCCAGCTTTGGCGGC
Source organism: Neptuniibacter sp. UBA6509 (assembly GCA_002435145.1). Taxonomy (GTDB): domain Bacteria; phylum Pseudomonadota; class Gammaproteobacteria; order Pseudomonadales; family Balneatricaceae; genus Neptuniibacter. The sequence goes on from DJLT01000120.1 coordinate 43,271, forward strand.
GGGTTAATTTACGTTTCGCCATAGTTTTTCAGTGCTGCTCTTTCTGTTGTTTATACTTAAAAGGCGGAAGCACTCGTTATCCCCATTTTTATCAAACCCATAGAGTAAAAGAACCTGTTAAGCGGTCCAAGGTAGGGTATTCTAAGGGAAAGTGTAGTGCCTGCGTTAACTTTGGAGGTTTTTAGTGAAAAATAAAGGTAATTTAGTCTGGATTGATCTGGAAATGACCGGTTTGGAGCCTAAAAAGGACGTTATTATTGAAATAGCGACCATCGTGACAGATTCTGATCTAAATATTTTGGCGGAAGGCCCAATGTTGGCTATTCATCAAAGTGATGAATTACTTGATGGTATGGATGAGTGGTGCACAAATCAGCATGGTAAATCAGGCCTTACGCAGCGTGTTAAAGAAAGTAGCATTACAGATGCTCAAGCTGAGCAAGAAACGATAGAGTTTCTGAAACAGTATGTTGAACCTGGCGTATCGCCTATGTGTGGAAACAGTATCGGTCAAGATCGACGCTTTTTAGATAAATATATGCCGGAACTAGAACGTTTTTTCCATTATCGTAACTTAGATGTAAGTTCTTTAAAGGAGCTAGCTAAGCGTTGGAAGCCTGAAGTCGCAGCAGGTGTTGTGAAAAAAGGTTCGCATCTGGCGATGGACGATATTCGTGATTCAATCGATGAGCTTAAATATTATCGTGAGCACTTTATTAAACTTTAAATAGTTTGATAGTCAATTGGCAGAATCTTTCTGAAATCCTAGAACCGGATTTTTGCCCTGCGAGGATGTATGTGAATAGGTAATATGTCCTCAGCTATTCTACGTTCTTCCTTCGCTGTTAATTGTTTTATCGCCCATAGCGCATGCTCTTGTACGATTTCAGAATCATGGTTCAGTTTTTCTCTTAAGGCGTTGATGACTTCAGTGCCTCCTTTACTATTCCCGAGTGCGATCGCAATGTTTCGTAACCAGCCGATATGACCTGTACGGCGAATAGCTGAACCTTCTGTCTTCTTTAGAAAAGTAGCTTCATCCCAGTTAAAAAGCGTAATTAGTTCGCTGCGATCAAGCTTTTGACGTGGGTGGAAATCTGTTTCTTGAGTAAAGTCAGCAAATTTATTCCAGGGACAGATCAATTGGCAGTCATCACAGCCGAAAATACGATTACCCATTTTAGGTCTAAGCTCCAACGGGATAGAGCCTTTTAATTCTATAGTTAGGTAGGAAATGCATCGAGTTGCATTAAGTACATTAGGCTGGGGGAACGCTTGTGTGGGACATACGTCAATACACGCAGTGCATTTTCCGCAATGATTTTCGTCAGCGGGTTTGTCTATAGGTAAGGGGAGGTCTATCAGTAGCTCGCCTAAAAAGAATAAAGATCCCGCTTCCTTATTTATAACAAGCGTATGTTTGCCTCGCCAACCTATGCCCGCTTTTTCCGCTAGGGGGCGTTCTAAAATAGGTGCGCTATCTACAAAAGCCCTAAATACGGTTTCACCGACCTCTTCGTTGATTCTTTTTCCCAGCAGTGTGAGACGTTTTCGAATGAGCTTATGATAATCCCGGCCTAATGTGTATCTAGAGATATAAGCATTTTCGCCATCATCAAGGGTGTCTGCAGCGCTAGTTTCTGGGGGGAGATAGTCCATACGTACACAGATTATGCGTTCTGTGCCAGGTAGTAGGCTTCCAGCGGAAAAACGCTTATCTAAGTGGTTGTTGAGGTAGTTCATCTCACCGTGGTAGCCCGCTTGGATCCACTGTTCGTAATGCTCTTTTTCTATACTTAAATCGCAATCTGTAATGCCGCACTGCTGGAAGCCTAATTCTAGCGCCCATTTTTTTATGTTGATGGCTAGTTGTGACAAAGCTTGAGGTGAAAGGTTTGGCATATAATCAGGCTTGCCCTTTTGGGGGAAGATTCCTCATAATGATACAAATTACACTGCTAAAAGTGGGCCAAACTAATGTCCGTTAATCGAGCCGTTCTTCCTGCCTCATTATACACAGCTGAGCAAACTCGTGCGTTAGATAGTACTGCAATTAATCAATTTGGAATTCCAGGTATTCGCTTGATGCAACGCGCAGGGCACGCAGTTTTTGCCGAAATGCTGGAACGTTATCCTAAAGTGAAATCGATAACTGTGCTTTGTGGGGCAGGCAATAATGGCGGTGATGGTTTTGTGATTGCCGCTTTAGCTATACAAAAGGGGTTAGACGTCCAATTAGTCTGTATCGGCGATTCAAACTTTGAAGGGAGTTTAAAGGGCGAAGCTTTAGAGGCCTGGCAGCAGTTGCAGGTATTGGATATTGAGTATCAATTATACGAAGAGGGCATCCTTTTTCGTGGAGAGCTCATCGTTGATGCGTTATTAGGGACAGGGTTATCAGGCGATGTGCGCGGATTATTTGAAGAGGCGATAGTGCAAGTTAATCGCGCTGAAACAGTCGTATTTTCTGTTGATATACCTTCAGGACTTTGTGCCGATACGGGGCGTGTTTTGGGGGTTGCCATTAAAGCCGATATCACCGTTAGTTTTATAGGTTTGAAGCGTGGATTATTAACAGGGGACGCTGTTGATCTATGTGGTCAGTTGTTATTCGATGATTTGAAAGTGCCTGGTCAGGTGTATGAGACATGTCCCATTGAATGTCTGCAGATAACCGATGCAGATCTGAAAAGGGTTTTACCAGTGAGGTCACGGCGATCTCACAAGGGGTTGTTTGGGCACGTACTCGTTATTGGTGGTGATCATGGTATGGGAGGTGCAGCCCTGCTGGCAGCGGAAGCTGCTATGAGAAGTGGGGCGGGTTTGGTCTCTCTTGCTACACGTAGTGAGCATGTTTCAGCCGCATTATGTCGTTGCCCAGAGGTTATGGTCAAAGCGGTAGATTCTGTTAAACAGTTACAGCCTCTGTTAAATAACGCTGATGTGATTGTATTGGGGCCGGGGCTTGGGCAAAATGCGTGGTCGGAACAGATGGTGTGGGCTGCTTTAGTGGCTGAAAAGCCGATAGTTTTAGATGCAGATGCATTGAATATTCTTGTAAAAGACGATCTGTTTTCTGAATTTGATGAGAAGCAGCGTGAAAAATGGCTTTTGACTCCGCACCCGGGGGAAGCCGCTCGTATTTTAAGTGAGACGGTAGCAGAGCTTGAATTTGATCGTTTTGGCGCTTTAAAACGGTTACAGGCGGTTTGTGGAGGCACTGTCGTGTTGAAAGGGGCAGGGTCGTTAATTTCTTCGGGTGGTTTGACGCATTTATGTCATGCTGGCAATCCTGGCATGGCTGTTGGCGGTATGGGGGATGTTTTATCGGGTATTTGTGGAGCCTTTTTAGCTCAAGGGGCGACGCCTGAAGATGCTGCCTGTATTGGCGTTTACGTCCATGCTAATGCGGCAGATCGTGTTGCATGTACTCAAGGCGAGATAGGGATGCGTGCATCAGATCTTTTTTCAACTCTTTCGAAAGTGATAAATAGTAAATATGAGTAAAGATTACCAAGTTGTTTTACCTGATGAGGATTCGATGGTGCGTTTTGGGCATAAAATTGCCCAAGCGGTACAAGGACGCGGCGTTATTTTTCTACTGGGTGACTTGGGGATGGGTAAAACAACGTTAAGTCGTGGCATCCTTCGAGGCTGTGGTCATCAAGGTTCGGTTAAGAGTCCAACCTATACGCTGGTGGAGCCTTATGAGGTTGAAGGTAAATGTATTTATCATTTCGATCTGTATCGGTTGTCTGATCCTGAAGAGTTAGAGTATTTAGGGATTCGCGATTATTTCGATGCGGATGCCCTTTGTTTAGTTGAATGGCCAGATAAGGGCAGGGGGATGCTTCCTGTTGCTGATATGCTTCTGCAAATAGAGTTGCAGGGTTATGGTCGAAAACTAAGTTGGGTGGCTCAGACTGAATTAGGTCAGAAAATGGCCGATAAGCTACTAAGTCTGAATAGTGAGTTCAGCAGTTGAATGTTAGGGTCTCGATTGAGGCTTTAAGTATTTAATTTGTGAAGAGGTGTTTTAAAGCTTTATGCGAATAGCGAAGTTACAACAGGTAGTGCGTTGGTTGTTTTGCGTAGTTTTATTCTCTAGCTGCTCATTATTACAGGCAGCAGATGTTAATAAAGTACGTATGTGGATCGCGCCTGATCATGCTCGTTTGGTTTTTGACCTTTCAGGTCCTTCGGCGCATAAGGTTTTTACGTTAAATAATCCTGAACGTATCGTTATGGATGTTGAAAATGCCAAGTTAAATGCTGATTTGAGTTTGTTGGATTTAGGCAAAAGCCCTGTGGAAAGGGTGCGCTCAGGTAAAAATGGTAAAACGTTACGTCTTGTTTTGGATTTAAAACATGCGGTTAGGCCTAAAAGTTTTGAATTAAAACCGAATCAAAAATATGGCCACCGTTTAGTACTGGATCTTTATGAAAAAGAATCTTTAGCTAAGGCTAAAAAAACGTCTAAGCCAAAGGCTGTTGCAGGGCGAGATATTATTGTTGCTATAGATGCGGGGCATGGGGGTGATGATCCGGGTGCCATAGGTAGTGGTCGGGTTCGTGAAAAAGATGTAGTGCTTGCTATTGCTAAAGAGCTAAAGCGCCGCCTAGATCAGACTCCGGGCTATAAAGGTAAGTTAACCCGTACCGGCGATTATTACGTCAGTTTACGTGGGCGTACGAGTGCAGCGCGTAAGCATAATGCCGATCTGTTTGTTTCTATTCATGCGGATGCCTTTAAGGATCACCGTGCTCGAGGCGCTTCGGTTTGGGTGCTCTCTTCTCGCGGAGCCAGTAGTGAGATGGGACGCTGGTTGGCTCGCAAAGAGAATAGTGCTGACCTCATTGGTGGTGTGGGCAGTGTAAGTCTGGATGATAAGGACAATGTTTTAGCCAGTGTGTTGCTGGATATGTCGATGACGGCAAGCCGTGAAGATAGCCGATCTATTGCTAAAGGTATTCATGGCAATATTAAACGCTTTGCGCGTATGCATAAAAGCCATGTGGAGCAGGCCGGGTTTGTTGTTTTAAAGTCGCCAGATATCCCTTCGATTCTCGTAGAGACCGGTTTTATCTCTAATCCCGGTGAGGCTGCAAAATTAAAAACACGTAGTTATCAGAAAAAGATGGCTGATGCAGTCTATAAAGGGGTGACTCAACACTTTGAGCGCAAGCCTCCTGCGTTAACTTACGTGGCTCAGCGTAAAGCGAAGAATAATCGTAGCTACAAAGTTGTACGTGGTGATACTCTTTCCGTTATAGCGTCTAAAAATGGTGTTTCGTTAACCTCTTTAAGAAAGGTTAATCGTCTGCAAGGTGATCGGATAACCATTGGTCAAGTTTTGCAAATTCCCGCGAGTTAAGGATTTATAATGTCACGTATACACTTGCTATCACCGCGATTGGCGAACCAGATTGCGGCGGGTGAGGTTGTTGAAAGGCCCGCATCTGTTATTAAGGAGATCCTTGAAAATAGTTTAGATGCAGGGGCGAATAAAATTGATGTTGAGGTCGAGCAGGGTGGCGTTAAACTCATGCGGATTCGTGATAATGGTTCTGGGATTGATAAGGACGATCTGTCATTAGCGCTGAGTCGCCATGCCACTTCTAAAATTAGAGCGCTTGAAGATCTTGAGGCTGTAGGTAGTTTGGGATTTCGAGGGGAGGCGTTAGCGAGTATCAGTTCGGTCTCTCGCTTGTCTTTAACTTCCAGACAGAGAGATCAGGACAATGCTTGGCAAGTCCAGACTGAAGGACGCGACATGGACGCTATACTGGAGCCTGCAGCCCATCCAGAGGGAACAACTGTCGAGGTTAAGGATCTATTTTTTAACACCCCTGCGCGACGAAAGTTTCTTAAAACAGAAAAAACTGAATTTCGTCATCTTGATGAAGTGGTGAAACGATTGGCGTTAAGTCGTTTTGATGTGGCTTTTCAGCTGCGTCATAACGCAAAGGTTATACATCAGCTCCGTCAAGCGGATAGCGAGCTAGAGCAGGAGCGTCGTGTTGCGAGTATCTGTGGCTCCGCGTTTATTGACAATGCTTTGAAGGTGGATGTTGCAGCGGAAGCATCAGGCTTACGTATGTGGGGCTGGGTCGGTTTGCCAACGTTTTCAAGAAGTCAGGCGGATTTGCAGTATTTCTTTGTAAATGGCCGGATGATTAAAGATAAAGTGGTTACTCATGCGGTTCGTCAGGCTTATTCTGATGTGCTTTATCATGGGCGCTTTCCTGCTTATGTACTCTATTTGGAGCTAGATCCAGCGCTGGTTGATGTCAACGTGCATCCAACTAAGCACGAGGTCCGTTTTCGTGAAAGTCGTTTAGTGCATGATTTTCTCTTTAGATCGCTGCATCGTTTGATTGCTGATATGCGCCCGCAAGATCAAATAACTGCGGGTGATGAACCTACAACAGTCGAAACAATGGGAAGCGCACTTCAGCCTCCTATGTCTTCGCCAGCTCAGACTTTCGAGCAAAGTAGAATGCCGCTTCGTCAGTCTTCGGGGGCCTCTCCATCTTATAGCGGAGGGTATAGTCAACCTTATTCATCTAACAATCCGCCCGTGAATCAGGTTGCTGAGCAGATAAGTGGTTATGCTGCTTTGCACCCATCTGAAGAGTCATCTGCATTGCCTGCTGAGAGTAGTGAACATTGTCCTCCGATGGGCTATGCGATTGCTCAGTTACATGGTGTTTATATATTGGCTGAGAATGAGCAGGGGCTGATTGTGGTTGATATGCATGCTGCGCATGAACGAATCGTTTACGAGCGGATGAAACAGTCATTTGAAGAGGATGTTGTTCGCTCCCAGCCATTGTTGGTGCCTCTCAGTTTGGCTGTCAGTGAGCGTGAAGCGGATTGCTCGGAAGAGCATGCGAGTACATTCAAGAGATTAGGGTTTGAGCTAGCAAGAATGGGCGAGGAAACGCTTGTTGTGCGCCAAGTACCAGTCTCTTTAGCTAAAGGTAATGTTGAGCAGCTTATTCGTGATGTTTTGGCTGATATGTTGGTTTATGGAGAAAGTAAGCGTATCGAACAACACATCAATGAGTTATTGGGTACGATGGCATGTCACGGTGCCGTGCGGGCTAATCGTCAGCTTACGCTACCTGAGATGAACGCATTACTGCGTGATATGGAGAGTACTGAGCGAAGTGGGCAATGTAATCATGGGCGGCCAACATGGAGCCAGATGACAATGACAGATCTTGATAAATTATTTATGCGTGGTCAGTAGAGGGTATTTTGAGTAATTTACCAGTAGTCTTTCTAATGGGGCCAACCGCATCAGGTAAAACTGATCTCGCTATGCAGCTGTATGATAATTTGCCATGTGAGATAGTCAGTGTGGATTCAGCCATGATCTATCGTGGTATGGATATCGGAACCGCTAAGCCTGATGCTGAAACATTGCTACGTTATCCACATCGTTTGATTGATCTATGCGATCCTGATCAAGCTTATTCGGCGGCAGAATTCAGGCGTGATGCATTGGCTCAAATTGAGGAGATTCGTGCTGCGGGGAAAATTCCACTATTAACTGGTGGAACGATGATGTATTTCCATGCTCTAAAAAATGGGTTGGCATCTTTACCAAAAGCAGACCCGGCTGTCCGCGAGCGTATTCTTGCTTCGGCAGAGGCGCAAGGTTGGCCTGCTATACATCAGCGTTTGCAAGAGGTGGACCCTGTATCAGCTGAACGTTTAAATCCAAACGATTCACAAAGATTGCAGCGTGCGCTTGAGGTTTTTGAAGTCTCTGGGCGAACCATGACTGAATTGTGGGCGGAGCAAGAAGCACAAAAGCCAGATTTTCCTATTATTCCAATGGCAGTGATGCCAAAAGAACGTTCCGAATTGCATGAACGCATAGAAATGCGGTTTGATATTATGCTGGAACAAGGTTTTGTTGATGAGGTTCGTCAATTATGGGATCGGGGGGATTTAACGCTGCAAATGCCCTCTGTACGCTGTGTCGGTTATCGCCAAGTATGGGAGTATTTCTCAGAAACTTGGGATTATGAAACGATGAGATTTAAGGGGATTGTAGCCACGCGTCAGCTCGCAAAAAGGCAGGTTACGTGGCTTCGAGGGTGGGAAAATCTTACCTGGATGGACACTCATGACCCAAAACTATTATCTAATGCCTTGAAATTAATCGATTGTGGCATTATATAATGTCATGCTGGACTGCAAAAAAGCTGCATTGTAGGGTGTTTTGTAGCTGTAGTGAGGCGAAATACACGCCGCCAGACATATTATAACGACAAAATATAAAATATTACTCGGGAAGGAGTTTGCAAATGTCAAAAGGGCAATCGTTACAAGACCCTTATCTGAATGCGCTACGTAAAGAGCGTATTCCAGTGTCTATATTTTTGGTTAATGGAATTAAGTTACAGGGTCAGATCGAGTCTTTCGATCAATTTGTGATCTTGTTGAAAAATACCGTAAGTCAGATGGTATATAAACATGCAATTTCTACAGTTGTGCCTGCGCGCCCTGTAAAACTGCCTCCTGCTGATGAAGCAAAAGCTGAGGACTAAAAGTAATTGTTCTTTGAACGACCGAAGAGTGGCGAAAGGGCCATTCTAGTACACATGAATCTGGCTGTTGAGGCCGATCAAGAAAGTCCAAAAGAGCTTGAAGAGTTAGCGTTGTCTGCGGGAGCTGATCCAGTTGTTTTTCTTACTGGGTCACTTGCGCACCCCAATCCTAAATTCTTTATTGGTCAAGGTAAGATTGATGAGCTCAAAATGCTGGTGGATCACCATAATGCACAAGTGGTGATTTTTAATCATGCATTGAGTCCAGCGCAAGAGCGTAATATTGAGCTCGAAATTCAAAGTAGGGTTCTGGATCGTACAGGATTGATACTTGATATTTTTGCCCAGCGTGCACGAACCCATGAGGGTAAATTGCAGGTTGAGTTGGCGCAGCTAGATCATATGTCCACACGTTTAGTGCGTGGTTGGACCCATCTTGAAAGGCAGAAAGGTGGTATCGGTCTGCGTGGTCCAGGTGAAACACAGTTAGAGACGGATAGACGTTTATTGCGTGCGCGCATGAAATCTATCAATAAGCGTTTGGAAAAAGTGCGTAAGCAGCGTGATCAAGGGCGTAGGTCTAGGATGCGTGCTGAAGTGCCAACGCTTTCATTGGTGGGTTATACCAATGCGGGTAAATCAACGTTGTTTAATTATTTAACAACGTCTGAGGTTTATGCTGCTGATCAGTTGTTCGCAACGCTTGATCCGACCTTGCGTCGTGTTGAGGTGGAAGATGTAGGTCCGGCAATTCTCGCTGATACTGTTGGTTTTATTCGTCATTTGCCGCATAAGTTGGTAGAAGCCTTTCGAGCAACTTTGCAGGAAACAATTGAAGCGACACTGCTATTGCATGTAATTGATGGTCATGATGATGATCGTCATGATCATATTGCTGAGGTTGAGCATGTCTTAAGTGAAATCGGAGCGGAAGACGTTCCTGTGCTTGAGGTCTACAATAAGATAGACCTGATTGATGGGCGTAAAGCGCGTATTGATCGTGATGAGGATGGAAAGCCTGTAAGAGTATGGCTATCAGCCGTTACGGGTGAAGGCCATGAGCTTCTCTTTCAGGCAGTTAATGAGCTGCTCGCAGATGATGTTTTTCATGATGATGTGGCATTATTACCTGCTGAAGGGCAGTTTAGAGCGCGTTTGTATGAAAATGGTGCTGTAGTTTCAGAGAAAATAGATGAGCAAGGATCTATTATTCTGGAAGTGCGTATACAGAAAAAAGATATGTTGCAGATTTTAAGTCGATTAGGAATGTCTCAGGAACGTTGTTTTCCGAGAGAGGTATGCCCTTATTGAGCTCGCTTGTTGTTTTGCTTTGTTATTAAATAAATCGTGTTTAATGAGCATAAGTGTAATAACAGACGAGTAAATGTTTTTTAAATGCTGTGTTTTAATTTACCTAATTTAGTTGTTTGATACGGAGTAGCGTATGGCTTGGAATGAGCCTGGTGGTAATGGTGACAATAAGGATCCTTGGGGTGGTAATAATAACCGCGGGGGAAATAATGGCGGCGATCAGGGGCCTCCTGATTTAGATGAGGCGCTGCGCAAACTGCAGGATAAGCTGAATGGTATATTTGGAGGTTCTGGTAAGCGCGCTGGTGGTTCTGGCGGTGATGATGGTGGTTCGGGTGCCTCTTCGGGTGCCGGGTTCTTTTGGATAGTCATTCTTATTGCTGCAGTTGTCTGGGCGGGTATGGGAATCTATACCGTCGATCAGCAGGAGCGTGGTGTTGTTCTACGCTTAGGTAAATACAGTGAAACTGTAGGTCCGGGTTTGCAGTGGAACCCGCCGCTTATTGATGTGGTCGTTCCTGTCAATGTGACGCGAGTTCGTACCCGTGATCATAGTGCATTAATGCTGACTAAAGATGAGAATATCGTAGATGTGAATATGACGGTTCAGTACGTTATTTCCGATACGAAAGATTTTGTTCTAACAGTTCGTGATCCTGAAGCAAGTTTGTCTCATGCAGCTGAGTCGGCACTACGCCATGTGGTTGGTGCGACAAACATGCATGATATTCTGACTCAAGGTCGTGAAGCATTATCTGATCAAGTTCAGACGCGCTTGCAGAGCTATATGACCAATTACAGTACGGGCTTGCAGATCTCTAAAGTGAACATTAAAGAGACTAAGGCGCCTAACCAGGTTCAGGATGCGTTTGATGATGTAATCAAGGCGCGTGAGGATGAGCAGCGAGTTAAAAACGAAGCTGAATCTTATTCTAACGGTGTGATTCCTGAAGCGCGTGGTCAGGCTCAGCGTGTATTGGAAGAAGCTAGTGCATACAAAGAGCAGGTTATTGCTCAGTCTGAAGGTGATGCGAAACGTTTTACAGCATTGTTAACAGAGTATGAAAAGGCTCCTGAGGTTACGCGTGAGCGTCTATATTTAGACACTATGGAGCAGGTTCTTTCTGAAAACCCTAAAGTGTTAGTTGATGTCGAAGGCGGTAATAATATGATGTACCTTCCGCTTGATAAGCTAATGCAGAATCGCCCCGTTACAGGTGATGTAAACGGTCCGGTTCGTTTGGATAGTCAAAGTTTGAGAGAAGTGACAGATCAAGTAGTTGATCAGCTTCGTCAAAGACAGAATACGCGTAGTGGGGGTCGATAATGCAATCTAAATCTATGGTAGCGTTGATCGTTATTGCCGTTCTTGTGTTGATCGGTCAAAGTTCACTTTATATTGTTAAAGAAACTGAGCGAGCTGTTTTGCTTAAGTTTGGTGAGGTTGCAGAAGCGGACGTTGCTCCAGGCTTGCACTTCAAAATTCCTTTTGTGAATAAAGTGCGTAAGTTTGATTCTCGTATCCTGACTTTGGATGCGCGTCCGCAGTCTTATCTGACATCGGAAAAGAAACGACTTACCGTTGACTCTTTTGTTAAATGGCGTGTTTCTGATGTGCAGAAATTCTATACGGCGACATCGGGTGATGAATTCAAAGCTGCGCAGCTACTGTCGGACCGTGTTGATACAGGCTTACGTAACCAGTTTGGTGAGCGTACTGTAACTGAGGTTGTTTCCGGTGAGCGTGAAGAGTTAATGCGTGAGCTGACAAATAGCTTGAGTGCAATTGCGATTCAAGAATTAGGTGTTGAAGTGGTAGATGTACGTGTTAAGCGTATAGATCTTCCGCAAGAGGTATCTGAATCTGTTTATGGTCGTATGCGTTCTGAGCGTGAGCTTGAGGCACGCGATATTCGTTCTCGCGGTAAAGAACTAGCTGAAGGTATTCGTGCAGATGCGGATCGCCAGAAGACAGTTATTGCTGCAAACGCTTATCGTGAGTCGGAAGAGCTACGTGGTGAAGGTGATGCGATTGCTGCTAATAACTATGCACAAGCGTATTCTGGTAACCCAGAATTTTACTCTTTCTACCGTAGTTTGCAGGCTTATCGTGAGTCCTTTGGTAAGAATGGTGATGTACTTGTTTTGAAACCAGATAGTGATTTCTTCAAGTACATGGGACAGCCGGCAGCAAAGTAATATTATTGTCGTAAAAATGTACAAAAAAACGGATCAGGGGAGAGTATTCTCCTGATTCCGTGTTAGAATATAGCAGCCGGGTTAAAGCCCGGCTTTTTTGTGCGAAGTGATTGAGAAAGATGGGAGAGGTTATGTCCTCGGAACTGCTAAATGGGTTGATGGTTGGTTTTTGCCTGATGCTGATTTTGGAGGGGATTATTCCATTTCTTTATCCGCAACGCTGGCGTAGTTTGGTTCAGCAGTTGGCACTTATAAGTGACCGTTCGTTACGCGTTATGGGTCTTTGCAGTATGCTGTTAGGGCTCGTGTTTTTGTATACGGTACATTAATAGTTTTTGTAGTACCGAATGTGTTTTCGGTGTTATTTTTTGATAGATACGGAGTACAACATGGCATTGGCAGATCGTTGGCTGCTACCGGAAGGTGTACAAGAGCTTCTTCCTTCGCAAGCCCGTCGCGTTGAAATTTTACGTAGGCGTCTACTGGATCTGTATGATCGCTGGGGTTACGAGTTAGTAATGCCTCCGTTGTTTGAGCATCTTGAATCCCTGCTTACGGGCGTTGGTAGTGATTTGGAGTTGAATACGGTCAAAGCTACTGATCAATTAAGTGGGCATATGATTGGTATTCGTGCTGATATTACGCCGCAGGTTGCTCGTATTGATGCGCATCGTCTTCGAGAAGAGGGTGTAACGCGTTTATGTTATGCGGGCCCTGTTGTGCATGCATTGCCAGCTCAGCCTTTAGCTTCACGTAACCCTTTGCAGGTTGGTGCTGAGTTATTTGGTCATTCTGGCGTTGAAAGTGATGTGGAAGTCATCTCCTTGATGGTTGAAACCATGCAGGCGGTAGGTGTTGATCAAGAGTTTAGTATTGATCTTGGGCATGTGGGTGTTTTCACCGGTTTGATGCAGGTTGCAGAATTAACTGTTGAGCAGAAAGATCAGTATTTAGATATTTTAAGTCGTAAGGCTTTGCCTGAGTTAGAGTTATTTATTTCTAGCTTGGATGTTGATGCTGCTATTGGTCAGTGCCTTCGTGAATTACCTCGTCTTAATGGCGGAGTGGAAGTTCTGGATAGGGCCCGTGCTTTGTTTGCCGAGGCTCCTCAGCAGGTGATGGATGCGATTGATTATTTGCAGACGTTAACTAATTCAATTGCCTTAAGATTTCCTGAATTGGATCAGTATTTCGATCTGAGTGAGTTGCGTGGATATAACTACCATACCGGAGTGGTATTTGCGGCTTACACGCCATCATTTGGTCAAGCAATAGCCAAGGGTGGTCGTTATGATGAAATAGGTCGCGATTTTGGGCGCGCGCGTCCTGCGACTGGTTTTAGTGCAGATTTAAACATATTGGTAGGGCTTTCTTCTGAAAACACTGCCAGTGTGGGTAAAGTTTTAGCTCCATCGGAGGATGATGCAGCGCTTTTGACTAAGGTTAAGCAGCTGCGCTCGGATGGTGTTAGCGTGGTTTATGCGTTATCCGGTGTTGAGCCGGCAGAAAAGTGCACCGCTCAATTGGTGCGGTGTAATGGTGAATGGGTCGTTTCCGACCTGTAACTTGTAATAAATTTATTAAGTAATCTCAAGTAGGCAGCAATGGGCAAAAACGTAGTTGTTCTGGGTACCCAATGGGGTGATGAAGGTAAAGGCAAGATCGTTGATCTGCTGACAGACCAAGCTTCAGCAGTAGCGCGCTTTCAAGGTGGGCATAACGCTGGTCATACGTTGGTTATTGATGGTGAAAAGACTGTTTTGCACCTGATTCCATCGGGTATATTACGCGAAAATGTCGTGTGTATGATTGGTAATGGCGTAGTGCTATCACCTGAGGCGTTGTTGAAAGAGATTAAAGGATTGGAGGAAGCGGGTGTTCCTGTTCGTGAACGCTTACGTTTGAGTCCTTCTTGTCCTCTTATTTTGCCATATCATGTTGCGTTGGATCAGGCGCGTGAGCTTGCTCGTGGTAATGCAAAAATTGGTACAACGGGTCGCGGTATTGGTCCTGCTTATGAAGATAAAGTGGCGCGTCGCGGTTTGCGTTTGGCTGATCTTCTAGATAAAGAGCGTTTCGCTGCTAAATTGGAAGAGGTGGTTGCTTACCATAACTTCCAGTTAGAGAATTATTATAAAGTTGAGCCTGTTGATTATAAAACAGTGCTTGATGAAGCTTTAGCGATGGGTGAGCAGTTGGCGCCTATGGTTGCTGATGTGACGGCGATGTTGCATGACCTGAGAAAATCAGGTGAGAATATTATGTTTGAAGGTGCGCAAGGGTCATTGCTTGATATTGATCACGGCACATACCCATATGTTACATCTTCAAATACGACAGCGGGTGGTACCTCTACAGGTAGTGGTTTTGGTCCGCTTTACTTGGATTATATTCTAGGTATCACTAAGGCTTACACAACACGTGTAGGTGGTGGTCCATTCCCAACTGAGCTGCACTGTGATGTAGGTGAAGGTTTGGCTGAACGCGGCCATGAGTTTGGTTCTACTACCGGTCGTTCACGTCGTTGTGGTTGGTTTGATGCGGTTGCGCTTAAGCATGCTATTCAGATTAACTCTGTATCCGGTATCTGTCTGACTAAGTTGGATGTATTGGATGGCATGGATGAGATTAGTATCTGTGTGGGCTATAAAGATGCAGCGGGTAATGTTGTTACTTCTCTAAGTGGTAGCGAAGATTACGAAGCTGTTGAGCCGGTATATGAAACAATGCCAGGTTGGACGGATACTACTGTTGGTGCTCAGTCTGTTGATGAGTTGCCAGCTGCTGCAGTTGCTTATATTAAGCGTCTGGAAGTATTGATTGAGGCGCCTGTGGATATTATTTCTACTGGACCTGATCGTAAAGAGACAATTGTATTGCGTAACCCTTACGAAGTGTAAGCAAGGGTAGGCGCAAAAAAAAACCGGCAATTGCCGGTTTTTTTGTATCTAGAATTTGGTGTTAGTTGTAGATGCTTACGGGGTTGCTCTATCACGGGTGGGAGTGGTGATTTTGTTTGGCGGTTCTTGCGCAGGGTTAAAAATGATATAAAAAAAACCGGCATAGGCCGGTTTTTTTATACTAAAAGAATGCTTATTTAAGTTCGCTAGGAAGTGATGTTTGTAGCGCTTTGATAAGTGCTTTAAACATCTTAGGGTTGCCTACAATGAGATTGCCGTTTTTACGGAACTCGTTGCTGCCTTTGAAGTCACCGGCAAGGCCGCCAGCTTCTTGGACAAGTAGCAGTCCAGCTTCAATCTCCCAGAAGTTTAGTCCGATCTGGTAATACCCATCAATTCGACCTGCCGCAATATAGGCTAGATTTAGTGCTGGTGAGCCACCATTATAGATCGTGCCGCCGGTCGTAGTAATGTCGCGGAAGATCTCTAAATATGTGTCTAGGTGGTCTTTGTCGCTTGAGCGATTGAAAAAACCTGTGCCAATTAGGGCGCCTTCAACTGATTTTTGGTTGCTTACGCGTAGGCGTTTACCATTTAGCTGAGCGCCATGGCCGCGGCTAGCTGTGAATTCCTCACCTGTGATTGGGTTAAGGATAAGCGCATGTTCAAGACGGTTGTTCTGCTGTCCGGCAAGGCAGAAAGCAAAAGCAGGTAGACCGCTAGAGAAGTTGGAAATGCTGTCAATTGGGTTGATGTTCCAGCTGAACTCAGGACCTTCACCTATGGGTGCGTGTTCCCCAGTGTATTCACCGACAACTTTATGGCTTGGGTAGGCTTTGTGAATTGCCTGCACAATGCTAAGTTCGGCTTTTTTGCACGTGTCGCTAATAAGTTTAGCTACGTCGGCTTGCTCTGACTTGATAAGATCTAAGCGTTCGACTGCGCGTGTAATTTGTTCGCCTGCAACGCGAGCAGCGCGCAGAGCAATGTTAACCATGGGTTGCATCTGATGAGGACCTGAAGACTGAACAAAATTGAAGCGGCTATTATACCTGAGGATAAGGGAGTCTGTGAATAAAAGCTTGAGCTAAGTCTTCGAAATGATGCTGATCTTGCTGAATTGATGCCTATAGGTTGGTAAAATGCGTCTCTTTTTGCTTTCTAGGGCCTGTTTGATGTCAGTTAATGTTCGTATCGTGTTGGTTAATACAACCCATCCTGGAAATATTGGGGGGGTTGCGAGAGCCATGAAAAATATGAAATTTGAATCGCTGTATTTGGTTGCCCCGAAAAAGTTTCCTCATGCTAATGCTGATGCTAGAGCTGCGGGTGCTACGGATCTGCTGGAGAGTGCGGTAGTTCATGATACGTTGGAGGAGGCTATCGCGGATTGTCATCTGGTTGTTGGGACAAGTGCTAGAGGTCGACATATTCCGTGGCCTGTTGTTGATCCGCGAGAGTTGGCATCGATTGTTTCGCCTATTGATGAGGAAAAGAAAATAGCGGTTGTCTTTGGTCGTGAAGATAGGGGGCTTACAAATGAAGAGCTTCACTTGTGTCATTATCATGTCCATATTCCTTCAAATGAGTCATTTAGTTCTTTGAATTTGGCTGCAGCTGTACAAGTTATTACTTATGAGTTGCGTATGTCGTCTTTGTATTCTGATCAGAATGAGGAGCATAAGCCTCAGTGGGGGACTAATTGGGATATCGATATGGCGAGTAGCGCCGATTTGGAGAGGTTGTTCGATCATATGGAGCAGACGTTAGTCGATATTGATTTTCTTGACCCAGAGAACCCTCGTCAGTTGATGCCTCGGTTACGCCGCTTATATCTTAGGTCTTTCCCTGACAAGGTTGAGGTGAGTGTTTTGAGGGGTATTTTAACTGCAACGCAAAAACAGTTGAAAAAGTCATAACGCGCGTGGGGTTATAGGTAATTCATGATAGAATTCGCCGATGTTATGAATAAAGACCAACTATAATAGTTGGTTATTTAGTTGACCTTTTTAGTCGGGTATTGCATAATGCTTGCAAATGCTAACGCGCATCAAGGTGAGAATTATGCGACTGACAACAAAAGGACGGTATGCCGTAACAGCTATGCTTGACCTGGCTTTACATGAAGGGCGAGGTCCTATTAGTTTGGCTGATATTTCGGAAAGGCAGGGTATTTCTTTGTCTTACCTAGAGCAGTTATTTGCTAAATTACGTAGAAATGAATTGGTGCGTAGTGTTAGAGGTCCAGGCGGTGGATATCAATTGAACCGTGAGCAGGCTGGCATCAATGTTGCTGAAGTAATCGATGCGGTTAATGAGTCGGTTGATGCTACTGGGTGTCAACATAAAGGTGACTGTCAGGGCGGGGATATCTGCCTTACTCATCATTTGTGGTGCGACTTAAGCGAACAAATTCATAGTTTTTTAAAAGGCATATCTCTAGCCGATCTGGTAGCTAGGAGAGATGTGCAGGAAATTTCAGATCGTCAGGATCGAATTAACGTAGATCAGTTCTTGGCGAGATCAGATACGATGGCGCTTTCTGATAAAGCAGCTATATAAGTACGTCGGAGATAATAAATGAAAACACCTATTTATCTGGATTATTCAGCTACTACCCCTTCTGACCAGCGTGTTGCGCAGAAAATGGCCGATTGTCTAACGATGGATGGAAATTTTGGTAACCCAGCTTCCCGTTCACATATGTATGGCTGGAAAGCTGAGGAAGCGGTTGAGGTTGCTCGACGTCAGATGGCTGATTTGATTGGTGCTGACCCGCGAGAAATTGTTTGGACTTCAGGCGCTACAGAATCAGATAACTTGGCTGTAAAAGGTGCTGCGCATTTCTATCAGAAGAAAGGTAAGCACATTATTACATCTAAGATTGAGCATAAAGCAGTGCTTGATCCTTGCCGTCAATTAGAGCGTGAAGGTTTTGAAGTTACGTATCTAACACCAAATTCCGATGGTCTTATAGAGCCGCAAGCTGTTGCTGAAGCTATCCGTGAAGATACGATTGTTGTTTCATTAATGCATGTGAATAACGAAATTGGCACGATTACTGATATTGAAGCTATCGGTGAGATTACTCGTTCCAAAGGCATTATCTTCCATGTGGATGCTGCGCAAAGCGCCGGTAAAATTGATATTGATGTAAGTAAAACTAAAGTTGATCTTATGTCTTTTTCAGCGCATAAAATGTATGGGCCAAAAGGTATTGGTGCTTTGTTTGTGCGTCGTAAGCCGCGTGTACGTTTAGAAGCGCAAATTCATGGTGGTGGTCACGAGCGTGGTATGCGTTCAGGAACTTTGGCGACACATCAAATCGTAGGTATGGGTGAAGCCGCCCGTATTTGTAAGGAAGAGCTAGCTTCCGATACGAAGGCAATTATTGCTTTGCGTGACCGCTTCTTAGCCGGTATTGATGGTATGGAAGAGGTTTACCTTAACGGCTCTAAAGAACAGCGTATTCCGGGTAACTTGAATATTAGCTTTGCTTTTGTTGAGGGTGAATCTTTGCTGATGTCTCTGAAGGATTTGGCAGTTTCTTCTGGTTCGGCGTGCACATCAGCAAGCTTAGAGCCTTCTTATGTGCTTCGTGCGTTAGGTTTGAATGATGAGTTGGCTCATAGTTCTATTCGTTTCTCTTTTGGTCGTTTCACGACCGAAGAAGAAGTTGACTATGCGGTGGCGCAAATTGCAGATGCAGTAGGCAAATTACGTGAGCTTTCACCGTTATGGGATATGTTTCAAGACGGTGTTGATCTGAGCAAAGTTGAATGGGTTCATCACTAATTCAACAGTGAAAGTTTTTGGAGGTCGTCATGGCTTATAGTGAGAAAGTTATTGATCATTACGAGAACCCTCGTAATGTTGGCAAGATGAATGATAAAGATGAGAATGTTGGTACGGGTATGGTTGGAGCACCTGCCTGTGGCGATGTTATGCGCTTACAGATTAAAGTAAGTGATAAAGGTATCATTGAAGACGCAAAGTTTAAGACCTACGGTTGTGGTTCGGCTATTGCCTCAAGTTCTTTGATTACCGAATGGGTAAAAGGCATGTCTCTGGACGAGGCTTCTGAGCTCAAAAATACAACAATCGCTGAAGAATTAGCGTTGCCGCCAGTGAAAATTCACTGCTCAGTTCTAGCTGAAGATGCAATCAAAGCAGCAGTTGCTGATTATAAAGAGAAGCAGGATAAATAACCTTACAGTTATTTACCGGGAGAGATTGGCGTTATGGCAATTACCATGACTGATGCGGCAGCGGATCATGTTGCTCGCTATATAGAAAAACGTGGCTATGGTGCTGGTATTCGCTTAGGTGTTCGCACCTCAGGCTGTTCAGGTATGGCTTATGTTCTGGAATTTGTTGATGAGGTTGAGCAAGAAGATCAAATCTTCAAAGGGCCCCAGGACGTTCAGATCGTAATAGATCCGAAAAGTCTATTGTATCTAGATGGTACAGAGCTGGATTTTGTTAAAGAGGGGCTTAATGAGGGGTTTAAATTTAATAACCCTAATGTCTCTAACGAATGCGGTTGTGGTGAAAGCTTTAACGTCTAAATGTTCTCGGCAGAATGATGGATATCAATAAGAATTTTTTTGAATTTATCGGTCTGCCGATATCTTTTTATATCGATCAGTCAGAACTGGCTGATCGTTCTCTTGATCTACAAAAAACACTTCATCCTGATCGCTATGCGCACCTTTCTGAGCGTGAGCAGCGCTTGTCTGTGCAGTATATGTCTTATCTTAATGAAGGCGTCGCTACTTTGAGATCGCCTTTGTTAAGGGCGCAATACTTATTGTTGTTGCAGGGTATAGACACAACTAGTGAATCTTCCACTCCGATTGATCCAATGTTTTTAATGCAGCAGATGGAATTGAGGGAGTGTCTTGAAGAGGTTCCTGATCAAGATGATCCATTTGAGGCTCTTGAGTCTTTGCTTGCTGAAGTAATGTCTATGCTTGAGGCGTTACGGAATAAATTTGCACAGGATTATCAGTCAGAGGCGTTTGCCGCTGCGACTGAAACTGTGCGTAAAATGCAATTTTTAGAAAAGCTAGTCGTCGAGATTGAGCGTCTCGAAGATAAGCTGGACGGTTAAAGCAATTATATGGCGCTATTACAGATAGCAGAACCGGGGCAAAGTGAGGCTCCGCATCAGCATAAGTTAGCAGTCGGTATTGATTTAGGAACTACCAATTCTTTAGTCGCTTCAGTAAAAAGTGGCGAAGCGGTGACGATGCCTGATGTTGAAGGTGAGCATTTATTGCCTTCTGTTGTTCGTTACATGCCGTGCGGAAATTTTCTTGTCGGGCGTGAAGCGCGTACTTTTGCTGCATCTGATCCCGATAATACAATTATCTCCGTTAAACGGTTAATGGGGCGCGGAATTAGTGACCTGAAAACTTTAGGTGATGAGGCCCCTTATCAGTTTGAAGCAAATGATGGTGGTATGCCGTTCATTAAAACTTCAGCGGGAAGCAAAAGTCCGGTGCAAGTTTCGGCCGATATCTTAGGGGCTTTAGTCGCAAGAGCTGAAGAGGTATTGGGTGGTGAATTAGTAGGTGCTGTGATTACTGTTCCAGCCTATTTTGATGATGCTCAGCGTCAGGCGACAAAAGATGCTGCCAAGCTGGCAAATATTAATGTTTTGCGTTTGCTAAATGAGCCTACTGCTGCGGCTGTTGCTTATGGTCTTGATCAGGGTAAAGAGGGTGTTGTCGCTGTCTATGATCTTGGTGGCGGTACGTTCGATATTTCGGTTTTGCGACTTAATAAGGGTGTGTTTGAGGTTTTATCCACCGGTGGTGATAGTGCTTTAGGTGGTGATGATTTTGATCTGGCGTTGGCTGAGTGGATATCTAAAGAGCTCAACTTAACAGTCAGTAATAATTCACTCTCTCGCTACTTGATGGAAAAAGCGAAAGCTGCAAAAGAAGCTTTAAGTAATCAGAGTGAAGTCAAGATTGCGTTGACCGTAGCTGATCAAGAGTACTCATTGATCTTAACCAAAGAGAATTTTGAGTCACTTGTAGCGCCTCTGGTTAAGCGCACTATTCGTGCCTGTCGTCGAGCGCTTAAAGACGCGTCAGTCAGTGCGGAAGAGGTAAGTGAAGTTGTAATGGTCGGCGGTTCAACTCGTGTCCCGCTTGTACGTGAGCAGGTGAAAGGTTTCTTTGCTAGAGAGCCTCATGTGTCCATCGATCCTGATCGTGTGGTTGCGATTGGTGCATCTATTCAAGCTGATGTGTTGGCCGGTAATAAGCCTGATAGTGATATGTTGTTGCTTGATGTGATTCCGTTATCGCTTGGATTGGAAACGATGGGCGGGTTAACTGAGAAGGTTATTCACCGTAATACATCAATCCCTGTTGGTCGAGCTCAAGAGTTTACTACTTATCAGGATGGGCAAACCGCGATGGTTATCCATGTTGTTCAGGGTGAGCGTGAGCTTGTAAGTGACTGTCGTTCCTTGGCAAAATTTATTCTACGTGGTATCCCGCCAATGGCCGCTGGAGCGGCAAAGATACGTGTGACTTTTCAGGTCGATGCGGACGGCCTTTTGGGTGTTAATGCAAAAGAATTAACCTCTGGTGTCGAGAGTAGTATTCAGGTTAAACCGTCCTACGGTTTAGATGATTCAGAAATTGCAGAGATGTTAAAGGCTTCTTATTTAAATGCAGCTGAAGACAAAGATGCAAGAGCGCTGCGTGAGCAGCAGGTTGATGCGGATCGGCTAATTGTTTCTTTAAAAGATGCGCTGAGTGCTGATGGTAAGGAATTATTAAGTGCAGACGAATATTCTGTGCTTGAATTAGGAATAGAAAAATTGGTTCAGCTACGTAATGGTAGTGATTTAAATGCGATCGAACAGGGCATAGCTGTTTTGTCGAAAGCATCAGATGAATATGCTTCTCGCCGCATGGATTTTAATATTCAGCAGGCGCTGCAGGGGCATAGTGTTGATGAGCTTGAGGAGAATAAATAATGCCGCAGATTATATTTCTGCCACATGATGATTTGTGTCCAGAAGGTAAAGTGATAGAAGCTGAACCTGGTGTTACTGTATGTGATGCGGCACTGGCCAATGGTATTCACATTGAGCATGCTTGTGAAAAATCATGTGCTTGCACGACATGTCATGTTGTGATTCGAGAAGGTTTTGATTCAATGGAAGAGTCTGATGAGCTTGAGGATGACATGCTTGATAAGGCTTGGGGTCTTGAGCCAGAGTCTAGGTTGAGTTGCCAGTCTGTGATATCTAATGAAGATTTGGTTGTAGAGATTCCTAAATATACGATTAATCAAGTGTCGGAACAGCACTAAGAGGTTGTTATGAGTCTTAAATGGGTAGATGTTTTAGATATAGCGATTGAGCTCACTGAGAAATACCCAGAGCAAGATCCCATGGTGATTAGTTTTCCAGATCTGTACCAGAAAGTTATGGACTTGGATGAGTTTGATGATGATCCAGATCGTTGTGGTGAGAAGATCCTTGAAGGTATTCAGATGGCTTGGATCGAAGAGATGGATTGAGAGTAACTGATTTAACACAAGCCCGGCATGCCGGGTTTTCTTGTTTTTACTCTCGACTGTCTTCTAATCTCACTCTAGCGTATAATTGCGCGCTGGATTTTTAAGGGTGATCTGAAAATTCAAAAGAAACGACTTTGTCTGTTGCTTACTTTTAAGGCATGCGGAGTAGTTCAGTGAATTTTCAGATACTTCTTTCTTACTTTTATATTATTTTGGAGCTTTAATAATGGCACTTGAACGTACGTTCTCAATCATTAAGCCTGATGCAGTTGCTAAAAACGTTATCGGTAAAATCGCATCTCGCTTTGAGTCTAACGGTCTTAAAATCGTTGAAATGCAGCTTAAGCAGCTTTCTAAGGCTGAAGCTGAAGGTTTTTACGCAGAGCATTCTGAACGTCCATTCTTTGGCGATTTAGTTGAATTTATGACGTCTGGTCCTGTTGTTGTGCAGGTACTTGAAGGTGAAAATGCGATTGCGCTTAACCGCGAATTGATGGGTGCTACTAACCCACAAGAAGCTGCTGAAGGCACAATCCGTCGTGATTTCGCTCAGTCAATTGATGCGAACGCTGTACACGGTTCTGATTCCCCAGCATCTGCTGAACGCGAAATCGCTTACTTCTTCGGTAAGTAATTTTCGTCCAGGCTGCTTGTAGCAATTTTGTTGCAGGCAGTCTTTTGATTTACCTCTTTATTGCGAGCACTGTCATCAATGACTGAATCCACACAAAAAACTAATCTGCTGGGA
This sequence comes from Neptuniibacter sp. UBA6509, assembly GCA_002435145.1. Taxonomy (GTDB): domain Bacteria; phylum Pseudomonadota; class Gammaproteobacteria; order Pseudomonadales; family Balneatricaceae; genus Neptuniibacter. The sequence continues at coordinate 66,542 of DJLT01000120.1, forward strand.
ATGTCACCAACTAAGCTGGAAGCTTATTTCGAAGAGATCGGCGAAAAAAAGTTCCGGGCAACCCAGGTTTTGAAATGGATTCATCAACATGGCGCGAGTGATTTTGATGAAATGACGAATATTAGTAAGGCATTGCGCACTAAGCTGCAGCAAGTAGCAGAGATACGCGAGCCTGAAGTGATACTTGAGAAAGTGTCTAAAGATGGAACTAAGAAGTGGGTAATACGCACTGAAAGTGGTTCAAGTGTTGAGGCTGTTTTGATTCCTGATGGGGATCGTAAAACATTATGTGTTTCATCGCAGGTTGGGTGTTCTTTAGATTGTAGTTTTTGCTCAACAGGTAAGCAGGGCTTTAATAGTAACCTTACGGCTGCTGAAATTATTGGCCAGCTGCGTATAGCTATCCGTTCTTATGGTGAATACAACACGACCTCGCAACGCGTGGTATCTAATGTTGTTATGATGGGGATGGGTGAGCCATTAATGAATTTCGACAATGTTGTTGATGCAATGACATTGATGATGGAAGATAACGCTTATTGTCTTTCAAAAAGGCGAGTTACTTTATCTACCGCTGGTGTTGTTCCCGCGATTGATAAGTTAAAGGAAGTTACAGATGTATCTCTCGCAGTATCATTACATGCGCCGAATGATGATCTACGAGATATCTTAGTACCGATCAATAAACGCTACCCAATTAAAGAGCTAGTTGCAGCATGTAATCGTTATCTAGAAAGCCTTAATGATAAGCGTGTGATTACGGTAGAGTACACGATGATCGATGGCGTTAATGATAAGCCAGGCCATGCTAAAGAGTTACTTAAAATTCTGCGTCAGATGCCATCTAAGTTGAATATAATTCCATTTAACCCTTTCCCTAATTCTGGATACAAACGCCCCGCTGAGGAAAGAATTCTGGCATTTAAAGAGATAATCGTTCATGGTGGTATCGTGACCACGGTTAGGCGTACTCGAGGCGATGAAATAGATGCTGCATGTGGTCAATTAGTGGGTCAAGTTGCTGATAAAACTCGACGTAGTCAGAAGTATATCCCTGTTGTTCAACAGGAACCTAATTAAGAATTCTATATTTCAAAGCGAAGGGATGGGATGAGTGAACGGAATTAAGTTAGTACTTACACTATTGATGGTTCTGTTTTTTGCAGGATGTACAGGAACCGGATCTAAAAGCGAGAATGCTAAGAAGAATCAAGCATTTGACGCTTATTCCCGTCTTGGCTTTGAGTATCTGCAGTCGGGTGATACGGTTGGCGCAAAACAATCATTTCTGCGTGCATTGGAGATAAATGGAAGCTACGCGGAAGCTAATAATGGGTTGGCGTTGGCATTTCAGCTAGAGGGTGATGATGTCTTAGCTGAACAGTATTACCGTAAAGCAATCTCAATGGCACCAGAATCTGCCATGATACATAATAATTTTGGGGCTTTCTTGTTCTCCAAGGGGCGTTATGATGAAGCCTGCCAAGAGCTTGCTCGTGCGACTGAAGATCCATTTTATAACAGGCGAGCACAGGCATTTGAAAATTTAGGTCGTTGTTATCGGTTGTTGCAGCGTAACGAGGCTGCTAAGCATGCATTCCAGCGCGCTCTTCAAGTAACGTCCACTAGGCCTGTATCGCTTGTTGAATTATCTGAGTTACTTCTGTTAGAAAATAATTATGATGAATCTGAGAAGACATTTGAGCGTTTTTTAACGCTAGTAGAGAAACGCCGTGTAGAGCATTATGCGAAAAGTTTATGGGTCGGTATCAGGCTGGCGCGTCATAATGCTGAAGCAACACGGGCGGCAACATTTGCCTTGATCTTAAAGAACCTTTATCCGAATTCTATAGAATACCGTGAGTATGAGGAGTCCGCGCGTTGAGTAATGATGAGCAAGATCTGCAGCCAGAATTATTGGCAGAGCAATGGGGAGCGCAGTTTAAAACTTCTCGGGAGTCTCTTACTATCTCGCTTGAGCAAGCGGCGACAGATCTTAACTTACCTGTTGAATATATACAGTGTCTAGAAAAGGGTGAGCTTGACGGATTGCCTAGTATGGTTTTTGCCAGAGGGTATATACGTTCATATGCCAAACTATTAGGTATGAGTAATGCTGATGAATATGTAAGTGAGTTTGAGCGTATTCATGGAACTGGAAGCAGTAAAGGGGCTATTCGCCCGGTAAGTCGAGTTCGCCAGCAAGTAAAAATGGGCGATCCAGTTATGAAGCTATTTAGCTGGGTTTTTCTTCTCGGAATTATCGGTGTTTCCATATGGTGGTGGCAAACTCAATATGGAGGCAGTTTAGAAGCCCAATTAGAAAATGTAACAGGGAGTGAAGCAGCAGCGCCCGCTGATAATGCTGTTGTTCTCGAAAATGGGACAGCCACGCTAGCAATTCCTGCTTTGGACGATAGCCCTGTGGATAAGAGTGTAATTGAAGAGGGTGCTGGTTCTGACGCATCAGTTCAAGAAGAGCCTCAGTATCTCTCTGCGGGTGAAATTGAGAAGCTTCAGAAAGCGATTGATAGTAAAGTTTCGAATACTACGGTAGATAATAATGCAGCACCTGAGGTGCAGTTAGCCCTCCCGGACGTTATGAGTGAACTTTCGGTGTCTGCTGATTTTATTTCGGAGTGTTGGGTTTCTATTAAAGACGGTGACGGAAAAACTCTTTTCAATAATCTTCGAGGGAAAGGTCAAAGCGTTAACGTTAAGGGTAAGCCGCCATTAAGTGTTTTGATTGGTGCGGCTGACGCAGTGGGTAGTTTTAAATATAACGGTGAGGCATTTGATCTGGCGCCTTATAGTCGCAAAAATGTCGTTCGTTTAAGTCTTCCTGTTTCAGAATAAATTAAGCATGTAGGTTGTAGTTTTGGCCAAAATTAAAGCCATTCGCGGGATGAATGATATCCTGCCCGAACAAACGCCAGTTTGGCAGTATCTTGAGAAGACGGTTAAAGAGGTTGTGTCCATCTATGGATATAACGAAATTCGAATGCCAATTGTGGAGCAAACTAATCTATTTAAACGCTCTATTGGTGAAGTTACGGATATCGTCGAGAAGGAAATGTACACCTTTGAGGATCGTAACGGAGAGAGTCTTACTCTAAGGCCTGAAGGTACAGCAAGTTGTGTGCGGGCTGCAGAAGAACATGGATTGCTATTTAATCAGATGCAGCGTTTTTGGTATCAAGGACCTATGTTCAGATACGAAAGGCCGCAAAAAGGACGCTATAGGCAGTTCCATCAGATAGGCGTAGAAACGTTTGGTATGTCTGGTTCTGATATAGATGCAGAAATCATTCTTTTGAGTGCTCGTTTATGGGAGCGTCTAGGTCTGTTGGATTGTGTTACGCTTCAGTTAAATTCTTTAGGCAGTAATGAGGCGCGCGCTAACTATAAGGACGCTTTAGTCGCTTATTTAAGTGAGCGGAAATCTCAGCTAGATGAGGATAGTCTTAAACGTCTAGAGACTAACCCACTACGAATTTTGGATAGTAAAAACCCAGATACACAGGCGCTTTTAAATGATGCGCCGGTCTTGAGTGATTATCTTGATGAAGAATCGCAGAGTCACTTCTCGGAGTTGACATCAATTCTTGATGAAGCTGGTATTGCATATGAAATCAATCCTCGTTTGGTCCGAGGGTTGGATTATTATTGTAAAACTGTGTTTGAGTGGGTGACTGATAAATTAGGTGCTCAGGGTACCGTCTGTGCCGGTGGTCGTTATGATGGTCTAGTTAAGCAGTTAGGAGGTCGTGAAACACCTGCAGTAGGTTTTGCAATGGGTGTTGAGCGACTTATTTTGCTGCTAGAAACGCTAGACTTAATCCCGAACGAAGTTAGGCAGACGTTCGATCTGTATCTAGCTGCTGAAAGTAAGGGATTACAATCTAAAGTAATTCTTGTTGCTGAGCGGGTTCGTGAGCATTGCCCTGGTATTAGGGTGCGGGTTCATTGTGGCGGGCTAAAAAATATTAAGCAAAAAGCAGAACAAACAGGTGCTCCTATTGTTCTGTTGATAAAAGAATCAGATAATCATGAGCTTTGCGGTTCTATTTGGCATAACAATGAACCTATCTTTGATTTATCAGAGTCAGAGATACTAAGTAGCGTTGTAGAATGTCATAACGCATAGTTATATTTCTTGAAAAAGTTAACAGGTACAGGAGTTTAGGGTGGCAGAGTTACGCACCGAAGAAGAGCAGGTTCAGGCGCTTAAAGCGTGGTGGGATGAGAACGGTAAATCACTACTCTTAGGGATTGCTGTCGCTTTAGCTGCTGTAATGGGCTGGAAGGCTTGGCAGCAACAAGAGTCTGTTCAGGCTGAGAATGCTTCGATTTTATATCAAAATCTATTGGACTCCGTTGTTGGGGCTATTGGGCCTCAGCAAGATGAAGCTAAGTTGGCGACTGCAAATCATCTTAATGGGCAGCTAAAAGCTGACTATGAAGGATCAGCTTATGCAAACTATGCTGCACTCATCATGGCGCGTGTTGCTGTAGATCAAAATGAGCTAGATAAAGCGTTAGTGGAATTGGATTGGGTTTTGGCTAATCAGCCGACTGAATCAATGTATGCGCTTGCTAGTATGCGCAAGGTGAAAATAATTGCTGCGCAGGGTGATTTAGATAAGGCTTTGAGTTTAGTTGATGCTATTCCAGTTGCTGGCTACAAAGTTAGTCTTAATGAGTTGAAAGGCGATCTGTTTTTAGCTAAGGGCGAAAAATCCAAAGCAAGAGCGGCATACAAAATGGCGCTTGATGCGACTGATTCTGCTAGTCGACCTCTTCTGGATATGAAATTAAATGACTTGGCTGTAACGGAGGGCTAAATGAAAAGCATTAATCGTTTAGCTGCCATTGGCTTAGCATCATTATTAATGACAGGCTGTGGATTCTTTGGGGATGATGGTGAGGAAATTAAGCCAAACCCATTAGTGTCTTTTGAGCAGGAAAAGAAGGTTTCCGTATTATGGTCATCTTCTGTAGGTTCTGGTCCGGGTAGTAAATATCATCAATTTCAGCCAGCTATTGATGGAGATAAAATTTTCGCCTCTGATCGCGATGGCTCCGTCTATGGCTTTAATCGTGAGAATGGTGACAAGCTTTGGCAGACTGAAGTAGAAATTTCGATCGTTGGTGGTGTTGGTGCTGGCTTTGGTCGTGTTGCTATTGCTGGAGAAGAAGGGGAGATCATAGTCCTTTCTGCTGATGATGGTAGTGAGCTGTGGCGTGCTGAAGTGAATAGTGAAGTAACTTCACCGGGGCAATTTAACCAAGAACTTGCTGTTTTTCAGTTGATCAACGGTAAAGTAGTTGCGTTTGATATGGTTAGCGGTGAGCAGCGTTGGATTTATGATGCGCAAGTGCCTCGCTTAACGTTGCGTGGAACGAGTGCTCCTATCGTCGCGAGCGATGTTACTTTTGCCGGCTTTGCTAATGGTAAGTTAGTTGCGATTGATAATGTAAAAGGCGCTGCTATATGGGAAAACCGTGTGGCATTGCCTAAAGGGCGATCCGAGCTTGAGCGTATGGTTGATATTGATGGGCGTCCGCTGCTAGTCGATAGAACGCTTTATGTGACAAGCTATCAGGGGCGTTTAGTAGCGATTAATCCGTTTCGTGCACAAATTGTATGGGCACAAGATGTGTCTAGCTACCATTCTCTTACGCATGGGTTTGGTAATGTTTACGTAAGTGAGTCTAACGATGCTGTTCAGGCATTCGATAGAGGCAGCAGTGCAAGTGTATGGCGCCAAACTGAACTTGAAAATCGAGGCATCACAGCACCCGTAGCGATTGGCAATGATGTGGCAGTGGCTGATTATGAAGGCTATATTCATTTTATGTCGCAAACAGATGGACACTTCGTGTCACGCTATAAGCTGGATTCTTCAGGTGTGTATGGTGATATGATAGTGAAAGATGATGTGTTGTATGTACTTAGCAATAGTGGTCGCTTGGCTGCGTTAGGCATACAGTAATTTAATTTGTAAGATTCTGGCGGCTATTTGCTTTGCAATTAGCCGCCGTTTTGTTTTACCTGCACGATGCAGGGGTGGGTTCATGCTTCCGGTAATTGCTCTCGTTGGTCGACCAAATGTCGGCAAATCTACATTGTTTAATCGTCTAACCAAGACAAGAGATGCCTTAGTGGCAGATCTACCTGGTCTTACTCGTGATAGGAAATATGGCGAAGGTCAGCTTGGCGAAGATCAAGACTATATCGTGATCGATACGGGTGGTATTACCGGTGATGAACAGGGTATAGATTATGAAATGGCTAAGCAGTCACTTCAGGCAGTTGAAGAGGCAGATATTGTTCTGTTTCTTGTGGACGGTCGTGCAGGATTGAATCCCGCGGATGAGATGATTGCTAACTATCTACGCAAAACTGATAAACCTTGTCATTTGGTTGTGAATAAAACTGACGGCTTGAATCCAGATATAGTGATTGGTGATTTTTTCTCGTTAGGTATTGGTCACCCTCTTGCTATTGCCGCGGCTCATGGTCGTGGTGTTACAGCGCTGATTGAATATGTACTTGAAGAACTGCCAGAGCTTAAAGAAGAATCATTAGAAACGCTCGCTCAAGTACAAAAAGGTATTAAGATCGCAATTGTTGGTCGACCTAATGTAGGTAAATCGACTTTGGTTAACCGATTGTTAGGTGAAGATAGGGTAGTGGTCTTTGACAAGGCCGGAACTACAAGAGACAGTGTATATATTCCATATGAGCGTGATGATAAAAATTACACGCTGATTGATACTGCGGGTATTCGCCGCCGTAAAAATATCCGTGAAGCTGTAGAAAAATTTTCAATCGTCAAAACTCTTCAGGCGGTGAAGGATGCACATGTAGTTGTCTTGGTTGTTGATGCGCGTGATGGTATCACTGAGCAAGATATGCATATGCTTAGCTTCGTTATAGATACGGGGCGCTCATTGGTGATTGCAATAAATAAGTGGGATGGGATGACCGCGGATGAAAAGGCAGACGTTAAAGAGCAGATAGATCGTAAGTTAGAATTTGCTGATTTTGCTCGTATGCATTTTATATCTGCTTTGCATGGAAGTAGCGTAGGGAATATGTATGACTCTGTAGAAGAGGCGTATGAATGCGCAATGGCTAAGTGGTCAACAAGTAAACTCACTCGTTTATTAGAAGATATTGTTGCAGATCACCAACCACCTGCAGTGAATAATCGTAGAATTAAGCTGCGTTACGCTCACCAAGGCGGTTCAAACCCTCCTGTAATTGTTATACATGGTAACCAAACAAAGTCATTACCTGGTTCGTATAAGCGTTACCTTGAGAATAAGTTTATTAAAGTATTAGGCATAAAGGGTACGCCGATACGCTTTGAGTTTAAATCGAGTGATAACCCGTTTGAAGGTAAAGTGAATCCGTTAAGCTCCAGGCAATTAGCGAAAAAAGAGCGTTATAGAGATCACGTAAAACAGCTTAAAAAAATGAACAAAAAGAAAAAAAATAAGCGATGAATGTAGTAGGTGATAGCGATCTTCCGATTGGAGTGTTTGACTCTGGAGTGGGTGGTCTAACAGTACTTAATGCCATACGGGAAAAATTACCTAACGAGAATCTTGTCTATTTAGGTGATACGGCTAGGGTTCCATATGGTACAAAGAGTGCTGTTTCTGTCACGCGTTATGCTGAACAGGCTGCAAAGGCTCTGATCGAGCGTAAAATTAAATTATTAGTAATCGCATGTAATACAGCTTCAGCTGTAGCTGTTGAACCTTTGCAAAAGCTTTATCCGCAAATAAAGGTGATGGGCGTTGTGGGGCCGGGCGCTGATGCTAGTTGTCAAGCCACTAAAAATAAACACATCGGTGTTATAGCAACTGAAAGTACGGTCAGTAATCAGGCTTATCAAAATGCTATTTTAGAGCGGCGATCTGATGTGTCAGTTGTTGCCTATCCATGCTCTCTATTTGTAGCATTGGCGGAAGAGGGTTGGCATGAAGGTGCTTTAGTGCAGCAGATTGTGGATAAGTGCTTAGAACCACTGAAAGCTGAAAATGGCTCGCTTATTGATACATTAGTTCTTGGCTGTACGCATTTCCCAGCTCTGAAGAAAGTTATATCAGAGGTTATGGGTGAAGATGTTGCATTAGTAGACTCTGCTGCGACAACAGCACATGCTGTTGAAAATGGGTTAAAAGAGTCTGGGTTGCTGAATAAGAGCATATCGCCGGGTAATGTTGAGTTTTTGGTAACTGATGGGCCGGAGCGTTTTGTTCGAGTTGCTAAGCATTTTTTTAAAGATGAAATATCTATGGCTGAAATCCAGCAGATTGATATCCAGCACTTTGGAAATGCTCCATAGCTTTATAAAGTATAAAATTGCATCTTACTTAGATCGAGTAAGAGAGAGTAAAAGCGCTGCTTATTAACTTAAGCGGCGCTTTTTTGTATCTGCTGTACAGGAATTAAGCGTTGCTGGTGCTTTATTAACCGCTTCTAGCAGGTG
>DJLT01000052.1 GCA_002435145.1 Neptuniibacter sp. UBA6509
ATCGCCAAGCATTTAATTAAGAGAAAACCCCGGTCACCCTGTGACCGGGGTTTTTTCGTTTGGGTTTCGTTTTGGTTTCGCGGGAAATACCTATCTGAATTGAGCTTCGTATAAATTACGGTGCAGGTCTTGATTTGTCGTTCACGCTAATTAGTCTATTTATTGCTTCATTAACGAACATAAAGCATGGGATTATCTTCGATTGGTTATATAATCATTTATTATTGTAATCGTTGTTTTCGAAAGGAAAGATTTAAGCCGATGTATACAGAAGATGATATACGTAAATTGCGATGGCAGAGCCGAAGAGGAATGCTGGAACTTGATGTTCTATTTGTCCCTTTTGTAGAGGAAGCGTTTGCTGGCCTAGATCAGGATGATCAGGATCGTTTTGTTAAGTTGTTAGCTTGTGAAGATCAAGATTTATTTGTGTGGTTAATGGAACGTGAAGTTCCTGCGGACCCAGACTTACAACGGATTGTGAGGGTAATACTGGAGCGTGTTCAGCCTAAATAGTTTAGTTATTCACCCCTCTCGCACTCTGTTATGTTTATATAATGGAGTGTATATTCTTGCACTGTTCAGTGTGTTTTATTCTTCTATATCTTTCTTCACGCAGTCGGTTATCTCGATGTTGGTTCTCGTGAGCTTTCTTTTTAACTACAAAACGTTAATTACTCTTAATGCTTTATGGTCTATTACTTCACTTAGTTGGAATCCAGAAACACGCAGTATGTGGCTTGAGCAATTTGATGGTACTAGACTTGACGTTGTGGCGTTAAAGCAAGTTAACGTTCTGCCGTTTGCTGTATGTCTATTTTGTAGAGTTGAAGAGCGGTATTTTGATATACCGGTCTTCATCTTTACGGATTCTTGCTCAAAGAAAAATTTCAGGAGGTTAAGGGTTTTAGCTTTGCATAGTAGTGTTTCTGACGCGGTTTAATGCCATGAATAGTTTATCGGAGTTAGGATTGTATCCAATGCTTCTGGGCCTAGCTCCGGATAATCGAGCGTATAGTGAAGCCCGCGACTCTCATGTCTTAGCATTGCTGAACTAATAATTAGATCGGCTACGACTGCGAGATTACGTAACTCTAGTAGGTCATTACTGATTTTATAATTGCTGTAATACTCGCTTATCTCATTATGTAGTAGGTCTATGCGGTGTTTTGCGCGTTGTAGTCGTTTATTGGTTCTAACAATACCTACGTAATCCCACATGAAGCGGCGTATCTCATCCCAGTTATGCGAGATGATTACATCTTCATCAGAATCGGTAACTTGTGTTTCATCCCATGCAGGGATGATCGATTCATCAAGGGGTTTGGTGAGTGAATCAAAAACATCGTCAGATGCTGATTTAGCGTAAACAAGGCATTCTAGTAATGAGTTGCTTGCAAGCCTATTTGCACCGTGAAGTCCTGTAAATGATGTTTCTCCGATAGCATAGAGGCCTGGTATGTCCGTGCGGCCTTTTTGATCGGTCAATACGCCACCGCATGTGTAATGAGCGGCCGGTACTACTGGAATAGGCTCTTTAGTTATATCAATGCCAAGGGTCAAACAGCGCTGGTAGATTGTTGGGAAGTGATTGCGCACGAAATCTGCTGGTTTATGCGATATATCAAGAAATAGGCAGTCAGCTCCCAAACGCTTCATCTCGTGGTCAATGGCTCTCGCAACGATGTCTCGGGGTGCTAATTCGCCTCTCTCGTCAAAAGAGTGCATAAACTCTTTGCCATCTGGGAGTAATAATTTACCTCCCTCGCCTCTGACTGCTTCCGTTATTAGGAAGGATTTTGCCTGTGGATGGTAAAGGCAAGTAGGATGAAATTGATTGAACTCCATGTTGCCTACACGACAGCCCGCGCGCCAGGCCATGGCGATTCCATCACCGGTGGCGCCATCAGAATTACTTGTATAAAGGTAGGCTTTTGACGCACCCCCAGTTGCCAGAACAACATGAGGTGCTTGGAATACTTCTACGCGACCTGTTTTACCGTTAAGTATGTAGGCGCCGACACAGCGATTATGTGCTAATCCAAGCTTACGTCGTGTAATTAGGTCGACAGCAATATGATCTTCGAACAGGTCAATATTTTCTGAGGCTTTGGCCCTTTCTATCAAAGTGTCCTGAAGTGCTTTTCCTGTGGCATCTGCTGAATGGATAATTCGTCGATGTGAGTGCCCACCCTCTTTTGTTAAATGATAGTCTTCACTATCTTGAGTGAAAGGCACGCCTTGTTGAATTAGCCAGTCAATGCTTTCTTTGCCGTGTGAGACTGTAAACTCTACAGCATCAGGTCGACTGAGGTTTCCCCCCGCAGACATTGTGTCTTCAATATGTGCATCAGTACTATCTGTTGTATCCATAACGGCGGCTATGCCGCCCTGAGCCAGCCAAGTCGATCCACTCTTTAGTTCTCGTTTACTTAGCACGGCTACGCGCGCATTTTTAGAAAGGTGTAATGCCATGCTAAGACCTGCCGCTCCGCTACCAATTATCAAAGCGTCATAGTGGTGGTGTCGTGTCATGTGATTACTCTTTCTACGATTAAGTGGTTTTGCTGATATGTATGCTATTTTACTAGTAGAATTTCGCTAGAGGGTAGGTTTTTAATTAGTTTCTTTACATTAAACCCTATTTTAATATTTTTTTGTCATTTAGGGGAACTTCATATGCTTTGTGGGTTCATACAATTGTCCCGGCACTCTTAATGAGGTTCATATGTTGTTTTAGCAAAAGAGATTAGTACCTACTTTAGCCTCTATGCTTATTAGTTATAATTCTCATGGAATGAATTGAAGGAAAATCGAGTGTCGAATGAGAGTCAAACGGTAGTTGATCAACAGCTTGTAAAACGTGTTAAAGCCGGTGATAAGCGTGCTTTTGATCTTTTAGTTAAGAAATATCAGCACAAAATTATAGCGCTTATTAGTCGCTATGTTTATGACCATCATGAAGCCCAAGATGTGGCTCAAGAAGCGTTTATTAAAGCTTATCGGGCGTTACCTAAGTTTCGTGGTGATAGTGCTTTTTATACTTGGTTGTATCGTATTGCGATAAACACAGCAAAAAACCATTTGGTGGCTAGGGCGCGTAAACCAGCAGGTGTAGATGTTGATGATGCTCAGTTTTTCGAAGGTGATAATCAATTGAAAGATATAGCAACTCCAGAGAATGAACTCTATAAAGATGAGCTGGATCTTGTGATTAAACGGACTTTGAGTAAGTTGCCAGAAGACTTAAGAATGGCGCTTACCTTACGTGAATTTGATGGTATGAGTTACGAAGAGATTGCTGGCGTGATGGATTGCCCTGTAGGTACGGTTCGGTCTCGGATTTTTAGAGCACGTGAAGCTATAGATAAAGAAATAATGCCTTTAATGGCTAGCTAAAGCAGAAATGAAGAAAACTAGAGGTAAATGTTATGACTGATCGATCTACAGAGTCTATTTCTGCGCTTATGGATGGTGAAGTGGCTGATTTTGAGTTGCGCCGTACATTGGATCGTATTGATAGTGAGCCTGAGCTTTCAGAAGCTTGGCAGCGTTATCATTTAATTCGCTCTATCATGAAGAACGAGGATGGGGCTGATTTAAATGTAGATATTAGCGCTAGCGTAATGTCATCGTTAGAGTTAGAACAAGACTTTGAAATTGACGAGTCTGATTTCACTGAAGAAACTCAAACTGGCGCCATTGAAAAAAATAGATTTTGGCGCCCTATTGCGAGTATGGCTGCTGCTGCCTCGGTAACTGCTATGGTTATTTTAGGTGCGCAGAATTTAAGTAATGATCCACAAGAAGAAACTCTTGCTGATAATCGTCCTAGCTATACGTTGCCTATAGGTACAGTTTCGAACGATATTGTTCGGGCTCAATTTGGTAACCGCTCGGTTATTGATAATGGCAATAGCCAACCTGACATTATCCGGTTATCGCAGGGAGTAGAACGTTATATTGATCAGCACAAACACATGCTTCAAACTCAGAAAGCTAACTGGCAGGCTTCGTGGCTTCCTGATGGTTTTGATGATATGAGGCTTGATGTTATGCCGCATGCTGAAGTTCAAGTTTTCAGTAATGGGCGTAATTCGTTCAGCGTTTGTGTTGAAGACTATGGCCGCCAAACAGTACCTGAAGGTGTTGCCAAATCTGGGGATATGGTTGCTGTAGGTAAGCGCATAGGGGATCAATTCGTTACGGTAGTGGGTGATGTGCCAATGATGATTGCAGAACGAATAGCTTCGTCCGTTGAGAGAAGATGATCGAAGAAGTTGGCAAGGTAGTCGAGGTAAACTCGCAAGGTGTTTGGGTTGAAACGGTGAAGCAGAGCGCCTGTTCTAGTTGTGCTGCCCGAAGTGGATGCGGTCAAAAACTGCTCGCAAGTGTAGGACAGGGTAAACGTTTTATATTTAGGGTAAATAATCCTAATAACCTATCTGTCGTAACCGATGACGATGTGTTAATTGGAATAGAGGAAGGGGCTTTTTTGAAGGCAACGGTGTTTATGTATCTAACACCGCTTCTTGCTCTGTTTTTAGGGGCGTTTATTACCGACATGCTGGGCTTTGCTGAAGGTGCTGTAATTATTGTGTCTTTTGTATCTTTAATTGTAGGTTTTTTGTTTGTGCGTTATGGAAGCTCTTCCTTATTCCGGTCGTATAAATATCAGCCAACGTTAATGAGAGTTAATTAACTTATTGAGAAACAGGTGATTTATTTATGAGAGGCGTTTCTAAATTCGTAGTAGCTTTTTTTATCTTATCTGTTAATGCAGCTTGGGCTGCAAGCCTTCCAGACTTTAAAGCATTAGTGAAGCAGGCAGCGCCTGCTGTTGTAAATATTAGTACTATTCAAAAAGCTAATAACTCACATTTAAATCCTTTTGTTGGCCCTGGAGGAGAGGAAATTCCTGAAATTTTCAGGCACTTTTTTCAAATGCCGGAGCAGGGACATAATGATCGTCCGGGAAGACGAACACCGCAGTCTTTAGGATCAGGTTTTCTTATATCTGAAGATGGATACCTTTTAACTAATCACCATGTTATCGCTGATGCAGAGACCATAATTGTAAGGTTAGCAGATAGAAGGGAGCTCGAAGCGAAAGTTATAGGTTCGGATAAGCGTTCTGATGTTGCGTTACTTAAAATTGAGGCCGAAGATCTACCGAGTGTTAAATTAGGTAAGTCTGAAGAGTTGGAAGTAGGTGAGTGGGTACTTGCTATTGGTTCCCCTTTTGGCTTTGATCATAGCGTTACAGCCGGTATCGTTAGCGCGAAAGAGCGATCTTTGGCTAATGAAACTTATGTGCCATTTATTCAAACTGATGTTGCTATTAATCCCGGTAATTCGGGTGGACCACTGTTTAATTTAGAGGGCGAAGTAGTAGGTATAAATTCACAAATTTATACCCGTTCAGGTGGCTTTATGGGGCTTTCGTTCGCTATTCCCATTAATATTGCAATGAATGTTGCTGATCAATTACGTGATAGTGGTTATGTCACAAGAGGTTGGTTAGGTGTGATTATTCAAGAGGTTAATAGGGATTTAGCGGAATCATTTGGTTTAGACAAGCCTGAAGGTGCATTGGTTGCCAAAGTACTTTCAGGTAGCCCGGCGGAGAAGGCAGGGCTACGCGAGGGGGATGTGATTTTAGCTTTCAATGGAATGGATGTAATCATGTCTTCCGACCTACCTCATCACGTTGGGCGGGTTAAACCGGGTGTAAAGGCTAAAGTCCTAGTCATGCGTAATGGGAAAACCAAGACTATCCGAGTAAAAATCGGTAAGTTGCCTTCACAAGAGCAGTTGGCTCATTCTAATGGTGGGGTTCCTGTAGTACCGGGAGAAAATAAACTCCACTTAGAGGTCGCTGAACTGGACAAACAGCGTAAAGATAAATGGCAGGTTGAGTCGGGTGTTGTTGTTAAGCGGGTTATGCCAGGAGCAGGGTCTGATGCCGGTTTGATGGTTGGTGACGTTATTACAATGCTGAATGGTTTGCAGATTGAATCTATTAAAGATTTTAACCGTGTTAGTAAGTCTCTGCCCGTAGGGCGTTCTATACCTATGAGAATCGTCCGACGAGGAAGCCCAACATTTATTCCTCTAAAAATTAAAAAATAGATTGTTTTTAGTTATAGATAAAGCGCTATTTTCTTCCCATAGATGTAGCGCTTTTTTCATGGCTCATACTAAGTAAATGCTGTAAACTTGCGCCTTTCCAGCGAGTTAAGAGTAGTGGTAGCCGTCAAGTGAGCAGCCTAAAACATATCCGAAATTTTTCCATTATTGCCCATATTGATCATGGGAAGTCAACATTGGCTGACCGTTTCATTCAAATGTGTGGGGGTCTCAGTGACCGCGAAATGGAAGCTCAGGTCCTTGATTCAATGGATATCGAGCGAGAGCGCGGTATTACAATCAAAGCTCAGAGTGTGACCTTAGATTATAAGGCTAGCGATGGTGAAACTTACCAGCTTAACTTTATCGATACTCCAGGGCATGTTGATTTCTCCTATGAGGTCTCTCGCTCCCTTGCTGCTTGTGAAGGTGCGCTGCTAGTTGTTGATGCTGCGCAAGGCGTTGAAGCTCAATCAGTGGCTAACTGTTATACGGCTATTGAACAGGGCTTAGAAGTTGTTCCTGTACTTAACAAAATAGATTTGCCTCAAGCGGAACCTGAAAGGGTTCGAGTTGAAATTGAAGAAGTTATCGGTATTGACGCAACGGACGCAGTTACGTGTTCGGCGAAAAGCGGTCTCGGTGTTACGGATGTATTAGAGCATATTGTTAGAGACGTCCCGGCCCCGGAGGGTGATGTAGATGCCCCTCTTCAAGCGTTAATCATTGATTCTTGGTTTGATAACTATTTAGGTGTTGTATCCCTAGTACGAGTTACCCAAGGAACATTGCGTAAAAAAGATAGAATACTGTTCAAGTCTACTGGGCAACATTATCAAGCGGACTCTATCGGTATTTTTACACCAAAACAGAAAGAAACCGGTGTTTTACAGGCAGGTGAAGTAGGTTACCTTGTTGCGGGTGTTAAAGATATCCACGGTGCGCCTGTCGGTGATACGGTTACTCATCAGAAAACCCCTGAAGTCGAAATGTTACCTGGCTTTCAGAAAGTACAGCCGCAGGTTTATTCAGGTCTATTCCCAACGAGCTCTGATGATTATCAAGATTTCCGTGAAGCTTTAGACAAACTGACACTAAACGATGCTTCTCTGTTTTTTGAACCTGAGACATCTGATGCGTTAGGTTTTGGTTTCCGCTGTGGTTTCTTGGGCATGCTTCATATGGAGATTATCCAAGAGCGTTTAGAGCGAGAATATAACCTCGATCTTATAACTACAGCCCCCACTGTTATCTACGAACTTGAGCTTGAGAATGGGGATGTTGTTAACATTGATAGCCCTTCAAAGCTTCCTGATCCTGGCTCTATTCGCGAGATGCGTGAGCCTATTGTGGAAGCGAATATTTTAGTTCCACAAGACTTTCTAGGACCTGTGATTGGACTTTGTGTCGAAAAACGTGGTGTCCAGAAAGAGATGAATTACGTAGGCACTCAGGTTCAGCTTAGTTATGAACTACCTATGGCCGAAGTCGTATTAGATTTCTTTGATCGCTTGAAGTCAGTAAGTCGTGGTTATGCGTCACTTGAATATAACTTTGTGCGATTTGAAGAAGCCAAATTAGTACGTATGGATATACTCATTAATGGCGATAAAGTTGATGCGTTAGCCGTTATTCTTCATAGGGATAATGCTCAATTCAAAGGCCGTCAAATCTGTGAAAAAATGAAGGAAGTTATTCCAAGGCAGATGTTTGATGTTGCTATCCAAGCAGCATTAGGCGGTAAGATCATAGCGCGAACAACAGTTAAGGCGCTCAGGAAAAATGTACTGGCTAAATGTTATGGCGGTGATGTTAGTCGTAAGAAGAAATTACTTGCCAAACAGAAAGCTGGTAAGAAGCGTATGAAGCAAGTAGGTAATGTTGAGATACCTCAAGATGCTTTCTTGGCTGTGCTCAAAGTAGATAATTAATAATAGGAAAAGGCAGTAGTTAATGGATTTTGATTTTGCGCTGATATTAGTCGCGTTGACCTTTGTTTCAGGTTTAGTTTGGTTTTACGACAAAATATCATTAAAACCTAAGCGTACAGAAAAGTTAAATGATGCTAGAGCGAAGGTTGAGGGTGAGTTGCCAGAAGAGGTTCTGACTGAAATTAATCGTGAATCTGGGTGGGTTGATACCGGCCGATCCATGTTCCCTGTTCTGTTGGTTGTTCTTGTTTTAAGATCGTTTCTGGTTGAACCTTTTCAAATCCCATCGGGTTCAATGTTGCCGACTTTGAAGATTGGCGACTTTATTTTAGTGAACAAATTTCATTATGGTTTGCGTTTACCGGTACTTAATACCAAAATTGTTTCGATGAATGACCCTGAAAGAGGGGATGTAATTGTATTTAAGTTTCCTGAAAAGCCAACGATTAACTATATTAAAAGGGTAGTAGGTTTACCTGGAGATGTTATTCGTTATCAGGGGAAAACGCTTTATATTAATGGTGAGCCACAAAAGCAAACACTATTAGCGCAATTACCACCGAGTAATCCGAAGCAATTGTTGATGAGTGAAGACTTAGATGGTGTTCAGCATCAGATTTATAAAGATGTAATAAGGCCTGCTCAGAATATGGAATGGGTTGTCCCCAAAGGGCATTATTTTATGGTAGGTGATAACCGCGATAACAGTAATGATAGCCGTTATTGGGGTTTCGTATCTGAAGATCTGCTTGTTGGTAAAGCATTCGCAGTATGGATGCATTGGCCTGCATTCTTAAGCGTACCAAGTTTTAGCGATGTTCGTGTGATCGAATAAATGGAGATAGCGATGAAATCAACTCGAAAGCAACAAA
>DJLT01000123.1 GCA_002435145.1 Neptuniibacter sp. UBA6509
ACTTTTCACACGGCCTGGGCACATTGCAGTCGTCACTACCTGACTGCTTCTTCATTCTTTTCACCTCTCAACGGACATTTAGAGCTCTGATATTAAGTTTCATCCTCTAATGTGGCTTTTATTGGCCTGTACTATATTGTGGCGAGAGATTTTTTATCTGAGGCAATGACTTGTCTAATCGATTAAAATCGCTTAGGCGGGATCTGGTGAGGTCGAATTTCTTCCATATGTTGGTCAAATCGCCCTTTTCTTTCATTTTTTAATAGCTTCCTTCTTTAGGCATAAGTTATTACGCCCTACCCAACGCACTTTCTTTTTACCCTCTACAAGGTGTAATCAAACCTACGCCCTTCCAATTGATTACGTCTGTTCATGGACCAATGAAATTTAACCATTTTTATTCATGTCGTTATAAACCTACTCTGTTCCAAGCCTTAGAGAGTGCGGAACCAATATTGGGTTTATCTCGGAAAACATGGATAACAGATCAAAATGAGTAACGATTTTATTTTTTCGATTAATAGCGTTGGCTTCGATGAACATTATCAGCCTTCAGACAATACACGTATTACGACGAACTTTGCTAATTTGGCGAGAGGTGAAAGTCGTGAACAGAACTTACGTAGCGCTTTGATGATGATCGATAATCGTTTCAATGCATTAGCACATTGGGATAACCCTAATGGTGATCGTTACTCTGTTGAGCTAGAAATTATCTCCGTTGATATGGATGTTGAAGGCAGTGGTTCTGCTTTTCCAACAATTGAGATATTGAAAACTAATATTCTGGATCATAGAACTAACGAAAGCGTTGAAGGAATTGTTGGCAATAATTTCTCTTCATACGTGAGGGATTATGACTTTAGCGTATTGCTGCTGGATCATAATAAGGATCAGCCAACGTTTAGTATTCCAGATGGTTTTGGCGATCTTCATGGGAAGTTGTTTAAGTCTTTCGTAAATTCACACGCTTACAAAAAGAGCTTCAAAAAGCTGCCGGTTATCTGTCTGAGTGTTTCGGACAGCAAGATTTATCAGCAGACAGAGAACCACCACCCTGTTTTGGGTTATGAGTACCAGCCAAATGAGTCCTCTTTGACTGAGCAGTACTTTAAAAAAATGGGTCTGCAGGTTCGCTATTTCATGCCAGCCAATAGCGCTGCGCCTTTGGCTTTCTACTTCTTTGGCGATCTGCTTAATGATTACACGAACCTGGAACTGATAAGCACCATCAGCACGATGGAGACGTTCCAAAAAATATATAGGCCTGAAATTTATAACGCTAATGCTGCCGCGGGTAAGTGTTATCAGCCGAACTTGAGAAACGTGGACCATTCCTTAACTCAAATAGTTTATGACCGAGAAGAACGAAGCGCGCTTGCTATTAAGCAGGGAAAATTTGCTGAGGAGCATTTCATCAAACCTTACCAAGCACTCCTTGAGCAGTGGTCTGCTAATTACGCTTAATAACCTACGAGGCTTTTAAAGTATTCATTATGAAAACGCTATTACCGACTTCAACCGCAGGCAGCTTGCCAAAACCTGCTTGGCTCGCAGAACCTGAGACGCTTTGGTCCCCTTGGACATTGCGAGATGATCAGTTAATTGAAGGTAAGCAAGATGCTTTGCGAGTGTCGCTGCAGGAGCAACAACGGGCGGGTATTGATATTGTCAGTGACGGGGAACAATCACGGCAGCATTTTGTGACAACCTTTATTGAGCATCTTAATGGTGTGGATATTGAAAAGCGTAGAACTGTTAGAATTCGTGATCGCTATGATGCCAGTGTACCTACTGTATTTGGCCCTATCAGCCGCAATCAGCCGGTGTTTGTTGAGGATGCAAAGTTCTTACGCCAACAAACGGATCAAACCATTAAGTGGGCGCTACCCGGCCCTATGACAATGGTTGATACGCTCTACGATGATTATTATAAAAGCCGTAAGGAACTGGCCTGGGAGTTCGCCAAAGCGTTAAACGAAGAAGCTAAAGAGCTTGAAGCGGCGGGTGTAGATATTATTCAATTTGATGAGCCTGCGTTTAATGTCTTTTTTGAAGAGGTAAATGAGTGGGGCATCGCCTGCTTAGAAAGAGCGATTGAAGGTCTTAAGTGTGAAACCGCTGTGCATATTTGTTATGGCTATGGGATTAAAGCGAATACCGATTGGAAAAAGAACCTAGGTTCAGAATGGCGTCAATATGAAGCGATTTTTCCTCAGCTGCAAAAATCTGGCATCGATATAATCTCACTTGAGTGTCATAACTCTCATGTACCCATCGAGTTACTTGAGCTTATCCGTGGTAAAAAAGTGATGGTGGGTGCTATTGATGTCGCGACGGATTGGGTTGAAACGCCAGAGGAAGTCGCTTCGACTCTACGTAAAGCACTTAAGTATGTCGATGCGGATAAACTATACCCTTGTACTAACTGTGGAATGGCTCCCCTGTCTCGTGAAGTCGCACGGGGTAAGTTAAATGCTTTGCAGGCTGGCGCAGAGATCGTTCGAAGGGAGCTTTCGGTTTAGTATTTTGCAGAAGCGCTTAGGCGGAAATGTCAGTGAAGGGTTTAGTGAAACGTTAAGTGGAAGGTTTATCAACTAAAAAGCCCTTGCAGTGATGCAGGGGCTTTTGTTTGTGGCTTACTTATTGTCACGGGTTACTGCTATTGGATATGTTCACTGGTTATTTTTGCTGGCTATGATTCGTCAGTGAGTTTTATATTAATTTTCTCCATAAAGCTTAGGCCCACATGCTGATCATAATAAGCGGCTTCATTGATAAATGCGCCATACACCGTTGAGTTACCTTCATAAACAATGGTCTCTCCACCTAGCGTCATAAATAACGGATCACCCGGTTTGATCTCCTGATAATCTTTATTCTGAAGGTTCGGGTGAATCATCGCTGTAATCTCACCTTCTGAGTCTTCCGGCAAAGAGATTTTCTCAATAAATTGATACCCATCCATCTGGGTCGGTAAATCAATCAGCTGCCCTGTATTTCTTTGCTCAAGGTAATCCAGCGCATGCATAACGGCTGTATGAGTATCTTTGTAGACCTGATAATTTAGTAAGCCTTGAGCGATCGGTCCTACCTCAATCAGAAAACCGTTTAAGCGCCCTAGCGATGTTAGAAAGTTATCATTAATACGATCACTCGGATTAAAAAATAGAGTTGCCTCTGGCATCTTCTGTTTTATATAGAAAGCCATTCCAACCACAAGGGGATCATCTGTGTTGATGATTAGGGACATCCCCATGTTTGCCGTCGTCGTATGTAGATCAAGAATAAAATCGACTCTGGGCTCCTCTTTCGGCCCAAGCAAGGCATTCAATGTTTTGGCTTGCTGCTGCTCGTAACCTTCTAGATTTGGGTTATTCAGATCTTTAAGATTAAATTGTCGATTTAGATCTTGGTCAATATAGCGACGAACCTCTGCATTCGCTTTAGGGTTAGCTAAGTGAAGTTCTGTTGCAAAGCTTGCACGGTTAACTTCTTCTGGGCTTTTTGACCAATGCTTAACAAGGTGAACCCCTGTTAACTCATTCCCATGTGTTCCGCCTGTAATAGCGACGTTTTTTATCGAATCAATCATAAACTCTTATCTTTCTAATTCTTATGTGATGGGCCAGTTTGCAGGCCATCATCATTAAGCATGTTCTGTAACGATTTGTATATGATGTTGCTTATATTAAAGGTCTAAATGCTACTTTTATTCTACTAATACAGAACACACCTGATGGGAATTCATTGCAAAGGGAAAGCAATGTGCCTTCTTAGTTGGTCGCTTGTTTTGCTTCTTCTGACGTTATGAACTTATTCTCTATTGTTTGGTTTAGCTTAGAGCTTAGCTTTTAGTTTTGATCTTAGAATTTATAGCTTATTTGCTGTTTTGCTAAATCGATAAAAGCTTGAATATGCCCTTTCTCGCTATCGCATGAACGGATACCTAGATGTATTTTTTTATGTATCCCCTCATTTCCTAATCTAATCTGTTTGATCGGTAAGGTTTCTATCTGCTCGCTGGCGAGCCAGTTAGGCATTATGGTTACCCCTCTATCTACGGCCACCATTTGTAAAATCATCTCGGTCGTTTCTAGGGTTTTATGCTTCTTCGGACGACAGTTTGCGGGTATGAGAAACTGTTGGAATATATCTAACCGCTCCGGTTCTACTGGGTAGGTTATTAAGGTTTGTTCACTTAGGTCGTGAGGATGGATAAGCTCTTTGTTTGCTAACGGATTATCCGTGCTAACCACGAGCATAAGTTCATAGGGGAAAACCGGTTCGAAGTGGATTGCTTTTATAGAGATCGGATCGGGGGTGACTAGAATGTCGATCTCTTGATTACAAAGTGCGGCCATGCCACCAAATTGGAAACGTTGCTTAACATCCAGATCGATACCTTTGTGGAGGCCAAGATAAGCGCCTGACACACGAGTTAGCCATTGGTAACAGGGATGACACTCCATCCCTATGTTGAGAGTACCGAGTTCATTATTGGCAAACTCTTTAAGTTTTGTGTCGACCCGCTCAAGTTGCGGCAGTATGCGTTCTGCTTCTTGAAGTAAGAAATTACCTGCTTGGGTGAAGTGAATCTTTCGCCCTTTCTTCTCCCAAAGTTCGCAACCCACTAGGCTTTCTAATTTTCGAATGGTGTGACTGAGGGCGGATTGTGTAAGACAGAGTTTATCTGCTGCTGCGGTGACAGAGCCTTGGTGATTAATCTCTCGAAGTATTCTTAAGTGTGCCCGTTCTATCATTTAGAGACCTATAACCAACGCGTGTTGCTTGATATAAATAAGTCTTTATTTTTAAGTATTGTTCTCTTTTATCCTAATGAAATAAATTCGGAGAAAGATGAATACTATTACTACACAGTTATAGATTTGAGCGCGCAGGAAATGTTGAAAAGGGATTTTATTTTGTCGCATAGAGCGAGATGCAGTTCTTCCCTTCTGATTTGGCTTTGTACATCGCTTTGTCTGCTTGGCTCACTAGCTTATCTATTTTGAGTGCATCACCTTGATAGTGAGCTAACCCTGTACTCATACTGATGCTTAGTTTTTTCCCTTCAATAATTAGCTCTTTAGAGGAAACCGTTTTTCTTATACGCTCAAGAATCATGTGAGCATCTTCTATTTTTGTTTCAGGAAGTAGAATTGCAAACTCTTCGCCACCTATTCGCGCGATAATATCGTTTGCCCTGGCTGCGTTGCTGAGGATTTGTGCGAAGCTTTTCAGCGCTTGATCACCTGCGTTGTGCCCATACACATCATTGATCTTTTTGAAATCATCTAGGTCCATATAGGCTAAGGTGATGTGTGTTCTATTCTTTTCTGTTATCTCTTTTAACTCATCAAACTTTTCGAAGAATGTTCTTCGGCTTATTAAGCCTGTTAACTCATCATAGGTTATTAACTTCCTTTGTTTTTGCTCTAGTTCATCAATTTTGATGATAAGCCCGATCAGAAACCAAGTTACCAGCGGGGCAATTATTCCCGGGGCAATGATAGAGATGATGAGTGCTATTTGCGTAATGCTATCGTCTGCATCTGATAACCAGAGTATAAAGAACGTAATAAAAACGGACAGTACGATGGAGACGGAAGTGGCGGCGAGACACACCCCGATCTGTCCTATCTGTGTAATTGTTCTTCTCATAGGGAATGATGCACTTCTTTAAATTGCGGTTATCGTAAAATTACTTAGAACAGTATAGACAGTCCAGACCCTTCAGTCGTTAGCTTCAGTAGCTATTATTACCTCCCACTATTACCTGCTCATTATGACCACTCAAAGCACTTCTCCTAACTATTAGGTTGCTTTAATTGATTCTATGTTTCACGTGGAACATACCTTAGAGCTTTACTAAAAAACGTTAAGCTATCCGTTTATGTAGCATTAGGTAGTGAAAATTCAAAACGTGTTCCTTTGTCTATTATGCTCTCTACAGTTATTGGGCTGTTATGTAGTTCAAGAATACGTTTAACAATTGCTAGACCTAATCCGGTTGAGTTCCTACCTTCTCTGCTGTTATTTGGGTCTCTGTAGAAACGATCAAAAATGTAAGGAAGGTCCTGTTTATGGATTCCTGCTCCGCTGTCGGAAATGCTTATTTTTATGGCGTCAATTGCGCTTCCAGATGTGGTGTCAAAATCAAGGATGATGATTCCATTCTCTGGTGTATAGGTTATGGCGTTGCGAATTAAGTTTTCAAATACCCGCTGGATGAGACTGATATCTGCATAGACCTGAAGGTTGTTAAATGCTGTTCTAACTTCGTAGTTTATACCTTTATTAGTTAAATCAATTTCTAACTCTTGTAGTGTGTCATAGGCTAATTCAATTAGTGAAAATGATTCGAAGTTAGGTTCGGCTGACGGTGAGTCCAGTTTTGATAATTCAAATAATTCTCCTATTAGTTGGCATAACCTATTGGAACTATTCATTGCTTTCTTTAAAAATAGTGTGCGCTCACTTTCATTAAGGGATCTGTCTTTGATTATAAGTGTCTCTAGATAGCCTTGAACCGAAGATAGTGGGGTTCGGAGGTCGTGGGAGATATTAGCAATAAGTTCACGCCTGGTATGGTCAGTCTCTTTTATGAGTTTAAATTGCTGCTCTATTTGATTCGACATCTCATTAAATACATCTTCGAGCTGTTCGATCTCATCTTTATGGCTTATCCCGTCGCAAGAAGAGAGCTTGGAGGCAGGCTGAATTGTTGGTGTCCCCTTTTGATCAGACCTAAGTTGATTACAGGAGAAGGTCTGGATCTGCTGGCTAAGCGATCTGAGCGGTTTAATAAGCATCCTAAATATCACTAAACCTGTTAGCGTAACGATAATACCGATCATGATTATGCTTATAACGGCCATAGAGCGGCTCTGGCTGTCTTTCGTTGTATTACTGATCTCGGAGTGTAGTTTGCTACCCAAAACGACGTAGAGGTAGCCTTGGAGGTTTTGCTGGTTTCTTATCTCAGCAGCTGAAAATATTTGGTTTCTAGTTGGGTCCCTTGGATCCGTTCCGTGAATAGGCAGTATTTGTGGATTCTTTATGAAGGCTTTAATTGGCTCTAGTGATACTTTGGCTGCCTTTACTGGATCAGGTAAAGCGTGTGCTATTACATTGCCTTTTGTATCGAGCAGATAGACTTCTGCTATAGGGTTTATGATCATCGCTTGGTGGGATAGTCGCCTTAAGGCTTCAAGGTTTGGCGCGTCACCCTCTTTGTTTACCAGCTCATACTCATTGGTGATATACATGGCGATGCTAGCGTTAAGCTTTTGCGCAACCTCTTCGTTATAGCGTTCCATCCAATGCTGCCCAGCAAGCAGAGTTGCAATACTTGATAGTATGACAATAAAAATCAGCGCAATAGATAAGCGTGTGGCGAGTGTACTTTTAATAAGCCCCGCTAGTTTATTTCCTTTGCCTTTATTTCTATCGTTTATCGGCATCATGCTGACAACTCCGTTGTGTCGAGTTTATAACCGACCCCCCAAAGTGTGACGATATATTTTGGGTTATTCGAGTCTGTTTCTATCTTTGCTCTTAAGCGGTTTATATGCGAATTAACGGTATGTTCGTATCCGTCGTGTCCATATCCCCAAACTTGATCAAGAAGCTCCGAGCGGCTAAATACCCTTCCCGGGTGTAACGCAAAATATTTAAGTAGATCAAACTCGCGGGCGGTTAGATCAATATGTCTAGTTCCTAGCGTAACTTGCCTTTGACCTTCATCGATTATTAAGGGGCCAATTTTTATTAAGCGGCTGGTTTGATGTTCGGTTTTTTCCATTGCTGATGCACGTCGAAAGATCGCCTTTATGCGAGCGATGAGTTCCATAACGCTAAATGGTTTTGTGATGTAGTCGTCTGCACCTAGGTCCAGGCCTAAGACTCTATCAAGTTCACTCGAGCGTGATGTTAAGAGTAAGAGTGGTGTGTAAGCTTGTTCTTTACGCACTCTTCTACAAATATCTAAACCGGATGCGCCGGGTAGCTGAATATCCAAAATTAGGAGATCCCACGTCTTTGACAGTGCTAATGACATGCCTTCATTTCCATTAGTGCAATGAGTGATAACAGCACCCATATCCGTCAGGTGTAGCGTCAGTAGATCAGCGATGTCTTGTTGGTCCTCAACAATCAGTATTCTTCTATGTTCCATGATTATTCTGCAGTAATGGGTTGTCGTTAAGTTCGGCTAAATCTCAATGTCTTAAGTGTGACCATGCATCTGCTAATTAATTCTATTGGTGATTTATCACGTAAGTATCACGGGCAGGCTTTGTTTTTGGCTTCTCTGTGATAACTACGGATAGAAAGATGATGTTCTTGTTAGCTCGGTTTGAATTGTTAGTCGTTAATTATTTTTAAACTGGGTCCATCTGAATTCATTCATCTTTATATATGGAGTTCCCATGAAACGGTTAAATGCTAATTTGAGCACGCTTGCTTCAGCTGTATTGTTATCTGTTGCGGTAAGTCAGAGTGCGATTGCTGCAGATGGTTTTTATGTAGGAGGTCAAGTCCAGAGCTCGACCTTTGGTCATAAAATTGAGCGGAATACGGGTAGTTCCACCAATCCAAGTATTACGAGTTTCGCTGAAGAAACAGATGTGGCTGTAGGTGTGCATCTTGGTTATAAAATGCATGTCACTGATGATGCTTTTGTTGCGGCGGAAGTTTTTTATAATGCCGAAAACAGTGAAACTACTAACATCAATAACATGCTTCAAACGCGTTTAGATCTAGAAAGCACCTATGGTATTAACTTTAAGGCCGGTGTGGATGTTACGAGTAAATTTGCTGTTTATGGTATTGCTGGTGCGACGGTATTAGATTTTGATATTCATAACAGCTACCCATTTGCTCCGCCTATGCGTAGTGGTGATACAACTGAAGTGGGTCTCTCTTTAGGTGCAGGCTTCGAGTATCAAGTTGATAATCAATGGTCTGTGAAAGGTGAGTACATTCGAATCAATGATGTGGATTTCACGCCTCTGCCTGAGGTTGCCGTTCCAGGTAAAATCAATCCAAATGATGTTGATTACGACAGCTTGAAGTTGTCGCTTAGCTACGCGTTCTAGTAGCTACTTGATGATCTCTACTTAATCGAGATCTCTCTTCTGCCTACACATGTTAGTCGTCCCCCCTTCTTTAATGTGTGTAGGTCGATTCCCCTCTCTGTTAGAAATCGGCTTCTGCCAGAATTAATCACAATTCAAGTTTCAGGCTTTACTCTCGCTCTGAGCTTAAACCTTAAATCTTTAATCCTAAACCTTTAATCCTAAGCCTAGGCATTCAGCGTCAAATTCTACTAAGCTTTTATCACCTTTTTAGAGTTAGCAATGTAATGAATGACGCAATCAAATTTGCTTCTACTCAGCTCTCTGACGCAAGGCTTGCGGTTAATGAGCTTAAGCAAAACCTTTCTTTAGATAGCTATAGTCTTATATCGGTCTTCTATTCGGCTTCTTATGAGTTGGAAGTTCTGCGTGATGCTTTGCTTGTCGATTTCCCCAATACTGAAATTGTTGGCTGTTCTACAGCGGGAGAGATAGGTGCTAAGGGGTATTCTGAGAATAGTATTTCAGCTGTAGCTTTCTCTAAAACGAGCTTTCAAATTAGCGTTCATCGCTATGACGATCTTAAGAATCTTTCTGTAATTGATTGGCATGATGCGACCGTTAAGTTTCACAGTGAACATAATCTAAAGTGTGGAATACAATCAGATGAATCAACCTTCGGTTTTCTATTAATTGATGGAATGTCACGAAGGGAGGAGCCCTTCACGCGTATCGTGAGTAATGCTATCTCTGGAATTCCGGTTGTAGGGGGCTCTGCTGGAGATGATCTCTATTTCAACACTTGCCCAATATTACATAACAGCGATATAGCGACAGATAGTGCAGTGCTTGTCCTGATAACAACCCCCTTGCCGTTCCGTTTATACAAGACTCAAAATGTACTCGCCAATGAGCAGCGGATGGTTGTTACTGGTGCCATCCCAGAGCTTCGAGTTATCACCGAGATTAATGGTTTTCCTGCTGCTGAAGAGTACGCGCGGATCTGTAATCTGAATACTGTTGGTGAGCTTTCTTCCGCTGTTTTTGCCGCTCATCCTGTCGTAGTTGTTATGGGCGATGAGCAGTATGTTCGTTCTATCCAACACGTAAATCCGGATCACAGCCTGACTTTTTATTGTGCTATCGACCAGGGCATGGTTATGCGACTTGGCACTTGTACAGATCTTGTTGAAAGCATGGATAGGACGCTTACGCAGATCGCTAAAGATATTGGCAGGCTAGCTTGCACCGTTACCTTTGATTGCATTCTACGCCGTTTACAGTTGCAGGAAATGGGCGAGCTTGAGCATATGTCTAAAGTTCTCAAATCGCATAACGCAATCGGCTTTAGTACTTATGGGGAGCAGTTTAACGGTCTTCATGTTAATCAGACATGTGCGGGGATTGCGATTGGTGCTGTAGATGAGTAGTGATACTGATACCGCTTATAAGGCTGAAATAGCACGTTTAAACAAAATCATCCGTGTCTTGTGTGATCGTGCGGAGTTGGGTGTAAATAGCGAAGCGAGTGATTTTCCATCTTCCAGACAACCGTTGTTCTAGAAGAGAAGGTGCAGGCACGTACCGCCGAACTCAAAGAAGCTCTCGATAGCTTGGCCATATCCAATGAGGAGTTAGATTGCTCTCTTAATGAGTTAAAGCGAACCCAGAAAGCGCTTGTGGAATCCAAGAAAATGGCTTCTTTGGCAGGTCTGGTCATGGGGGTCGCGCATGAACTTAACACCCCGCTTGGGGTCGCTGTAACGACTGTTTCTTCTATCGAGCAGCGCTGTAAGATCCTCAAGGATGACTTTGAAAATGATCATTTAACCCAAACGGGATTATTCGAATCGCTTGATGAAATAATGCAGGCGGTTACTTTGGCTTCTTCTAGTTTGTTGAAAAGTAACTATCTTATCTCTCAGTTTAAGCAAGTGTCTGCTGTTAAGGGTAAACCTTATTTAGTTAACCTTTCTTCTTATATTCAGGAGTTATGTCTTGTTATGAAGGAAGAGCTTGATCACCCTTCTCTATCAATTTCAGTGGATGTTCAATCTGATTATTTGGATTGTGTCGTAGACGAGAACGCGCTTTGTAATGTCCTTTCTAGTCTTATGTATAACTCTTCCCAGCATGCCTTTGGTAATCAACCGTCGCCTTCGATCAGTCTTCAAGTTTCAGTTGCAGATGGGTATGTCGTCATTAATTACAAGGACAACGGTTCTGGGCTTGATCCTGATATTGCCCCAGAAATTTTCGACCCTTTTTTTACCACGGCCAGAAGCTCTGGCTCGATTGGACTTGGGTTATACATCGTTTTCAATATCGTCACTGAGGCATTGGGCGGCAATATTGAATTAACCGCGTGGTCTAATGGTTGTCACTATACGCTTACGTTTCCACGTATATCGGGCGCAATTGATTCCTAATTCTCTATGTTTCACGTGAAACAACTTCCAGTTTACCCTGCTCTATTTCAGCCTAGATGATTGCTAGGAGCAGTGTATGGAAGCCGTTGCATGTTTAGCTGCTAAGTAGATGTTGTGCAAAAGAGATTAGATCATCAAATATAATAGTGTTAGCTGGCATATCTCCTTTAGCGATTGTTCTTTCTCCCTTTCCTGTTTTAACCAGCACAGGTGCGCTGCGTAGTTTGCTGCCAGCTATTAAGTCTCGACCGCTGTCACCAACAGTGAAGCTCCCTGCAAGATCATCTAACTTAAGATCTGAGGCGATCTCCTCAAACATGCCGGCATCTGGTTTGCGGCATTTGCAGTTGTCATCAGGACCGTGTGGACAGAACTTAATGCTTTGTATTTCCCCGCCGGCTTCATTAACTAGCCTAAGCATTTTGTCGTGCATTTTGCTTAGTGTGTCCTCTGTGAAATAGCCTCTTGCTAAACCTGATTGATTCGTAGCTACATGAATTTTGTATCCGGCTTTTGATAGCATTGCGATAGCTTCAATACTTCCAGGTAGCGCTATCCATTCGTCAACGCTTTTAACGTATTCATCTGAATCTTGATTTATAACGCCATCCCTATCAAGAATGATTAGCTTTAAAGGTGTTTCTTTATGTGGCATCTCATGCGTCTCATTGGTTGTGTTTCACGTGAAACAAGTTTGGTTATAGCGTTGTGGCGGCGAAAAAAAACCGGCTAATAAAAGCCGGTTTTGATTTTAAGCAATAAGAGACTACTAGCCAAGGACTGAGATGTCGGCAACGCCAAGGAACAGAGCGCGAAGCTGGCTCAGAAGAGCAAGTCGGTTGTTCTTAACGGCTTCATCATCTGCCATCACCATTACGTCTTCAAAGAAAGCATCTACTGAAACGCGAAGGCTTGATAGAGATTCCAGTGAGTCTTGGTATTTACCTTCTGCGAATAAAGGTGCAAGAGACGCCTTCTGAGCTTCAATTTCTGCTGCGAGTGCCTTCTCAGCTGCTTCGGTAAGAAGTGCTGTATCGACTTCTGCTGTACCTGTTACGCCCTGCTTACTAAGGATGTTTGATACACGCTTGTTTGCAGCAGCAAGAGCTTCTGCTTCAGGTAAAGAGCGGAAGTGATTTACGGCTTTTACGCGGCGATCGAAATCAAGCGGGCGGCTTGGTTTTAGTGCAAGTACTGCAAGGAATACTTCAGCATTGATGCCTGCATCTTCGTACCAAGCGCGGAAACGCTCAAGCATAAAGTCGAGAACTTTATCTTCCAAGCCATCACGTGCAGGTAACGAGTTGTGGTTGTCAGCTGCTATTTTAAGTAGCTCGCGCAGATCAAGATCAAGATTGCGTTCAACAATAATGCGTAACACACCTAGAGCAGCTCGGCGTAAAGCAAACGGGTCTTTAGAGCCTGTAGGAGGCTGATTGATACCAAAGAGACCTGTTAGGGTGTCTAGACGATCTGCAATCGCTACAGCGATGCCGGGAGCGCTCTGTGGTAGCTCGTCACCAGCAAAACGTGGCATGTACTGCTCGTTTTGAGCCAGTGCTACGTCATTGTTTTCACCGTCATTCAGCGCATAGTGGTAACCCATTAGGCCTTGAAGATCAGTGAACTCATAAACCATATCAGTTAGCAGATCTGTTTTAGCAAGTAGACCTGCACGCTCTGCTTTACTCTGGTCTTCGCCAAGAGCTGTTGCGATCTTTCCAGATAGTGCGCTGATACGGCTCGCTTTGTCGTGAACGGTGCCTAGGTCTTTTTGGAAGACAATGCTCTTAAGTTTTTCTACGCGTGACTCTAGAGTGGTTTTCTTGTCTGTCTCAAAGAAGAACGCAGCATCAGAAAGACGAGGACGGATAACCTTCTCATTACCTTCGATAACCTGTTGAGGATCGTTAGATACGATATTGCAGATAGTCGTAAAGTTGGGTAGGAGGTTGCCATTAGCATCTAGATGGTGGAAATATTTTTGATGCTCTTTCATTGAAGAGATAAGTGCTTGAGCAGGTACTTCAAGGAAACGTTCCTCAAAGCGACCGGTCAGCGCAACTGGCCACTCGTTTAGAGCGGTTACTTCATCCAGTAGATCTTCGTCAATTTGCGCTACTGCATTTAACTTATTGCCCTCAGCTTGAACCTGTTCATTGATCATCGCTTTACGAATTTCGTAATCTGCGATAACCATGCCCGGGCTTTCTAAGCTGGTTGCGTATTCAGCTGGCGTAATAAGCTCGATATTTTGGTTGTAGTGGAAGCGGTGACCGCGTGTTTTTCGGCCTGATTTTAGACCAAGAATTTCGCAATCAACAACTTCATCGCCAAACAGCATAACCAGCCAATGCACAGGACGAACGAACTCAATACGAGATGCTCCCCAGCGCATGCGCTTTGGAATAGGCAGTTTGTTTAGTGAGGTTTCAACCAGCGCAGGAAGCAAGGATGCTGTTGCTTTGCCCTCTTCTGTCGCCTTAAAGTTGAAGTATTCACCTTTGTTGGTTTCAATTTTTTCAAGCTGGTCAGCTGTAACACCGCAAGAGCGCGCAAAGCCCTCTACCGCTTTTTCAGGCGCTTTTACTGAAGGTCCGCGTTTTTCGATCTCGCGGTCAGCTTGCTTGTCATCTAGGCCGCTGATAAGTACAGCAAGGCGGCGTGGTGATGCATAGCTTTTTACTTCACCGAAGCTAACGCCAGCCTCAGCTAAGCCAGCAGTAATGCCTTTAGTAAATGCATTCGATAATGTTTTAAGGGCTTTAGGTGGTAGCTCTTCAGTACCTAGCTCTACAAGAAAATCATGTTGTGCCATTACTTGCTCTCCTCGCAGTTTGCCAGAACTTCCTGACGTAGTGCTTCAGGTGCTAGCGGGAAACCTAACTCTTTACGGGTGTTGAAATATGCTTGCGCAACACCACGTGCCAGTGTTCTAACGCGTAGAATGAAACGCTGACGCTCTGTTACAGAGATCGCATGGCGTGCGTCTAAAAGGTTGAACGTATGTGATGCTTTTAACACTTGCTCATATGCAGGCAGAGGTAGAGGTGTTTCTAGCTCTAGTAGCTTATTGCATTCAGCTTCACAGTGATCAAATGCTTTGAATAGTTCGCTTACATCGGCGTGTTCGAAGTTGTAAGTGGATTGCTCCACTTCATTCTGGTGGAAAACATCGCCATAAGTTACAACGGAACCGTCTTCATTCTTCGCCCAAACTAGGTCATATACGCTGTCTACGTTTTGTAGGTACATAGCGATACGCTCTAGACCGTATGTGATCTCGCCGGTCACTGGGTAGCATTCCAGTCCACCCGCTTGCTGGAAGTAGGTAAACTGAGTAACTTCCATTCCGTTTAGCCAAACTTCCCAGCCTAGACCCCATGCGCCGAGTGTCGGTGATTCCCAGTTGTCTTCTACGAAGCGAACATCGTGAATGCCCAGATCAACGCCCATGCGGCTTAAAGAACCTAGGTAAAGCTCCTGAATGTTATCAGGGGAAGGCTTCAATACGACTTGGAATTGGTAGTAGTGCTGCAGACGGTTAGGGTTTTCACCATAACGGCCATCCGTTGGACGACGGCTTGGCTGCACGTATGCAGAACGCCAAGTTTCGGGTCCAATAGCACGAAGAAAAGTTGCAGGGTGGAAGGTGCCAGCACCTACCTCCATATCAAGCGGTTGTACGAGTACACAACCCTGCTCTGCCCAGTATTCTTGCAGTGCAAGGATCAGCCCTTGAAATGTGCTTACGTCTGGGGTTGCCTTATCAGTCACAGAGTTCACCATTGTAAATTTGGCCGAAAAAATTAGCCGGGAATTATACAACAAAAAATGATCAATCGGTCTTTGGAATGGTGCAAACGAGAGGATAATGCGGGATTTTTAATAAAAAGATTGAGCAGAAGAGGAATCTGCTCAATCTGTCGCTCAAAGATTAGTAATCTAAGCAGAGGTATTTCAGTGTTTCAATCACTTGTTCAGTGTTTTCTACAACCGCATGAGCGCAAGCGTCAATCTCTTTTAGCGGGTGTGTAAGCTCGGGTGCATGCTCAACAATCAATGATTTTCCGTTAGCTATGGCAAAGCCCGCATCGAAGGCTGCATTCCACTGACGGTATTTATCACCAAAGCGAACGATAACAATGTCAGCGCGTTTGATCGCTGTCATGTGGCGCATTGTATTCATCTTTGCGGACTTGTGATCAGTCCAGAAGTTTTTCTCTTCCGGGCCAAGAATAGTTGTGGCGCAACCATCGCTTGAATCATGGTCTGTGTTAGGTGTAAGTACATCAATAGGTAGACCGTTTTGATTGATCGCTTTTTTGATCTTATCGCGCCAGTCAGAATGAATCTCGCCAGATAGGTATACAGTATAACGCATGATTAAAGTCTCAACTTTGTGGTTCTATCCATAAATAAATTATGGATCTGTTTATTAATTTACCGTGCTTTATCGCTTCCAAAATATAGGAGTGAAAAGTACGAGTAGTGTAAATACTTCTAAGCGACCAAGTAGCATGGCAAAACAAAGAACCCATTTTGCAGGCTCATTCAGATCGCCGTAGTGGGCTGATACTTCACCTAGGCCTGGACCTAAATTGTTAAGTGCTGCGCCTACTGCTGACCATGCAGTGACCTGATCTAGGCCTGTCGCTAATAGCAAAATCAGCATAATCACGAAGACGATCATGTAGACCGAGAAAAAACCCCATACAGCTTCTAGGACTTTATCAGAGATCGGTTTTTTGCCGAGCTTAACGGGAATGATCGCATTAGGATGTACCAGACGTTGTATCTCTCGGTAGCCCTGCTTAAGAATGAGCAGAACACGTATCACCTTCATGCCACCCCCTGTCGAGCCTGCACAGCCCCCAGCAAAGGCCGCTACGAATAGCAAAAATGGCAACATAACCGGCCAGTGAGCAAAGTCCGCGGTGGCAAAGCCTGTAGTCGTCGCAATGGAAACCACCATGAAAGAGGCTTTACGTAATGATTCTATAGGCGCATAGGTTTCGGTAACCACTAAAGCGGTTAGCGCGATAAGGATGATGCCCCCGAGAGTTGTCAGGTAAAATTTGAATTCAGGGTCTTTCATGTAATGAAAGATTGAGCGCTGGCGCCAAGCAAGAAAATGCAATCCAAAATTGACCGCTGAAATTGTCATAAAGAAGATACAAATCAGCTCAATGGCAACTGAATCAAAATAGCCAATACTTGCGTCATGAGTAGAAAAACCACCAATAGCGACCGTGGAGAAGCTATGGCTGACCGCATCAAACAGATCCATACCCGCCAGCCAATAACCTAAGGCGCAAGCGATCGTGAGCGATAGATAGATATACCAAAGCGCTTTTGCGGTTTCTGTAATACGTGGCGTAAGTTTAGAGTCTTTAACGGGGCCCGGTGTCTCCGCACGGTAAAGCTGCATACCACCAATGCCAAGCATCGGTAAAATAGCCACAGCTAGTACGATAATACCCATGCCCCCTAACCATTGGAGTTGTTGGCGATAGAAGAGTATGGATTTAGGGAGGTAGTCGATCCCTGTGATAACTGTGGCGCCTGTGGTGGTTAATCCTGACAGAGATTCAAATACGGCATCCACAAAGGTTAGGTGTGGGAACTCGGTGAGCATAAATGGAAAAGCTCCGAAAAGGCCGAGTACTGCCCAGAAGAGTACCGTTATCAAGAAACCATCTCGGGTGCGCAGATCTTGCTTAACCCTGTATACCGGTATCCAGATTAGGAAGCCGGTTAGCAGAGTAATTAAGAAACCCGCAATAAATGCCAGCTCTGCCCCATCTGCGTAAAGGTAAGATATCGCCAGCGGCGGTAGCATCGAAATACTGAATATCATCAGTAGAATGCCAAGAATACGAAGAATGACTTTGTAATGCATCTGATTCGTTACCGCTTAGAAGAAAGCTAGACCGACTTGGAAGAGTCGCTCTACTTCTTTGATTCGACGCTTATCGACTAAGAACAAGATGACATGGTCACCACTTTCAACGATAACATCATCGTGGGCGATCAATACTTCATCATTACGAACGATAGCACCGATGGTCGTTCCTGCAGGTAGATTGATCTCTTCTATTGTTTTGCCAATAACTTTTGATGAGGATTTATCACCATGTGCAACGGCTTCGAGCGCCTCTGCGGCCCCGCGACGTAGAGCGTGTACTGCTACGATATCACCACGGCGTACATGGGTCAGCAGTGCGCCGATGGTTGTTTGCTGTGGTGAAATGGCGATATCAATCGCCCCGCCCTGTACAAGATCGACATAGGCAGGGTTGTTGATCAGTGTCATAACCGTTCTTGCACCCTGACGTTTCGCTAGCATGGAAGCCATGATATTGGCTTCATCGTCGTTAGTGAGAGCACAGAAAACATCGGTATCTTCGATGTTTTCTTCTATAAGTAACTCTCTGTCTGATGCGCTGCCTTGCAGAACAATTGTGTTGTCGAGTGTGCGTGCGAGTTGGTTGCAGCGACGAATGTTGCGTTCAATGATCTTGACCTGGAACTGGTCTTCAATTGATTCTGCTAGGCGAGCACCAATGTTGCCGCCCCCGGCGATGATAATGCGCTTGTAGGGGTTATCTAAGCGTCGCAGCTCACTCATTACAGACATAATATCTTTGCGTGCTGCAATGAAGAAAACTTCGTCATCAGCTTCGATGACCGTATCCCCTTTAGGGATAATTGGGCTACCTTGACGGAAAATCGCGGCTACACGTGTATCTACAGCGGGCATATGTGCGCGTAAATAGGAGATCTCTCTGCCTACGAGTGGGCCGCCGTAATAAGCTTTTACTGCGACTAGCTGGGCTTTCCCGTCGGCAAAATCCAGTACTTGAAGTGCACCAGGATGCTGGATAAGGCGTTTAATATGCTTAGTAACAAGTAGCTCAGGGCTGATACGTACATCAATCGGCAGACCCTTTTCACCAAATATCTTTTGGTTTTTATTAAGGTAATCATGCTCGCGAACACGAGCTATTTTGGTGGGGGTATTAAACAGGGTTTGGCCTATTTGACAGGCAACCATATTTACTTCGTCTGAGTTTGTGACAGCAATAAGCATGTCAGCATCAATCGCACCTGCTTGATCAAGTACAGAAGGATACGAAGCTTTACCTTCAATTGTGCGAATATCTAGGCGATCCTGAAGCTCACGTAAACGGCTCGGATCTGTGTCCACAATTGTGATGTCGTTATCTTCACTGGCTAAGTTTTCTGCCAATGTGCCGCCAACCTGACCGGCACCAAGAATAATAATCTTCATTATCAGCCTTTTACTGCTGCTAGAAACATATGTTTTTCCGTTTTAGTCGAGCTTACTCTGTTTTTGAAGCAGTGCATAATAGAAACCGTCGTGACCACTCACTTGAGGAAACAGCTGGCGACCATATTCACGTTTAATGCCCCATTCTGCGTCAATGGGTCTATGTACTGCATCGTCTGCTTTTGCCATAAAACGTTTGATTAAACGTTCATTTTCCTGAGGAAAGATAGAGCAAGTAGCGTACAAAATCTTGCCGCCGGGTTTGAGCATAGACCAGCAATTTTCCAGTATTGATAACTGCAGTTTAGATATCTCAATAATATCTTCGCCTTGACGAAGATATTTAATATCTGGGTTACGTCTAATAACGCCGGTAGCTGAGCAAGGAGCGTCTAAAAGAATGCGATCGTAAAGTTCCCCACTCCACCACTCCTGAGTTGAGGCATCAGCAATAATTAAGTTCGCATCTAAATTTAAACGATCTAGATTTTCTTCAATGCGGCCCGCCCTGCGCTCTTCGAGCTCTACAGCGTCTACTGCTTTTAAAGAGGGCTCAGTTTCAAGTATGTGGCATAGCTTGCCACCAGGAGCTGCACAGGCGTCTAGAACGTATTGCTGAGGCTTTAGATCCAAAAGTTGAGCTGCAAATTGAGCGGCTTCATCTTGAACGCTAAATGAGCCTTGCTCATAACCGGGAAGGGATTCAACATTCAAAGAGGTACTCAAACGAATGCCTAGGTCGCTATACAGAGTCTCTTCAGAATCAACAATCGGTTCAAGCTGTTCAAGGTAGCGCGGGCGCTCTGTTTGTTGTTGGTTGATGCGTAGTGTTAGAGGGGCTTGGCTATTATTCGATTCTAGGATCTGCTGCCAATGGTCGGGCCAATTGTTTTTTAGCTTGGCAATCATCCATTCCGGGTGATTATAGCGGTAAGACTCATTTGAACTCAGAGACTCTTCGAGCTCCTCTTGTTCCCGTTGAAAACGACGCAGAATCGCATTGACGACTTTACCTGCCCACTCTTTGTCGAGTTCACGACAGGCGTCAACACTTTCACTAATGGCTGCATGAGGCGGGATACGCGTATGCTGAAGCTGATAGATTCCAACTAAAACAATAGCCTTTATATCGATGTCTCTAAATTTAAAGGCTCGGTTTTGGAGCAGTTTAATAATGCAGTTGAGCTGCGGATGATGACGCATAGTGCCGTAGCAAAGCTCTCGCAGTAGCGCGCGGTCTTTTTCCGGACAGCTGCGCTCAATACTTGGGTATTGAGTGTTGAGCGATCCTTTATTTTGCAATAAAGGCGTCAGTACTAGAGCTGCTAAGGCACGAACATTCGTAGTCATTACCGTTATCCTAATGTCACGCCAGCACTAAATTGCTCGCGTTTTGAATTGAGTATCGCCGCTGCATCCATCGGTTTCTTACCCGGTAACTGGAGCTGTTTGAGTTTGATTGCCCCTTCTCCGCAAGCTACGACAATGCTTTTCTTATCAGAGGGAAGTATTTCGCCCGGCGTGCCTTGCTGATTTAATAATTCGCATTGTAAGAGCTTGATTTTATCTTCGCCCATTTTAAACGTAACGGCGATTCTTGGGCTTAAGGTGCGAATTTTCAGGTCGATTTCTGTAGCCGGAAGGCTCCAGTCGATAACACCCTCATCTTTACTAAGTTTTTTCGCGTAAGTTGCTAGGTCGTTATTTTGTTTTTCAGGTGTAAGGGTGGCAGCCTGAATTTGACCCAAAGTATCAACCAACGCCGCTGTCCCAAGCTCACTTAGACGTTCAAATACTGCTAGCGAGGTATCTGTATCAGTAATCGGAGTCTTTGCGATAAGAAGCATGTCGCCAGTGTCTAAGCCTTCATCCATCTGCATAATAGTGACACCGGTTTCAGCATCGCCTGCTAGCATTGAGCGCTCAACGGGTGCGGCTCCTCTCCAGCGAGGGAGTATCGAACCATGCACATTGATACAGCCATTTTTTGGTGTATCTAAAATGGCTTTAGGTAATAGCATTCCATAAGCAACCACAACCATAATGTCCGCTTCGAGGTTGGCGAGTACTTGCTGCTCCTCTTCTGTTTTTAGGCTGTGAGGCTGAAAAACTGGGATCTCATGGGCCAATGCGAGGTCTTTAACAGGGCGCGGAGCCATCTGGTTTTTACGTTTGCCCTTTTTATCCGGTTGAGTGTATACCGCAACAACTTGGTGTTCGCTGTCTAGAAGCGCTTGAAGGTTTAACGCCGCAAAATCAGGGGTACCAGCAAAAACTATACGCAGAGGAGTGTTAGCCATAATAGATTCCAAATAAAACAGGCTTGCGAGGTTAACTCGCAAGCCTGTGGGATAGTTCTAAGGTGAAGTTAAGCTTGTTTTTGCATTTTATGAATTTTTTCAAGCTTATTTTTTATGCGGTTGCGCTTTAGCATTGAGATGTAATCAACGAAAAGCTTACCATTTAGATGGTCTAACTCATGTTGAATACAAACAGCTAGAAGGTCGTCTGCGATAAGCTCGTAGGCTTCACCATTGTAATCTAGTGCTTTTAGCTTAACTTTTTGTGGGCGGCTGACATCTTCATAAAAGCCTGGGACAGATAAACATCCTTCCTGATATTTGTGCTCTTCGTCATCAATCACTTCAAATTCTGGGTTAATAAGCACAAGAGGCTCATTTTGTTCTTCAGAAATATCGATAGTGACGATGCGCTTATGGATATTTACCTGAGTTGCCGCTAACCCAATACCGGGTGCTGCGTACATAGTTTCGAACATGTCATCTATTTCAGTGCGTACGGCATCATCAACCGTTTCAACAGGCTCTGCTATAGTGCGCAAGCGCGGATCAGGATATTCAAGGATGGTTAATTTTGCCATGATCTGTATTCATTCTTCCGTTAGTTAAGCTATCGAGAAAGCCTCAGCCTTCAGGTATCCATTAGTAATTCGTAATAACGTTAGAAAACCTATATTCTGAAACTATTGTTTTTCTCGATTTTTCAGCGGATTGGCCGAAATAATATTTCGAGAACGATAGCGAAAAATATTATTCCACCTATTATACTGATTAGAACGCTCAATGTATTGTCGTTGCCCTGTTAGCTTGATAGTTTTATAGCTTGGGGTAATAAGGGAACTAGACATGAAAAAATTGTTATGCGGCTTATTGGCTTTTGTGATGCTTTCACTTACCCAAGTAAGTGCGGAAACGCGAAAGGATAATTTATTACTTCGTGATGATTACCCAGAAGAGTATGTAGTCGTTAAGGGAGATACCTTATGGCATATTTCTGGGCGATTTTTGCAAAGTCCATGGAAGTGGCCTGAGGTTTGGGGAGTAAACCCTCAAGTCGATAATCCACACCTAATCTACCCCGGAGATGTGATTTACCTAACATGGGTAAATGGTAAGCCTCGTTTAGGTTTACGCCGAGATAGCGGCATTTATCCGAAAGCGCGTGTATCTCCTCTTGTTCAGCCTATCCCTGCGATACCGTTAAGAGACATTATTAGCTTTTTAAATGACAACCGCGTGATGTCGGAAGATCTGCTTAAAGATGCTCCATATGTATTGGGCGGTAAAAGTAAGCGGATTATTGCGGGTGCAGGCGATCGCATTTATGCCCGAGGTGCTTTGTTAGAAGATCAGCGCCGCCAAGGGATATACCGTTCAGCGAATCAATATGAAGACCCTGATACTGAAGAGTTCTTAGGGTTTGAAATGCTGAAGATAGCGGATGCTGATGTTGCTGCTCAAACAGATGATGTCGTTACGATGGATATCGTTAAATCTAACAAGGAAGTACGAGTGTTAGATCGCGTAGTACCTACTGAAGAAGTGCGTATCCAGTCGATATTTCATCCGAAACCGTCACCTGAAGGAATTGAGGGTAAAGTTCTCGCTGTTTTAGGTGGTGTTAGAGATGGCGGTCAATTTAATGTGGTGGCTATTAACCGCGGTGATCGTGAAGGTCTAGAAGCAGGACATGTGTTTGCCATCTATAGAAGTGGTGAGATTATCAAGGATCCTGTGACTAAAGAGTTTGTAACGCTACCTAAAGAGCGCTCAGGTGAGTTGATGGTATTTAAAGTCTTCGAGAAAGTAAGCTACGGCTTAATTATGCGAAGTACTGATGTCGTGTCTATCGGTGATGAGATCAAGCAACCTTAAAATGTAAGGAATTTATAATGACGGTAGATCCAAAGGACTGGATTGCCGTTGCTGCCTTGCCCAGTCTTGGGCCGGCTTCGATTAAGCGCTTATGGGAGATGGGCTGGACGCCTGATAAACTCCTGAATGCGTCCCCTCTCGAGTGGCAACGGTTAGATTTAAAACAGAAAACTATTATAGCCCTTCAGGAGTATCAAGCTTCAGATAGCGGTTTACTTCATCAAGCTACAGAAAATGTACTTCAATGGCAGGCATTGGCTAATGATGCTTATGTTCTTCCGATAACACATGAGGCATACCCTCAGTTACTGCGTGAAATCTATGATCCACCGCCACTGCTGTTTGTTCGTGGGGATTTGAATGCTCTCAATTTGCCGCAAATTGCTATTGTTGGAAGCCGCAGTGCTACTGTGAGTGGCTTAAAGCATGCGTACGCCTTCTCTTCAGGGCTATCTAAAAGCGGCCTAGCTGTTAATTCCGGGTTAGCTATGGGTGTAGATGCCGCCGCACACCAAGCGTGTGTTGATGCTGATGGCGCCACTGTGGCTGTTTTTGGGACGGGGCTCGATCGTATTTACCCTACTCGGAATCAAACGTTGGCCGTGGAGATTCTTTCTAAAGGTGGCGCTTGGGTAAGTGAGTTCTTCCCGGGAACCCCCCCTTTAGCGCCTAATTTTCCTCGCCGTAATCGTATTATCAGTGGAATGAGTGCGGGTGTGCTGGTGGTAGAAGCTGCACCGAGGAGCGGCTCGCTTATAACTGCGAGAATGGCGATGGAGCATGGTCGGGAAGTATTTGCACTCCCCGGTCCGTTAAACAACCCTCTCAGCAGAGGTTGTCATCTTTTGATAAAAGAGGGGGCGGTACTTGTTGAAACAGCGAGTGACATTGTTGATCAGTTAGGCTCTTTGTTAGGGAGCTATTTAGATGATGAATGCGTTGTGAGTGCTAAAGAGAGCGAAGAGGATGACCTTTCTAACTTCAGCGATAAAGAGATCCTCGTTATGAAGCAAATGGGTTATGAGGTGTGTTTTATAGATCAATTGAGTTTGAGTTGTGATTTTGAAATCTCAGAGTTGAGCCAACTCCTTGTAGAAATGGAGTTAAAGGGGGTTCTTGAACAGCGAGATGGGGGCTATATACGTTGTTGATCGGGGTGTGTTTTGAGTTTTATATTCAAAAAGTAATATCAGGAAACTTAACTATAGATTTTTCATATATATCTATGACAGAACAGCAGTTGCAAATGTTGCGTTGAACATTTAGTGTTCAGCCTCCTAACTAATTATCCGAGAAAGACATGAGCAAACCATTTGTTGCTATTTTAATGGGGTCTGATTCAGACCTTCCTGTGATGACTGCTGCTGTTGACGTTCTGCGTTCGTTAGAAGTTGAGTTTGAGATTAAAGTAAGTTCTGCACACCGTACACCTGTACAGACTCACGACTATGTTAAAAACGCTGATGAGCGTGGCGCTGTAGCATTTATCTGTGCTGCGGGCATGGCTGCGCATTTAGCAGGTGCTGTTGCTGCTAATACAACTAAGCCAGTAATCGGTGTACCGATTAATTCATCTCTTGATGGTTTAGATGCGTTGTTATCAACTGTTCAGATGCCTGGCGGTATCCCTGTTGCTACAGTTGCTATCGGTAAAGCAGGCGCTAAAAATGCTGCATACCTTGCTGCACAGATTATGGCTGTTGGCGATACTGACCTTGCAGGTCGTGTTAAAGCTGAACGTTTAGCTAATACTGCTTCTGTTGTTGCTAAAGACGCTGCTTTGCAAGAGAAATTGCAGAAAGGTGAGTTGTAATTACGACTCTGACTGGTGGCATGTCCACCAGTCCGTTCAGGCGATGCGTCAAGGTGGTGTTATCGCCTATCCTACCGAAGCCGTTTGGGGACTAGGGTGCGACCCTTTTAACCAAGAGGCTGTTTCCCATCTATTAAGCATTAAGCGACGTCCTATGCATAAAGGGCTGGTTTTAATTGCTGGTAATATCTCTCAAATCGAGTTTTTACTCGAAGATTTGACTCCTGAAGAATTCAGTAAAGTAACCGCTAACTGGCCGGGCCCTTTTACTTGGATTTTGCCTGATAAAAAGAATCTGATACCTAAGTGGATTAAAGGAAAATATAGCTCTGTCGCAATAAGAGTGAGCGATCACTTACCTGTTAAAAATCTAACTAATTCCTTTGGTTCTTTTATTGTTTCAACTTCTGCGAATCCTGCATCCTATCATCCTGCAAGGGATATATTGAAAGTAAAGACTTACTTCGGTAGTGATTTGGATTATGTTCTTCCAGGTAAATTAGGTGATCTTTCAAATCCAACACAAATTAGAGATTTAAAATCAGACCGTATTGTTCGAGCCTGATATTTTAAGTGAGTGAATACTATGTCCGCACCAAATATTGATGCTGTTAAAGAGTACCTGTTAGGTCTTCAAAATTCGATTTGTAACGCGCTTGAAGAGGCTGATGGCGAAGGTCAATTTTTTCAAGATGAGTGGCAGCGTGAAACAGGTGGTGGTGGACGTACTCGTGTACTTGCTGATGGTGCCATTATTGAAAAAGGGGGTGTGAACTTCTCACATGTATTTGGTGATAAGTTGCCTGGCTCAGCTACTGCACACCGTCCTGAATTAGCGGGTCGAAGTTTTCAGGCGATGGGTGTGTCGCTTGTTATTCATCCAAGAAACCCTTACATCCCTACTTCGCATGCCAACGTTCGGTTTTTCATTGCAGAAAAAGAGGGCGAAGAGCCGGTTTGGTGGTTTGGCGGCGGTTTTGATTTAACGCCTTACTATGGCAATGATGAAGATTGTCGGTTTTGGCACCAAACAGCCAAAGATGCTTGTGATCCGTTTGGTGAAGAGATCTACCCTCACTTTAAAACCTGGTGTGATGAGTATTTTCATCTTAAACACCGTGATGAGCCTCGTGGTGTCGGTGGCTTATTTTTTGATGACTTGAACGAATACGGTTTTGAAAAGAGTTTTGCTTTAATGCAGTCCATTGGTAATGCCTATATTAAAGGCTATGTACCTATTATGGAAAAAAACAAAGATAAAGAGTACGGCGAACGTCAGCGTGATTTTCAGTTACACCGTCGTGGTCGTTATGTTGAGTTTAACCTTGTTTACGATCGTGGCACCTTATTTGGTCTTCAGTCGGGTGGCCGTACTGAATCGATTCTTATGTCTTTACCTCCAGAAGTGCGCTGGGGTTATGACTGGAAACCTGAAGAAGGTAGTGAAGAAGCGATTCTTTATGATCGCTATCTTAAACCTCGTGACTGGCTAAATTTGTAACATTCTTCTTGCAATGTAAGAGCGCTTTTTAATGACAGATCGTTATGCCGTTTTTGGCAACCCAATAAAACACTCTAAGTCTCCGCAGATTCATAGTGCT
This sequence comes from Neptuniibacter sp. UBA6509, assembly GCA_002435145.1. Classification (GTDB taxonomy): domain Bacteria; phylum Pseudomonadota; class Gammaproteobacteria; order Pseudomonadales; family Balneatricaceae; genus Neptuniibacter. The sequence continues at coordinate 26,393 of DJLT01000123.1, forward strand.
TTTGCACAAAGTACGGCACAAGATCTTATTTATGAAGCGATAGCGGTGCCAGAAGATAGTTTTAATGCTTCCGTTGAATCGTTTTTAACGGATAAAGGGAAAGGTTTAAATATAACTATCCCTTTTAAACAAGAGGCTTGGACGTTAGCGGAAGTTCGCTCTTCACGTGCTGAACTGGCAGGTGCAGTAAATACCTTATACCGCGATGAACAGGGGCGTCTGTGCGGTGATAATACCGATGGTATTGGGATGGTGCGTGATATTGTTCGTAATCATGGCGGGACTATCAAGGATAAGAAGGTACTGATCTTAGGTGCAGGCGGCGCGGTAAGAGGTGTTTTACAGCCGGTGCTTGAGCAGAAGCCAAGTCAGCTTGTGATCGCAAACCGTACAGCCTCTAAAGCGGCTGAATTGGCAGATCTTGTTGCTGATTTAGGTGATGTTACAGGTTGTGGGTTTGATACATTGTCCGGGCAATGTTTTGATTTGGTGATCAATGGAACCGCTGCGAGCCTACAAGGTGAAGTTCCGCCCTTACCTGAAGGTATTTTAGCGGATAATGCTTGGTGCTATGACATGATGTATTCGGCTGAGCCTACAGCTTTTTGCATCTGGGCGGATAAAAATGGCGCAGAAAAGTCTATTGATGGCTTAGGTATGTTGGTTGAGCAGGCTGCCCAGTCATTTCAAATATGGCGCGGTGTTGAGCCAGATTCACAGGCTGTTATCAAGCAGTTACGTAGTGCATTAACTGGTTGATTTTAATACAACAGTGATCATTTTCTAGTTTTCATAACTAGGCTTGCATGAGGCGCTTCTGGGGCGTATAAAGTTAAGAAACACAGTTATTGTGACTTCCTTTATGACCCCAGTCCTCAGCGGGAGCTCTATATGATAACGGAAACTCGACTATCTTCTGAGCAGCTTTATCGTAGCTGTGACCCTGAATTACTTCCTTTTAAAACTACATCTACCCTTGAGCCATTTAGCGGCTTTTTTGGCCAAAACCGTGCTATAGAAGCGATGGAGTTTGGCATAGGAATGCGTCGCCCTGGATATAACCTCTTTGTAATGGGTAATCCGCATACAGGGCGTTTCTCTTTTGCGATGGAAAACCTGAAAGCGGTTGCTAAAAAAGAGAAAAAACCAGGTGATTGGGTTTATTTAAATAACCTGAAAGATAGTCGTCACCCTCTTGGCATCACCTTCCCTTCGGGCAAAGCACAGCAGTTTAAACGTGATATTAAGCATATCATCGAGAGTGCATTAACAGAGATGCCTGCTGCCTTCGAAGGTCCCACTTATCAGCGCCAAAAGGGCAAGATAGATCGTGAGCTTAATCGTTATTATGATCAAGCGATCGAAGAGGTGGAGCGTGATGCCCGAGAACATAGTATCGCTGTATACCGTGATGCCGGTAGCATTGGCTTTACCCCTGTGGCTGATGGCCAAGCGATGGATGAGGCTGTTTTCTCACAACTACCTGAGGAAACGAGAGAGGGTTTCACTAAGGCGATTTCAGATCTTGAAGACAAGTTAAATGAAGCTCTGACTGGACTCCCCCAATGGCGTCGAGAAGCGGCTGAAAAGTTAAAGAACTTAGATCGTGATACAACTCGCCAAGCTATTTCACCTATCTTCCAGCCAATTAGAGAAAAGTACGCCAATCTATCGGCGGCTACTGACTATTTGTCAGAGATGGAGACATCTTTGGTCAAAAATTGTAGTGAGATCGTGGGTGATGACAAGCTTCTTGAGCCGGTCACCGATGCCTCACGACGTAGTTATATGGAAAGTAATTACGGCGTAAATTTATTGGTCGACAATCAAAAAACCAAAGGTGCGCCTGTGATTTATGAGGCGCATCCAAGTTATGAAAATCTTTTCGGAAGAGTGGAATACACCTCTGAAATGGGCGCGCTCTCTACTACTTATAAACTGATTAGGCCGGGGGCTTTGCATCATGCAAATGGGGGCTATTTGGTCCTTGAGGCGGAAAAGTTATTGGAACAGCCTTTTGTGTATGGTGCGTTAAAACGTGCGCTGAAGTCTCATGAAATACGTATAGAAAGCCCCGCCAGCGAATACACCGGTATCAGTACAATTACCCTGTTGCCACAGGCAATCCCATTGAACGTTAAACTCGTCCTAATCGGTTCACGTAATATCTATTATTTATTACAAGAACTGGATCACGACTTTGAGAAGATGTTCCGTGTGGTTGTGGACTTTGATGAAGATGTTAAGCGCACACCACAAACGATACGTAATTATGCTCGTCTGATGAAAACGCTTGCGGATGAAGAGGGTTTGGCGCCATTAACACGTAGAGCCGTCGCGCGTTTAGTGGAGCATAGTTCGCGCCAAGCAGATAATCAGGAACTGCTTTCTGCTCATATTGGTGAATTAGTGGATCTTCTTTGTGAGGCTGATTTTAAGCGGATTAAAGAGGAGGATGAGTTAATCAATGCTGACCACGTGGAACTGGCTCTAAACGCGAAGCAGCGCCGTACATCGCGTATGGCGGAGAAGATTGAAGAGGGTATCGTCGAAGAGACGGTGTTGATCGATACTGATGGTGAAGCCATAGGTAAAGCCAATGGCTTAACGGTACTTCAGGTGGGTGACGTCGCATTTGGTACGCCTGCCAGAATTACAGCAACTGTCTTTCCAGGAAATCGTGGTATCGTCGATATCGAGCGTGAAGTGACGCTAGGCCAGCCTATACACTCTAAAGGTGTACTTATTCTGAGTGGTTTTTTGGGTAACCAATACGCTAAAGACTTCCCTATGACGATGTCTGCCAGTATCGCTTTAGAGCAATCTTACGGTCATGTCGATGGTGATAGCGCTTCATTGGCTGAGGTGTGTACTTTAATATCAGCTCTGACGCATATCCCGATTAGTCAAAACTATGCGACTACAGGCTCTATAAACCAGTATGGTGAAGTGCAGGCCATTGGTGGTGTAAACGAGAAAATTGAGGGCTTTTTTAATCTATGTAAAGCGCGTGGATTGAATGGTCAGCAAGGGGTGATTATTCCTAAAGCGAATGTTCGTAACCTGATGCTAAAAGCTGAGGTTGTCGAGGCGGTTAAGGAGGGTAACTTCTCCGTTTATGCTGTCTCTCATGTTGATCAATGCTTAGAAGTCATGATGGGGCGAAAAGCAGGTAAGCGCAAAGAGGATGGTACTTTTACTCAGAGAAGTATAAATGCGCAGGTCGTTAAGAGACTGAGTGAAATATCTAGTGCTAAAGCGGATAAGTAGTCATACCTTGTGCTTATAAAGGTATTAAACTGTCTTTTGTAGAGTATCATGCGACTTACTTTATCGATAATATGTTCAATAATAGTGCAATCTAGTGTTTCGCATTATTAAGTACCGAACTGTGACGACCGGCTCTGATGATGGAAGGGGGATTCAGCGCCGGTTGTCACACACTAAGCAAAGCCTAGATTGATTTCACTTAGTGGTTATTCTCTAAGTTTCTTCTTAGAGCTTCTTCTTAGAGTTCAGGAATTAGAATTCTGTAACAATCGCGACATTTAAGATATCAGTGTCTTCGTTGCTGTAGCTTTCTTCACGAACATATTCCGTAACAACTGATGCATTCTCACCTAATGAACGAGATAGGCCTAGTGCTGTACGTGTTTCAGGCAGTTCGTCAATGTAATTTGCTTCATCAGATTCGCTGTAGCCTAAGAATAGATTGCCGTCAGCACCGAAAATCTGCGTATCGTAACCTGCGCCTAAATGTAGGAAACTTGGCTCTTCACCTGCTGGGTTGATCTCACCTAGCTGGATATATTCTGCAAATAATGAAAGATTACCCGTTTCAAACAATGCATTTGCCCGCCAAGCATCAACTTTCTCTGTCATGCCATCTAGGTCAGCAAAAGGGCCGGCTACGTCCGCAGTATTAGTAATGTAACCCGCGCCGAATGAAACGCCGTTCTCTAGTGTTACTCCAAGGTTTAAGCCGAGTGTGTCTAGCGCTTCGCCGGTTTCCCCAGAAGTGTTGAGAACATAAGCATCTACATTGACCATCTCATTGCTGTAGCTCACCATTGCTAGGCCTTCTTTGGCATCATAAAGGTCGAACGCAATTGGGTCTGTAAATGCTGCAGAGTCGCCTACTAGAAGAGGGTGTGCCGCTTTACCAACGGTTAGATGAACAGGGCTATCTTCAGCACCTATCACAGCATAAGCTTCTGCAAGGTCTAGTTTTTCATCAGCAGCTAGGTACTCAATAAGCGTAGCGACTTTAACGTTTTCATTGATGTCGGCTTCGATTGCAAGTTCGAAGGTATCGACAAGTACATCGCCAGTACTCGTGCCGTCATCCGCTTCAATCTGCTGAGCAAGTAAAGCAATTTCGCCGCTGACGCTTACATTGTCAGCAAAGCCACCTGCTCCACTAGAGGTCTCTTGTTTGGCTAAAACCGTTTCTTGCTTAGCGATGCTTGCTGCTTTGCAAGCTGAGATTCCAGCTGTGCGATGCGCTCTTTCATTGCTGCAAGTTCTTCGGCAACGCCGGCAAAGGCTGGAGCGGATGTCATGGTTGTTGCAATTAGAGTAGCTAGGATTGTCTTTTTCATGGTTTTCTCTTCAATAAAGTTCAAATTTAGAGTTGTGAAGCACAGGTTTTACCTAAGCCGGTGCTAGAATTTTTAGCTTAAGAAATGTTGCTCAAATGGTTGTCCCAGTGGATCCCCTTTGGCAGCTCCAACGAGATTCTTCTTTTCAGCTTTGTGGAAACGTCATAATGGTAAAAGCGCCCTCTACCGGTGGAAATTAGAAAGCAGCTTTTTGTCGATGTTGCAGTTAACCCACAGCCGTCAGTTGTTTTAATGGAATTTAAATAATCACCGTTCTGCGTCCAAAATGTGATTAGGTCACCTCTCGGTGACGAAACCGCAACGGTTTCGCCGCTTTGGTCAAAACGGATACTTCCGCAATACTGTTTCATAGCGTGGTTAATAGGTGTGGGGGCTTTAACAAGCCTGATGGCTTCCCCCTGTGAGTGAAAAGCAACTAGAGGCATATCGTCTAATTTATCTCCTTGATATTGCAGCGCTATACCTACCCTGCCCTGAGAGTTTACATCTAGGTGACGAATGCTTAGTTGATGATGTTCGGTCGTGAGAAACACTTGCTCCTGTAATTTGCCGGATAGGCTATCGATATACGCTAATGATGGTTGCATAGTGCTCAGATTAAGCTTCTCACGTCCCTGTTTCGGATGGGTGTGAATACCGCCGTTTGCGATCACTAATGTTCTTCCATTGGGCATCATTTTTAGTTCATGAGGGCCTATTCCTGCAGAACTGAATTGCTTGATGGTGTTGAAGTTATCATGAACATCTCGAACAACAATCAAGCCGTCACCTGTACTCATTTGGTTCTCGGTGGAAATTAGGTAGCGGCCATCTGGGCTGAAGATTGCGTGACCATAAAAGTGCTGCCCTTGCCTACTTTGAATACGTTGGATCAGCTGTTTCGACTGATAATTAACGATATCGATAAAGGTTTCTGGGCGTCGTCCTACCGCAGCGAGCAGCGGTAACTGTGGGTGAGCCGCAATATGATGAGATCGAGCAGGAAGCGCATGGCGAAACCGTAACGCTCCCTGTTGATCGATAATTAATAGCTCATAGAGACCTCTGGAAGTCTGAGATGCCGATGCAAACAACGTCTCATTCCCCCTAGCCAGTAGTGTTGAGCTGAATAGACTGCCGCCGAGTAGAGAGCTCCCAAGTAAGGCGGTAAAGTTTCTACGACTAATCCCCATCGCGGCTATTAAATCCAAGCTGAAGTTCTAGCATGTTCATGCTTTTTTCAAGATTGCTATGCAGCTGACTAATCTGTTCCGATATATGTAAAAGCTGCTTATGAACTGAGGCTTCTTGGAGGTGCTTTGATAATGGGCTAGGGAGCTTACTCAGGCCGGTCTCAATGGATTTGAATTGTGTTTCAATATCATCAGCTAGGCCTACCTCACCTTGTTCTCGCATAAGTAGTGATAGATTGTAGGCTGTAACACCGCTGTACATATGGTGCAGAGCTTGAATGTTGTGTTGCATGTTTTGTAGTGCGTTTTTACTGCGCCAATTTTCTAAACGACGGGGTTTGGCTTTAGCAGTTTTGCCTAAAGGTCTGAGTATTTTAAGATCACGAATGATTTCTAACGGCTCTACCTGAGCTTTCATTAGATCAATACTCGCCTCTTGTGCACTCTCATAGTTACCTTCCTCAGAAGACAGATACTCAAATTCCTGTTTGTATGTTTGCCATTCAGCCAGCGTGTTTTCCGTTTGAGTGAGTAAATGCCCACTAATGGCCTGAAGAAACTGGCAATGGAAAGGGTTTTCTTGCAGTGTTTTAAGTGGCTCATCGGTAAAGATAATGCGCTCAATGGCAGGAAGTCCCTTAACCGCAATACTTGCTGTGTTAAAAAATTCAGGCGCTAAGGTCGCAGGGTTCGCTTCAGTGAGGAGCAGGTTAAGCTGTTTAGACGTCAAATTCTTTTTATCGGGCCAAAACTGAATCGTATAACTGCGCATAAGGAGTTCAATCGGGCCGAATTGAACGTGCTGAATACGTTGCCAAGCATTTAACATATTGATAAAGCTCGTTTGTGTTTGTTCGAGCGTTACTGAGTTAGGCGCTTGGCAGAGTTGAGTGCTACTGGTTTTAAGCTCGGCGCTTTGCTTCGCCAGTTTTAAATAATTAGGCAGCACATGGTCATTGATGACAGCTTGATTGAGTTTTAACCACTGTTCAGGGTTAACTTCTGCTATCGCTACTGATGAATAAGTCAGCAGCATATAAGCAAGTAGTATGGATTTGATGAGATGTTTTAAGCTCATTATAGCGATTCCAAAAATTTAATTAGATTATCCCGATCCCGCACGGGCATATTCTTTACTTTTTGCTTGGCTCCTTCTGCCTCTCCGCCATGCCATAAGATGGCTTCTAGGAGTGTTCGAGCTCGTCCGTCATGTAAATAAAAGCTATGACCGCTTACTGCTTTAGTTAAGCCAATACCCCATAGTGTTGGGGTTCTCCATTCAGAACCATTGGCTAGAAATTCGGGCCGGTTATCGGCTAAATCTTCACCCATATCGTGTAGAAGTAGGTCTGTATAGGGCCAAATCAGTTGATTGCTGATAAATGGCTGTTTTGGATTATTCGCGGTGGTAAATGTGGGCTGGTGGCACAAATGGCATCCAGTATCTTTAAAGACCTGTTTGCCAGCTAGCACAGCTGGGGCATCCGCATCTCTACGTGCAGGAACTGCAATATGCTGGGTATAAAAGAGTAAAAGGTCGGTCATTTTCTTCGAGGCCTCAACGCCATCGTGATGCAGACTATTACCATTTACACGGTTGATGCATGCGTCTTGGTTTTCAGTACATTCCCCGTTAGGGTTGCTGGCATAAGGTGTTGATATGCCTATATCGCCATTGAAGGCCGAGTTGTTTTGCTGGTGAAGTGTTGGATTACCGGCCTTCCAGCCAAAGCGCCCTATCTCACTGGATTTTGCTTTTTGATCCCACACTTTATTGGCCTTGCCCGAAATACCATCGTTGTTAAGGTCTTGTGGATCACTGAGGGATAAAATATCTGTATCTGCTATGTTCTCTAACAGCCCGAGTCCAATCATTGCCGGTGCTATACGTGGCGAGAGCATTGTTTGTGGATGTAGGGGGCCATAACCTAGATGACTGATTGTATAGTTAGGGCGACGTAATGCAGCTGTTTCTCCCCCTGAAAGCTGCACGGTTTCCTCTGAGTACTCAATTTGAATACGTCCTTCAGCAGACAACCCCGGTATCGCAAAATCCTGTAATTGCTGCCCATAGGTGGGTTCTGGAATAACGCCGATACGTCCAGATGTTAAAAGGGCTTTTTGTTCTGCTGTTTGTGCAGGGATGCTGAGTCGCAAGAAAAGTGAAACAGCATTGTCCTCTGGCCAATTGCCTTTAGGCGTGTGTCCCCGTCCATCTCTGATATGACACTGCATACAGGAGCGAGCATTATAGAGAGGCCCTAAACCATCACTCGCGGTGGTGGATGAGGGTGAGGGAACCCAGAGTTTTTTGAAGATACTATTTCCAAGTTTGAAATCTAGCTGGGTTTTAAATGGCAGATTTGCAGCGGGAAAGCTGAAGGCTTGCCGATTGGGTTTGTTATGGTGTGTCGTGTCGCCACCCTGCTCTATCTCCCCTTTCTCCAGCTTTGCTGGTGAAGTTATATTGCTTTCTTCCGCTCGGGCAGCGGTTACCCCTACTAAACAGATAAATAGACAAGAAAGTATGTGGTGCACGAATGAAGAACTCTGTTTTTTCATTGTATGAGACAACAACCGAGACAAAGGTTAAAGCCTAAGCCTCGATTAAGATGCTTAGTTTGCCTTATTCAGCGTTGATTGATGCAGGGTTATCTAGGCTATCGGAGCCTTCTAGCTCAACCCCCTCTAACTTCATTACGGCAATCGTGTTTTCAATGGCCTCTGCCTCTGCAACAAGCGCGTCAACAAAAGTTTGAACCACTTGGTTACCGGCTTTATTGTTTGCCCCGATAAGAACATCAAATGTATTGCCTTTGGCTGCTTCATCAGCCATCGCTTGTGCTGCAACTTCAGTATTCTTTAGTTTGTTTTGTAGATCCTGATCAACGATAGGTGCTCGGTTTTTAACAAGTTGAGAGAGACTTGCGCCCGAAACAACAGAGCCATCGGTACGTGTATATTGGCCTAAATAAACGTTCTTAATGCCTTTCGCATCATAGAAGTGAGAGTTATGAGTATTGTCAGAGAAGCAATCATGCTCTTCTTCTGGGTCATGTAGCATGAGGCCTAGTTTTGTACGCTCTCCTGCTAGTTCGCCATAAGCGAGGCTGCCAATACCTGTTAAGATACTGGCAATTCCGCCCTCTTCGCCTTTTGCGATCAGTTCAGCACGCGCTGCACCATTGGCGGTCCAGTTATTGGTCATCTCTTGTAGATCGTCGATAAGCAGTTCTGTACTAGCGGTTAGGTAATCACGACGGCGATCACAATTTCCATTTGTGCAGTTTGTCAGATCAAAATCTGTAGCAGGACGGTTACCTGCACCTGGGGTTGTGCCGTTTAGATCTTGGCCCCACAGTAGGAATTCAATCGCGTGATAACCTGTTGCTACATTAGATTCAACTTCATCAATCTCATGTAGGGTTTCAGCCAGTAGCTTTTTATTAATATTAGTGACATCGATCTCAACGCCACCTACTTTCAATGTGGTGTTCGCTACGATGTTAGCGGTATAAAATGGGTTTTCATCGGATTCAGAGCCATAACCTGCCGCAACATAATCGATAAGGCCTTCATCTAGGGGCCAAGCGTTAACTTTGCCTTCCCAATCATCAACAATAGCGTTACCAAAGCGAAAGGCTTCTGACTGCTGATAAGGTACACGTGCTGCGACCCATGCAGCGCGAGCTTTTTCTAAGTTTGCTTCAGAAGGCTGCGCGAGAAATTGATTCAATACTTTGCTTAGTGCTTTTGCGGTTAATAATGAATCTTCATAAGTGGCGTGTGCGATGTCAGCATAGTTGTCCAAGATAGCTGATTTTTCAGATGCTGTTGCGAAAGCTTGTCCGCATGCAAGGGCTGATATCGCAGCAGCTACGAATGAATGGCGCAGTTTCATGAGTAATTCCTATTAATTTCGTCGTGGGGCAATAGCGCAAAGGGTAATGGTAATGAGAATAGATATCAATAGCGAATGTGTTTATTTGTGTAAGTTAAACTACAAAACTATAAGGAATTAAGGATTGGAGCCAGATAACCAGTTTTCAGAGGGTGTTATCCAGGCGGGTTCCCCATTGGCGCCAAACCATGAGTCGACAGCGTAGGCTTCGCTAGTACTTATTTCGACCACGACGGCACTATTATGAGGTGCATTAAGTGTTAAAGGGCCGCGATGAATATTGCCGCCGATGCGGTGAAACTTTATGAGATTTTGTTGTTTCAAAATCAAAAGATAAGCACTGCTATTACTGGATTCTGCAATGCAGTCCAGTTGATTGCTTTTGACACTGAAAGCATTCATCGCTTTATCATGGCTGGTGCCAATTTTAGGTCCGGTAATCGTTTCAAATAACCCCATTGCTTTAGCAATTAATACTCTCTCTTCTTCTGCAGAGTTTGGGCTAGGTTTGAAAAGCTGGTGAACCGGTTCTAAATCTTGCGGGGTAAGCTGAATGGAGGTTGATTTAGTACAACCAAAATTTTGGCATAAGGATACCTGACCGTTATCGGCAGGCATCGGTAAGCCTTTGGCTTTGAACCACCACTCCGGGGTGCTATTTACATTATAGCTGCACCCCGTGGTCGATAGTATCAGGGCCAGTAAACTATAAGTTAGCGTAATCTTCTTCAAGGTGCTTGTCCTTAAGCTTGACGTAGTTCGCGGCAGTATAACTGAAAAATGTACGCTCTTTTTCAGTAAGTGGACGTTGTTGTTTTACCGGACGGCCGACATAGAGATAGCCGCTCTCTAAGGTTTTACCAGGAGGAACTAAAGAACCTGCACCGATAATGACTTCATCTTCTACAACCGCACCGTCCATCACCATGGCGCCCATGCCTACGAGTACTTTATTGCCTATAGTGCAACCGTGTAACATTGCTTGGTGGCCGATAGTTACATCCGAGCCAATGATTAAAGGGAATCCGTCGGGGTTATAGGGGCCTGCATGGGTAATATGTAGTACTGTGCCATCTTGGACACTGGTTCGGTCACCCACTCTGATTTTATGCATATCACCGCGAATAACGGTTAATGGCCAGATCGATACGTCATCACCTAAAACAACATCGCCCATAACAACTGCGCTAGGGTCAACAAACACACGTTCACCTAGTTTAGGTGTCATGCCTTGATAAGTCCGTATTTTCATATGTATTACTCTTAGGTGATGAGAGATTGAAGGCTTAATCGTAAGCGTCTTTTCTATTATCGCAAAACTTTAGAGCGAATCTCTATAATTGCGACTTATTAAATAGTCTTGGAATTGAAAAACAGGCTTTTGATCCCATTTAATAATGATTATATCTCTTTTCAGGAGCACGTTAGATGAGCAATCCAATGCTTGAACCCCAGTTGTTGCCCGCTTTTAGTTTGATCAAACCCGATCATATTGAAGAAGCAATCGATCAATTGTTGGCTGATAACCGTGCAGAGGTGGCAAATATATTAGAACAACTGTCATCCTCTAAAGAGCAGCCAAGTTGGGAAAGCCTTGTTGCTCCAATGGAAGAGATGAATGACCGTTTAGCAAAAGCATGGTCGCCTGTGTCCCATATGAATTCAGTGGTAAACAGCGATGAACTGCGCGATGCCTATAATGCGTGTATCCCTAAATTGTCGCAATATTGGACAGAGATGGGTCAAAATCAGGCGTTATACCAAGCTTTTAATCAGTTGTCTGAAAGTGAAAACTTCCAACTGATGGATGAAGCACAGCAGAAGGTTATCTCAAATACGTTAAGAGACTTCCGCTTATCGGGCATCGCACTGAATGAGACGGATCAGGCGCGTTATGCTGAACTACAGCAAAAGCTTTCAGAGCTGACGACCAAGTTCTCTGAGAATGTGTTGGATGCCAGTAATGCGTGGAGTAAATTGCTCACTCAAGAGAGTGACTTAGAAGGTTTGCCGCCTATGGCGTTGGGCGCGGCTAAACAGATGGCTGAAGCTAAAGGTGAAGAGGGCTGGTTAGTCACATTAGATTTTCCATCCTATCTTGCAACAGTGACTTACGCAGATAATCGCGAGCTTCGTAAAGAGATTTATACCGCTTTTGCAACGCGGGCATCTGATCAGGGGCCGGGTGAAGGGCAGTGGGATAACTCTTCTGTAATGACGCAAATTCTTGAACTGCGTTTAGAGCTTGCGAAACTGCTTGGCTTTGAAAATTATGCGGAATACTCACTGGCAACGAAGATGGCTGAGACGTCTGACCAAGTTGTGAGCTTCCTAAATGATCTGGCTGAGAAGAGCTTGCCGGTCGCTAAAAAAGATTATCAACAGCTGTGTGATTTCGCTAAAGAGCAGCATGGTATTGAAGATCTACAAGCTTGGGATCTGGCTTATTACAGCGACAAACTTAAGCAGGCTGAGTACTCGATTTCTGAGGAACAGATTCGCCCTTATTTCCCGCTACCTAAAGTATTGAATGGCTTATTTACAGTAACAGGCAAACTGTTTGATATTCAGATTAGCGAAGTAACTGATTTTGATCGTTGGCATGAAGATGCTCGGCTGTTTGAGATCAGTCATGAGGGGGAGGTGATTGCTCGCTTCTTCCTAGATTTGTATGCACGTGAGAAAAAGCGTGGTGGCGCATGGATGGATGATTGTCGTGTTCGTCGTCGTTTAGATGATGGTGCATTGCAGCTTCCTGTGGCTTATTTGGTATGTAACTTTAGTTCTCCAGTGGGGGATGATCCTGCTTTACTGACTCATAATGAAGTGACAACGATGTTCCATGAATTTGGTCATGGTTTGCACCATATGTTGACTCAGATTGAGTCGGCTGATGTGAGTGGTATTAATGGTGTGGCATGGGATGCGGTTGAACTCCCAAGTCAGTTCCTAGAAAACTGGTGTTATGAACCTGAAGCGTTGGCTCTTATCTCTGGCCATTATCAAACAGGTGAAGCTTTACCGCAGCCTTTGTTAGATAAAATGCTGGCTGCACGTAATTTCCAGTCAGGCATGATGATGATGCGTCAGATTGAGTTCTCTCTGTTTGATTTCTGCTTACATCGTGAATATGAGCCCGGTGTTACCGATGTTCAGTCCTTTTTGAATGATATTCGCGCTAAAGTGGCTGTGATTAAGCCGCCAGCATTTAATCGTTTCCAACATAGTTTTAGCCACATTTTTGCAGGTGGTTATGCTGCGGGTTACTACAGCTATAAATGGGCTGAGGTTTTATCTGCGGATGCGTTTTCTCGTTTTGAAGAAGAGGGCGTATTTAACTTATCCACAGGCACGGATTTCCGTAAAAATATTTTAGAAATGGGCGGTTCTAAAGAGCCAATGGAGCTGTTTATTGCATTTAGAGGCCGCGAGCCTAAAGTAGATGCTTTATTGCGCCATTGTGGAATCCAGTCGTAGAGCTAAGCTATCTAAATGGCAAAATGTTCAATAGAGTAAAGATATCTTTAGTGCAGGAGGTTCGAGGGGCCGTCATTTTTATCCCCTTTTTCCTCCTGCTCAAGAATAAAAGAGAAAACTAATGAGTGTGATAAAACGTTTTATAGCTGGGGCCGTGTGTCCACGTTGCGGAGAGATGGATACGATTCGTACCTATCGTGATGAAGAGCGAGAGCATAAAGAGTGCGTGCGCTGTGATTATGTAGACTCTATGCGTCTTGATGGTGAAGTCGAGGCAGAAGAGCTTGAGACGCGGGTGAATCGCGAAAATGCCCCGGTAATTGAAGAGGGTGCTCAACCTTTACTGTTTACGCCTAATCCAGGTAGTAAGCGTAAAGACCATTAAAGATAAAGCTTCGCAGTGATACAGCGGTTTAAATCTGTATTACTGCTTTGACACACGATAAATTACACCCGCATAGTCATCTGATATGAGTAAGCTTCCGTCAGTGTCTTGAATAATATCGTTAGGTCTTCCCCAGTGTGTTTCGTCTTGAAGCCAGCCCGTAATAAAGTTCTCATGCTGAATAACTTCGTTATTTCGGATACTTAACCTGACGACTTTGTAGCCTACTTTTTTTGACCGATTCCACGAACCGTGTTCTGCAATTAACAGTGTTTGCTCATCTGCTTCAGGGGCGAGGGCGCCTTCAATCGTCTTGTTAATGAACGTCATACCTAAAGGAGCGACATGTGCGCCGAGTGCATAAGTAGGCTCCGTAAACTGATCAGACGTACGCGCAGGGTCGCTGTATTGTGGATCTGAAATGCTGTGAGCATGGAAAAATGGGAATCCAAAATGTTGCTTAGGGCTGCTTATTCGATTGAGTTCATCCGAGGGTTTATCGTCGCCTAAATAATCGCGTCCATTTTCTGTAAACCATAACTGCTGGGTTTGTGGGTGCCATGCAAAACCTACACTGTTTCTTACGCCTTCGGCGACAAGTGTCAGATTTTTATCAGCGTCTAACTTAGCGATTGAAGCAAAAGGAAAAGCGGGTAGGCAGGTATTACAGGGTGCTCCAATGTTGAAAAAAATATCCCCTTTGGGGCCAAACTTTAAATATTTCCAGCCATGATGTCGTTTGTTCGGCAGCTCTGAATAATAGGTTTCTGCTTTATAGGTATTTGGGCTCGCAGATCTGTTGAGGGGTAGAACCTCTTTATATTGCAGAATTCTAGATACTTCAGCGACATATAGATCATTATCATTGATCGCTATTCCACTGGGCATATTCAGCTTGTTTGCGATAATGATAGTGTTCTCATAGATGCCATCTTTATTGGCATCGATGAAACCATAAACCTTACCTGCTTTTCGGCTGCCTCCGAAAAGTGTTCCGTCTTTAGCTAAGGCTAATTGGCGCACATTTGGCGCTTGAGCAACGACTTCTATCTTATAACCAGAAGGCAAAGCGAGAGAGTCTAATGGAAGTATCTTGTCAGTTGTAAATGCGAGTAAAAGTGGCAAGGCTGATATCATGGCTATCTCTTATGCGAGTGATATAGGTATTTTTAAATATAGAACTCAGTTATGTTTTTTAATAGTCCATAGCAGTTCATTTAATAAGGCCCTTAGGATATGATCTCGCGCTTACTTTCCCTCCGAACATACTCAAACTATGACTTATTTCAAAACTGTGATGCCTCCAGCTGTTTATTACATGCTGCTTTCTGCTCTGGGCTTTGCGCTGATGGCGGCTTGCGTCAAAGGAGCAAGTGAGTATGGTATTCCTGTTTTGGAGATCGTTGCTGCTAGAGCGGTTGTGTCATTGTGTATTAGTTACATTGATATAAAGCGTAAGCGAATAGATGTTTGGGGCCAGAACAAAGGTCTGTTGATCGCAAGAGGTAGTGTTGGGGCGATTGCATTACTTTGTGTTTATTATGCTGTCACAACCCTGCCTTTAGCTGAAGCAACGATTATGCAGTATACCTATCCCGCCTTCACCGCACTTATCGCGTTATTGTTTCTTAAAGAGAAAGTGCAAAAGGCAACGTTGTTATGCATTGTACTCAGTTTGATAGGTTTAGTGCTGATGGTTCAACCAACGCATGAGGGTAGTAATCTAAGTTCGCTTCCATGGCTCAGTGTTATGGCTGCCCTAGCGGGGGCGTTAGGTAGTGCTATCGCTTATGTTTTAGTGAGAAAACTGAGCCAAACAGAAGATAGCTCCGTCATTATCTTTTACTTTCCTCTGATCGCTCTACCGATTTCAGTGATTTTCTTAGGCAGTGATTTTGTGATGCCGAGTACCGAAGCGCTACTGCTGTTAATCCTGGTTGGTATTTTTACTCAAGTGGGGCAAGTGGGGTTAACGAAGGCGATGCAAACAGAATATGCCGGTAAAGTCTCTGCTTACGCATATGTTCAGGTGGTTTTTTCTGTTGTGCTTGGTTTTGTTTTCTTTGATGAGATTCCCCCCGATTTAACATGGGTGGGGGGAGGTTTAATCATTATGGGTGCGCTGATTAATGTGTTTTGGAAACGCTAAAAGTTAAAACTGATTAATCTATTTTCGGGATCGCATTATTGCTGTTGCTTAGCAGGCAGGGCATATAAGGTGATAAAAATCCCAAGTGCTGCAACGACAACAGAAGGCCCTGCTGGCGTATCAAAATGCCATGACAACGTTAGACCGCCCATCACAGATAAGCAGCCAACAATTGCAGCGCCTATTGCCATCTGTTCGGGTGTAGTGGCAAACCTTCGTGCAGATGCCGCTGGAATGATAAGTAGGGATGTAATCAGTAGCAGGCCTACGATTTTCATCGCTATAGCAATCACAATAGCAATCAATAACATCAGAATCAGACGTGTAATCGGTACGTTAACCCCTTCAACATGGGCTAACTCTTCGTTAATGGTGATTGCGAGTAAAGGTTGCCAGAGTAGTTTTAGTAAAACGAGTACACCGACCCCTCCACCATAGATCCAGAAAAGGTCTAATTGGCTGACTGCTAGAAGATCACCGAAGAGGTATGACATCAAATCGACTCTGATCTCTAAGAGCGCTACAGCCACGAGACCTAAAGAGAGCGCACTATGGGCCATAATGCCAAGTAGAGTGTCTGTTGCGACCATTCTTTGGCGCTGCAGTGTGACTAGTACCAGAGCCAAGCCAACACAGCAAAATATAACGGCTAGGTTAAGGTTAATATCGAGTAAAAAACCGATAGCGATACCGAGCAGTGCCGAGTGGGCTAAGGTATCTCCAAAATAAGCCATGCGGCGCCATACAACAAACGAGCCCAAGGGGCCGGCAACCGTAGCTACGCCTAATCCACCGAGTAACGCAAAAAGTAAAAAATCAGGCATGAGGTGACCCTTGGTCATGATTACAGTTATGGGAGTGGTCACATGCAGGGTCAGGAATGACATCCCCATGTTCATCATGACGGTGGTTATGATGATGACTGTACACGGCCAGCTGTTCGCTTCCTTTAATGCCAAATAGTTCGGTGAAGGATGGATCGTTTGTTACATGTTCAGGATGACCCGAACAACACACATGATGGTTAATACAGATAACATGATCGGTAGATGCCATGACCAGATGGAGATCGTGGCTGATCATTAATACCCCGCAGCCCCTCTCATCACGAATCCGCGATATTAAGTTGTATAGCTCTAACTGACCGTTTATATCTACGCCTTGTACGGGCTCATCTAAAACTAACAAATGGGGGTTACGAAGCAGCGCGCGTGCTAACAATATACGCTGCATTTCACCACCGGATAAATTATGGATGGATTGTTTAAACAGAGATTCTGCACCCACATCTGTCAAGGTGGCAATCATGGTTTCTTTGTTCGCTGTTTGGGCTGTTTGTAAAAAACGTTCAACCGTTAGCGGGAAGGTCTGATCAATTTGCAGTTTTTGCGGCATATAACCAATTCGCAGGTTATCTTCCTGCCAGATAGAGCCACTGCTAGGTTTGATTAAGCCCAAAATGACGCGAACCAGAGTCGTTTTACCGGCTCCATTCGGACCTATTAATGTCGTAATGCAGCCTTTGTGTAGCTCCGTCGTAATATCTTGGAGTACGTGGTTACGGCCGAAATGTAGGTTTACCTTATCTAGCTTAATTAATGGTTCATGCTGGTGGTTCATTCTTGAGTGTCTCTTTGTTTCTTTGGTAGGCACTCTGGGCACGTTCCTAATATCTCTATTGATTGCTGTTCTGGGGTAAAACCTAGGCTCTCAGCTTGTTTATTTACTTCGTCACTGATTCGGGTTGTATCAATCTCTACCGTGTTATTGCACTTGCTACAAATTAAAAATGAACCGTCATGAGCTTCATTTGGATGAGGGCAGCCAATAAACGCATTTAAAAGCGCAATTCTGTGGACTAGCCCTTGTTCTTGTAGAAAATCGAGGGCGCGGTAAACCGTAGGCGGGGCCGAGTTAAAGCCTGCTTCGGCTAGCGCCGGTAATAGTTCATACGCCCCTAGCGGTTTATGGCTCTGCCAAATGGTTTTAAGAACCAGTTCTCGAATAGGGGTGAAACGTAGATTCCGTGCACGGCATAGCTCTTTGGCATCATTTAGGGCCTGTTTGATACAGCCCTTATGGTCGTGCTCAGAATGAAAAGCAAGTTGTGATTCAGACATGGGGTTAACCACTAAACTATTTATGTTATATTGTAACTTTAAAGTATGTTGAGATATAGAAGATAGATGAAAAATGTCGCAGGCTTAGTTTTCCTTTTGTTGTTATCTCCTTTCAGTTTTGCTCAAGAGCCATTAAAAGTCGTTACTACTGTAAAGCCGTTGCAGTTGGTTGCCAATGCTATTGTGGCTGATCTGGGTGATGTAGATGTTTTGATTCCGCCTGGCGCATCACCGCATCATTACTCTTTGAAACCTTCAGATATGCGTCTATTAAGAGCATCTGACCTTGTTATCTGGATAGGGCCGGATATGGAGCAGTTTCTATCTAAAACTATTCAGCAGTTAGATACGCCTGTATTGCAATTGCTAGATGGTGAGAGTGAAGAGCAGCACCATCATCACGATCATGAGGAATCTGTAGAGTACACAGATCATGATCATCACGGAGTTGATCCACATGTATGGATGGATCCGCTAGACATGCTCCATATGGCAGAAAAAATAACAGATGAGTTGTCAAAACAGGCTCCTCATCATGCGGTTCAGTTGGAACTTAATTTTGAAGCATTTAAGCAAGACTTATTGGTTACAGATCAACGAATTGAAACGCAGCTGAGTGCTTATCAGGATAAGGGCTTTGTTGTTTTCCATGATGCTTTTTCACGTTTCGTTGAACATTATCATCTAAAGCAATTAGCCTTTTTTACGGTTGACCCCGCCCGCGCTCCTGGGGCAAAAAAGTTAGCCCACATTCAAGGTATGTTAGATGAATTAGAAGCTCGTTGTGTCTTTATTGAGCCGCAATTTAAAGCAGAAGTTATTCAACGAGTTGTGGCTGATAAACCTATTCGTTTAGGTCACTTAGATCCATTGGCGATTGATGTGACTTTAGAGCAGGGATATACGGGTTATTTACAGCAGTTGGCGCAAAATATAGAAATCTGTTTAAAATAAAAGGTTAGACCTTACTTAAGGTAACGGGGTCTTTTAATAGCGAGTTAACGCGAAGGCAGAGTGCTCTAGGTTGGTAAGGTTTCACAATGTAGCTATCAACCCCAGCTGTTATGCTTTGATGTATTAATTCAGTTTCTGAATGAGCGGTTAGCATAATGAATGGGATTTTTTCCAAACGCTCGTCGGAGCGTATTTCCTGAAGAAGATCTAGACCATTCATTTCGGGCATATCCCAATCACAAATCACTAGATTAATATTCATTAAACGTAAGCGTTTTAGTGCTTCTTGCCCGTTTGTGCACTCTACAAATTTTTTGAATCCCATCTCTTTGAGGGCTGTACGTGTAATCATACGCATCGATTGCATATCGTCTACGATCATCACTATGGCTTTATCTGGGCTGCAAGCTACTTTACGTGCGTTTTGACTCATATTTTTGTTTTGTTCTTACGGTTAGTCCTTAATTCAGGGCAGAGGATACGTAAACTAAGTCTAGATTCCTATAGTGAAGTTGCCCGCTTGTTACTTTTGATAAATATTAGAAATGTCTTGATCCCGAGAGAGAAAAGACTGTTAGCTTGTCGTACAGCGCTTACTGCCGTTTCAATGCTTCTGGAGAGATAAAGTGCAGATAGTTTGGCACCTCTTGTTGTTCTACCAAGCCAGCTTCGATCGCCCATTTTGCTTGTTTACCGAGTGAATGAATAAATGCAGTATTCAATGATAGTTTGAATTGATAATCGACCCAGACCCAATCGATAAAATCTTGGCTTAATTTTAAATGCCGGCGAAGAATAAGCTGGGCATCTTCTGGGCGAGCCTGAATGAAATGGTTCGCCTTATTTAGCCCTTCTATAATCGCCATTTCTACTGTGTTACTGACTACATTTCGTGGGGGCTGATTAAAAATAGGGTTATTTGTTAAATGAACTAAATTGAATGAGAGCTTGTATTGCCCTTTTGTAGGCAGGATCGAGGACTCTGAATTGAGCCGCATTGAGTTGTAGGCGAATGGTTCCCATACAGAGATAGCATCAACTTCGCCTCGGTTAAGTGCAGCAGGCATATCTTTGACTGCATAAGTATGAGTGTTAACAGATTGAGGGTCTATGTCTGTAGAGGTTAACCAAGAGTGTAGGAAGTATTCACTAGCACTCCCTTTAACTATGCCGACAGTGCGGCCAACTAAATCCTCAGTTGTAAGTATTTTGCTCTTTGACAGCGTAACGATTTTTATATCGTTGTCTGATTCAACAAAGCTAGTAAGCACTGAAAAATTAGCTTTATTGAAACTGTTAAACATTATGACTGACTTTGAAACTGTGGCTAAATCAACTTCCCCTCGTTGAAGGGCTTCAAAACATTTCTTTCCGCCCGGTATCTCTTTTATCGAAACATCGATTCCTGCAGTTTTGAAAAAGCCTTTAACCTTAGCAATATACAAAGGGGCTGAAAGGGGGGTTGTTGATACGGCAATGGTAACTTTGGGTAGTTGTACAGGGGGATTAGGCTCTTTATAACCAAATCCTGCGATGCTAATGAATAGGGGGATTGAGATACAGACTACCCCGATGACTTTCTGAATTCCTTTCATTTTCACTCTCAGTACCACTCGTTTTCTGAGTGTTTGTTGATGCTATAAAAACTACCGATTATTAGTATTCGCTCAGATATGTGTTTATGCAAGGTAGTGCTTGTGAATTAAAACAAAAAACAGAGATGAATATATTTTTATTGACCTAGGTCGGGCTCATGGCCGAAATAGACGCTAGCACGACCCATGATTACTCATGACTACGTCGTACTTGTTTAAAAATCTGAATCGCGGACCAACTAAAGAGCCCAGCCATAATAGTGGCAACGATGAGGTCGGGCCATGCAGACTGGCTTTGCCATACGCCGGCTGCTGCGATGATCACGGCAATATTGCCGATAGCATCGTTACGGCTGCAAAGCCACACGGAGCGTACATTAGCATCCCCATTACGGAATTTAAGCAAGATCATGACGCTGATGAGATTAGCGCTTAAAGCGAGGGTACCAATTGAACCCATAGTGATCGCTTCAGGTGTTTGCATGAAAATGAAACGGTAGAGGGTCATAGCGAATACAGCTATTCCCATTATCATTAGGCTGGTGGCTTTAATAAGAGCGGCGCGGTTTCTAGTACGAAGTGATTTCCCTATTACTAATAAGGAAAGGGTATAGGTGGCCGTGTCGGCTAAGAAATCTAAAGCGTCCGCTTGAAGCGCTTGAGAGCTCGCGTGAACACTGGCGCTGATTTCGATTAAAAACATAATGGCGTTAATTGAAATAACCCACCATAACGCACGCTTATATTCAGGTGATGCGCCATCAAACTCTTGATCATGTTGGCAGCAGGAACCCATGAACACTCCTTATTATTTAAGGCTTTTAATCGAGCCCAATTTCAAATTAGTGGAATATCATTACATAGTATAGGTATTTGATAATGCTAAAGATACAGACCTTTACAGCATAGTTTATGAGTAGGAAATGATTATAAAATGACAATAAATTGAACTTGCTCAGGGAATTTAGTTCCCAAGTATCATGGCGTATGCGGATAAGCATCGTACACTATTTAAACAGTGTTTTATTCGGAGAGTAAATATGGACTGCTTACTAAGGTTAAGTCGAGCGCTAATCGCCCTGACATTATTAAGTTTTTCTATTAATGGTTTTGCTGGTGCGCTTATGGGGCAGAAGCAAATTTTGTTAGTAGATAAAAAAGGTAATGAAACGCTGGTGGGTACTGTTGCTTTTCATCCTCAAGATGAAGGTAGTCGCTATGAACTTCATATGGACCATGGAAAGTTTCGTGATTATTTCCTATCCATGAAAGAGATGAAGTGCCTAGAAGGCCCTGAATTGTGGTGTCATCTTTCATATCCTTATGAGCAACCCCGCACCGTTACAGGTGATGATCTAAGCTGGCTTTCTCATGACTTACTGTTTATGTTTAAAAAGAAAGAGGAGTTTGGTGCCAACTTTTGGAATGGCATCTATTACCATATGAGCGTTGATGGTGATGTTATTCGTGGTGTTGCACAAGCGGTCGACCTTAATTTATTGGCTTCTCCACCAGACGATTTAGCGGTTCCACCGATGAACGAGTGGGAGCGAGATGAAATTGATCGTGACAAACGTTGGTTACCTGGTCTTGTGATTCGTTAGTTCATTTTGCAACGTTGTTAAACTCATAAAAGGGCCTCTTTGTATTGATGGCCTTTTTTTGGCCTTAGTAGTGGCTGATTCCTATGCCTATTTCTTATGAAGCTTTAAGAGATAAAAACTAAATTTGTATTTTCGGGCGGGGATAAGCCTATAGAAATTGAGTTGAGTTTTTGTGGTGAATACCTGTTAATACAGGATTGAGTTTTTTCTAATTTATTATCTTGGTTTAACAACAATGGAGCGTTGTCATTATGCGTAGCATTCATGCTTGGTTTAAGGGTGTACTTCTGCTGTTTTGTTTGTGTTCGTATGCGGTACAGGCGGATGAAAAATACAATGATGCAGCAGCACTTAATGGTATTAGTGCGGCTAACGCTGTGTTTTTGATTGATTTTAAATCAGCGAAAACAACCGCTTTTTATATGGACCTTATTGTCGGTACATATGATGGGTTAAAGCGACAAGGGGTTGATCCAGAAATGGTTGTGGTTGTAATCGGTCCGACGGTGAAGTTTTTAAGTAAAGAAAGCGATCCGGAATTGACTTTTGATTACGAACAAGAGTTTGATTCTATACAGACCAGTATTAGTGAGCTGAACCAGAGAGGCGTTAGGATCGAGGTTTGTGCAATCGCTACGGATGTCTTTAAGGTGGATAACTCACTTTTACCCTCAGCACTTAGCGTTGTTGCCGATGGCTTTATCTCCTTGATTGGCTGGCAGATGCAAGGTTATAAACTCGTCCCTGTGTTTTCATAACCTATTTTCACCTTATTCCACTTTTATTAAGTTTGAGTCCTTTAGGCTGAGGGTTATTGTTGCCTTGGGGACTTAACATGCCTAAAAAGAAGATCGGCGATTGCTTTCTAACTCTTTTATTATTTGTTCTTTCGGGTTGTGCGAGCTTGAGTGAAGAGGAATGTCTAACAGGAGATTGGGAAGGGATTGGATATCGAGATGGCCTGCAAGGTGAATTGCAGGGCGTTCTTTCTGAGCATCAAAAGTCCTGTTCTGAATACCAGATAAGTCTAAATTTAGATGAATATCTACAAGGGCGTAAGCAGGGTCTTAAGGCGTATTGCTTGCCAAATAATGGCTTCCGCGTTGGCTTAAGAGGTGTCGAATATAGCTATGTTTGCCCTAAAGCCTTAGAAAAGTCATTTCTCATAGAGTATCAGCGTGGTCGTACGATCTATCTTCAAGAGCAAAAGGTGAACGCACTTAAGGCTGAGATAGAGAGTGTGAAACAACAGCTCAAAAAATTGACTAAAAAGATTAAAACGACAGAACGAAATTTGCTGAAAGAGGGTGTTTCTCGTCACGAGCGTAAAGCATTACTGGAGAGCCTACGAGAGCAGGAAAGGGAGGTACCTCTACTTTCTTCAGAGCTAGATCAATTAGAAGCTGGGTTAATTTCCGAAGAATTTATATTGCGGCGACTAAGATAAATTATAGGGTGGTTTGATTGCTAGATCACTCTGTACGTTTTGAGCCTACTTAGGGTTATCTTTCCTAATATTTTTCATCAGATAAGCGTTTTTTCGCTTAAATATGGTCTATTCTGTAAAAAGGTTATTAAATAGTAGCTTATTGATTTTGCACATATTTTGTATGGCTTTTCGTTGCTATGTAGTTAGCCTCCTTCTGAATACAAGTTCATAGGTTATGCATGAGTGTAAAGTCGACTCAAACATCATTCCAATCAGAGAAAGCTAAAACGCTTACTTCCCTGCGTACGAACTTGGTTTTATGGATGGGATTACTCGCATTAATTCCAGTGATGATCGTTTCTTGGCTGAGTTATCAGCAGGCAAGGGATAGTTTGATTGTTGCAAGTTATGATGAATTGTATCAATCCTCTATTGTGACTGTTCGTTCTATGCATAATTGGTTCGATTATCGAATTGCTGATTTGAAAATTCACTCAGCTTCACAAAGTACTAAAGACTTTATCATATCTCTCAAAGATGGTTATAAACAGAGCCAGGATACGGTTAAAAGCTTTGTGGCAAGCCCAGCTTGGCAAGCTATTGTTGCCGACAAAGAACAGGATCTAATCTCTTTAACTCAGCATTATGATTATATATATGATGTTTTACTGATTGATCTCGATGGAAATGTTTTGTATAGCACAGCTGCCGAAACTGATTTAGGAACTAATTTACTGAATGGGGGTTACGGATCAAGTAAATTCTCCAAGTCGGTTGATCGTACCTTGACGACGGGGGAAATATCTTTTTCAGGAATGGAAAGGTACGGCCCCTCAAATGATAATTTGGCTGGTTTTTTGACGTCAGAAATTACGGGTCGTGAGGGTGAAAGGCAGGGTGTTTTTGCAGTTCAGCTACGTTATGACCGCATTTTTGATCTTCTGAGAGCCGGGGGGGAAGGAGGCGATTCGCTCGTTCATTATTTAGTGAATGACGAGGGGCTACTCATTAGTCCTTTGAGTGATAAACCGTCTGAGCTTTTAAGTACGCGTATGAATCTGAAATCCTATGAAAATGCCGAAGTTGTTTTTCATAAAGATGAAGATACATATACCGGGTTAAGTTATACCGGACCTACGGGGGCTGAGGTTATTGGGCTACATGCAGTCATTGACTTTGGAGGTGTTAGATGGCGATTAATATCAGAAATTGATCAAGCGGATGCACTCAGCTCAGCGAACTGGCTAGGAAAAATAGTCCTTTTTCTTCTTTTGATAACTGTATTTATTATTTTAATTCTGACTTATGACGTTGCTGGCCGTATCACTAAGCCAATCATACTTCTAGCGCGAGCAAGCCGAGAAGCTGCCGCAGGGAATTTGGAGAGTCACGTTGAAATTAACGCTTCTAATAGAGAAATATTTCAACTTACAGATGCCTTTAATCATATGTTAGATATGCAAGGTATTCATGAGACTGCGTTACAGCGAAGTGTGAAACAGGCTAAAGGGGCGCTGGCTCAAGTTGCTGAACAGCAGTTTGCATTGGATCAGCACTCTATTGTCGCGGTGACTGATTTAGCCGGTACGATCACTTATGCAAATGAGAAATTCTCTGAAATTAGTGGTTATGATCTAGAGGTACTTATTGGTCAGAATCACCGGATCTTAAATTCGGGTTATCACTCCAAAGAATTCTTTTCAGAACTGTATAGCAGTATCTGCGCGGGTCATGTTTGGCATGGTGAGATTCGAAATTGTGCAAAAGATGGACATATCTATTGGGTGGATACGACCATTGTTCCTTTTAAAGGCGATGACGGTAAGCCTGTAAGTTATATCGCTATAAGAAGTGATATTACCCAGCGTAAGCAGATGGAGCTGGACATTACTGAGGCGGTGACCATACAAGCCTCCATTTTAGAATCCACTGATAATGGGATTTTAGTTTCTGATCCAGATGGCCGAGTGATTCGGTATAACAAACGTTTCGCTGAACTTTGGGGCTTTCCTGATGAATATGGTCGAGACTCACGTGTTTTGGGTGGAGTATTAAGGCAGTTAGAAAATGCAGATGAAGCGGCGGAAAATGTCAAAAGCTTGATCGGCAGTGAAGACACTGAAAATACCACTTTGCTTTATCTGTTCGATGGGCGGACCTATGAACAAGCATCCATTCCTATGTATGTTGAAGGTAAACCTGCGGGAAGAGTGTGGTCGTTCCGAGATATTAGTAAACGTGTTAATGCCGAAAAAGATCTCATCAAAGCACTCGATTTAGCAGAGGATATTCAAAAGAGCCTCACCTCGGAAAAACGAAAAACTGATCTGGCTGTAGAATCTTCCGGGCTTGGTATTTGGGAGTGGGATCTTAAAACCAATAGGCTCGATTGGGATGAGCAGATGTGCCTCATCTATGCAGCCTCAGATGATGTCGTTCAGAATCACTTCTACTATGACTATTGGGAATCATGTGTGCATGTTGAGGATCTAGAAGCCGCATCGTCCTCGTTAAGCGATGCGATAGAGCATAAACATGATTGGCATAGCGAATTTAGGCTCTGTTTGCCCGATGGCCAGATTAAATATGTAAAAGCTACAGCTGCTTATATGGCTGGTGATAAAGAAAGAAATCCAAAAATGATTGGCACTAACTTAGATGTGACGACCGAGCGTCAGATGGAGAAACGTCTGATCGCCCTCAAAAATGAGGCAGAGCTAGCCAATGTTACGAAAAGTGAATTCTTAGCCAATATGAGTCATGAGATTCGTACGCCTATGAACGGTGTTTTGGGCATGTTGGGATTACTGCTAAATACCACGTTAACTGATGAGCAGCGTCATCGAGCCATCGTTGCTCAAACCAGTGCGAATGCTTTATTAACATTAATAAACGATATTCTCGATTTTTCAAAAATTGACGCCGGTAAGCTTGAGCTAGAATCAATTGATTTCAATATTCGTGCGATGTTTGATGAGTTTTCTGAGGCGATGGCACTTCAAGCTCAAGATAAAGGACTTGAGCTGATTTTTGATTTGACCCAGATTGAGCATTCAACAGTCAAAGGTGATCCCGGTAGGTTGCGCCAGATATTGGCGAACTTAGTAGGCAATGCGATTAAGTTTACATCTGCAGGAGAGGTCCTTGTCAGGGCTGTATTACATCCTCATGGGGATGATAAGTGGCGTATTGACTGTAGTGTTAATGATACAGGTATTGGTATCTCAGAGCATAAGCAGTCAGAACTGTTTGATTCCTTTAGCCAAGTGGATGCATCGACCACACGTGAATATGGGGGAACAGGACTAGGCTTGGCGATCAGTAAGCAGTTATGTGAGCTGATGGGGGGAGAGATCAGTGTTATAAGTGAAGAGGGTAAGGGGAGCAGTTTTAATTTTAGCGCCATACTTTCTGCGAGTGATTCATCTGAACTCGTTGTTCCTGTGAGTGATGTAGCTCAGCTGTCTATATTAATCGTTGATGACAACGTGACGAATCGTGAAGTTTTGTCTGGGCAGCTTAAACATTGGGGAGCTGAGGTTTGCGAAGCAAAAGATGGTTACGATGCGTTATCGCGCTGCGAGGAATATACCTCTAAAAACCAAGGAAGCTGTTTTGATGTTATTTTTATCGATATGCAGATGCCTGGTATGGATGGCGCTGAGCTGGGTGACTTATTACAAAAGGATGATCGGTTTTCAGAAAGTAAGCTTATACTGATGACGTCTATGGCGCATCGAGGTGATGCTAAACGCTTTGCTGATATGGGCTTTAGTGGTTATTTTCCTAAACCGGCAACCACATTCGATATTTTTGAGGCATTGCATGTCGTTGTTCATGGTGGGGAGGCGCTTAGAAAAGCGGATCCATTATTAACCAGCCATTATTTGAGAACTGTCACCTTAGAAGATGAGAATGATGTTGAATTGGATCATACTGCAAGACTGCTAGTTGTCGAAGATAATCAAGTAAATCAATTGGTTGTTTTGGGGATATTAAAAGAGTTTGGTTTTAATGCTGATGTGGCCGGTAATGGAATTGAGGCCATTTCAAGTTTAAAAGCTGCGATCAAAGATCTCTGTCCATATGATCTGATTTTGATGGATTGCCAAATGCCTGAAATGGATGGGTATGAAGCGACTCAGCAGATAAGGAAAGAGGTCGCTGGAATTGAGAATATAGATATTCCTATTGTTGCCATGACGGCTAATGCAATGGCCGGGGACCGCGAAAAATGCCTTGCTGCGGGGATGGATGATTATATCGCCAAGCCGGTCTCTCCTTCGCTTCTACTGGAAAAATTGAAGAAATACTTGGACGGTGGGCAAGTTGTAACGTCTTGTCAAAATGAAATTCAGGATGAAATTCATTTAAGTGAGGCCGTGCAAATGAACAGTACTGATGGGCCACAAGTGTGGGATAGGGAATCCGCTCTTTCTAGAATGATGGGCCAAGAGGAGATGTTGGCATCGTTGCTGGATATTTTTATTGTGGATGCAGCTCCCATTATGCAGCAGCTACGAGAATATATTGAAGCTGGAGATATGGATAATGCGGGTAAAACAGCACATGCAATGAAAGGGATGGCCGCTAATTTATCCGCATTGCAGCTCCAAGAGTTGTCAGCGAAGTTAGAAAAAAGTGCTAAATCTGGTGAACAAGAGGAAGTGCGCCATAATTTACCGCTACTATTAAATGCTTATGATGAAATCGATAGATGCTTTAACGCTTATCTAAATACGGATGAAGAAAACCCACACAGCAACATATCTAACAGTGAGCTTGAGGCCGCCTTACAGAAAATCAAGGACCAAGTCGCATCAGCCGGATATCTAGATGTATCAGAGTTTGAGAGCCTATGGTGCTGTAAAGCAAGCGCAGAAGCGGCGATTGAATTAAAGTCGTTGCATGAGGCGATCAGTCAGTTTGATTTTAATCTAGCTTTAAATGTCATATCAAAAATTGAGTTGCTCATGAACGATGGGGCTTTTTGGGCTGAAGGCAAAGGATTATGAGTGATAAGCCTGTTGTTTTGATCGTAGATGACATTCCTTCTAATATTAAAGTGTTAGCTAATTGCCTGAAAGATCACTATCAGATCAAGGTTGCAACCGGTGGCGTTGACTGTTTAGCATTGTCAGTTTCTGACCCAGCTCCCGATTTAATCCTTCTTGATATTGAGATGCCCGATTTAGGGGGGCACGAGGTGTGTAAACAGCTGAAATCTCAACTACATACTCGAGATATTCCTGTCATCTTTGTGACGGCTAGAGATGATGAGGGAAATGAGCAACTAGGATTACAACTCGGTGCTGTGGATTATATAACTAAGCCTGTAAGGCCTTTAACTGTTTTGGCGCGTGTAAACACACACATAACATTGAAGATGCAAAGGGATATGCTGCAAGAGATGGCTCTTAGGGACCAGCTTACAGGGCTATACAATCGCTATTATCTGCTTGAAGCAGCTGAACAGCGAATGGCTAATGCAACAAGGCATGGAACGCCTATCAGTATCTTAATGTTGGATATCGACTATTTTAAGAATATAAATGATCAACACGGCCATTTAGTCGGCGATAGTGTGCTTGCGCGTATGGCAGCTGAATTATTAAGTGCATGTCGAAAGGAAGATATCGCTGCGAGATACGGCGGAGAGGAGTTTGCTTTTCTGCTTGGTTACTGTGCTATTGATGTTGCTGAAGCAAAGGCCGAAGTCATTCGCCAGCAGGTGGAAAGCATATCTTTTTCTCATGGTATTAAAGTAACCGTGAGTATTGGAGTGACCCATCTTAGAGCGGAGGATACAACGATTGAACAGTTGTTTGATCGAGCAGATAAGGCTCTGTATCAAGCTAAAGAGCTTGGTCGCAATCAGGTGTGTGTAAATTAAGGGATGTCCGCTTTGTGCCAAAAGCGGACTTGGGCATGTAATCTTCTCATTCAGTTGCAGGTAAGCTCTAATACATTATTTTATATTCAGCCGAATATGTGTAAAGGAATAATTAAAATGAAAAAGGTCATTAGAGGACTAGTGATTAGTCTATTGGCAGTAACTCTCCCGTTAACGGTTGCCCATGCAGATTCCAAAGATAAAGACCAGAGAGAAGCTGCCAAAGAGCAAATGAAAAACGAACGCGAACGCATGAAGCACGATAAAAAAATGGCCAAAGAACAGCGAAAGCGTGATGAGGAATATCAGCGTGAGAGCCGTAAAGAACGGGAAGAGATGGAACGTGAAGACCGTAAAGACAAAGAAGAGTACGAACGTGAGATGCGAAAGGATCGGGAAGAACATCAGCGTGAGATGATGAAAGATAGGGAAGAACACGAAAGAGAAATGCGGAAAGAAAAGGCAGAGCATAAAAGAGAATCACGTAAAGATTAAGATTCAATTATTACGCTGTGTAACAATTGAAGGGGAACCAATATCTACGCTGCTTCCTCTTTATTTTGTCTGTTATTTTATCACCATACTAAATATTCTGGTCACTCTTACGAATACCGGATCGCATATTTTATATAGATGTATGCAATGTGTTAGTAGACTTATGATACCTTCCACTCAACAAATTAAAGATAGTTTTATTAATATTCTGGCACAGTGAGGGGATGAATAGAAAGGCTCCGTGGAGCTCTTGTAATTCGTTATTTATTTTGATGGTTGACCTTCTAGTAACTGGAGGGTTTATGCTTTAACTGGGCTTATGAGAGTTGTTTTGCCTCACAATGTATAGAGGTCAATTCAATCTTGGTCAACACTCAATTGACGAATTCAATTATAAAAAATATTGGTATTTTATTATAAAAACCAAGATTAACTGAACCTCAATTGCTTTGCTTTGAAATATTAAAATTGAACTACTTTGGGTAATGAAAAATTCTATGCGAACTGCTCATTTTCATATATATCAGAATGCCCGTCGTGCCAGCTATAGGAGAGCTGGTATTGCTATTCTGATTTTATTTGCCATAAGTTGGTTGAGTAGTATCAATATGGTCCAGTTATCTATAACCGCTGTTGGTCAAGGTGAAAACTTAAGACCTGTGGTTATGTCTGCCTCTATGATGTCTGAACATTGTAATCATGAAGGGAGTTCTGATTCGTGTGATAGTGTTGCTGCAGATATGGATTGTTCTGCAGCGCATTGTAGTATCATTGGAGTTTTAATGTCTTCAATAGAGCCACAAATTAATCGTTTGGGGTATGAAGGCTTCAAATACTTCAATCGTTATTATTATCTTGCGAGTTCTCCCCCTTATACCCCACCTATAACTCTGCCCGTTTAGCTTCAAGTGTGTGGGGGCATCGTTGCCCCGAGATATTGAATTACCCCTATTTGGGTAACTAAACGAGAGTTACTAGAGAATGAAAACCTCTGTTTGTATAGCGTTAGTTATGCTGCCTTTTTCCATGTCTGTAGTTGCAGTAACTAAAGAAAAGACAGATACACATCCTGTTACTTTGCCGCAAGCCATAGAGAGTGCCCTAGCTTTAGATCCTTGGTTGTTAGCAAATAGCTACCGACAAGAATCAGCTTTGGCCCGTAGTGTAGGAATAAAAAGTCTTCCAGATCCTAAGTTTAATGTTGGTATTAAGAATCTTCCCACAGATACCTTGGATTATGATCAGGAAGCAATGACCCAATTCAGTATTGGCGTAAGTCAAATGCTACCTAGAGGAGAAACACTGTCTCTTAAAGGTAAAAAATTAGAACAAAAAGCCGATCAACATCCACTCTTAAGGGAAGAACGCAGGGCGGCAGTGATAAGAGATATTTCTATTCTTTGGCTGAGGGCTATCAAAGCTCAGAAGAGTATCGAACTTATTAACGAGAACTACCAAATATTTTTGCAATTGAATGATGTTGCTACCAGCAGTTATAGCTCTGCATTTGGACGCACCCGTCAGCAGGATTTAGTAAGAGCTGAATTAGAATTAGTGAACCTTGAAGATCGCCTGACCCAGCTTAAACAGCAACGAGATGTTGCTCTTCAGCAGTTAGAGCCTTGGCTTATTCCTGCTGGTGAAACAGGAACAGCAAGGTTAACAATTAAGGGTCAAATTCCGGAGCTTAAACTTAGGGACATTATGGCACCTTTAGATCCAAAGTTAATATCACATTTAAGTAAGCACCCTCGTTTAGCTCTATTCGATATAAGCATTGGAATGGCGAGTACGGATCTTCTATTGGCTGAGCAGAAATACAAACCTGAATGGATTATCAATGCGAGCTATGGAATTCGTGGAAAAACAGCAGTAGGTGATGAGCGCTCTGACCTGTTCTCAATGGGAGTGACGATAGATATTCCTGTTTTCTCTACATCTAGACAAGATTCTGAAGTTAAGGCTGCGATAACTGATCGCGAAGCATTAAAAACGGAACGACTATTGTT
This sequence comes from Neptuniibacter sp. UBA6509, assembly GCA_002435145.1. GTDB lineage: Bacteria > Pseudomonadota > Gammaproteobacteria > Pseudomonadales > Balneatricaceae > Neptuniibacter. The sequence continues at coordinate 58,198 of DJLT01000123.1, forward strand.
GTTACGAGAACTTTATTCCCGTTATGGAGCATTACATTCTGATCTTGAAAAATTAGACAAACGCCAACGGCTGTATGAACAACAGTTATTACCCGGATTTTCAGAATCTGCTGAAGCCGCAATCAATGCTTATACCGTAGATGATGGTTCGTTTGCTGAAGTAGTGCGTGCTCGTATTAGCGAATTAGATGCCAAATTAACTTCGCTGGGCATTCATGTTGAAAGGCTGAAAACAATTACAGTCATGAATTATCTATTAACCCAAGTGGGCGATGTTGAGGTAACAGAACAATGAAAGTCGTAAATAGCGTAGTTATGTTAGCCATGGGTGCGGCTCTGGGGGTTGGAGTTATGTATGGAGTGAATCAGGCCTCCATGACTGAGTTTAACAGCGAGTCAGGGAACGCTACCGGTGAGGCTAAACCGCTATATTGGGTTGCTCCTATGGATCCAAATTATCGGCGTAATGAACCAGGGAAGTCGCCTATGGGAATGGAATTGGTACCGGTATATGCCGAGGGAAATGATGCTAAGGGTGGCGGACCTGGTGCTATCTCTATTTCACCAGAGGTAGTAAATAATCTAGGCGTGAGAACCGCTAAAGTGAAGAGAGAGCAGCTTTCTCCTGATGTGAGAACCGTAGGGTATTTACAGTATAACAAAGAAAGTATTACCCATATTCATCCGCGTGTAGAAGGTTGGATAGAGAAAAGTTTTATTAATACCACAGGTGATCCTGTTGAAAAGGGTCAAGCTCTTTATGATTTGTACTCTCCGGAGCTGGTTAATGCTCAGGAAGAACTGTTGTTCGGGTTGAAAAGAAAAGACGTCAGGCTCGCACAAGCCGCTGAGTACCGTCTTAAATCGCTACAAGTATCGGATAATTTTATTAAGAAATTAAAAAAGAGCCGTCAGGTCTCTCAGACCGTCAGGTTTTTCGCACCTGTTTCAGGTGTGGCTGATAGCGTAAGTATTCAGGACGGATATTTCGTTAAGCCAGGAATGACATTGTTGAGCATTAGCAATTTAGATCAGATTTGGGTTGAAGCCGAAGTATTTGAACGGCAGGCCAGTCTCATCAAGGAAGGCTTGCCAGTTGAGGTGAAAATGGATTTTCTTCCCGGAAGGCCTCTATTAGGAACAGTGGATTATGTTTATCCCACTTTAGACTCTAAAACTCGAACACTCAGAGTAAGGGTAAGGCTTGCAAATCTTGATCATAAGCTTAAGCCAAATATGTTTGCTGAACTGAAAATAGTTGCTGTGGATGATCAGCAGCGCTTGTTGATTCCAAATGAAGCACTCATACGTGGATCGGAGCAGGATCGGGTCGTCTTAGCGTTAGGTGAAGGTCGTTATAAATCGATAGAGGTAAAAAAAGGACTACGTGATTCAAAGTATACAGAGATACTCGAAGGTCTTTATGAAGGGGAAGAAGTTGTTACTTCTGCACAATTTTTAATTGATTCTGAGTCTAGTAAAGCCTCTGATTTTAAACGTATGCACCAAGTTGGGGAAACGGAAAATAAGCCAAATCAGGTTTGGGTCGAGGTTGTATTTAACAGTGTAGATGCTGATGAAATGCAAGTGAATGTTGATCATGCTGCTATTGAAGATTGGCAGTGGCCACAAATGACGATGGACTTTCAGCTTAGCCCCTATCTTGAAATGGATGGCATTAAGGCTGGTGTTTTAGCTCATGCTCAAATAACCCATGATAAGCAAAATCAATACATTATCACCGAGATCCATATTTCTGATCAGGAAAATGAGGAGGACGATTCAAACACACCTAAAACGGCTACCAACCGTCAGAAAAATTCAAGTATGGAAAACTCAAAGTCAGAATCTAAACCAACTTCGAGCGTTTGGGTTAAAGCGACTGTGAATAGTGTGGATGCAGAAGCGGTGAAGCTCAATGCGAAACATGATGCCATTCCTGAATGGCAGTGGCCTCAAATGGTGATGGATTTTCAGATTAGTGAATGGGTTGTTCTTGATGAACTGCCTACAGGGAGTCCTCTTCACCTTGAAGTAAGCCGTAATGAACAAGGCGGCTATGAAATCACTGATTTTTACTTACCGGAAAGTGAATAAGGAACTGTCATGATTAAAGCTATTATTCGCTGGTCGATTTGTAATCGTTTTATGGTGTTGTTGGCCGCGGTTATTCTGATTGGTTTGGGTTTGTATTCCCTGAAAAAAACACCGGTAGATGCTATTCCTGATCTGTCAGATGTACAGGTTATTATAAAAACTAGCTACCCTGGTCAAGCTCCGCAAGTGGTTGAAGACCAAGTAACCTACCCTTTAACCACTGCAATGCTATCTGTTCCTGGTGCTGAAACAGTTCGGGGATACTCGTTCTTTGGTGACTCCTATGTATACGTTATCTTTAATGAGGAAACGGATATGTATTGGGCCAGAAGCCGAGTTTTGGAATATCTGAGCCAAGTAGCACCATCACTGCCAGCGAATGCGCGTCCTCAATTAGGGCCGGATGCAACGGGTGTCGGATGGGTATACCTCTATGCATTGATAGACCGGACAGGCCAGAATGACCTTGGGCAATTACGTTCATTGCAGGACTGGTTTTTGAAATATGAGCTACAGACTGTACCAGGTGTTTCTGAAGTAGCTCCTATTGGAGGTATGGTTAAGCAGTATCAAGTCAGAGTTAATCCTGAAAAGCTTCGCGCCTTGAACATGCCTCTTAGCCATGTTCAGAATGCAATTCGTAGGGGGAATCAGGAAGTTGGTGCTTCTGTTGTTGAAATGGCAGAAGCGGAGTACATGGTACGTGCGTCTGGTTATATTCAGGGTATTGAGGATCTTGAGACAATTCCTCTGGGGGTAAATAAAAACGGTACCCCTCTATTACTTAAGGATGTCGCAAATATCGGTACCGGTCCTCAGATGCGCCGAGGTATCGCTGAGCTTAATGGTGAAGGTGAAGTTGTCGGCGGTGTAGTGGTAATGCGTTTTGGAGAAAATGCGCAAAAAACTATTAACGGTGTTAAAGATAAATTAGAAAGCTTGAAAAGCAGTTTGCCGGAAGGAGTCGAGGTAGTAACCGTATATGACCGTTCAGGCCTTATTGATCGGGCGGTAGAAAACCTTTGGTATAAATTAATGGAGGAATTCTTAGTAGTCGCGTTGGTCTGTGTTGCTTTTCTTTTTCATGTTCGATCATCACTTGTTGCCATTATCAGCTTACCTGTTGGGATTCTTACGGCTTTTATTATCATGCATTTGCAAGGTATTAACGCCAATATTATGTCATTAGGTGGTATCGCTATTGCTATTGGGGCGATGATTGATGGTGCCATTGTCATGATAGAAAACATGCATAAACATATGGAACGAACGGAATTGACACCTGAAAATCGTTGGCAAGTGGTGGCTGACTCGGCCTCTGAAGTGGGACCAGCACTTTTTTTCAGTATGTTGATTATTACGGTGAGTTTTGTCCCCGTTTTTACCCTTGAAGCTCAAGAAGGCCGAATGTTTTCGCCATTAGCTTTTACGAAAACCTATGCAATGGCGGCATCTGCAGCTCTGGCAATTACTTTGGTTCCGGTATTAATGGGATATTTCATCCGAGGAAAAGTGTTATCTGAGGATAAAAACCCTCTTAATCGAGTATTGACTGCCAGTTATATGCCCGCACTGAAAGTGGTTTTATCTTTCCCTAAGGCTACGTTAATGGGAGCTGTGTTAGTACTGGCTGTAGGCTTATGGCCGCTTGATAAGCTAGGCAGTGAATTTATACCTGACCTTGATGAAGGCGATCTTATGTATATGCCTACTACTTATCCGGGTATATCCATTGGTAAAGCGCGCCAGTTGCTTCAGCAAACAGATAAGTTGATAGCTACCTTACCTGAGGTAGAGAGTGTATTTGGCAAGGTAGGGAGAGCTGATTCTGCTACTGATCCAGCACCGTTGACGATGATAGAAACCTTTATTCAGCTAAAACCCAAAAGCGAATGGCGAGAAGGGATGACGACAGAAAAGCTTAAAAAGGAGCTTGATCAACTTGTCAAAATTCCAGGGGTTACAAATGCCTGGGTGATGCCGATCAAAACCCGTATTGACATGCTAGCTACGGGAATTAAAACTCCTGTAGGTATCAAAATAGCGGGACCAGATCTTAATGTAATTCAGGATATTGGAGAGCAACTAGAAAGAATTCTTAAGGATGTTCCCGATACTGCTTCAGTCTACTCTGAACGTGTTGCAGGTGGACGATATATCAAAGTCGATATTCAGCGTGAGAAGGCAGCACGTTATGCCCTTAATATCGCAGATATTCAGCAGGTTATTTCTTCCGCTGTTGGCGGTATGAATGTGTCGAACACAATAGAAGGTTTAGAGCGATATCCTATTAATGTACGTTACCCGCAGGATTATCGAGATTCACCGGAGCAGTTGGCATTACTTCCTATAGTCACAGCAACTGGGCAACGTATTGCTTTAGGTGATGTAGCTAATATATATCTGGAAGATGGTCCGCCAGGACTGAAGAGTGAGAATGCCCGTTTAAATGGCTGGACCTTTGTTGATATTGCTGATGTAGATATAGGTAGTTATGTAAAAAATGCTCAGCAAGTGGTCTCTGAGAAGATAAATTTACCTGCCGGTTATTCTCTTAATTGGTCGGGGCAATATGAATATATGTTGAGGGCTAAAGAGAAGCTGACTTATGTGGTACCTCTGACTATTGTCATAATTATTGTGTTGTTATTTATAAATTTCCGAAATTTTGCAGAAGTTGCCATCATCATGGGGACTTTGCCCTTCGCTATGGTTGGAAGTATATGGCTGATGTATTGGCAAGGGTTTAATTTTTCAGTAGCGGTTGGTGTTGGCTTTATAGCATTGGCAGGGGTTGCTGTTGAAATTGGGGTCATTATGTTGGTTTATCTCAATCAATCTTGGCAGGAAACCATCGAACGCTGTAAGAGTAAGGGACTAGATCTTCGTGAAGAAACATTGCGTCATGCGGTTCTACATGGTGCTGGTTTACGTGTGCGTCCTGTGATGATGACTGCTGCTGCAATAATTCTCGGATTACTTCCAGTTCTATACGGTACGGGTACTGGTTCTGAAGTAATGAGCAGGATTGCGGCGCCTATGGTTGGAGGAATGGTCAGTGCAGTAATTCTGACTCTTCTTGTGTTACCTGCTATCTATTTTTTATGGAAACGGCAATCGCTTCCTAAAACTAAATCATCTGAAATATAAAGGTAAATTAATATGAAAAAATTCAAAACGTTGCTAGCCATTGCTGCACTCACAGTATCTTCGTCGTTGTTTGCTCACGGTATGATGAACGGTAGCCATCCACAAGATGGAGCCATGATGATGGAGCCTACCGATAGAGTTGAAGTTAATTTTGCCAAACCAATGAAATTGGTCAGTCTCAAAGTTGTTGATTCAAGTGGTAAACCAGTATCAATTGATTTTAAACGCTCTAAAGAAGCAGGGACTTCATTTAAAGCGATGGTACCGAGTTTGAAATCAGATACTTATAAAGTGCATTGGAAGGCAATGGGTGGTGACGGACATATGATGAAAGGATCGTTCGTTTTCATGCAGCACTAA
>DJLT01000087.1:0-6454 GCA_002435145.1 Neptuniibacter sp. UBA6509
CCATCGGTTCAACTCTGGCCATTGCACGAGTATGTGCCGATAAAACTCTCGCCAAATAAGTTCAGTTACCCATTGCTGTTGAAACCACTCTGGGTCATCGCTATAGCTTTGTAATGCTGCAAGGCACTGTCGAACCGATAAGACACCCGTATTCAGATAAGGGGAAATACCTGAGTTAGCTTGAAGTTCAGGAAAATCTCGTTGTTGAAGATACGAACCATGCTTCTCTGTGACGAACTGCTTTAATCGTTTATGTGCTTGATCTGTGCCCGCCGGCCATAGATGCTTTTTCCAATCAGCTCCCACCTGATGAGAAGCCACCTCAGTGGGAACTGAGTCACTCACAATAGACAGCTCGACTTGTTTACTGGGAGCTCTTAATAACTCAGGCATCAACGTTAAATATCGTTTTCGCCAAGCTCGACTAAAAGGCGTGAAAACACGGTAAGGTTCACCTTTTAAGCTCAATACAGAACCCGGAGGCAGTACTGCATCACTATCAAAGGAGTGGCAATTAACACCCTTTGTCATCAAAGCCGACTCGACTTGCCTATCCCGATTCATTTCATAATCAGGATATTCACGATTAAAGTAGAGCTCGCTAATAGCATATCGTTCCACTAGGCCTAATAGCTCGTGAGGGATCTGCTTATTAGTATCGGTATAGATAACTTTCAGTGGGATGTTGAGCGAACTCAATTCTTCTTTCAACGAATGTAAATTAGCCAACCAAAATTGAACGCGAGCCTTAGATTCATCCTGCAGCATCCATTGTTGAGGCGTTATCACAGCAACAGCCATGACGCCTGAAGCATCAGCCTTTTCACACGCATAAAACAGGGCATGATTATCCACAACACGAAGGTCGTTACGAAACCAAACTAATTTCACAAATACACCTAATATTTATAAACGACTTAAATATAGTTTCTCAAACCCAATTCATGAGGGTAAGGATCTAAGTAAGCTTGAGATTTAATATATTCCGAACCGTGCCTCTTAAGGTAATGCTTCAAAAAGGTAATAGGCACAACAAGATGGACCTTATTAGTTCTATATTCTTCAATCGCCTGTAATAAATCTTGCTTTGTTTCAGCATCAATCTCTTTTTTTAGATAACCGAAAATATGCATCAATGTATTAGTATGGCTTTTTCTATTGGCTCTACTTTTAAGGTGGTTCATCAAACGAAGGAGATAAACATCTAACACTTTAGATAGCGGTTCATTAGGCGCTTCATTTGCTAAATAACGCCCCAGCTCCTTATAACCCTCATACGTATGTGCCATTAACTGATATTTATGCCGACTGTGGAACTGTAAAACCTCATGTAAAGATGGGTTAGTCATCACCTCATTACGCCAATTAGAATATACAAAGACTCTAGTTATAAAGTTTTCTCGTAAGACGGGATCATTCAGCCTGGCTTCCTCTTCGACAGGCAGCGCAGGGTTATTTTTCATTAGGCGTGCGGCATAAGCGCCACTGCCGGATACATTAGGCATACCATTTTCATGGTAAACCTTAACCCGTTCCATCCCACAACTTGGAGAACCCTTCATTAAGATATAACCGCAGAACTCTTGATGTTTAGCGCTCACCTGATCCGCATAATCGTAAAGTTTATCTGTGACATCGAAATCAGGATCTTTCACACCAACGACCCTTGGCGAATCTGCACTACCGACTAAACGAATGGGTTCACGCGGCGTAGTTAAACCAATCGAAACTTCAGGACAAAGCGGAACAAATTCAAAGCAATCACTCAAAACATTCAAACAATATTTAGAACGTTTATGTCCACCATCGTAACGAACCTTATGACCTAACAAACAAGCACTAATACCTACAGGAATGCTCTGTTTTTCATTATTATCCATCTTCAGATCCTCTTGAATGGTGGCAAATTAAAAGCCTGTCATTGGCTGCACGATACGTCCAAATAAGGTGCTAAATTTCAAAGGCGCATCCGTTGCAATTAAGCAGATACAATCCTCATCGCTATCAACCAAGGGTTGATGTTCAATTTCACTATCTAAATCAGCTATATCACCTGCGGTGAAACGACCAACCTCATCTGAAAATGAACCTTTTAAAACTAATGTTAGTTCATTCCCGTCATGTGTATGCGGTAACATCGATTTACCCGGAGCAATTTTCAATAGTTTAGAAACCCCTCCTCTTTCAGATTTAAGAGGAAGATCATGGTAATAAACACCAGGAACGATACGTTTCCATGGAATATTTTCTAAAGAACCAGAGATATAATCTTGCAAGGGTTGGGGTACACCCAGATCAACACTGCTTTTTTGATTCATTTGTGCAGCAACAATTCCTGTCTCTGGCTCATTATCTAAACAGGCCATCACTTGCTCTAAAGCGTCTTCAGCTATTTCAGACTCATTTAGGCTTTCTAATAGGATACCGCCGATACTTTCAGATTCGCTAACACGCTTCTGGCACTTAGGGCACATAGAAATATGACAAGCAGCGACCAATGCCATCGACTGAGAGATAGAGCCCGCGGCGTAGCTCACTAAGCTCGCCTCATCTAAATGATGTTTAATATTCATGCTCCGTCCCTCCATATCATTTTCAACTTTTCTGAGGCTAAACGAATACGCGATTTAACACTGCCCAAAGGAATACCAATACGTTCTGAAATATCACTGTGTGAACGTCCTTCAAAAAAAGACATGTAGATCACTTGAGCTTGACTCTCAGGTAGCTTTTTAATCGCTTTTTCCATACGGTCAGCAGTCACTAACTGCTCTCCACTATGCGCCTGCGTCTCTGACTCTTCTGGCTCTTCGTTCCATTCATCGATGGAATAGACGGGATACTTCTGTTTGCGCATCCAATCAATACTGTGATTTCTTGCCAGTGTAAAAATCCATGTGCTAGCTGCGGCCTTAGAACGGTTGTACATATGCGCTTTACGCCATACCGATAGCATGGTCTCCTGCGTAAGCTCTTCCGCTGCACTTTCAACTAATCCAAGACGCGTGATATAAGATTTAACTCTCGGAGCAAAATACCTAAAGAGCTGTACATACAACGTTTTGTCCTTCTCGACAGAAAGCTGGTGCAACATATCACTCCAATCGGATGAGCTAAATTGCTGATTCATAACAACGACATTATCCACGTTAGTACCTAGCCATTATTGTTAGATGACTGTTAGTACGACATTAAAAGACATTTAGATCATATAAATTGATAAAGTATTTATGATCCTTTCATATAATCTCTACGTATTGAAGGGAAAGAATTAATTATGGAAGAACACATGAACATTACAGCCATCCGCAGAAAGAAAATCGCTATCATCGGCTCTGGTATCAGCGGACTCAGCTGCGCTTGGCTATTGAACAAAGCCCACAACGTTACCCTATTCGAAAAAGACGACAGACTCGGTGGCCACTCCAACACTGTTGATTTTAGTATTGAAGGGCAAAAAGTAAGCGTAGATACCGGGTTTATTGTTTTTAACCCCGTTAACTATCCTAACCTTGTCAAACTCTTTGAAGAACTAAACGTGCCTAATTGCGATACAGAGATGTCCTTTGCCGTATCTATTAATGAGGGTCATTTAGAATATTCAGGCACCGGTTTAAATGGATTACTTTCACAACGCCTCAATATTCTACGTCCTTCCTTTTGGAAAATGATTACTGATCTGCTTCGTTTCTATCGCGAATCAGATCTAATGCTAGAAAACGACCCTCTAGACTCGCTCACATTAGGAGAGCTATTAAAAAAACACGGCTACGGTAATGACTTCATATACAATCACCTATTACCCATGGGGGCTGCAATTTGGTCTACACCTGTAGAGAAAATGCTAGACTACCCTGCTGGCAGTTTCTTAAGGTTTTGTAAAAATCACGGTTTGATTCAATTACAAAACAGACCTCAATGGCGAACAGTCATCGGAGGTAGTAAAAACTATGTCAACAAAATCGCGAAAGAGCTCGAAGGCAAGATCCAACTGAATAGCCGTATCCATAAAATAATCCGCGAGTCTGATCATGTCATTATTCAGGATCATCACGGAAATCAGCAAATTTTCGATGAAATAGTTCTGGCTTGTCACTCTGATCAAGCATTAGCTCTATTAGATAAACCGACTAATGAAGAGCAACAGTTATTGAGTGATTTCCCTTACCAACGAAATATAGCTTATCTACATTTAGACGAAGACTTAATGCCTAAACGTAAGGCCGCTTGGTCCAGCTGGAACTACCTTTCAGAAGGCCAAAGGGATCAATCCCAACAGGTATCACTCACCTACTGGATGAACAAACTCCAGCCGCTGAGTACAGAACAAAATATATTTGTATCACTCAACCCGATCACCCCGCCCAAAGAGGGAGATATTGTTCGTACCTTTTTTTATGATCATCCAACTTTCGGCAAAAATAGTCACGCGTCACAACAGAAACTATGGCAGCTTCAAGGACAACATCGTACTTGGTTTTGCGGTGCCTACTTTGGACATGGTTTTCATGAAGATGGGTTGCAAGCAGGGCTTGCAGTAGCTGAACAGCTCGGTGGCATACCTCGCCCATGGCAGCTAGAAGAGAAAAACAGTCGTATTTTTGTAAAACCAATACCTACTAATAACACTCATGAAACACCTACTGCCTCTACTATAAACAAAGGTCGGATCCATGGATGATTTAGGCAGCTGTTTGTATACAGGGCAAGTAAGCCATCATAGATTTACACCTTCTGTTCATCAGTTTAAATACCGTGTCTTTTCATCATTATTAGATCTAGATGAACTCCCAGACATAAATAGGTTGAAGCTATTTTCAGTCAATAAATTTAACCTTTTCTCATTTCATGAAAAAGATTATGGCCGAGGAAAAGATGACCTAGCATGCTATATACGCGCCTTGCTGAAAGCTCAGCGGCTTGATTCTGCTGGACACAAAATAAAACTGCTCTGTTATCCTCGAATTTTAGGCTATGCCTTCAATCCATTAAGTGTTTATTTTTGCTACAACAAAAATGATCAATTACAGGTCATTCTCTACGAAGTTAGCAACACCTTTGGATCTAGGCATACCTATCTATTTGAAACAGAAACAGACGGTAAAATACTAAAGCAAAGCTGCAACAAACGAATGTATGTCAGCCCCTTTATGCCAATGGACACCCGTTACCTATTTAATATAAGCCCTCCCAAGGAGCAAGTTAGCGTTGTTATTCAACAATTTGATCAACTTCATCACGCAAACAACCCTAAGCCTATATTCACTGCATCTTTTAAAGGGAAACACTCCAATTTAACCGATAAATCGTTGTTAAAAATATTTTTCCAATATCCATTAATGACATTGAAAGTCATTGTGGGTATTCACTGGGAAGCTTTCCAGTTATGGCGCAAAAAATTAAAGATCCAACCAAGAGAAAATAACGTATCACATACAATAAGTTGGCAGGATAAGAACGGGGCTATACATCATGAAAGTTTGTGAGAATTCAGGCGAATTAAATTACACGGTTGAGCAATCTAAACCCAATTGGCTCGATAAATTAATACTCGCAAAACTGACTCCTCTTCTCGAAAGAAGTAAGGGCACGTTGAAACTAACCCTACCAAGTGGCTGCTACTCTCTTTTAGGACAGGGAGCGCCTTACACAGATATACACATAAAAAACTACCGCTCGTTTATACGTCTTTATTTTGGGGGGATTAATGGATTTTCAGAGAGCTATATTGCGGGTGAATGGGAGAGCAGCAACCTTACAGAATTAGTCAACTGGGCGCTGTCTAACGAAAAAGCTTTACAACGCTTATCTTCTGCAAGTTTCGTTACCCAATCCCTCCATAACCTTTACCATTGGCGTAGAGACAATACGCGCAAAGGCAGCCGTAAGAATATTGCTGCTCACTATGATTTGGGTAACGAGTTCTATAGACACTGGCTTGATAAAAGCATGACTTACTCTGCTGCTCTATATCCAGATAAAAATGCATCACTCGAAGCGGCACAGCAATTTAAAAACAAACGCATTCTACAGATGCTCAATCCTAAGAATGGCGATCACATAGTTGAAATTGGGTGTGGCTGGGGTGGTTTTGCAACACAAGCAGCCGAAGAGCATAACTTAAAGGTTCATGGCGTAACGCTTTCTAAGGAACAATTGGCATGGGGCCAAAAAAGGGTGACGGATAAAGGTCTCCAAGATCTAGTTCACCTTTCACTAACAGACTACCGAGATCTACAGCATAAATATGACGGGGTCGTCTCTATAGAGATGTTTGAAGCGGTCGGAGAAGCACATTGGGATACCTACTTTTCAAACCTTAAACGAGTCCTAAAACCAGGAGGCAATGCTGTATTACAAGTCATATCCATTGAAGATGAACGCTTCCACACCTATAGAAAACAGGCAGATTTTATTCAACGGTATATATTCCCTGGGGGTATGCTACCTAGTG
>DJLT01000087.1:6784-44285 GCA_002435145.1 Neptuniibacter sp. UBA6509
TTTGGTAAAGACTATGCTCGCACTCTTCGAGCATGGAATCACATGTTTACGCATAACTGGGAGCAGATTAAGGAATTGGGCTTCGACGAGCGATTCTATCGCTTATGGCAATATTACCTTTGCTATTGCGAAGGGGGATTTGAGCAAGGCTCCATAGATGTTGGCTTATATATGATTCGAGAAAAACAATCCAATTAATTACTTAATTACACTCCCTATACAAAATCTAATCTGATAGGACTCTCAGGTAAGCATAAACAGAAAGTCCTCTCAGATCAGTATGAAAAGACAGCCATATACCCTCTTCCTAATACTCTATATTTATACGTACTTTAAATTTATCGGTTCATGCTGCCCAAATAGCGATTAAACTTGTGCTTTTTGATGAGACATACGCTTTCGCATAAAACCGATAACACGCCCCATCAAGGGTACCTTTTCCATTAATGCGGATGCATCCCAGTAGTCACAATGATATGTAACTTTTCCCTCTTGATCTGCAAACACCTGGCTCATTCCATCGAACTTAATCTCACCGGTATATTTATTACTGGCATAAAAAGTCCATTGTAATACCCCCATATGATCGCTCTGTATATGGCTATGTATGTCGAACCGCACATCGTCTAGACGGTTAAACATATCGTCCAATACCTGAATAAATTCAGCATGGGTGAAGGTATGAGTAAAGGGGTCTCGAAATTCGACTTCATCAGCTAGATGCATGCTTAGCTCAGACAGGTTCTCACTGTTAAGCTGAGAAAGAGCCAAAGCATACTCAGATAACCAATTATCCATTTAAAAAATCCAATTTAGCTAATATAACGATTCTAGAAAGGGTTGTTTTTATAATCACACTAAAACTAAGCAAGAGAAAAAACCTAGCTTCTAGGCCATCTATTATTAGAGCTCTTGACCTAAAAAGCACTATTTATCAGAAGGTTTAACCATATAGTTCATAAGTTTGAAGTACCAGCTATAAGGCAAAACTTGAAGAAACTTCAATACATAAACAAGCCTTCTCGGAAACGCAATTTCAAATCGCTCACTCAGTAACCCCCTTATGATTTTATCCGCAGCAACCTCGGGCTCTAATAAAGCAGGCATATGGAAGCTATTTTTATCCGTCAGAGGAGTACGGACAAACCCAGGATTAATGACTTGTATCTTCACATGACTTGCGTGCAAATCTAGTTTTAAAGCCTCGCACAGATTGATTAAGGCGGCCTTACTAGCCCCGTAGGCAGCAGCTGTAGGCAAACCTATGTAACCCGCCACAGAAGATACAACAGCGATCTGTCCTGAGTTTTGAGCGATAAATTTCTTTAACACCGGATCAATACAGTTGATCGTGCCTTGTAAATTAGTCTGCAAGATTGAGCCACAACGCTCCGCACAGAAGTTCTGAGCGGAAAAAGGATCGTGGGTACCAGCATTTAGAATAACTAAGTCTGGCATCATTTTATTCGAAGCCCAGCTTTCAACTAAATTAAAAATAGATTGACGGTCTGTGATATCAAGAGGCATCGCTATAATATGGCCGGAGTAATTATGGCATTGATCCATTAGCGCCCGAAGATCACTGTGAGTTCTTGATGAACAATAAACAGTTAAGCCCTGCTGACAAAATCGCTTAGCTAGGGCATTCCCAATACCTTTCCCTGCACCTGTTATCCAGACAGATGACCAAGGAAATCCCCTATTGCTATCCATCATCATTCCCCACGACCAGCTCGCATCCGGCAGTAAGATCTCTATGAGGCTTATCCGATACCTTCCTGATATATAAGGTAATTTGTCCCACCTCTATACCAAACTTATACATACTCGCTCTGTTAATTAGATTATTTTCATCAACCAAATACATCCAATCATCTAAACGAATATTCCAAACCTTACCACCGACAGGGACAGCGAGAACATATCCCCAATTTAAAGCATTACCGGAAGTGGATCCTGTGGCTTGTCCAATTACATCACCTGCAGTACCGCTATAATTTTCACCGGACTTAACCAATCGCCAGCAGCGGTGCTGCTCTTCTCCATCATCGAAATAAAAGAGTTCATCCAGAAGCCCATTATTACCTTCCCAGTGCCCCAAAATGTCAGCACGAAAACGTCGCGTCACTCTGCCTTTAAAGTCTTGAACAATACCGTAAGCTTCAAGGTGCCCGTTAAAGAATAGACTAAGATCTAATTCAGGCGTCACGTCTCGATAGACATTTAGTTGTGTCGAGCAAGCTGATAGAAAAGGAATAAATGCCATCAACATCACCTTTATTGTTTTTTTCATTTCGTTACTCCCCTCGAAGCTTTTTAGCTAGCTGAGGGTAGCGACTACTTTCAGAGAGCCAAATATTAATAAATGCTTGGCAAAAATTCGGATCATCAATCTCTCCAATCCAGCCACGGTTATAAAAAAAATGTCCGGCTGTATTTTCATCGACATAAAATGCTAATTGATCACCATCGTTAACATCCGTCCACATGAGCGCTAAAGCCCTCACCCACCGATCCGTCTCACTAGGTGAGGCAAATCTGCCTAACTGCTTTTTAGTCTCTTCAATAAGATCTTCAGCGCTTATTCTCCGTTGGTAGTTCAGAATTAATGCAAGCGGCTGATTAATATCATTAAAATCGCCATCGTATGTCTTTAATTCAGCTTGATAAATATCAAACCATAGGACTTTTAGTTCAGCTGTACCGACACTCTTTAATTCATCTGGAAAATTCAGTTGCGCCTTGGCCTCGATTGTTAAAATTAAGCAGACGATAACAACGCTTAAATATTTAAAACTAAGCCTGTTTTTTCTTAATTTAGATGTAAGAAAAGGCTTTATCTGTTGGAACATAACTGCCTCTCTATCTGCTGACTAACCCATAGCAAGGTTGGAAATAGAATCATCCATATAAAACTAATAACCAACGCACTGATCACCAAAGGAAGACTAAAACTTACGACACCAACAAGACCCCCGGCGATGTAAGATGAACTCCCACCCAAAGCCCCAAAAAGTGCTGCTAGAACAGTACGGTCATTAAAAAACGAAAGGCTCTGACGTAGTGTTGCGCAAAAACAAAACCATAAAGCCATAAGCCAAAGAGGTGGCACTATCACCCCTCCGTCAAACTGAAAAAAATTGATTGACGTTAGAAATAAATCAACGCAGAAACCTAAAATACCGACAATAAATACAATTAAAATCTCAATAAAAGGCTGCTCGTGGAACAGCAAGTGTAGAAGCAGTAAAAAAGACACGTAAATTAATGCCTCGTTACCCAAAAAAACACATAGATACCAAGCTATGTTGAAACCAATCAAATTAACCCAAAAATTTTGCGACAAACCAGAAAACATATTGACCTCTCCTAAGCTTTATTACGGAAAACTTAAAAATTCAGATCAAATCATCATTAAATATCTACTCATCCGAAAATAATTTTCTAAAAGAGAAGCTAGAAATGCTTATTTAAAAAAACAAAGACATGAGAAATCAACTGATCTTTTTTTTAAACCCTGACGTATGCAATGCATTTAAAAGCCAACAATCAATTCACTAACGAGCTGTTCCAACTTATGAATTCTATTAAACAACCACACATTGCAGTTATCGGTGCCGGTTTTTCCGGTGCTTACCTTACTAAGCTGCTTATAGATGCAGGCATAAGGGTTTCCCTATTTGAAAAGAGCCGGGGGACTGGGGGGAGACTTTCAAGCTGCAGCTTAGACAATCATTCTGCAGATTTAGGTGCGCCTTTCTATACGCCTACAACTCCAGCTTTCAAAAAATGGCTTGACCAGCAGCCCGACATAGCCACTTGGAATACTAAAGTCATTGATTTTTCAGGTAAGACATTACCCTCAGAAACATTCCACTTAGCAATACCAAAACAAAGCTCGCTTACGAGAAGACTCATTCAAGGCGCACACTTTGCTCCCAGCACGCGGATCGCAAAAATTTCACACAACGCCAACAAACAAGATCATAAGAATTCTATTTATGACAATGATGGGCTCCTATTAGGACATTTTGATGGCGTCATCATCACGGCACCTGCGGCTCAAGCTGGGCCATTATTAAATACAACAGAGATACCAAGGTTAGCTACTGCTTATTCAAACATAGCAAACCAGATCACCTCTCAAGCTAGCTGGGTACAAGTGCTGGTCCTCAAATCAAGTGACCGGATAACACCAGATTTAATCAAAGGTGAGCATAAGTTGTTATTTAGGTGCATAAAAAACAGCAGTAAACTAAATAGAACAGACGGACTTGGTAATGATGTATGGGTTATCGAGGCAAATAGTGAATGGAGCGAATTAAATAAAAACAGTGATCCTGAGAATGTAAGAAAACAACTTACTGAAGCATTTCTAAAATTACTTCCAATCCAACCTGAAATACTCGCTACACGCACGCACCGATGGCTTTATGCACGACATGAAGCCGTCGATGAAGAATTTATATGGGACTCTGAAACATGTATAGGAGCATGCGGTGACTGGTTAGCTGCTCATCATTTAGAAGGTGCTTGGCATAGCGCTAAAATGCTTGCAAAGACAGTCATTAATAAACTTTAACGAGCCAAATTGACGCCCAACTGAATAACTTAAAACCAAGCTAAATCACCATTAATTCAGATAAAACAGTATAATAGCTATTGTTATATACGACTGATTGCGAATTAGGGAACCTGTTTGCATCCATGTATAATAATCGAAGAAACAGCCCTTATCTGTTTGATTATAATTAGAATTAAAGTGAACTTCGGAGCTAAGGTATGTCTGACGAGCCATTTTTCCTCAAAGAAGAGAAAGAAAAACTAGGCCTACAACGTGCAAATGGCCAAACGGAAGCAACCTTAGAGCCCTTACTTCTCGGTAAGAGGGTTAAAGAGATCCGCTTAAGTCAAAACCTCACGTTAGAAGAAGCAAGTAAACTCACTGGCTTGGCTCGTTCAACTTTATCTAAAATTGAGAATGAACAAATATCTCCAACATTCACAGCGGTGAATAAACTTGTAAAAGGCTTAGGGATCGATATTCCTCAGCTCTTCTCTCAACCCAAGCGCACTATAGGTGCCGGTGGACGCAGAGATATTACCCGCGGTGGAGAAGGTCTTCCGCACCCTACCCCGACTTATGAGCACGAGCTACTCGCGACTCAATTAAGCACCAAGAAAATGATCCCCTACCGCACCACAGTGCGCGCTCGAACTTTTGATGAGTTTAATGATTGGGTTAGGCATGACGGTGAAGAGTTTCTTTTTGTACTAAGAGGCTCTCTGATGCTTTACACCGAACTTTATGAGCCACTCGAGTTGTTCACGGGCGACTCAGCTTACTATGACTGTGAAATGGGCCACGCGCTTATCTCTACCAGTGAGGAAGATGCTGAAGTCATCTGGGTAACCGCCTAAAAAGCATAAAACTCGACTGGTGAAGCTTCAGCTTGTTAGAACAGCATGAAATTTTTAACCGCGGCAAAAGTGACGATTTGAAAATTTGGTTTATACTAAGTTTAACCTTCCTGAACACCGTCACTCGATTGTTACTGAGCATTCGCTTAGATAGAAAACAATGTCTTGTGGCGGTTTTTTTTCACCACCCGAAACCGGCCAAAGAGATACTATTTCCTTCAGCCCAACGGCCATCCTGCTTCAAATTACTTAAGACGCTCTCTGCCGTTGAATCATTCATATCATTGAAACAGTTAAGCAGATCGGTTATCTCCTCATGCAAAGCATCAGGATCCTCCATATTACACCACAACTCATAAGTATCGATTGCAACAACAGGGTACTCAAGTTCCGAAATAAAGACAGACCATCTTTCTAACAGTTCTGCATCCGCTCCTTGTACATGAGGCTTTAAATAAGAAAGCCTTTGTTGAATTCTTGGAATCAGATCTTCTGTATAGCCAATTAAAAATGGATACCTAGCTCCCTCTGAATGCACCAGCACCGTATCATCAGCAGAGTTGCTAGCCGCGTAATACTCCACTTCAGACTCATCAAACCCCAACAACCAAAATAACGGAAGCGCATGATTTGCTGCACATAGCATCTCAGCTTGAGGCTCACCCGTTAAGCCACCTGGCATGCCATCCATTCCCATAAAAATAATACGCGTACCTAACATGATAATCCCTCTACTGCTGTTCGACCTTATAACCCAGTTCAACCAACGACTTTAAGAGGCCATCAGCGCCAATAACATGAGCTGCACCTACTAGAACAAATTCAACTTCATCAGTTAAAAGCATCTGCTCTATCTGAGGTAACCACCTTTTGTTCCTTTCTACCAATAAAGATTGATACATGTTCGGGTAATTCAAACGCATATCATCAACGACCAGCTTCTCTAAGGAGCTCGTATCACCTGATTTCCAATGAAGAACAATGCTAGACATCATCGCTTCCGTTTTTTCGACATCATTTAACGTCTGGCGTAAAAACTGCTCTTCATTGCCCTCACCCATTTTTTGGATGAAGCTCAGATGGGTTTCAATCGATTCCAAAGCCAAAGTAGCTTTTCCTTGGTTTATCGTCTTTTGATAATAGACTGAATCAGCCCCTGCCTGAGATATCCCAAGACGCTGAAACTCAACCGCTAACATGGTCATCATCACACCCGCAGGCTTCATTGCTATAAACATATTTGGCAACATGCCACGCTGAGCTAAATATTGGTTCAAATCTGCATATAATGCTGGCGAAATTAATTCGCTAAGCAGGCGTCCATCTTGATAGGACAACTGAGACATCAGCCTCACCTGCACCTGAGGATCCTCAAGTGCCCCCATATCCGTCTCTAGTACAACCGTATGTGACTGTTCGTAAGCATCATCAAAGGCTCTAGGAAACGGTAGATCCTTTTTAGCGAGAACATGAACAGTGCCTGCTAAAAAGAGAAACTGATCACTTTTACTCACCTTCCATACAAAAGTTTCGGCAAGAGTGTAACCACTAAATAACAGGCTAAAAATCATAAGGCATAATTTCATGCTTTATCCTTAAAGAGAAAAAATAATTTGGATTAAAAATACTGGAAGTTACAACCAACTACTGATTTTTTTATATATCAGATGATAGGAAAAAAGTTTTATAGCTTGAAAGTACTAATTCACTATATCTTTGTAAGTAAACTAACCTTTTAGTATTCAACATATAACGTAGTTACGTGCTAACGTTAAAATTAGTATGCTAGTAGATAGTAACCTAGAAAATTCATAAAAAGGTACGCAAATGACCAAACTTGCCTCATCAGATTTGAACATTTTGTTAGTTGAACCTTCCACGATGCAACGTAAAGTTATTCGTAAGGAATTAAGCGAAGAAAATATTGAATCCATAGATGAAGCTGAGACGGTCAAATCTGCGCTTAAGCGAATCAGTATGGTTAAACCCGATCTGGTCATTAGCTCACTTTATTTACCAGATGGTTCAGCTATGGATATCGTTAACCATATTAGGAAGAACCCTGAAACCGCTGACCTCCCCTTCATGTTAATATCGAGTGAGACTCGGCATTGCGAGTTAGATAAGTTTAAACAATCCGGTGTGATCGCAATTTTACCTAAGCCATTCAGCCATGATCATCTAACTACCGCTATTAACTCCACATTAGATATTCTTTCCGATGATGAGCTTGAACTCGACTATTATGACCCTGAAACATTGAGAGTTCTTGTGGTCGATGACAGCAAAATGGCACGTAAAGTAATCATAAACGTACTTACGAACCTTGGAATAAACAACATAACTCAAGCAGCGGATGGCTCGGATGCCATAGAATTACTACCTCAAGGCTTTGATGTGATCATCACTGATTACAATATGCCTGAAGTCAACGGGTTACAATTAGCTGAACACGTGAGAAGCTCCCAAGAATATTCACATCTGCCGATTTTGATGGTTACAAGTGAATCAACTCATGCGCACCTAAGCAATGTCGCAAAGTCTGGGGTCAATGCGATGGCAGACAAGCCCTTCGAACCATCTACCATCAAACAGCTTTTAACTAAAATTCTAGACGAGTAATCTTTTGTATATGAAGAGGCTTTGCATGGTAACAACCTCTTATCCCCCAAGAGAAAGGATCCCATTTTGCCACCACGCAAGCAGTACAATAAATGACAGTACAGCTAATATCCCTTCCTCTCATTTCTAAAGCGTTTAATTTGTATTTCAGCACTATTGGGGAAAACGCATAACCACACACTTTAAGCCTAAATGTTAATTTTGAATGGAAGAAAAATTTTCAAGCTAACTATACATTTTGCCTAGAACAAAACCTGTTCAATTAATAATCAACCTTAAATGCAGCAAAAGCATGCAAGATAACGGTATAAAGACAACAATTCACCGCCCTTTCCTTGCTCTAAAACGCCTGAAGTGTATAATGCCACGCTTTCCCACCGAGCAGCCTATACTGTAATTCAAAGACTGATTGCAGTCCTCTGCCCTAATTCCAAACAGGTAACACACTCAGATGAATTCAGAAGATCAGCTATCCTTTGCTGAACTTGGCCTTGCGGCTCCCGTGCTTAAAGCAATTGAAGAGACTGGCTACGAAACGCCATCCCCAATCCAAGCAGCCAGTATTCCGCACCTGCTAGAAGGTAGAGACCTTTTAGGTGTAGCTCAAACGGGTACAGGTAAAACTGCCGCGTTCTCACTACCGCTACTTTCTCGCCTTGATCTAAAAAGTCGCCATACACAGCTTCTAATTTTAGCCCCTACACGCGAATTAGCGATTCAGGTTGCAGAAGCTTGCCAAACTTACGCGCGTAACTTAGCCGACTTCCATGTACTACCGATTTATGGTGGTCAGGCTTATGATACTCAGTTACGTCAGCTGAAGCGTGGCGCACAAGTTGTTGTCGGCACTCCCGGTCGTGTTATGGACCATATGCGCCGTGGCTCACTTAAGCTGAATAACTTACAAGCTCTAGTATTAGACGAAGCCGATGAAATGCTACGCATGGGCTTCATTGATGATGTTGAGTGGGTATTGGAACATACACCTGAAGATCGTCAGATTGCGCTTTTCTCAGCGACAATGCCAGCTCAGATCAAGAAAGTTGCTCAGAACCATCTGAACAACCCTGCTGAAATACGTATTAAAGCGAAAACAGCAACGGCCACAACGATCACCCAAAGCTATCTTCGAGTTTCAGGTAATCAAAAGCTTGACGCACTGACACGTATCCTAGAGATGCAATCGTTCGATGCAATGCTTATTTTCGTACGTACGAAATCAGCAACGGTTGAGCTGTCTGAAAAGTTAGCCGCTCGTGGTTATGCTTCAGAAGCGTTGAATGGCGATATTTCTCAGAACTTACGCGAACGTACCGTTGATAAACTAAAGCGTGGCCAAATAGATATTCTTGTTGCGACTGATGTCGTTGCACGAGGCTTGGACGTTGAACGTATAAGCCACGTATTAAACTACGATATCCCATACGATACTGAATCTTATATTCACCGTATTGGTCGTACAGGGCGTGCTGGACGTGAAGGCGAAGCCATACTATTTGTTTCTCCACGAGAACAGCGCATGCTTAAATCTATTGAGCGCGCTACGCGCCAGCAGATTGACCAGATGCAGCTACCGTCGACTAATGATATCAATGAAAAACGTGTAAAACGTTTTGTTGATCGCATTACTGAAACAATCGAAAGCCAAGATATCGAGTTTTATAAAAACCTGCTCACTGAATACCAGCAGGAAAATGATACCGATCCGCTAGTCGTTGCATCTGCGCTTGCGCACCTGCTTCAAGGTAAGACTCCGCTTCTAATGAAAGAGCAGCCACGTCAGCCACGACGTGATCGTGAAGAAAGGGGAGATCGCGGTGATCGCGGTAACAGACGTCAGCCTCGTGGAATGTCGACTCAAGCGAAACCGCTTAAAGACAATCCAGATGTTAAGATGCAGCGTTACAAGCTAAACGTTGGGCATGAACATGGTGTCGCACCGAAAAACATCGTTGGCGCAATAGCAAATGAAGCAGATCTAGATGCAAATCTGATTGGCTCCATTGAGATCTACGATGACTGCTCAACTGTTGATCTACCTACAGGCATGCCTAAAGCAGTAGTACAGCAATTGCGTAAAGCGGTTGTTTGCGGTCAACGCCTTAACATTCAGGATATGTCCAGCGAAGGCAAAGGCGCACCAAGTGGTGGCCGTAGTAGACGTAGTGGTGGTAACAATAGCAACAGCCGTAATCGCCCTCCTCGTCGTAACCGCAAAGATAGCAAGGACAGCAAAAAGAGTAGCGACAGCTAAGCTTACTCTCACTTGTTTGTTAACAGATTAACAAGCAAGCGTTAAAAAACCGATACCTTCAGCTATGACTGGGTATCGGTTTTTTTTACCATAAAAAAAGCAGGCATAATGCCCACTCTTTTATATAAAACTGATAGAAACCTGTACTTAGTAAATAAGCCAAGCTTTAAGTAACGGTATAGGATTTACTCACCCGTAACCATTATCGCTTCAACTTCAATATCTGCGTCTTTTGGAATCTGCTTTACCGCAAATGCAGCTCGCGCAGGGTAAGGCTCCGAGAAATACTTAGCCATCACCTCATTAACCTCTGCAAAATATTTCATATCAGAAAGCAGAATTGTCACCTTTACGATATCGGCTAAAGAGCCACCTGCAGCTTCAGCAACAGCCTGAAGGTTCTTAAAAACCTGATCAGCTTGCGCCACAAATGATTCAGTAATTAGCTCCATAGTTTCAGGCACAAGAGGAATCTGACCTGACATGTAAACCGTACTGCCAACACGCACAGCCTGTGAATAAGTACCAATGGCGGAAGGCGCATTTTCTGTACTGATGATGCTTCTGTTCATAATTAACCCTGTAAAACTGTTTATTTACTTAAAAACCATTAAAACCAATCTACGGAAAGGTATAAGAAAGCGGAATCATTCGCTGCCTAATCTTTAACTGAGTAGCTATATACAACCTCTACTACTGCGCCTTCATTCTCATATTCAATACTTTCACAAAGCTCGGATACCAACGCAATGCCTCTACCCGAAAAGCCCCCTGGCGCACTGGAAGGCTCTTTATTCAACCAATGCTTAAAGTCGAACCCATCACCACTATCTTCAACCCGAACTTTTAAGCGACCGCCTTTAGTTAATCGCGTATGCTGCATATACAAGGATACAGCACCCGTTGATAGGCTCTCTAGACGTCGTTCACGCTCACTAAAATACTCAGCAAAGCCTTCCGGCGAAGACTTCAGAGAGGATTCAAGCTTCAAAACGCCATGATCCAGTGAGTTCACATAAAGCTCGGTCAAAATACTGAAAACACTATGCCAATGATCACCTCCTCCTTCATCTTCTTGAAGGCGACTTAATGCCTGAGCGACCGGATTAATTCTACTGAGACTTTTGCCCTGAAGCTCTAAACTCCAATTCCAGCTATCAAATGCAGTGGGCTCATCTACCACATGGGCACTACTTGCTATAGCTTTATCAAAATTTTCCGCCGTAACCCTACCCGGCACATCAATAATAGATATATCATCTTTTTGTGTTTGCTCCCCAACAAAAGCAGATAGATCACTTAGAATTAGATCAACTAACGAACTACCACCATCTAACTTTTGCTTCTCGGCACTTTTTAATAACCGCTCCTCTCCAAACTGCTCTCCCTGCATATCCTCAGCCTCAAGAACACCATCACTTAATAGCAAGATATTATCTACTGAAGAGACTGTAGTATGTTCAAAAACGAGATCTTTCACATTCGGAACAATACCTAAAGGGGGATGTTTAGACACAACTCTATGAATTAACTCTCCCTGAGAAAAAACCATAATGTCAGGTAAACCACCGTTCCAAATTTTAGCACTGCCGTCAGTACTTAGTGTCACAATTCCAGTTGCCAGAAACATGCCGGTGGGGAGTAACTTTTGAAGCTTTCGGTTTATCTGTGCGATAATCTCTTCGGCATCGTAGCCCTTTGCCGTCATGGCTCGGAATGTCTCTGACAAAGGCAGTGCGCCAATTGTCGACGTTAAGCCATGACCTGTAAAATCACCTAACAATACGTTTAATTCACCATTGGGGCGAAAAGCACTAAGCTGAACATCACCGCTGAAAGTTTCAGCAGGCTGCTTATGAATCCTAATCTGATCCAATGCAGCATTAGCCGATTCCACTGCTCCGCTTAATAGCTGCTCAGCCACTTCCTCTTCACGTGCACGAATATGATTTAGCTTCTTAACTTGGCCATAGAGTTGGGAGATTCTTCTTAGCGCTACAACTTTTCCCTCGAGCAATTCGAAGGGAAAGGGCCGCTGCATAAAATCATCACCACCGGCATCAATTGCCTGCCTAATAACCTCTTGCCCCTCAGCTCCAGTTACAAAAATAATAGGGATAAAGCTATCTTTTGCTAAAGACTTTACCTCTCTCGCTGCCTGAATACCGTCCATTTCTGGCATATTGATATCCATCAGCACAAGACTAGGTTTTGATTCTTTATACTGTGCTACCGCCTCTAAGCCATTCTCAGCATAAACAACGTCCAACCCCATCTGTTGGATCATTTGACCTAAGATCTGACGATTCAAGCGCATATCATCAACGATTAGCACTTGATTATCGTTATCCACTACGGGAGCTAAATCGGTTCCGTGCATATTAGCGCTCTATAGTTACAAACTGATCAAAGTTAGCGATGGTTAGAATTTTATGCACAGATTCATTAGGCTTAGAAATCACAACCTTCCCTCCTAACTTTTCAGCATGCTCTTTGAGTAATAAAATCATCCCCAAAGCAGAGCTATCCATATAAGTCGCTTTCGATAGATCGACTAAAAAACAACTATTAGGCACACTCACATTTCGATAAGCATCACGAAACGCTTGATGGACTGAATAATCAAACTGCTGAGACACAAGTATTTGTACTGTTTTAGTCTCACTTGAATTTTGAACCGAAATAGCCATTTTACCTCACTCTAATACTCTAATTTACAGAGAAACTAAGCCATACTCTAAAATAGCTCAACATCACCTTCATCCATATCGTTTTGAGCAACAGTCCTTCTTTCATTCCTCTGCAATGCGACTTCACGAAGTTCTCTACATCGCTGCACGCAAGTCTCTGCAGCGGTTTCATTAACACGATGATCAGATGTCACTACATTTGTAATCAAGCTCGATACTTCATTCAGTGAATCAATATTATGCTCCACTGACGTTAAGGCCTGAGATGAGATATCTTCAAACTGTAAAGAACGAACCGCTTGATCAACACTACCACTGAGTTGACCACCGATCTCAGATATTTCCATTACTTTCTCATTCAGAAAATGATTCATACTGGCCATATGCTCAAGCATCTGACCCATTTTATCCTTGGTACCAATCGTATCGCTCATATCGGTTGAAGCCATTCCTCCAACAGTACTTCGCAACACTTCAATGGTTTCTTTAGCCGCGCCAATCTCTTCTCTTATCTGGTTATTCAGCTCAGCAGAATTGATTGACAATGTTCTCACTTCATCTGCGACAACAGCGAAACCTCGACCTGCATCACCCGCACGGGCAGCCTCAATACTTGCGTTAAGTGCCAATAGATTTGTTTGACTGGCTAAACCTTCAACGTTTTCAATAAGTCCAAAAATCCCATCTAGTTTCTCAACCATGTCATCTATATGGTGGACCGTTTCTAAACTGTTACGGCTGACATCAACCATGACGTGAACAAATTGATCTAACGTCTTGCCTGTTTCTTTAATGAAACCTTGAATGCTGAAAGACTCGCCTTCCGCACCTTCATTATGGCTCTCATCACCCTCATGGGTTTGATTGATAATATCGGCAGTTAATGCAGACTGGCGGTTTGCCAATTCATGCATGTTATGGAAACTATCAGCCATTAATGAAACAGCTTCTTTAATTAGGCCATCAACCCTCTCAACCTCTTGATTAACAATCAAAGCGTCATGAACTAAGGTTTGCGAAACTTCGTTTATAGCCCCATGCAATGAAGGGTCTACGCGCCCCTTATTATCATCAGAGGAACGTTCATTCTGCGAAATTTTTGGCGGGTGATCAGAGTCTGAAAGAATAAACAAACTAATCAGAGAAATAAATAAAACCGTCAAACAAACAATATTAATGACCTTATCAAACTCGATGGCCTGAGAAACACTAAGCCCTATCGTGGCCAATAAAGCCAAGCTTAACATTATTTTTTTAACCGCCATAAAAATGACCTCTGCCCTTAATTGTTATGAAAGGTACTGCACCAAGCGTGGCGCAACCTTTTCTAATGCTAGTACTTCTTTTGCTGCCCCCAAACGTACAGCAGCCCCCGGCATTCCCCAGACTAAGCTTGTCGCTTCGTCTTGAACAATTGAATATGCCCCTTGATCAACCAAACGCTTCATTGCAAGCGCGCCATCCTCACCCATACCGGTCAAGAGGACAGTCGTTATATTTTTTGCATCTAACTCACTTAATGAATCAAACATAACCTCAACCGACGGTTTATGACGATTAACAGGCTCACTTGAATCAAGCGTACAGATGAATTGATGACCATATTTTTTAATCACTAAATGGTGCGAGCCTGGAGCAATATAAACATGCCCTGCTTTTAAAACATCACCCTCTTTAGCTTCGGAAACGCTCAACTCGCTTTGACGATTTAGACGATTAGCAAAACGATCACTAAAACTCTCAGGTATGTGCTGCGTAATGATAATAGGAGGCATCGAGCCAGGAAGGACGGACAATAGATCATGTAACGCTTCGGTGCCGCCCGTAGATGAACCTATCGCTATAAGCTGATTATTCTTGTGCGTGATACTAGTCGGTTTAATCACCGGCCGATCAATATTTGACAAAGAGCGTCGAAATTTTAATTTAGAAGAAGAACCCGCAGCAGCTTTGACTTTATCAACTAAATCACGCTGAAAAAGCTTGAGCGCCTCATCTGATTCATTAGCCGTAGGCTTACCAATATAATCAACTGCACCTAACTCTAATGCTTGAAGCGTCGCATCTGCTCCCGCATGTGTCAGTGTAGATATCATCACAACGGGAATAGGATTTAACTTCATTAAATTTTTTAAAAAAGTAATGCCATCCATTCTTGGCATCTCAATATCAAGCGTCACCACGTCGGGTTTCAATAACTTGATTTTATCTCTTGCATCATAAGGATCAACAGCGGTCCCTACAACCTCAATACTAGAATCAAGAGACAACAATTCCGTTAACACATTCCTAACTAACGCTGAATCATCGACGATTAGTACTCGGATTCCATCCATATTTTTGACCAACACCTAAATAGCTATTTGGGTCGACAAGTTCCGAATTTAAAACAACATGGAACTCTTAAATCTCAATCTAACTTTTAAAATACTGCCTTAATTCATCAACTTAAAACAATTCAACATCAGTATCATCTAAATGCTCATCCACATCCACACGATAGGACTTCTCTTCTTCAATAAGTTTCTGATCTTCACGATGATCAAGTTTATTAACTAACATTCTCCCCTCTTGCGGGAAATATGCAATTCTTCTTGCTTGATCACCACCTAGATCAGAGGCGACAACCTTTAAGCCTTCATCCTTAATATATTGCAAAATAAAGTCAATATTCTGCTGCCCGATACTCGTCAAGCCGCTGATCATATCCCCCCCACCCGCTAATTTAACCTGCAAATCTGAACGCTGACTACCATGCTTCATCAGCTCATTAATTAGCTGCTCCATTGCAAACAGGCCATAGCGTGATGATCGATATAGATCACCTCCTTGCTCACCGGATGGGAGCATAAAGTGATTTATACCACCAAGCCCAGTTTGAGGATCAAAAATACACGCTGAAACACAAGAACCTAGGACAGTGGTGATAACTATGTTATCCCTTGATACGTAATACTCTCCAGGCTTTACCTTCACCGCATATTTTTCCCAGCGAGGCTCCCAAAAAGGCATAATCGACTCAAAGCCATTCAATATTTCTGGAAAATTTTCCCTATTCACTAATGAGTATCCACTTTCCTATAGATCGTTTTACCTACCAGCTCAAAACTACTTGCGTGACGAGCAAGCGCTTCAGAATGCCCCACGAATAGATATCCACCGGGCTTAAGGAGCCCAGCCATCCGCTGTAAAAGACCTGCTTGAGTTTCTTGATCAAAATAGATCATGACATTACGGCAAAAGATAAAGTCCAATGGCCCTTTCATCGGCCACTCTTCCATCAGGTTCAAATAGTTAAACGTGATCAGCGACTGGAGCTCATTGCGTATTTTTATATGACCTTCATTACCATTTCGACCTTTTAAAAACCATTTCTGCACCAACGCCTTAGACATTGAGTTAACCCTTTCATTAGCGTAAATTCCTGCTTGGGCGCTACCTAAAACCTTTGAATCAATATCGGTGGCCAATAAACGAATATCCCAAGAAGCTGTATTAACACTAGAATCCAGAATAGTCATCGCTAAGCTGTAGGGTTCTTCGCCTAATGAGCAACCCGCAGACCATGCTCTTAACTTACGTTGGCCTGAAGCAGCTATTTCCGGAAGTATGTGTTCATTAATAAAATCAAAATGATGCTTCTCTCTAAAAAAAGCAGTCAAGTTAGTCGTTAAAGCATTAATGAACTGAGTAAATTCTGAAGGATTAGCATCTAGATATTGGAAGTACGAATCAAAACCATCTAACCTTAACTCTCGAAGTCTACGTACAAGGCGGTTATACGCCATATCAATTTTATGGTCTGCTAGAACAATGCCCGCGTAATCATACAACTCATCCCGCACTTTCGAAAAATGCTTTGTTGTAAAAACAAATTCACGCTCGTGTTCATCAGCTATCGACATTAAAACCTCTGGTAATAAACATTTCGAAAGTTGATAGATAACGAGGGACCTTCAACCCAACGGGTAAAAAGATCCCTATTTTTCTAGTTCAATTAAAACTCTTCCCACTCATCACTACTTCCTCCGGCAGTGATAATAGGTGGAGCCTTACGTGAAGGTGAAGGGCTACGCTGCTGCCCTTGGCTAGGCGTAGAAGCAGCCGACGCTAAATCTCTAACCCTATTAAGCCCCTGCCCCCCACTATGTGATTCAGTGACAGTATCAACTTCGGATACTGTAAACTGATTGACCAACCGCTGAAGCTGCCCTGCTTGATCTTCCATCGAAGAAGATGCAGCTGCAACCTGCTCAACTAACGCAGCATTTTGCTGCGTTCCTTCATCCATTTGGGTTACAGCTATATTAACTTGCTCAATACCAATCGCTTGTTCACGACTCGCTGCAGCAATCTCGCTAATGATAGTCGATACGTTTTTGATAGAATCCATAATTTCAGCTAGTGCTTTTCCGGATTCATCAACAAACAAACCACCCTCTTCAACTTTTTCTACACTGTCACTAATAAGCTCTTTAATCTCTTTTGCAGCACCTGCACTTCGTTGCGCCAAACTCCTTACTTCAGAAGCAACAACCGCAAAGCCTCGACCTTGCTCACCGGCTCTAGCCGCCTCAACTGCAGCATTTAAGGCTAGAAGGTTCGTCTGGAATGCGATTTCATCGATCACACCAATAATTTCAGCAATTTTAGTGGAGCTCGAGCGAATATCTCCCATGGAGGTGACCACTTTATTGGAAATCTCACCGCCCTTTTCCGCTAATTTTTGCGCGCCAGCTGCTTGAGTACGCGCTTCATCAGCGTTATCTGCGTTCTGCCTTACAGTACTCGTCATCTGCTCCATACTCGCAGCAGTTTCCTGCAAGCTAGCCGCCTGAGCTTCAGTACGCGTGCTTAATGTACCGTTACCCGTGGAAATCTCAGAAGAGCCAGTCGTAATGCTCTGACCCGCGGTTCTTATCTGGCCCACCATATTGTTAAGGTTATGCAGTGAGCTATTCAGCGAATCATTAAGTTCAGCAAATTCACCTTTAAAATTTCCACTCATCTGCTGGGTTAAATCACCATCAGATAGAGCACTTAGAACACGCTTAATCTCTCTTACTGGCTCAACGACAGCATCAAGCATCTGGTTTACACCCGATGCGACATTCTGCATAAAGCCGCTGTACGCTGAAACATCTAGACGCTCATCAAGCTGACCCAGTGAAGCTTTCTGAATAAGCTGCTCTACTTCATCCTCTGCTCTAAGCTGATCAGTCGTATCCATCCACTCAACAACCGTACCTAAACGGTTATTTTGCTCATCAATTACTGGATTAGCTATTAGTGCAAAACTACGCGCACCTACTTTAATGTGCCCGTTATATGTGCTCTTCAAGCTCTCAAGCATTCGTCGCTGATGCTCAGGCTTTTCGTGAAAAATATCAAAATTTGAACCTAGAATCGTTTCAGCATCAAAATCTGGAAGTTTTTCCCGAATATCCTCTTGAGCATTACGCATCATATTTAGTGCTGAATCATTACAATAGATTATCTCTCCCTCATTATCCGCTAGCATTACACTTGAAGACACATTATCTAATGCGACTTTAATTCGTTGAGAGCGCTTGCCTGCTTCTCTTGCATCATTAACTTCGTAGCCTAATTTTACAGCGAGGATCTTAACCATCCGCTTAAGCTCACCCGTCTCGCCTGATTCATCCAAAGGGATAGAAGCTAAGTACTCACCCTCTGTGATATCAAGCATATGCCGCTTGGCTTCTTTTAAAGGAGTCACAACTTTATTGTTGATGCATGAAGTAACGCCAAAATACATTAAGATAAATGCGACGATAGGACCGGCCATCAATGCGATGCCAGGAGCTCCTGCCAAATAAATAGCCGCATTAATAAGCACCGCTGCGACAACAGAAATCAGTGCGAACTTGGAAATTTCTGCAGATAAATTCTCATTCGTCACTTGGCTAGGAGACGGGATAGTCGCCTCATTACGCTTTAACTTTGCATAAAGCGCCGTAGATTGTTCAACCTCCTCTACAGAGGGCCGAGTACGCACAGACATATACTCGACGATTTCACCATTACGGAATATCGGAGTTACGTTTGCTTTAACCCAATAGTAATCACCATTCTTGCAGCGGTTTTTTACTAATTTTGACCACGGGCGCCCTAGCTTCAAGGTATCCCATAAATCTTTAAACGCGGCTGGCGGCATATCTGGGTGACGAACAACATTGTGGTTTTTACCCACGAGCTCATCATGACTAAAACCACTTATCTCAATAAAATCAGGGTTCACATAGGTGATAATCCCTTTAAGATTCGTTTTAGTAACCAGTTCCTGACCATCTCTGAGCTTAATCTCGCGATCCGTAATGGGCTCATTGATTTTCATTATCTATCCTCCGCGTCCTACGCTTATACTTCGGTATCTGCTGACTGTTCTACAGCCAACTCATCGGAATTCATTAGCTCATCGACATCCATCAAGACGATCATTTTTTCATCTTGTGCCACTAAGCCCGTAATATATTCAGAATTAATCACACCTTTCATCTGTGGTGCGGGTTGAACTTGATCAGGGGTAAATGTATAAGTTTCAGCTACCGCATCCACAATAATCCCCATCACTCGTTCACCACTTTCACTCTCTACTTTAATGACAATCACAACCGTTGTTGGGCCATATTCAACCGTCTCAAGCCCAAAACGTTCCCTTAAATCAATAATAGGAATGATCGCCCCACGTAGATTAAGAACACCTTTCAAATAACTCGGCATGTCCGGAATCTGCGTAACGGGGGTCCACCCTCGCAGCTCCTGCACTCTTAATATGTCTAACCCAAACTCTTCATCATCTAACAGAAAGCTTAAATACTGCTGTCCATTACTTTTTTGCTCTAACATAGCGGTCTCTTCGGACCATTCAGTGTCATTCATACCGCTGCCTTATAATTTGAAGAGTTACTACTAGAAGAATTACCATTTTCAAAAATAGCATTTCTCTTTTTAGCAACCGCAGCCGTTTCAAAGTTCAAGCCTCGTTTAATTAAACCTTCAACATCTAAAATTAAAGCAACCCGCCCATTTCCTAAAATAGTCGCGCCAGCAAAGCCATCAATACGTTTAAAGTTCACCTCTAAACTCTTAATCACAACTTGCTGTTGACCGAATAACTCGTCGACCACAAGCCCAATTTTCTGCCCACCACTTTCAACAATTGCAATTAAACTACTATCTAACTGATCATTTACAGGCGGCAATTTAAATAAACTACGCAGATTGATAAGAGGGATATATTCATCTCTAAAATGCAGTAGTTTATCTTCACCCGCAATAGGGCTAATATCGGAACTATCCGCTAAAATTGTCTCAACAATAGCGATCAAAGGAATGATATAAGTCTCTTCGTGTACGCGAATTAGCTGTCCATCTAGAATGGCAAGCGTGAGCGGCAAACTGACACTAAAAGTAGAACCATGACCTGGTTCAGACTTCACACTGACATGCCCACCTAAAGATTCAATATTTCGACGCACCACATCCATGCCTACGCCACGGCCGGAAAGGTCACTGACAGCATCTGCCGTAGAAAAACCGGGTTTAAACACTAACTCATTTATTTCATCATCAGTCAGAGGTTGATCAGCCGTAATCAAACCCTTTTCAAGGGCCTTATTATAAATTTTCTCAGTATTAAGCCCCCGACCATCATCAATAATATCAATAATGATATATCCACCTTGATGATAAGCACTCAACTCCACATGGCCAGTTTCCGATTTTCCTGCAGCAATACGTTCTTCCGGTGTTTCTAACCCATGATCCAGTGAATTTCGTATAAGGTGAACCATAGGGTCACCTATTTTTTCCATAACCGTTTTATCAATCTCTGTTTGCTCACCGGTTATCGTCAACTCAACCTTTTTTCCTAGCTTTCCACTTACATCGTGAACCAAACGAGGGAAACGATTAAATACAAAGCTGATCGGTAGCATACGAACACGCATGACATCTTCTTGGAGATCACGTGTATTTCGTTCTAATTGCTCAAGCCCTGCTTGCAAGCGTTCAATTTCTGTTCCGCTGGTAATCTCTGCTAACTCATCACCCACCTGCCCGAGCATTGCTTGTGTTATCACAAGCTCACCCACTCTGTTGATAAGAGCATCAACTTTATCGGTATCAACACGGATCGAGGAGCTTTCTGAAGCAGTTTTACCCTTTTTAGCTGAGACTCCCGTTTTAGAAGGAGAGCTCTCTTGCTTAGTAGGTACTTTATTTGCGGCAGGAGTCGTCTGATTTGGCGGTGAGGAAGTTACCGGTTTAGCCGTAGTACTATCAAGCGTAGAATCTGCCTGTGCAGTAAAGGCATTGTCTGTATTTTTTACTTCAGCATCATTGGGTTGTTCCGAATTGGATGCCTGTAGAGGATAGATCTCCAGCTGACATTCATCTTCAACCCATTCAAATACTTCTCGAATCTCTTGCTCTTCACACTCAGACTGTAAAGCGATTCGCCACGCCAGATAAACTTTCTCAGGATTTAATGAATTAAGATCAGGTAGGTTAGCTGTGGATACATCTATATCTATAGGGCCGAGTTCCGCTAAAGCCTCAAGTAAAAAACTTGGCTCATTGCCCCGTTCCATAATGGTATCGGCGGGTGTAAACAATATATCCCAACCGGCAGGTGTCGCTTTAGAGGTGCTAGCTAGAGAGTCTGCTTCTGCATTTGACGTTTGAGCGGTTCCATAGGTTGAGCGCTCAATATGCAATTCACACTCATCTTCTACCCACTCAAATATTTCCTTGATCTCATCTTCAGAGCATTGAGAATGAAGATACAGTTCCCACTTCAGGTAAACGCTTTCACAGTCGAGCTTAAACAGTTCAGGTAATTTTTCGGTATTAGCGTGAACATTTAAGTCACCTAAGCCAGCCAACGCCTCGAACATAAAAGCAGGCTCATGGCCACTTTGCAGGAGACCTGAGTTAGGGATAAAAGTGATTTTCCAGCAGCTCTCATCGCTCTGACTAATCACCTCTTGCGCAACATTCGGTGTCGTATCAGATTCACTATTCTCAACACCTAACGCCGTTTCAAGTGCGCTTTGCACCCGCAGAATCATGTCCGAATCAGCTTCAGGGCCATCTTGAGCAGCTTCTAGCAACATCTTAATACAATCAACGGATTCTAGAAGTAAGTTAGTCAACGATGATGTTATTTGCTGTTTGCCGCTACGCAGCTCATCCAGCAACGTTTCAACTATATGAGTAAAGTCAGCGACTTCTGTAAAACCAAATGTCCCTGCCCCCCCCTTTATAGAGTGCGCAGCTCTAAATATTGTATTGATCGTTTCTTCATCAGCAGAACCCATATTTAACAAACTGGATTCCATTACCTCTAAACCTTCATAACTTTCTTCTAGGAAGGTCGATATAAACTGAGAAAGATCAATACTCATCTAATGATTACCTTACAACACGTTTAATCGTACTTAAAAGCTTCTCTGGGTTGAACGGTTTCACCAACCAACCCGTAGCACCTGCACCTTTACCTCTCTGTTTCATTTCAGGCGAGCTCTCGGTAGTCAGCACAAGAATAGG
Organism: Neptuniibacter sp. UBA6509; assembly: GCA_002435145.1. Taxonomy (GTDB): domain Bacteria; phylum Pseudomonadota; class Gammaproteobacteria; order Pseudomonadales; family Balneatricaceae; genus Neptuniibacter. The sequence continues at coordinate 29,345 of DJLT01000087.1, forward strand.
GGTAAACTTAAAAGCTGGGAGTTTACGTAGCTCTGCACATAATGTGATGCCATCCATAATAGGCATATTTACATCGGTTAACACTAAGTCAAACCTTGCAGTTTTAGCCTTACCTAAGGCCTCTTGCCCATTAGTCGCTTCTACAACTTGATACCCTTCTTGCTTGAGGGTAAAAGTCACCATATTTCTCAAGGAAGCTGAGTCATCAACCACTAAGATGCTAGCCATTTATATCTCTCCAATACGACCTAATAATATTAATCAATCTGTAATTAGTAATGTTTCTTTCAGACCAAGCTGTTGAACCGTTTGAAGCAATGCCGGTGACGGATTTTGCCACTGAACTGTTTTATCTTGGGCCACTGCTTTAAGAACAAAAGCAGCCATAAGCTGTATAGCAGAGGTGTCTACTCTGAGTAAATTTTCACCATCTAGAATTAAAGGCGATGGGGCATTTAAAAAATCTACAAGTTTATGCTTCCACTCTATCACGTTAGCGATGGAGATCTCTTCTGGGAATTTTAGGGTACTGACGGAGGTCATCAAAAAATCTCCAAATGACTGAAGTATAAAAAACATACAAAAAAGAGACCGTTCTTGCGACACAAAGGCCTCTAACTTATTTAGCTATAAAAATCGCTTAAGTTCACACAGAAGTCAAAGGGTTTCCCCAAAAAAAACACACATCCAACTATTATTTATCTTTTTACACCATCTTCATGATCTGTATAGAGTTTTGTTCACTTTTCTAGAAATGCTTTTTGACTGAAGAAAGGGTTACGTATAGCGTTCAACTTTTCTCATTTCGGCCTTAGCTAAAATTGATTTCCTACCCTCCTCAGATTCTTTGCTCCACTGTAATATTTCATCAAATGTACGATAGCAGCCTAAACAAATGTCCTTTTCATCAAGGCAACAGTTTCTTACGCAAGGCGATTCTACAAGTTTACTTTCAGGATCTAACAGCATCATTCATTCCTTTGCAGAAGCTATATTGGATATATTGGCTAAGATTTATCCAAGTAATTAAAATAAGCTTAGGACCGATCAAGCCTAATTATTGCAATTTTAAAAAAACACCACAGAAATTGAACACTCAATCATTAATTGTATTGTTTGGTATAAGCATAGCAAAAGTTTCAAATGACGCAGTTTTAAGATTATTCATAAATTATCTGAACCAAACAGAGTTATACGCATCTAAAACTCACTATCGATATTTACAGGGTTTGGATCAATATGAATAAGTTTGTAGCGGCAACAATAATCACCTTTAGCGGCTTAGGCATAGCAACCTTAGTCACGGGAACGGAAAAAGGCGTGAACCTAAGCAACTCTTCTGCTGTTACGGTTGCGGACTCTTCTGCATCTTCACGTCTAGCTATCGCTACGTTTGCAGGTGGCTGTTTTTGGTGTACCGAAGCAGACTTTGAAAAACTCGAAGGGGTTGTACAAGTTATTTCCGGATACAGCGGCGGCATCAAACCAAACCCAACCTATAAACAGGTCTCTTCTGGGCAGACCAAACACACAGAAGCCGTCCAAGTTTATTATGACCCTAATGTCATTTCCTATGAAGGACTGCTAGAACGCTTATGGCGTGAAATGAATCCTACCGATGGGAAAGGCCAATTTGTCGATAGAGGTGCACAATACCGCCCTGCAGTGTTTTACCATAATGAAGCACAAAAGATTGCCGTTGAAAAATCGATTGCAAAGCTGCAAGCATCTGGCGTTTATGATGACCCTGTCGCAACAGAAATAAGCCCCCTTACAGCCTTCTATCCAGCCGAAGACTATCATCAAGATTACTACCACCGTAATCCTATTCGCTACAGCTACTATAGAAATGGCTCAGGCCGCGATCAGTTTTTAACTGATAAATGGGGAGATGGACTAAAAATAGATTACTCACAATTTCGTAATCAAGCCTCTGTGGCTGACGTAGATGCAAACTCATTCGTACAGCCATCAGAGCATTACCTTCGCTCTACACTAACACCACTGCAATATAATGTTACTCAAGAAGACGGTACTGAACGCCCCTTCGAAAATCCATACTGGGATGAAAAACGGGACGGTATTTATGTCGATATCGTAAGCGGGGAGCCTCTTTTTTCATCGATGGATAAATTTAAATCAGGTACAGGCTGGCCGAGTTTCACTCAGCCCATAAACGGTATGAAAATTACCGAGCATGAAGATAACTCTCTGTTTATGAAACGAGTGGAGGTTCGAAGCCCAAAGGCAGATTCCCATTTAGGGCACGTTTTCACTGACGGTCCAGCTCCAACAGGGCTGCGCTATTGTATTAATTCAGCGTCACTTCGCTTTATTCCAAAGGAAGAGTTAGAGACAAAGGGGTATGGAGAATTCGCGAAGTTATTTAAAGGCAATTAAGTAGATAACAGAAACTCATCAGGACAAATTAGGAGTGGCATCAGATAAATGCCGCTCCTTACAGCTCTAACCTCGATTATTCCAAGTAATGCACTCTTCTAACGTAACACCGGAGCCACCAAAAATATCAAGCGCACTGCCAATTGTTAAATCTACTTTACCTTGAGATAAGCGCTCAACCAATTTAAGGTCTTCTAATGAACGCGCCCCTCCAGCATAAGTCACGGGTATAGTGCAGTACTTACCTAGCAAAGAAACCAGATCTTTATCTATACCACCCTGTAACCCTTCTACATCAGCAGCATGAATTAAAAACTCAGCACAATGTTCGCTTAGAGCAGTAAGCGTTTCCTCATTGATTAAGGTGTCCGTCACAGTTTGCCAACGATCAGTCGCTATATTCCAACCTGATGCAGTACGACGACAACTCAGATCAAGCACAAGTCGATCCGCACCCGTTATGGCCTTAATCTCATTTAATCGCTTCCAACTAAACTGGCCATCTTCAAATAGATACGAGGTGACGATTACATGTGAGGCACCCGCCTCAAGAAATTCAGCAGCGTTAGTATTATTCACCCCTCCGCCAAACTGTAATCCCTTAGGCCAAGTAGATAGCGCTTTAAGTGCCTGTTCCTTATTTCCAGGCCCCAAAGCAATAACATGCCCACCTAAAAGCTCATTCTGTCGATACAAAGCAGAATAATATGCAGCATCCTGACTACTAACAAAATTTGTGTCAGCACCTTGATCATTTAAGCTGCCACCAACAATCTGCTTTACCTGGCCTTGATGCAGGTCTATACAAGGGCGAAACTGAGTCAAAAAACGCTCCAGAATATCAATAACTAATTAATCACATTAAGAACTGAGGATTAAACCCTAACTACTCTTTGAAAAGCAAACTTAATACTTACTTATAATGAGGAAGCTACACTCAATAGCCTGATTTTATAATTAACCAGAATTGGCAAGAGCCGCTGCCATTAATGAACTCGCCAACTGCTCTCCCTTAGAAACGAAAGCCGTGATTTCATTTTGAACAATATTTGATTGATCCAATTGATATGCAGCAAACAGAGCTTCTGCCGCTTCATGTAGTTGTTTATGCTGCTCAACTACGCCATATTTATCTATATCCGTTGCTAGAACGGAAGCGCCTTCATTCTCGATCCAGCGCCCTAGATAACAATAACTTAGCTCTATCTTTTCTACTGAAAACTCAGATGATTGGACAGTTTCAATAATCGTTTTCATCCACGCTTTTAACTCAACCACTGCATTTAATACAGACGTCTGCTTCGAACCCAAACAAACCGTCTTTACCCATGAGGAAGGAGGATTCCAAGCTTTAACCCAGCCTTCGACTTCATATGCAGGCATCGGTTTAGCAATGCCATAACCTTGACCATTTTCACAACCTAACTGAAGCAACATCACTCCATGCTCTTCAGTTTCAACCCCTTCGGCAATCACCTCTCTACGGAAGGCTCTTGATAAACTTAGTACACCTTGCAGTATTGCGAGATCGTCAGGATCATCTAACATGTCACGCACAAAACTTTGATCTATTTTCAATTCTGCTGCGGGCAATCGTTTTAAATAAGTTAATGAAGAATAGCCCGTACCAAAATCATCCAATGAAAAGGATATTCCTAAATTTTGACATGCAATTATTGTTGATGAGACTTGATCTACATCTTCTAACGCACTCGTTTCAAGAATCTCGATACTCAAAGCCGAAGGTTTAAGGTCAGGATATTTTGAAAGAGATTGACCCAATTTATCCACAAAATCCGCCTGCTGTATCTCTAGGCTACTTACATTAATACTCAAGGTAAAATCTAACCCGGCCTTGTTCCACGCATTCAACTGACATAACGCGGTAGCAAGCACCCAATCCCCCAACTCGATACTGAGCGAGTGCCCTTCAACAATTGGTAAAAATTGCGCCGGCGCCAGCAAACCTCGCTCGGGATGGCTCCATCTAATTAAGGCCTCAAAACCGATAACAGAACCTGTTTTCATATTTACCTTAGGCTGGTAATAGAGAACAAATTCATTACGACCCAACGCCTTTTTGATGCTTTTCAGGCTCTCATTAAACCCTTTAGCCGCTCGGTCTTTTTCAGGGCTGAAGAAATGATACCTATTTTTACCTTCTATTTTAGCTTGGTACATTGCTTGATCAGCTTGTCGCAATAGCTGATCCTCCGCCACCTCATCAAGTTGAGGGTAGCTAGTCACTCCAATACTCGCAGAAACCTTATATTGTCTCTGCTTATGCAATACAGGTAGAGATGCCGCTTTTAAAAGCCTCTCAAGCAACGTAATACTGTCATTTATTTTCTGAAATCCTGTTAATACTGCAACAAACTCATCACCACCTAAACGAGCGATTGTGTCACTTCCTCGTAAGCAGGATTTCATTTTTCTAGCTATTTCTATTAGTAAATAATCGCCTTGATCATGACCATAATTATCATTTATTTGCTTAAAACCATCTAAATCAATATAGGCAACCAATACTAATTCTTTTTTCCTTTTCGCTAACAACAACGCTTGATTCAGCCTGTCCGCTAGCAATACTCTATTAGGCAGATTCGTAAGCGGGTCATAATGCGCTACATGCTCTAGCCTTTGCTCATTCATTTTTGAACGCGTAATATCAGAAAAAAGAGCCACATAATTGTTTATCTGACCATCCTTTTCCTTAACCGCACTAATAGTTAAAAGTTCAGCAAAGAACTCCCCTGATTTCTTACGATTCCAAACTTCACCACTCCAATGCCCATTAATCTCTAACTCTTCCCACATCTGCTTATAAAATGAATCTGACTGTAGACCAGACTTGAGAAAACTAGGATTACGCCCTAGGGATTCATCCTTTGAATAACCTGTTAGAAGCGTGAAAGTATCATTTACATCGACGATTAGCCCCTTACTATTTGTAATCAAAATCCCTTCGCGAGCATGAGAAAAAACACTCGCAGCCATCTTAAGCGCCGCTTCCGCTTTCTTTCGCTCACTAATCTCCATGCACGTACCAGACATACGTACAGGCTTACCTAAACCATCTAGTTCAGTAGCCCTCCCCTGAATCAAGACCCAAACCCAATGCCCTTCTTTGTGCTGCATACGGATTTCGCAGGCAAAATGTTCCACCTCACCCTTTAAGTGTTGATTCAGTTTCTCCTGCACATGAGTTAAATCATCCTTATGAACAAGACGCTCCCATGTAGGTATAGTTAAGGGAAAGAGCTCATCATGCTCATATCCCGTGATCTCAGCCCAACGCTGATTAATTTCACAAGCACCACTTTGTAAGTTCCATTCCCAAGTACCTACCCTAGTTGCCTCTATAATATCCTGAAGCCGATTCTTAGCATCCTGTATACCTCTTTCCCGCATGACCAACTGCTCAGTTCTACGCTCGACTCTGAGCTCCAATTGATCATTTACCTGCTTCAATTCGCCCTCTGCTAATTGCCATTTAGTACCAATTTTTTGCACTAATAAAATACTTGCACCGATAATTAAGCAAATCAGAAAGGCAGCAATGAATGCAGTATGTCGGATATCATCCGAAAACTGCTCAGAAACAACATCTAATCCAGAAACAACACCTAAGGTCCAGCCACTTTGCAAACGAACTAAAATCACTAATTGATCATTACCTGGCTGATGAATAACATCCGTTAAATATGGGTAATCACCCTCCAAACTTTGCCAAATACCACGCCCCGTCATCAACGCTTTTAATTGTAAAAACTGAGTAGTATCTAATCCTGTTTTTACGACTTCGCTTCCTTTTCGATCCAATAAAAAATACCGCTCATCAAGAGCATGACGACCTTGCTTACTCAATAACTCAGACATCATACTTAGATGCAAAACCCCTCCTAAATGAGATGTAATCTCCTCCTTTTCATTAGTAATGGGTACATCAATAGCAATAGCGGGAATACCATCAGCCCCCACAAACGCATTTGATAACACAGGCTGCTTATAGAGAGTCGCCTTCTGAAAATAGGAGCGATGAGAAAGGTTATATGTTTTTAATGACTTCTGAACTGAAAACGGGTGAGATAAATAATGGTCACCGTTTGGAAAGAGGACAAATAATACATTGAAACCATAGGAGCTTTCTTTCAGAGTCCAATCAAGGACCTCTCTGCGCTTAGGATCTAACGCTAAAGGAATTCCGTTAACCGACAGATCAACAAGCTTTCTATCTAGTGCTGTGGAAAACTGCGGCAGTTTAGAAACATAGACTAAACGAGATTTTGCCTGATCAAGTTCGTTATCAACCCAACCTGCCAATTGACGTGCAGAATGAGCCGCATCTTGAGCCCAATTAGAAATATTGGAGCCCTTTAAGGACACGCTGAGGTAGGCAACAAGCAAAAGCAGCGCAATCAGCCCTCCCCCCACAAGCACTATCTTTATCTTATTTAATGGCGACAACGTCTGCTTAAGCATTATATATGGCACTCATCCTTTGAGCTGTTTCAGTTACCCTAACGATTCACCACTATTCATCCATTGTGGTAGATCAATATATAAAAAAGTATAGTCAAATTAACGATATTTCTTCTTAGCTTCGACAACTTTTACAAGATAGGATCGGCTTTCGCTAGGCATCTTGCTCCTTAAAACAGCCCAAACTTGCTCTGGCGACAAGCGATTTATTTTTTTAAAAGCCTCATCATTACTTGATGAAAAGCTCCTTAATACATTTCCTGCTCCACCATTATAGGCAGCAATAACACAATATTCCTTACTTCGAATATTCCTTACTTTTGCCAGATAGCGAGTATTCAATATGGATAAATACGCACAGCCCATTCGAATATTATTCTCAATATTGAAAAGGTAAGCGGATGACGGCGTAGCTGGATAGCCATGTATAAACTCGAAGGCATCACGCCCCGCAGTAGTAGGCACAATTTGCATCAATCCATAGGCAGGAACCCAACTCACAGCATAAGGATTAAAATTACTCTCTGTTTTTATAATCGCATACACTAAAGCTGACTCAAGACCGTACTGACTTGCAAACCGCTCAACGTAAGCCGAATACTTAAACTTCCTATTTACACTATGTTTCTCAACGAGAGGAAACTCTACAAACACTAATTTCTTATGATTTCCCGAAACATCTACAATCTCTCTACTTTGTAGCTTTTTATCTACAAGGTATTGAGCAAACCGCTCTGCACGCCACTCCCAACGAACAGGTTTGCCTTCATTGTCTGTCAACTGATTATATAAAAATGGTACATCACCTAGAGGCACATCCTTATCTGAAAAAAGGTCTACTCGCTCAGGATTAAAAGGGGTTAATAAGGTAGTGACTATCGTTTTCTTAAGCAGAAGAGGATCTAAGCTCTCAACCGTAACCAATCCTGTTTCAAAATTAATACGTGCACGGTTTATATAACTATCCGTATATTTAACGTACTCCTTTGGTGTCGCTCTTATGCTATCGCTATCACCCCAACTACCGGAAATACTACTCAAGAAACGTTCAAAACGTTTCACATCACTTTTAAGAGAGTCAGGATTGGCCACCCAAGCTTTCGCTTTACTCTGAGCTTGCGAGGTGACAATACTTTCAAGGGAACTCCCTCTAGCAACACTTTCAGCTAAACGAAAAGCATCGTGTGTAGTACATGCCGAAATCGTTAATGGGAAACTACCAACCAAAAAATGTCTTCGTGTAATCATATAACCTGGTGATTCTCTCGATAAACAATTAAACAGAGCACTTAATAAACCCTATCAACTTCCTACATTTTCAATGTTTTCCTGTAGAAAAAGCATATAGATTAACCTGTTATTAGGGAACGGAATAAACACATACATAAAGAATGGTCGTTTTTTTATAATTTAATCGCTATTATTTCTAATAGCCTACAATAAAAAAAAAAAATTTAGGATAATAAAAAGACTTGGCTTCATCTATTTTGCTTGCGCGCCAACCGATCTTCGATAAAGATCTCAATACCATTGCATACGAACTTCTATATCGTGATGCCAAAGGCGATGGACCTCAACTCCCATTCGATGGTACTCAAGCTACCGCCGAAGTTTTACTGCACGCATACAGCAGTATTCTTCAAAATGGTCAAATACGAACCCTTCCTGCATTTATAAATTTTAATGCTGAATGGCTTTATAATGGCAATCTCCCCACCCTAAAACCTGATGCACTTGTCTTAGAAGTCTTAGAGGACGTCGCCATAACTGACGAGATAATGGAAAGGTTAAAGATGATTGTAAAAAAGGGTTATCGTTTAGCGCTTGATGATTTCATCTATGATCAAAGCTGGGAACCTGCATTAGAACTCGCTAAAATAGTTAAAATCGATATTCAGCAACTCTCACCAAGCCAACTAATTGAACATATTACTCAACTGAAGAAACATAAAGTCACACTCTTAGCAGAAAAAGTCGAGACTCAAGCTGAGTACGAATACTGTAAACAGCTTGGGTTTAAACTATTTCAAGGCTATTTCTTTTGCCGCCCCCAACTTGTTGAAGGCCGAAAACTGACGGGCAATGACCTAACGAATCTTCAACTGATGGCCGAGCTCGAAAACCCAAAGGCCTCCCCAGAATCACTTGAAGCAATCGTATGTAAAGACCCTGAATTGGTTTTACGTCTTCTGAAAATTGTAAACTCTGTTCGCTTTTCAATCACACGAAAGATCAATAGCATAAACGAAGCTATTATTGCTCTTGGCATAGATGAATTAAAAAAGTGGGCGATTCTTATTAGCACCACACAAAATTCCACAGCTGCCTGCGAACTCACTCGTGAAGCACTCACTCGTGCAAGAATGTGCGAAAAATTAGCCAACGAATATGGAATATCAAACTCAAGCACAGCCTTCATGACGGGGATGCTATCAGGCATTGACGCCATGTTGAATTTTGAACTTGAAGAGATCATGCAACAACTGCCAATTTCAGCCGAGATATCACAAGCCCTTTTACACAACGAAGGGATATTAGGTGAGTTATTAAGTGATGTTAAAAACTATATGACAGGGAACTGGGACGAGATAATAAAACAAGCACAAATGCTTAAGCTAAGCGAAGCAAGAGATGAAAGCTTACAATGGGTCCTTGAAACCCAAGCGAGCATTTAACTAATGACCGTACCCTCTAGACTTAGCGATTCGGGGATATATCAACACATTCGAATAATAAATATTCGTTAGCGGGATTGATAAAAAGTTAGCTGGTAATGAATTCAAAGCAACAAATCACTTACCCTGAACCTTGGCTAAGCTTTTCTGCAACTGATTAATATTGCTTACTGAACCATCAGGAGCAATCGTAAATCTAACAAGTGTTTTTTCATCGCCCTCATTAACCAAAGTCGCAGTCTGGTAGTGTAGAACCTTCATCGTCGGGTTAACTTCAGCCAGATAAATCGTGACAGGTATCTCACTTTTAGTTTCACTTTTGAAGTAATGGACGTTGATAATAAATTCACCTGGTGGCCGCCCCCGAATTGTCAAAACTTCCTGATTTAGAGGGTTCTGTATTTTTTTGCCATTTACCATTTGAGTATCATTCGCCAACCCTCGGTCGTCTCGATCTAAATGCATCAAGCCATCCTGTGCTTTCTTATACCAAACCTTTGTTCCATCAGGCCCTGATGCCCAAACATCTATATCATTAGGGTCATTATCAGGCCAACTAACCGTAACGACGAACTCAGCTTTGGGATCAATAATCCCCGTTTTTGCCGGCGGATTTAACAACAGTAAAGCGATTAAAAAAAGAAAAGTAAATGTAAGCAGAACATTGAACAGTAAGTCTGTAAATGGATCGATATCAAAGCTATTTTTACGTTGAAACAGAGGCATTATCATCTGCTCCTTCAGAGCCATGCTCAACTAACTGCGCAAAATCGACTACATCAACAATTAACCCATCCGCACAACGATCAAGAAGCAGCAGCTGAACACCTAGGAGCATACTTGAAATCAAACCTATCATCGTTGTATTCATCGCAACTCCCATCCCCTGCGTCATCTGCTGCATTAAATCTTTGATATCTGAAATATCTAGCTCCTCAATTCCAGAAATAGAACTCAGCATCAACACAAAGCCAACGACAGTGCCCAGCAAGCCCAGCTTAATGACCAAGGCAGCAACAAACCAACCCACTTGATGAGAGCCTTTGAGAGTTTCAGAAAGTAGCTCTGCTAATATAACTTTATCACTCTCACTTTTTCCTAGTGAAACGCCACTGATGTAAGCTCTAACAGGGGAAGCATCTCCAGAAAACCAGCTAGTACTACATGCCTCCCCTTCATCGTAAGGAGCTGCTTTTAACTGTGCCAATACGACTGACTGACAAGATAGAAACCAACTTCTGTAGCAACAATGAATAGAGGCTAAAACAAATAGCAGAAAAATGAATAAACTTATGCGAGTGATATCTTGTTCAAATAGGGTATTTAAAAAGCCAAGATCCCAGCTTAAAAAAATAAAAAAAGAGAAAACCCCAGCCAATAGCAACCAATATAGAAAAGCTTTGTATGGACCCTGAGTAGACATTCACACCCCTAATTACATATTTAGATATGATTGAGCAATCATAGAGAAAACTTTAAAGCTAACTCACTACTTATTAACTAATAAATTAAAACGTTATGACGTGCTGCTATGAAGTATTAAAACTATACCAGATAAATACAAAAAGCTGATAACGCAAGAGCCAGAAAGGATCAAGTAGAAGAAGAATAAACTCTATAAAAAAGGCCTACGGGTATCCTCCCCGCAGGCCTTCGATCCAACCATCCATGTCGGTCATTGCTTGTCCATAAGCAATGAGGCTGGGCGCTTTATCCATAAACAAAACGTAGATCCATCTACTCCCAACCAAGGCTAATACTACAAGACCCAGAAAAAAGAGATATAAGAAGAATTCCTATTTTTCATCAATAGCTTCAAGCGTTGAGACTAAATCCTTGAAAGCCTCGCGGTTTGTCTCATTAAGGGTCATGAGAACACGGTGCGCAGAAATTATTCTCTCTTTCATCTCATCAACAGATTCTTGAACTAAAGGAAGTTGCTGAAGATCCCGGACCGTTAACGGCAACTCTTCTAATAAGATAAAAATATGATCAAAACCCATAGTATAAAGAATACGAGTGATATCAGGATCAGTAGATACCAACGTGGGCTTTCCTAGATCGCGTTGATTAGCTTTGATCGAAAGTTTTGCGATTAAGCCAAGGGACGTACTATCGATGCCCTCAGCCTGAGTAAGGTCAATTAGAATATCAGTAACGTCAGGCTGATCAAGAACTTTATCTAAATGACAATCTAAAGATGCGCATAGCGTTAAGCGCACGTCTCCAACAAACTTCAGGACGAAGCTACCATCAACAAACGCTGAATAAATCAAACCTTCTTGCATTATCTACTGCCTGCAAATCGTCATTATTGCTATATCATCGGGTGCATCATTTATTATACCCGGAAGTAATGCCTCCTTGATGCAGTCAGGGCCCTCTCCTTTAGTATCAAGAACAGCATCAATAAGCCTCTGCTCCTTGGCATCCATACCTTTATCGGTGAGCATTTCCAAAATACCATCCGAAAACATAGTCACTTCAAATTCCGTTAGCTCTCCTAGCTTTCGCTCTTCAAAATGGGGCTCTGGAAAAAGACCTACCGGCATACCGCGCCCCTCTAAAAACCGAGCGCCATGACTATCACGAATAATAGGCATTGGGTGATGCCCACCTACAGCATAGGTCAAAGTTGAGTTTGCGTTATCAAAAAGACCGATAAAAATACTCAAATGCTTACCAAGTTCGGTATCGATTAACTCCGAATTTATACGGTAGAGCGTGTTTATAGGCGATAATATGTCAAAACTTGAAGCGCGCCTATAATTTCGTAATAACCGATTTGTCATATTTTTTAACAAAACCGTCACCAGAGCAGAAGAAGCCCCGTGACCAGATACATCGGCGAGATAGAATAGCGTCTTTTCATTATCAATTGAGATAACATCCACAAAGTCACCACTCAAATAGAGAGATGGAATCAGAAGATATCGAGCATGAATCCCTCCAACCCTAACATCTTTCTCAGGCAACATATTCTGCTGAATCTGCCTAGCGGCCTGCTGATCGACCCTGAGTTCACTCAAGCTTTTCTCTAGCTCTTCACGATAATGAAGATTCTTTTCAATCAATTCTGCCTGAACAAGCAGCCTGGAAATCGAACAGGCAAACTCTTCTTCATTTTCAGAGATCTCACTCTGAATAAATACATCACAAGCACCTTTCCTCAACGCGAGTAAAACCTGATCGCATTTGGGCTCTGGCAGTAAAACCATAAGAGGCTTAGGATCATGCCTTTCAGCCAACAAAGCAACATCATCTAAAGAAAAATGATCATTGAGTCCAACAATCACTAGAGAGAAATCATGCTCATTAAGTAACTCTAAAGCAAAATCAGAACTGTACGCAGTAGATATTTTAACAGGTGGAAGGTCTACATGGTTACATGCATTGATAATGGACTCGATTGCTTCAGCAACATGATCAATCAGTAAGATAGTTTGGTAGGTTTGTCTCATAAGCAAGCCTTGCAAGGCAAGTAAGGATCTATGAGAGAATACGTTAAATGCTGGGGAGCAAAGATGCAATAATAAAAATAGAAAAGACTACAGAAAAAGAAGAATAGACCCCAATTGACTATAAAAACCGGGGTCATCTTAGTAAGGCGCAAATAGATATTAGAAATTGCTATCGTCGTAGTTTTCACCATCGCCATCAGCAATCGAAAACGCTCGTTTCTGCAAGTATGCATCTCGGATAAATGTATATTTATCGCCTGAGATAAGCTTTTCAGATTCCAAGAGCTGAGAACGCCCGTCAATTATGCGTGTAACGTATAAAGCGTTACGATCGCCATTATCATTCACATGATAGACAGGATCAACGAAGGCGTCCGGCAGCATACCAATACCATCACGAACAGTCGCAGGACCAAAGAACGGAAGCACTAAATAAGGACCACTTTCGGCACCCCAGTAGCCAAATGTTTGACCAAAGTCCTCTTCATGCTTTTCAATACCCATTGGCGTAGCAACATCAATCAAGCCTGCTAAACCTAGAGTTGAATTAAAAGTCACTCGAGCAAAGTCCTGACCCGCGCTATGAAATTTACCTTGCAGCAAGTTATTTAGCAGCGTGCCTACATCTGATAAATTATCAAAGAAGTTGCTTACTCCTGTCTCTGCCATATCAGGCATAACGGCCTTATAACCTTGAGAAATAGGTTTCAAAGCATAAGTATCTAAGCGATCATTAAAACCAAACATAACCCGGTTAAACCCTTCCCATGGGTCAACATTAACCTCTTCAGCGATAACAGGCTGAGCAAGCATTACAGATACAGCCCCTGCTACAAATAAACTACGCATTTTGGCTTTCATTCAGTTTCCCTTAAATCGAACCTAGATATTGAACCCGTTATTCTATCTGAGTTGAGCCTAGATGAAAAACATGTAAGGGTATATTTTTTATCTACAACAAAAAAAGGCTTCCCGAGGGAAGCCTTTTTTAAATATTTCCGTAAGGAAATGTCGACTTAGAAGTCTACGCGGTAACCAACGATGATACGGTCAGCTTCGCCGCCTACATCTTCAGCTTCGCTGTTGAATGCCCAGTAAGAAGCATAAACACGGCCTTGACCAAGGTTCTGCTCTACTTCAGCAGTCCAGTTAGACTGTTCATCAGAAGCGCCATCGATATCTTTCTCAGCGTAACGACCTTTAACACTTAGGCCATTGCCTAGGTTATAGATAGCAGCAAGGTTCATAGCATCAGCTTCAAGCGCAGCTGAATCACGATCTTCGTAAGTAGCAATTAACTTAAGAGCATCGATAGTGTAAGTAGCCGCTAGACCCCAAGTATCAATATCTTCAGCAACAAGAAGAGAATCGCTCTGACCTTTACCGATAGACGCTGCAAGGTATAGACCATTTGCAGAGTATTTAGCAGCAATGTTATACGCATCAACGTCATCAGTGCTGTCAGCAACGTTAGCACCAACAACTGCGCCAGCAGCAAGCTGGAAACCAGACATTACAGGCGAGATGTATGCTAGAGTGCTTTGTTGACGCTTGTGTAGATCATTACCAAGAATGTTCCATTCAGCAGTAGCGCCATCAGAAGAGTTAAATACTGCATAAGTACCTTGACCAGTTACCCAAAGGTAATGAGGGTGATACTGCTTACCTGCTAGTGCAGTACCCCAATCACCAGTAGCACCAATGTACATTAGACGGTTACCAGTAGTAACGCCTTGGTCAGCATCGTCTACACCGTAAACCTGAGCTTCCCAGTGGAATAAACCTTTAGTACCTTCAAGGCCTAGGTCTACGTCACCTTTGATACCCATGCGGCTTGAGTCGTCGCCTAGGTCAAGTGCTTGGTTATCAACGTCTTCAACTTTAACACGGAAAGAACCGTATAGAGTTGCATCAGCCTGTGCA
>DJLT01000025.1:0-618 GCA_002435145.1 Neptuniibacter sp. UBA6509
GGGAAAGATCTATCTGATAATAGAGTGCTGATTAATGATTAGGCTAAGAAAAAGATCGATTCTTTACATAGTGAAGTTTAAATACTCTGAAGCTATGCTACTTTTAAAAGGTGTCTAATAAACTGAAGTGCACAGATATGTTTTCAAGCTCAAAGATTTCACAGATAGTAATATTTATGTTGGTTTTGACCTTGCCTATGACAGGCGCTAAAGCTGATGAGTGTAAGGTGTTAACGGCAACAGGAAATGCTGAGTACCCACCTTATCTGTGGCGTAAGGGAGATGGAGGTAAGGAACTGCTTGGAGCAAATAGAGCGATAATGGGTGAGATTGGGCGTCGCTTAGGGGTTGTTATAGAATTACAAGATGTTGGTTCGTGGGCAAGAGCCCAAGAGATGCTTAAATCTGGTCGAATTGATTTAATGGCTGGTGCGTTTTATACAGTTCCTCGTATTCAGTATATGGATTATGTTTATCCTGCATTTTTAAATACTCAGAGTGTTGTTTGGCGTAATGCAGAATCTGCTATGACCTATGAATCGAGAAAGGATCTCCTAGGTTTGAAGGGATTGACGGTTATTAATAACAGTTTCGGTCAGGAGTTTGATGAGTATGCAA
>DJLT01000025.1:917-1394 GCA_002435145.1 Neptuniibacter sp. UBA6509
AGGAGTTTGATGAGTATGCAAAAAAGAATCTGGATATTGGTCACGTCGCTTCACTGAAGCAAGCCTTTCTTATGGTTACACGCGGACGTGCAGACTATGTTCTCTATGAAAAAAACCCAGGACTAGCATATGCGAGCTTATTGGGGTATTCCGATAAGGTTCAAGTGCTGGATCCTGCTATTAGTAGTGAAGGTCTATATTTAACTATATCTCATAAATCTAAATGTAATACAGGTGTATTAAGAGGACGGTTGGCTCGTGTGGTTCAGGAGATGGAGGTCGATGGATTTATGCAAAAGGCGTTGCGTGATGGCCTAAATAGCTGGGACCAGTTTTCTGAAAAAGTAGAGTAGATAGTTCGACTTTATGATTATTGATATTAATTTATAGTTTATTGCTTAAAATCTAGGCTTTTCGCATTAGCGGAATGGACAAAAAGCAGTGTTATGGCATAGAATACAGCCGGTTTGCCTAAGG
>DJLT01000025.1:1721-1994 GCA_002435145.1 Neptuniibacter sp. UBA6509
AAACTTTTTTACAGATTTCTTAACAAGTAAGCGAGGCTGAATTTCGGTTTGCCTCGCTTTTTTGCACGTATCGTTTCTGATTTTGTTGTTGCGCATTTTGCGGGGAGGTTCAATTGGCGAGACCAGCCATTCTTGCTCTTGAGGACGGAAGTATTTTCAAGGGCGTAGCCATTGGCGCAGACGGGAAGTCTAGCGGCGAGGTTGTATTTAACACCTCTATGACGGGTTATCAGGAGATTCTGACAGATCCATCTTACTGCCGTCAGATAGTAA
>DJLT01000025.1:2291-14123 GCA_002435145.1 Neptuniibacter sp. UBA6509
CATCTTACTGCCGTCAGATAGTAACCCTGACTTATCCACATATTGGTAGCACAGGCACCAATACTGAGGATGAAGAATCGTCTCGTACATGGGTCGCGGGTTTAGTTATTCGTGATCTTCCGCTTGTTGCGAGTAATTTTCGTAACGAAAAGAACCTTGATGATTATTTAAAAGATAACAATATTGTCGGTATCGCTGATATTGATACTCGCCGTTTGACTCGAATCCTGCGTGAAAAGGGTTCGTTGAAAGGTTGCATCATGGCGGGTGATATTGATGAAGCTCAGGCTTTATCGGACGCAAACGCTTTCCCAGGCCTAAAAGGAATGGACTTGGCGCAGGTTGTTACCACTGACAAGTCATATGAGTGGAACTCTTCTACCTGGGAGCTTGGTGTTGGCCATACGGACAAAGATGCCGCTGAACAGCCTTATCATGTTGTTGCTTATGATTACGGCGTTAAGCGTAATATTTTACGGATGCTTGTTGAACGCGGTTGCCGTTTGACTGTTGTGCCAGCAAAAACGCCTGCTGCGGAAGTTCTTGCGCTTAACCCTGATGGAGTTTTCCTATCTAATGGTCCTGGCGATCCAGAGCCATGTGATTATGCGATCTCAGCAATAACCGAAATTTGTAAGACAAACTTACCCATTTTCGGTATTTGCCTAGGACATCAGCTTCTTGCTTTGGCTTCTGGTGCGAAAACGGTCAAGATGAAATTTGGTCATCATGGTGCTAACCATCCTGTACAAGATCTTGATGGCAAGCAGGTGATGATTACATCTCAGAACCACGGTTTTGCTGTTGATGAAAGTGCGCTGCCAGATACGTTGAAAGCTACGCATAAATCATTGTTTGATGGCTCTTTGCAGGGTATCGAACGTACTGATCGAGCTGCATTCAGTTTTCAGGGGCACCCTGAAGCGAGTCCAGGTCCGCATGATGTGGCGCCTTTATTTGATCGCTTTATTGCTGATATGAAGGCCGCTAAAGCATAAGCATTTCTTAGCCTGCTTGCAGGCTAAGTGGAACGATACAAGGGAAGTGTGAATTCTCCGCTTCCCTCAGTTATTAACTGATACGACTGGTTTATTACCGATGCCAAAACGTACCGATTTAAAAAGTATTTTGATTCTAGGTGCTGGTCCAATTGTTATTGGTCAAGCATGTGAATTTGACTATTCTGGCGCGCAAGCATGTAAAGCGCTGCGTGAAGAAGGTTACCGTGTAATCCTGGTTAACTCTAACCCGGCTACCATCATGACTGATCCAGCGATGGCAGACTCAACTTATATTGAGCCAATCAACTGGAAAACAGTTGAGAAAATCATCGCTAAAGAAAAACCTGATGCTCTTCTACCTACAATGGGTGGTCAGACGGCACTTAACTGTGCGCTTGATCTAGAGCGCGAAGGTGTCCTTGAGAAGCATGGTGTTGAGATGATCGGTGCTAACGCTGATACTATCGACAAAGCAGAAGATCGTAACCGCTTTGATAAAGCGATGAAGGCTATTGGTCTTGAGTGCCCGCGTGCTGCGATTGCTCACAGCATGGAAGAAGCTTTACAAGTCCAAGCTCAGCTTGGTTTTCCGTGTATCATTCGTCCATCTTTTACGATGGGTGGTACAGGCGGCGGTATTGCTTACAACAAAGAAGAGTTCATGGAAATCTGTGAGCGTGGTCTTGATCTGTCACCAACAACCGAGTTGTTGATTGACGAATCTTTGATCGGTTGGAAAGAGTACGAGATGGAAGTTGTTCGTGATAAAAACGACAACTGCATTATTGTTTGTGCGATTGAAAACTTTGATGCGATGGGTGTTCACACTGGTGACTCTATCACTGTTGCGCCAGCACAGACGCTGACGGATAAAGAATATCAGATCATGCGTAATGCCTCTTTGGCTGTCCTACGTGAGATCGGTGTTGAAACGGGTGGTTCTAACGTACAGTTTGGCGTTAACCCTAAAGACGGCCGTATGGTTGTTATCGAAATGAACCCTCGTGTATCTCGTTCATCTGCATTGGCATCAAAAGCTACGGGCTTCCCAATTGCTAAAGTTGCTGCAAAGCTAGCAATTGGTTATACCCTCGATGAGCTGCAGAACGATATTACAGGCGGTGCAACGCCGGCATCATTTGAGCCCTCTATCGATTACGTCGTTACGAAAATACCTCGTTTTACTTTCGAGAAATTCCCGCAGGCCAACGATCGCCTGACTACACAGATGAAATCTGTTGGTGAAGTTATGGCTATTGGCCGTACTCAGCAGGAGTCACTACAGAAAGCGTTGCGTGGATTAGAAGTAGGTGCAACAGGCTTCGATCCAATTATTGATATTGAAAGTGAAGATGCTCGTTCTACTATCATACGTGAGATGAAAGAGCCGGGTGCTGAGCGTATTTGGTATCTAGGCGATGCATTCCGTATGGGAATGAGCGTTGAAGAACTGTATGAAATCAGCGGTATTGACCCTTGGTTCTTAGTTCAAGTTGAAGACATCCTTAAAGATGAGCAGCGCGTATCTGAGATGGCAATGTCCGATCTGGATAAAGATGCGATGTTCAGTCTTAAGCGTAAAGGTTTTTCTGATGAACGTCTGGCTACTTTGTTAGGTGTTTCTGAAAAACAGTTCCGTAAGCATCGTCACAATTTGGATGTTCGTCCTGTTTATAAGCGTGTTGATACTTGTGCGGCTGAATTCGCATCTGATACGGCTTATATGTACTCATCTTATGAAGAAGAGTGCGAAGCTAATCCAACTGACCGTGAAAAAATCATGGTCATTGGCGGTGGTCCAAACCGAATCGGACAAGGTATCGAATTCGATTATTGCTGTGTTCATGCTGCGTTAGCTGCGCGTGAAGATGGTTTTGAAACAATCATGGTTAACTGTAACCCAGAAACTGTTTCAACTGATTATGATACGTCTGATCGACTATTCTTTGAGCCGATTACGCTTGAAGATGTGCTTGAAATTGTCCATGTTGAGAAGCCTAAAGGCGTTATTGTTCAGTACGGTGGTCAGACGCCACTTAAGCTTGCTGTTGCTCTAGAGCAAGCAGGCGTACCTATTATTGGTACTTCTCCTGAAGCAATTGATCGTGCAGAAGATCGTGAACAGTTCCAGCAGATGCTGAAACGTTTAGGTTTGAAACAGCCAGAGAATGCAACTGTGCGCTCTTTGGAAGAAGCGATCATTGAAGCTGATAAGCTGGGTTACCCGCTTGTTGTTCGTCCATCCTACGTATTAGGTGGTCGTGCAATGGAGATAGTTTATAAAGAAGATGAGCTACGTCGTTATATGACAACTGCAGTTCAAGTATCTAACGATGCTCCTGTATTGTTAGATCACTTCCTAAATGCGGCAATCGAGATTGATATCGATGCTGTGTGCGATGGTGAAACTGTCGTTATTGGCGCTATCATGCAGCATATCGAGCAGGCAGGTGTTCACTCAGGTGACTCTGCATGTTCATTCCCTCCGTATAGTCTTCCGACTGATGTCCAGGACGAGATGCGTGAGATGATTCGTAAGATGGCGCTTGAATTGGGTGTCATTGGCCTGATGAATGCGCAGCTTGCTTATCAAGATGGTGAAATCTATGTGATTGAGGTTAATCCTCGTGCATCACGTACCGTACCATTTGTCTCTAAGTGTATCGGTGTTTCGCTTGCGAAGATCGGTGCGCAGGTGATGACCGGTAAATCACTGAAAGAGCTGGGCTTTACGCAGGAGATTGTTCCTGAGCTGTTTAACGTAAAAGAAGCTGTTTTCCCGTTTAATAAATTCCAAGGCGTTGACCCAATCCTATCACCTGAAATGAAATCAACAGGTGAGGTAATGGGTGTGGGCGCAACCTTTGGTGAAGCGTTCATGAAGGCGCAAATCGGTGCAGGTGAAACTATGCCTCAGCCGGGTAAAGCGTTTATTTCTGTACGTGAAGTTGATAAAGCGGCGGCAATGGTAGTGGCTAAAGATCTATCTGAATTAGGTTTCAGCTTAGTAGCGACTCGCGGTACAGCAGCATTACTGGCAGAACATGGTCTTGAAGCGTCTATAGTCAATAAAGTTATGGAAGGTCGTCCAAATATTGTGGATATGATCAAAAATGACGAAATCGCTTATATTGTGAATACAACAGAAGGCCGTAAGGCGATTGAAGATTCTGCTGATATTCGCCGTAGTGCTTTACAGCATAAAGTGCCTTACACGACTACAATGGCGGGTGCGGAAGCGATCACTATGGCTCTTCAATACGGTGAAGAGAAAGAAGTTCGCCGTGTGCAGGATCTAGGAGCGTAATGTGAATAGAGTACCTATGACTGCGGTCGGAGAGAAAGCACTTCGTGCCGAACTCGAACAGCTAAAAACTATTGATCGCCCTCGTGTTATTGCTGATATAGCGGTAGCACGTGAGCACGGTGACCTTAAAGAAAACGCTGAATACCATGCTGCGCGTGAGCAGCAGGGTTTCATTGAGGGGCGTATTCAAGAGCTTGAATCTAAGCTATCGAATTGCCAAGTAATCGATATTTCAACGATTCCTCATTCAGGTAAAGTTATCTTTGGGACGACAGTTACGATTATTAACCTTGATACAGATGAGTCTAAGACTTATCAGATCGTGGGAGATGATGAAGCTGATATCAAAGTTGGAAAAATCTCTGTTAACTCACCAATTGCTCGCGGATTAGTTGGTAAGGAAGAGGGCGACATTACAAATATTCAGACACCGGGTGGTGCTACTGAATATGAAATTGATGAAGTTGCTCATATTTAATATAGATAAATAAAAAGGGTGCCAATTGGCACCCTTTTTTATTTTCTGCTCTGTTCTAACTTTGCTGCTAGCGAAGCAAGTTGGAAAGTTTTGGATTGGGGTCGAGTGATTTGCGGTAAATCAGTGCGATATGTCCAATCTCTTGGATGATAGTTGCTTCTACGATTGAGCATAGTTCGCGAATCATCTCTTTTTTGACTTCTCTGTCGCCAACTGCAAACTTCACTTTGATCAGTTCGTGATCTTCTAAAGCGCGGTCGACCTCAAGCTGAATTGTTTCTGTTAGGCCTTTTCCTGCTACAGTAACAATTGGGTTTAGTTTGTGACCGAGAGTGCGGAAGTGCTTTTTTTGCTCAGGAGTCAAGCTCATATTAGAATACGCTGCCTTAGTGTTTTGTTGAGCTAAGCGCTCAGAAAAAATATTATGCTAATTTTACAACAGTTGCGCGCAGCTTAGTAGCGTGCAGCACTTTAATCAGAGAGCAAACTTTTAGTGGCAAAATCTACAAGTAGTGAACGTTGGTTAAAAGAACATTTTGATGACCAATATGTCAAAAAGGCGAAGGAGCATGGTTACCGCTCTCGTGCTAGCTTTAAGTTAATCGAACTTGATGAAAAAGATAAACTCTTTAAGTCTGGTATGACAGTGGTTGACTTAGGTGCGGCTCCAGGAGGCTGGTCTCAAATCGCCGCTGAACGTGTAGGTGATCGTGGCAGAGTTGTCGCTTCTGATATATTACCAATGGATGGGATGGCGGGTGTAGAGTTCGTTCAGGGAGACTTTACGGAGGAGGAAGTATTGAATCAAATTCTTTCTGCGTTAGGAGAAGAGCCGGCAGACCTTGTAATTTCCGATATGGCCCCCAATATGAGTGGTATGTCGGCAGTTGATCAGCCAGCAGCTATGTATTTAGTTGAATTGGCATTGGATATGGCGCGTGAAGTGCTTAAGCCAGGTGGTAATTTTGTTGCTAAGGTCTTTCAAGGTGAAGGATTTGATCAGTATTTGCTAGATATGCGTAAAAGTTTTAATAAAGTGGTCACTCGAAAGCCTGATTCTTCACGTGCACGATCGCGTGAGGTGTATTTATTAGGTAAAGGTTTTAAAGGGTAGATCGGGTTTTAGTGGTCAATAGTGGCCGCATAGTATAGTGTTTAGCGTCTTATTTATGAACGTTACAACATCATCAGCAAATTGAGGGTATTCCATTGAATGATATGGCGAAAAATCTGGTTTTATGGCTAGTGATCGCAGCGGTATTGCTGACTGTATTTAATAATTTTAATGAACAAGCTGAGTCTCAAAGGCTTAGCTATTCTGATTTCGTTTCTGAAGTGAAAACTGGAAGCGTTAAAAAGGTCATCATTGACGGCTACACAATAGAGGGACATCGTCGTAACGGTGAAACGTTTGAGACGACACGTCCAGCACTTCAAGATCCGAAACTCGTTGATGATCTTTTCGATAACCAAGTAGTAATTGAAGGTAAGCAGCCAGAGCAGCAAAGTATTTGGACGCAGCTCCTTGTCGCTTCTTTCCCTATTTTGGTGATTATCGCTGTATTCATGTTCTTTATGCGGCAGATGCAAGGCGGCGGCGGTAAAGGTGGTCCTATGTCCTTTGGTAAATCCAAGGCACGTATGATGGGTGAAGATCAGATTAAAACGACATTTGATGATGTTGCTGGCGTTGAAGAAGCTAAGGAAGATGTCCGTGAGTTAGTCGATTTTCTTCGTGACCCAGGGAAATTCCAGCGCTTAGGTGGGCATATCCCTCGCGGTGTTCTGATGGCCGGTTCGCCGGGTACAGGTAAAACGTTACTTGCTAAAGCGATCGCGGGTGAAGCCAAAGTACCATTTTTTAGTATCTCTGGTTCAGATTTCGTTGAGATGTTTGTTGGTGTTGGTGCATCTCGTGTACGTGACATGTTTGAACAAGCGAAGAAAAATGCGCCATGTATTATCTTTATTGATGAGATCGATGCGGTAGGTCGTCACCGTGGTGTAGGTATGGGTGGTGGTAATGATGAGCGAGAGCAGACATTAAACCAGTTACTAGTTGAGATGGATGGTTTCGAAGGCAATGAAGGCATTATCGTTATTGCTGCAACTAACCGTCCAGATGTACTTGATCCTGCATTGTTGCGTCCAGGACGTTTCGACAGGCAGGTTCATGTAAGTCTTCCTGATATCAAGGGACGTGAGAAGATATTAAAGGTACATATGCGTAAAGTACCTTTAGGCGATAATGTTAAGCCTGAGTTGATTGCGCGTGGTACGCCTGGTTTTTCTGGTGCTGATTTAGCTAACCTTGTGAATGAGGCAGCGTTGTTTGCAGCGCGTGCAAGTAAGCGTACCGTCAGCATGGAACAGTTCGAGAAAGCAAAAGATAAAATCATGATGGGCGCCGAGCGTAAATCAATGGTTATGTCTGAAAAAGAGCGTCTTAACACCGCTTATCATGAAGCTGGGCATGCGATTGTTGGGCGTTTAATGCCTGAACATGATCCTGTCTACAAGGTCTCGATTATCCCTCGTGGTCGTGCGCTTGGTGTTACTATGTTCCTGCCTGAGGAAGATCGTTATAGCCACAGCCGCCAGTCAATCATGTCTAATATTTGTTCCCTATATGGTGGCCGAATTGCGGAAGAGATGACCTTAGGGAAAGAGGGTGTAACGACAGGTGCTTCTAATGATATTCAAAGAGCTACATCTTTTGCCCGTAGTATGGTCGCCAAATGGGGCTTGACGGATGAGATGGGGCCTTTGCTATATGATGAGGAGGAGTCTGACCCGTTTAACCGCGGATACGGTCAAGGCGCTAAGCCATTAGCTGAAGATACTCAGCGTAAAATTGATTCAGAAACGCGTAAAATAATTGATCAGTGTTATGCGCGTGCAGAGCAAATTCTAGAAGAAAATAAAGATATTCTAGAGACAATGTGTGCTGCTTTGATGAAATACGAAACTATTGATAGTAGTCAGATTGATCAGTTGATGAAGCGCGAAGAAGTTTCAGATCCTGCTGATTGGGATGAAGGTTCTACCGATAAAGGATCGTCAGAGGGTCAGTCTTCAGGTGAGCAGGAAACTCCTGATACTGGCAGCGTCGATGAGGATTTAGAAGGTGATGTGAGTGATTCATCTGAAGAGCCTCAAGATAAGAAGAATTCGGGTGTAGATCCAGATGTGCCAGATTCCTCAGATAATAAGTTACATTAAAATCTGATAAGAAAAATGAAAGGCTAACCTTTAGCGGGGTTAGCCTTTTTTAATGCATTTAATTTCAAGAGCATTAGTTATGAGTGGTTTTAAATTCGGTACACGAGAGCTGGATCTTTCACAGACTCAGATTATGGGTATTTTGAATGTAACCCCTGATTCCTTTTCTGATGGTGGGCAGTTGTATGCAGATAATGTTGTTCATCTAGATAAAGTCTTGCTGAAAGCGGAGATGATGGTTGCAGATGGTGCGTCTATTCTAGATGTCGGAGGTGAATCAACACGGCCTGGTGCAAAAGTTGTCTCGGTTGGTGAAGAACAGGATCGCGTGCTCCCTGTTATAGAACGTATAGCAAAGGAACTGGATGTTGTTATATCGGTTGATACGAGTACGCCAGAAGTGATGCGAGAGTCTGCAAAGCTGGGTGCAGGTTTAATTAATGATGTACGAGCGTTGGGTAAAGAGGGGGCGTTACAAGCAGTTGCTGAAACTCAATTGCCTGTATGTTTAATGCATATGCAAGGCAACCCTGCCTCAATGCAAGATAGTCCATCGTATGTTGATGTCATTGATGAAGTATGTGTTTTTTTTCAGCAGCGGATTGAGGCTTGTCAGGGCGAAGGTATTGATAAAAATCGTATTATTCTTGATCCGGGTTTTGGATTTGGTAAAACGGTAGGGCATAATCTACGTCTACTTAATAATTTAGCCAAACTGGATATTGCTAATTTGCCGTTATTAGTTGGTACATCGAGAAAGTCGATGATTGGAGCCGTATTGGAGCGTGATCTTGAACAGCGTTTAGCCGGCAGTTTGGCAACGGTGGCCATTGCAGTGATGCAAGGTGCAAATATCATGCGTGTGCATGATGTTAAAGAAACAGTAGATGTTGTCAGAATGACGCAGGCCGTCATGATGGAATCGATAGATAAGTAAAGGTGAACGATGAGTAAGCGCTATTTTGGAACTGACGGTATTCGCGGT
This sequence comes from Neptuniibacter sp. UBA6509, assembly GCA_002435145.1. Classification (GTDB taxonomy): domain Bacteria; phylum Pseudomonadota; class Gammaproteobacteria; order Pseudomonadales; family Balneatricaceae; genus Neptuniibacter. The sequence continues at coordinate 11,285 of DJLT01000025.1, forward strand.
AAAGTTGGGCAGTTCCCGGTAACCCCTGATTTTGTACTAAAGCTGGGTTGGGCGGCAGGGAAAGTGTTTGCCCGTGAAGGTCATAGTAAAATTTTGATTGGTAAAGATACACGTATATCCGGCTATATGTTCGAATCAGCACTTGAAGCGGGTTTGTCCGCCGCTGGGGTTGATGTTCTGCTTACGGGTCCGATGCCAACTCCTGCCGTGGCTTACTTAGCGCGTACTTTTCGTGCTGACGCGGGTATTGTGATCAGTGCATCGCATAATCCATTTTATGATAATGGGATTAAGTTTTTTTCCTCGGAAGGTACAAAGTTACCTGATGATGTAGAGCAGGCCATTGAAGCGCAGATGGACATCGCTATGACAACTGTGGATTCGTCTGAGTTGGGAAAGGCAAAGCGAATTGTTGATGCAGCAGGGCGGTATATCGAATTTTGTAAAGCATCCGCAGGCGGCGTATCGCTAAAGGGATTACGTATCGTTTTGGACTGCGCGAATGGTGCTACTTACCATGTGGCGCCTTCAGTATTTTCTGAGTTAGGGGCTGAAATAGTAGAGATTGCATCTTCCCCTGATGGCTTAAATATCAATGAAGATTGTGGCGCTACGGCGACTCAGCGTCTGCAAACTGTGGTCATAGCTGAAAAAGCAGACCTAGGCATCGCGCTCGATGGTGATGGCGATCGCGTTATCATGGTCGATGAAAACGGCGTAGAAGTAGATGGCGATGAGCTGCTTTATATAATCGCAGCTCAAATGCGACGAGATGGTGTTTTTTCAGGTGGTGTTGTCGGCACATTGATGAGTAATTTCGGATTAGAGCAAGCTTTTGCTAGAGAAAATATTCCGTTTATTCGTGCGAATGTGGGTGACCGGTATGTGATGGAGCAGCTTTACGCTAATGACTGGCAGTTAGGTGGTGAAAGCTCGGGTCATCTTGTTTGTCGTCATTTGACGACTACGGGGGATGGTACAGTTGCGGCTTTGCAGATTCTGAAAGCGATTGTTGAAACGCAAGAAACCTTGTCTGGTTTAAAGCAAGGAATGACTAAGATGCCTCAGAAGATGATTAATGTACGCGTTGCACAGAAAGTTAAGATCGAAGAGGTGGCGCAAATTACTGAGGCGGTGAAACTTACGGAAACTGAGTTAGGCGATCGTGGAAGGGTATTGCTAAGAGCTTCAGGGACTGAGCCTGTTATTCGAGTGATGATCGAAGGTGAGAATGCTGTAGAGGTAGAGCGTTTGTGTCAGCAGTTAGCATCTGAAGTTGAAAAAGCCGTAATGGCGCTTGAAAATTAGGTGTAAGCCGGTTAGTATTTGCGCCTCTTGAAATGGGGGTATCAATGCGTACAGCTTTAGTTGCCGGTAATTGGAAGATGAATGGCAGTACAGATTTCATTAACGAATTAATGAATGATTTAACTGCAAATATAAATGCTTCTAATGTAGATGTGCTGGTTTGTCCGCCTGCGGTCTACCTGTCTCAAGTTAAAACACTGACTGGTTCGACTGTTTCTCTCGGTGCGCAGACGGTAAGTGAACAAGCTAATGGCGCGTTTACAGGTGAAATTTCGCTAACGATGTTGCAAGATCTAGGTTGTGAATATGTCATCCTAGGTCATTCTGAACGTCGTAGCTTATATGCAGAAACTGATGCGCTTGTTGCTGATAAATTTATAGCAACAGTTGCTTCTGGTCTGAAACCAATCCTTTGTGTTGGTGAGACGCTAGAAGAACGTGAGCAGGGTAAAACTATCGAAGTAGTTGGGCGCCAGCTAAAAGCGGTTGTTGATGCTGCAGGTATCGATAAGTTTGCTGATGCTGTTATCGCTTATGAGCCTGTTTGGGCAATAGGTACCGGTAAAACAGCTACACCTGCTCAAGCACAAGATGTGCATGCTGAGATACGTGCAATTATTGCAGAGTATGACACAGCTGCAGCAGCTGCTACTCGTATAGTGTACGGTGGTAGTGTGAATGCATCCAATGCAGCGGAGCTATTCGCAAACGAAGATGTGGATGGAGGGCTTGTCGGTGGAGCTTCTCTTAAAGCAAATGATTTTATTGCCATCTGCCATGCGGCAGGTGCATAAATAGACGGTTATACAATGGAAACAGTAGTTTTAATTATTCATGTTTTGTTGGCGGCAGCAGTTATCGGTCTAATCTTGCTACAGCAAGGTAAGGGTGCTGAAGCGGGTGCATCTTTTGGTGCGGGCGCGTCACAAACTGTTTTCGGTAGTACGGGTAGTGGTAACTTCTTGTCACGTATGACAGGTGTTGTAGCTGCCGGAATTTTTGCAACAAGCTTTGTTTTAGCTGTATATGCTAAAGATAAAGCTGGATCTGTTAATGATGCAGGTATCCCATCTGCGGTGGTTGTTGAAAGCAAAACCGCTGAAGTAGAGGAGCCTCAATTGCCAGCTCTAGAAGGTACAGCGCCTGCTGCTCCTGCAGAGTCTGATATTCCTCAAGCTAATTAATAGATTTACAGGTTAATGCCCAAGTGGTGGAATTGGTAGACACGCTATCTTGAGGGGGTAGTGGCCGTCAGGCCGTGCCGGTTCAAGTCCGGCCTTGGGCACCATTAATCTTGATAAAGATATCTTGTGCATATACAATACTGCACCAGTTTTTTATTTATGAATAAGGATTGATTTTATATCGGCCTTTATTCATAAGGTTGAAGAACAGTTTTTTGTCTTCAACTGATGAGCCTGAGTGCTAGATCGTAATCTAGTCTTGGCTTTTGATGCGGGGTGGAGCAGCTTGGTAGCTCGTCGGGCTCATAACCCGAAGGTCGTTGGTTCAAATCCAGCCCCCGCTACCA
>DJLT01000132.1:0-63154 GCA_002435145.1 Neptuniibacter sp. UBA6509
TAAAAACATCCATTATGTTAATAGGTCAGGCTCTTCATCTTTAGACTGTTCTGGGCAGTGGTAGCTTTTACTGATGGTTCCGTCAGGAAAAACGGACTCCAAGTGTATGTCAAAACCCCACAGCCTGTGAATGTGACGCAGAACTTCGGAGGATGTTTCACTCAATGGTTGCTTGTTATGGATAAAATGCCTGAGTGTTAAACTGCGGTCTCCGCGAACATCAACATTAAAAATTTGAATATTAGGTTCTCTGTTACCTAAATTATATTGTGCGGCTAGGTCTTCTCTTATTTGTCGATAGCCTGATTCGTTATGGATAGCAGTGACGGCTAAATTGGCTTTTTCAGAGTTATCCATAATAGTGAACAGGTGTAACTCTCTTATTAAGTGGGGTGAGAGATACTGCAAGATAAAGCTTTCATCCTTGTAGTTCCGCATAGCGTAATCGAGTGTTTTCTTCCAATCGCTCCCAGCTATTTCAGGAAACCATTCACGATCTTCTTCAGTTGGGTTTTCGCATATACGTTTAATATCTTGCATCATGTTATAACCCAGCGTGTAAGGGTTAATACCATTGAAATAAGGACTATCGAAGGGAGGTTGGTATACGACACTGGTATGGGAGTGAAGGAACTCCATCATAAAACCCTCAGAAGCTAGCCCTTCATTGTGAAGCTGATGCAGTAAAGTGTAATGCCAAAAGCAGGCCCAACCCTCGTTCATGACTTGGGTTTGTTTTTGAGGGTAAAAATATTGTGCAACTTTACGGACTATACGTACTATCTCGCGCTGCCATGGTTCTAAAAGGGGGGCGTTTTTTTCAATAAAGTAAAGGATGTTTTCTTCGGGTTCTTTGGGGAAGTGAGGAGCTTCTTGATTACTTTCTTCCTCTTTTTTGGGGATTGTATTCCACAAATCATTTATATGACGCTGGATATATTCCTCGCGTGCTTGTTGCCTCTCTTTCTCTTCATCGGTGGTTAAAGGTTGAGGACGCATATAGCGGTTAACGCCGTAGTTCATTAAGGCGTGGCAAGAGTCGAGTAACTCCTCAACGGCATCGACACCGTATCGTTCTTCGCAGTGGCTGATATAGCTTTTAGCGAAAAGAAGGTAGTCTATAATCGCTGAAGCATCGGTCCATGTTTTAAAGAGATAGTTGCCTTTGAAAAATGAGTTATGGCCATAGCAGGCATGGGCAATAACGAGCGCTTGCATCGTAATGGTATTTTCTTCCATTAAATAGGAGATGCAGGGATCAGAATTGATCACGATTTCGTAGGCCAAGCCCATACGGCCGCGTTTGTAGTTCTGGTGCGTTTCTACAAACTGCTTGCCGAATGACCAGTGGTTGTAGTTCAGCGGCATCCCGATGGAAGCATATGCATCCATCATCTGTTCCGACGTAATGACTTCAATTTGGTTGGGGTAAGTATCTAAACCAAATTCAGCGGCTATTCTTCCGATCTCTTTATCGTATTCAGCAATAAGGTCAAAGGTCCATTCGGAACCTGTAGATATAGGCTTTTTTTTCATGCAGCCCCCTCAATTTTCTTCTCGAATAAGCTACGAAAAACGGGAAAGATATCGGCGGGTGTTTTAATCTGCTGCATTGCAAAGCATTCGGGCCATGCTGAGGTGAGTTTTTCATACTCATACCAGAGGTTCTGGTGAGCACCTGTGGTTATCTCTACATAAGCAAAATATTGAACCTGTTTTAGTATATTTTCACTTAATACTTGAGAGCATTTTGTAGAATCCCCATCCCAATTGTCTCCGTCAGAGGCTTGTGCAATGTAAATGTTCCAATCTGAAGGTGAGTATCGTTTCTCTATGATCTCAGAGGAAAGGTCTAATGCACTGGAAACGATCGTACCACCAGTTTCTCGCGAATAGAAAAACTCCTCTTCGTCTACCTCTTTTGCATGGGTATGGTGGCGGACAAAGACAACTTCAATCTGTTTGTAATTTCGTTTTAGAAAAAGATAGAGCAAGATAAAGAAGCGTTTGGCCATATCTTTAATGCTTTGTGTCATTGAGCCAGAAACATCCATGAGACAAAACATAACCGCTTTACTTGAAGGTACAGGGACTTTGATAAGATTGTTATATTTAATATCAAAGTCATCTAAGAAGGGGACTCGTTTTAGCTTTTTGGTTAACGAATCGATCTCCTCTTTCAACTGGTTTATTTGTTTTTCAATCTGTTCATTAGGGAGTAGGGGTTCTAATTCTGAAATCTCTTGTTTCAGCGCGCGAATCTTACGTCTATCTTTACCTGTTAGAGCGATTCGGCGTGCGTGTGCTGCTTTAAGCGAGCGAACGATATGTATTTTATCTGGGCTGCCAGCATTGGTGAAACCGGCTCTGCGTGTTTCATATTGAACGGTATTATTGAGCTGTTTTTTGACAAGGTATGGGAGCTCTAACCCATCAAACATAAAATCTAAAAACTCCTCTTGGTTGATTTGAAAGGTGAATTCATCTTCTCCCTCACCTTGATTACTTGCTTTACCTTCCCCAGGGCCACCACCTGAACCGCCCTGAGGGCGCTGGAATTCATCCCCTACAACAAACTCTTTGTTACCCGGGAATACCTTATTTCGAATACCTCCTTCTCCGTGGTGAAAGACGGGTTCTGAAATATCTCTTCTAGGGATGGTTACATTGCCGCCCTGTTCAATGTCTTGAATTGAACGGTTATTGACGGCATCTTCTACGGCATCTTTAATATGCTTTTTATAGCGGCGTAGAAACCTTTGGCGGTTAACCGTACTCTTGTTCTTTGAGTTAAGGCGACGATCGATGATGTAACTCATACTTCTATCCCCAAGACGGCTGATAAAATGCCTGAATATAAAAATTGGGCAGGCCATTGCCCAATTGAATGTCTTATATATTCATCTCGTTATTGCGACTTTCTTACGCGTATATACCATTCCGATAATAAACGGACTTGTTTTTCTGTGTAGCCACGTTTAATCATGCGTTTAACAAACTCACCATGTTTATTTTGCTCATCACTTGATCCTTTGGCATTGAAAGAGATCACTGGAAGCAGATCTTCTGTATTCGAGAACATTTTCTTCTCGATAACTGAGCGCATTTTTTCATACCCCATCCAAGAGGGGTTTTGCCCGTTATTATTGGCTCTAGCACGTAGTACAAAATTGACTATCTCATGACGGAAGTCTTTGGGGTTACTAATTCCTGCGGGTTTCTCAATTTTTTCGAGTTCTTCGTTAATGGCCTGTCTATCAAGAATATCACCGGTTTCAGGGTCTCGGTATTCTTGATCTTGAATCCAAAAATCTGCATATGTGACATAACGATCAAATATGTTCTGGCCGTACTCTGAGTAGGATTCCAAATAGGCGGTTTGTACCTCTTTTCCTAGGAATTCAATGTATTTAGGTGCAATAAACTCTTTTAAGAATCCAAGGTAGCGTTCTTGTGTTTCTGCTGGAAATTGCTGTTGTTCTATCTCTTTTTCAAGTACATAGAGAAGGTGCACAGGGTTTGCGGCAACTTCAGATGGATCAAAGTTGAATACTTTAGAGAGAATTTTGAAGGCGAAACGTGTGGATAGCCCATTCATCGCTTCATCAACGCCAGCAGAATCTTTATATTCCTGCATCGATTTGGCTTTAGGGTCAGTATCTTTTAAATTTTCCCCGTCATAAACTCGCATTTTTGAAAAGAGACTTGAGTTTTCAGGCTCTTTCATACGCGATAAAACGGTAAACTGTGCCAACATATTGAGCGTGTCTGGTGCACAGGGTGAATGATTCAATGAACTGTTTTCTAAAAGTTTTTCGTAAATATGAATCTCTTCAGTAACACGGCAGCAGTAGGGGACTTTGACGATATAAATACGGTCAATAAATGCTTCATTGGTTTTATTGTTTTTAAATGTTTGCCACTCTGATTCATTCGAGTGCGCTAGGAGTATGCCGTCATATGGGATCGCTCCCATTCCTTCGGTACTATTATAGTTTCCTTCCTGAGTTGCCGTTAAAAGTGGATGTAGCACTTTAATGGGTGCTTTAAACATCTCAACAAACTCCATCATTCCCTGATTTGCGCGGCATAGCGCACCAGAGAAACTGTATGCATCAGGGTCATGCTGAGGAAAATCTTCGAGCTTTCTGATATCAACTTTACCCACCAAGCTTGAGATGTCTTGGTTGTTCTCATCGCCGGGCTCTGTTTTGGCAATTGCGATCTGATCAAGGATCGAAGGGTATAGTTTTACGACACGGAATTTTGAGAGATCCCCACCGTATTCATGCAGTCTTTTTACCGCCCAAGGGGACATGATGCCTTTGATATAGCGCTTTGGGATGCCATATTCTTGTTCTAATATCTCGCCATCTTCTTCAGGTTTGAACAAACCTAAGGGTGATTCAAATACAGGTGAATCCTTAATGGCGTAAAACGGAATATTCTGCATTAGATATTTTAAACGCTCAGCCAGCGAGGATTTACCACCGCCAACAGGGCCTAATAAATAGAGTATTTGTTTGCGTTCCTCTAAGCCTTGAGCTGCATGCTTAAAGTAGGAAACAATATTCTCTATGGCTTCTTCCATACCATAGAATTCACTAAAAGCAGGGTAACGCTTGATTAACTTATTCGAGAAGATACGACTGAGTCTAGGATCTGATGCGGTGTCGACCATCTCGGGTTCACCAATGGCTTTTAGCATTCGTTCAGAGGCATCCGCATAAATTGTTGGATCTTCTTTACAAAGCTGGAGGTACTCGTCCAAGCTATATTCTTCTTGCTGTACAGAATCATAGCGGGCTTTATAATGGTCAAAGATACTCATAGATGTCACCTTTTTGCAGCCTAGTGTTGCTATGGACTAAAGACTGTTTCGATCAAAAGTTTCTAGTAAAAAATATTCAGCCTATATTGTCAGTGTAGTTCAGAATTTTTAATTCTGGCGGCTTAATGTTATTTCTTTGATTAATTTTTTCTCAAAATGTCTTTATAAAAAAGCCTTTTTAATTAAAGGGTTATATGGACTGTTTTTTTAAATCTTCAATTATTGTCATTAAAAAACGTGAAGCTTCCCCGCCTGTTAATGCCCGATGATCAAAGCTAAGAGAGAGAGGAAGTATTTGTTGTATCTCTATACGGTCGTCAATGACGCAGGCTTCTTTACGGATGACGCCCGCACCTAAAATAGCTACCTGAGGTGGTACGATAATAGGATTGGCATAGCGGCCAGTCATAGTTCCAAAATTACTCAGAGTTATGGTTGATCCCTGCAGCTCTTTTGCTGGAATTGTGCGTTTTTTTACATCACTCCTTAGGAGGTCCAAGCCGGCCCTTAGGTCCGCCTGAGTTCGATTACCTATATCTCTTAGGACGGGTACAAAAAGCCCTTGTTCAGTATCAACCGCCACACCTAAATCGATTCTGCTATGTATTCGTCTACTCAAAGATTCTCCATCAAACCAGGCATTGAAAGAGGGTTGGATTTTGCAGCCTTCCGCAATGGCATGTATGAGTCGTATAGTCACGTCTGTCCCTTCGGGCCAGGCGTTGATATTAGCATCCTCGTTAATGGTGACCGGTACGACTTCTGAATGGGATTTAATCATCGCCAAGGCCATGTGTTTTCGAACACCGCGTAAAGGCTCTGCTTTACCATGGGCTTGTTCCAATTTTGCAGCTTTCTCAATATCAGCCGGTGTGATGTGCCCATCATGTCCACTGCCTTTGATATGTGACAGTTCAATGTTTAAACGTTTAGCTAAAGCTCTAACTGCGGGTGTGGCTCGGCTAGATGAACGGTTGAGGGCTTGAGTTGAACGTGTACTGGGTGCTGCTCCAATAATAAATTCGTCGCTACTGCCGTTGCCTTTTGCAGCTTGGGGTATCTCTCCTACTACTGTGCCAGAATCTTGATCATCATTGCCTTCAAACTCGAGAAGAGGCTCGCCTGTATGGATTGTTTCACCGGGTTGGCCGAATAAATGAGCCACTTTACCTTGCTGGGGGGAGGGTACTTCGATTATGGCTTTTGCAGTTTCTACTGATACAAGAGGCTGGTCTAAATCAACAGTATCACCTTCATTCACATGCCATTCTAGTATCTCTGCTTCAGGTAAACCTTCACCTAAATCGGGTAATTTGAAATATTTCATACAAACTCCATTGTTTGGGTGACTGCATCTATAATATCTTGGCTGTTTGGAAGGTAATGATTTTCTAAGCGGAAATAGGGCATTATGGTGTCGTAGCCAGTCACACGTGCGATAGGCGCTTGAAGGTCAAGTAGTGCATTTTCGGCGACAGACGCTGAAATATCTGCGCCCACGCCGCCACTACGAGCGGCCTCATGAATAATGACTAAGCGCCCTGTTTTCTTAACAGAAGATAGGATTGTTTCCATATCAAGGGGATTTACGCTGGCAACATCGATAACTTCGCACTTGATATTACTGTCTGCCAGAGCCTCCGCTGCAGCAAGGGTTTCGCTGATCATTGCTCCCCAGCTGACGAGTGTGATATCGCTACCCTCCTTAAGGGTGAAGCAGCGTCCTATAGGAAGAGCAATGGCATTGTCATCTATCTCTTGTTGCTGACTGCGGTAGATCCGTTTTGGCTCTAAAAATATGACTGGATCAGGGTCGCGTATAGCGGCTAATAGTAAACCGTATGCACGGGCAGGGGAGGAGGGAATTACAACTTTGAGTCCGGGTATATGGGCCAGTAATGCTTCAGTACTTTCGGAATGATGTTCTGGCGCGTGAATACCTCCGCCAAACGGTGCACGAATGACGAGTGGGCAGCTTAAACGGCCGCGAGTACGGTTTCTGATTCGAGCCGCGTGACAGATGATCTGCTCTAATGCTGGAAAGATGAAGCCCATAAACTGGATTTCAGCGATAGGTTTCAAGCCCTGGCTTGCCATGCCTATACTCAGCCCTGCAATCATGGTTTCGGCTAAAGGAGTATCCATGACACGTTTAACGCCAAATTCATCTCTTAGGTTATCGGTGGCTCTAAAGACTCCACCGTTGACGCCTATATCTTCACCTAAGGTAATAATTTCTTCATCACGGCGCATCTCAGAAGCGAGTGCAAGATTAACCGCTTCAAGTAAACAGACGTTATGTTTCATGACGACTCCCCTTCTTGATAGTGGCTCCCTCCAGTCATCGCACGAACTTCAGCCCAATCTCGCTGTTCTTGTAATTGCTCTGTAGGTTCGAAGTACAGATAATCAAACATACTGCTAACAGGTTGAGGCGGCATCGCAACATATTTATCAGCTGCGGTTTGCACCAGTGTGCTGATCTTTTCATGCAAGGCTTGTTCTTTTGATTCATCCCATAACTGTTGGGACACTAAATAATTACGTAGTCGTTTTAGCGGCTCTTTTTCCCATGCGACTTTAAGCTCATCGCTAGGGCGATAACGGGTCGCATCATCTGCGGTTGTGTGGTCACTTAAACGATAACTGATCGCTTCAATCAGGGTTGCCCCTTTACCTTCATAAGCGCGGTTGAGTGCTTGTTGTACTGCTTGCTGCATAGCAATAGGGTCATTACCATCGACCTGCATACTGGGGATGCCTGCCGCTAGTCCTTTGTCAGCTAACTGAGCGGCGGCTGATTGAATATGACGCGGTACTGATATGGCCCATTGGTTATTATTGATAATAAAGACCACGGGTAGCTGCCACACGCCTGCAACGTTCAGTGCTTCCATAAAATCACCTTTGGAGGTGCCGCCGTCTCCAATGAGTGTCACTGCTGCTCGTTTTTGGTTGCGAATTTTAAATGCTGAAGCTACGCCACAGGCATGCAAACTTTGAGTTGCAATAGGTACCGCGTTTGGAAAATCCTGTTGCATTTTTTCGGCTGCATTACCTCGTTCATCTCCTCCCCAGTAGAGCAGAACCTCCTCAAGAGGAACGCCTCTCGTTATTTGACAAGCATGATTGCGATAGTAGGGCACGAGTACATCATTTTTTTGCATAGCTAAGGCTGTGGGGACATCAATAGCTTCAGATCCTAGAAGGGAAGCGTAGGTACCTAATTGCCCTGTTCGCTGAAGTGCAATTGCTTTTGTATCAAATTGACGCGAAAGCACCATGAAGTGATAGCAGCGTAATAACCAGTCAGACGTGCAAGTGTTGGGCAAGTCTTGCGTCTTGTTTCCTTCAGGATCAAGGTACTGAAGTGGGTGAATGCTAGTCATTTTTTGCCTCCTGCCGTTGCCTAATTTACTGATTAGGCGACAGAGTGAATTTCTTCAGATGCGTTGATAATCGCTTCTGCTTTTTCGTTAGCTATCCTGTGAATACTGTGTTCGCTGCGCTCTGAATCTCTATAGATTTGATGTAAAGATGGGCCAATCTGTAGGATCTTATGGTGTATAGCGGCTATTGATTTCTGTGCGTGCTGTAAGGATACAAATATGAGCCCGCCGGAATTAATTAGGTAATCTGGAGCGTATAAAATGCCGCGCTCTGAAAGCAGATCGCCATGTCGCTCTTTCTCTAATTGGTTGTTGGCCGATCCCGCTACAATAGAAACTTGTAGTTGTTTGATCGTGTCTGTATTTAGAATGGCGCCTAAACCACAAGGGCAGAAAATATCTGCAGGAGTGTTGTAAATCTCTTCAGGCTCTACAGATTTTGCTGAGAAATGCTCTTTACATAGTTGAATTTTACTTGGGTCTATATCAGTCACGGTTAAGCGTGCGCCCGCTTGATGGAGTAACCTGGCAACTTCATAACCTACATGACCTAATCCTTGAATACTGACATGAAGGCCGGTTAGATCTTTTCTTCGTAGTTTGAATTCAACCGAAGCTTTAATACCTTCAAAGACTCCAAGTGCGGTATAGGGGGATGGATCTCCACTGGTACTTGTGCAGGTTACCCAATGGGTGCTTTTCTTGATTTGGTCCATATCAGTGACTTGGGTTCCGCTGTCCATTGCGGTGATATATTCCCCATTTAAGATATTGATATATGCTCCAAAACTGCGCATTAATGCGGCTCGATCAAAAGGCTGATTTGGAACGATGACAACTGCTTTTCCTCCACCATGGGGGAGGCCTGCGAGAGCTGCTTTATAGCTCATACCTTGAGCCAGCCTTATAGCATCAGTTATTGCATCGGCATCGTCAGTGTAAGGAATAAACCGACAGCCACCGATGGCTGGACCGCGAACCGTAGAATGAATAGCCACGATGGCTTTTAGTTTGGTTTCGGCATCGTTAAAAAAGTGTAAGCGTTGCGTTGCATAGCTTTCCATCTGTTTAAACATCACGGGGTCCTCCGTTAGTCGACAGGAAAATAGCCTGCTGCGTTCGCTCTTATTCATCATGGGTGGGTCACACTTTGATGATAAAATTGAACACGTTTCTTACTGGAGAGTTTTATAGGCTCTCTACTTTGGAATAGCACATCTTTAGGCAAAACCCCGAAGAAAAAATTCATTTTTTATCTGTTTTTTTGACTATTTTGATGTTTTTAGAGGGAGTTATACGCTCAAAAAATTAATTAAATCTTTGAGTTAAATGAAGTTTTGCGCATTTAAATTGGCAGGAAGAAAAAAAGCGGCGTTTTTTAGGGTATTCTGAATTGAAATAATCGCTTATCTGTATAAATTAAGTCCAATTATGAGTGAATATCGTTATAATCATGAACTAAATCGGTTTAAAGGTTATTTGGGCAAATGAAGAAGGGATTAGTCTGTTCTCTGGTCGTATTTACGGCATTTATCTTATCCGGAAAGCTTGCCGCTGAAGGAACAACAGAGAGCCCCTATGGTTTATCTGAAGGTAATGAAGAGCTTCTACTCAGCGGTTTAAAAAACCTAAGTACTCATGAGCTAGATTCTGCTTTAACTGATCTTAAACAGTTAACAGAGCGCCGCCCTGATTTTCGTCTTGCCCAACTAGTTTATGCCGATATCCTCGCTGCTCAGGCTCAGGGTTCTCCTCTTAGTAGTAGTGGCAGCAGTAATCACCACAAAAAGAAGATAGATGGCCTCATCTCTGAAGCAAAAGTTCGTGTGCTTATGGAGATGGAGAAGCCTTCCAGCAATATGCTACCTGCGGATATGCTGAAGCTTGCGCCAGGGCAAAAACACATTATTGTTGTTGATACGCGTTTATCTCGTCTTTTCCTCTTTGAAAACCGTGAAGGAGTTCCTTTTCTGGTTAAAGATTTTTATGCCTCTTATGGTCGAGGAGGCACAGGTAAAGAGAAGCGAGGCGATCTTAAAACCCCTCTGGGTGTTTATTTCATTACGAATCGTTTGGAGGATGAAAACCTTCCATCTAGATACGGTTCTGGCGCATTACCCCTTAATTACCCCAATGTTTGGGATGAGCGCTTAGGGCGAACAGGCAGTGGAATTTGGTTACATGGTTCACCGGTAGAAACCTACAGTCGGCCACCCAAAGCGAGTGAAGGTTGTATCTCTCTGACCAACCCTGATTTTATCGATCTGGATCTTGAAATAAGCTTTAAAGACACTCCCGTCCTTGTAGGAAATAACATACGTTGGATAGATAAAGCGGATTGGCTGGAGCAACGTCAACGGTTTAATGGCTTGATTGAGCGTTGGGCGGCTGATTGGGAAAGCCTAGATCATAACCGCTATATTGAAAATTATGCGAATGCTTATAGTGATGGGAAAAGAAATTTTACACAGTTTGCTAGCTATAAAAAACGTGTAAACGGTAGTAAGAAGTTTATTGATATTGGCGTAAATGATTTAAGTTTATATCGCTATCCGGATAACCCTGATCTAATTGTTGCTACGTTTGTGCAAGATTATAACAGCAGTAATTTGAAGGGAAGTTCCGTTAAACGCCAATACTGGACGTTTGAAAATAATCGTTGGCGCATCGCCTATGAGGGCAAACCTTCTCAAGGTAAGCAATAAATGACTGATTCAGGGATGAGCTCTGCAGAGCTTCTATTAAGTAATCTTAATGATCATCAGGTTATACGCATCGAAGGGCGTGTGGCGTGGATGACCAGTCTGGTGGGATTGATAAAGGAAGATCAGCCTGATCATATAGAGTTTACGGGTGAGCTCACACTTCAAGGTTTACAAGCCGAACTAGCGGATTATTTATCAGTTGAGCCGGGTGCATCTTTCATTCAACAAGCGCTTAAATTGCGTCTTGCTGCTGGAAATAAATTACTCCTTATTGTTAACAGTGAAGAAGTTGATACTCAAGCATTAACCTACCTTTTGGGCCTACCTTCGATTTGTGACGAAGAAGGCTCTGCGGTTACCGTTCTATTGTTAAGCACACCCGATCTACTATCCGCTTTAAAGTCGACCCCTTCATTAGCTGCCAAACTTGATGGTTATTATCAAGAAGATAAGGATGACGTTGCGACGACAGGCTTGAATATCAATAAAACAGCAGTCGCTGCGGCGGTTTCTCTGTTAGTTATTGGTATAGGTGGTTGGTATATGACTCAGCAGTCCTCTATTGATATCGACCCACCTTCACCGAACCTAGTGAATACAGACTCTTCCTCTAAAGAGAGCGCTAGTGTCGCGCAAAATAGCGTAAAAGAACCACAGAAAGAGCTTTTGTCTCAACAAGAAATAGCATCTGAAAGCATTGCCGGTGGAGTTGTAGAATCTACAACCGGTACTGTCGAATCACCGTCTGTTGAGTCTAAGTTAGAGCCTGTAGCCGTTACAGTGCATGAAGCTTCAACTGTTGAAGGAAAAGTAGATGCAAATTTGGCCGCTGACTTAGCTGCCACAATAGAGCAAGCGAAAGCAAAAAAATCAGGTGAAGCGAAAATACTGACTGTTACTGCGGTTGAAGCGAACACCCGTAAAACGAATGTAAGTACTGAGCCGTCTAGTAAAAATATAGAAACGGCATTAAGAGATAACCCCACGCCAGAAATGCCTAAAATTAGAACTGAAGAAGCTGTGCCTCCGATGGTATTTAAGCCTGTTAAATCAGTCGCCAGCTTAAATAACGAAGCCGAAGTTCGAAAGGTTGTGGATAACTGGGGTAAAGCGTGGAAATCCCAAGATTGGGAATCTTATATTGGTAGCTATGTTCAACATACCAACTTATATGGTGTGAAAATGTCTATTGAAGAGTGGCGAGCATTTCGTAAAAAACGTTTGTTAACACCTGAATGGATTAAATTGGAGTTGGGTAAGCCTAAATATACTCGCCTAAATACCCACTGGTACCGTGTAGAATTTTATCAGCGCTTTGAAAAACCTGGTTATGCTGATGAGACAACAAAACGCTTAGAGTTAACGTTGACCTCTTATGGCTGGAAGATTGCATCTGAAGCCGCAGACGGAACGATTGTTCTTAAGCGCCCTGGCGGATAGTGGTTTAGAATTTTACTTGTAGAAACCCACCCGTAATATACGTGTTTTTGGGTATAGTCCGAGGAACTAAAAAAAGCTGATGGATTACATCAGCTTTTTTGTATGTGACTTAACTCTTTTTATATTAACGGATCAAACCTAAGCTTTTCTCTAGGCTGATTTTCCACTGGCCGTTTGAATTGACGAGCATAACGCGTTTTCTCACAGCATCTTTGTAGGTGTCAGATTGATAGCGTTGCTCAAAGCGCGCTTCAGCTAGATTTTCTCGAAGCAGTTTTACACTGATATTATTGAGGCTAACTTTGATGAATTTAGGCTTAGTGATACGTTGCTCACGCTGTTGAACCCATTGATTATGAGTCAACTTCGCATTAGGGCGGTAAACGTCTGTGTAGGTTGCGATGTAGCCTTTGTAATCTTTATTGCTCCACGCATTTGCCCAATTCAGCAGGTTGTTTGTGATCTGCTGCTCTGCGGTATTCGCTTTAGGTTGATCCGTTGAAGTCACAACCTCTTGTGGCTTAGATGTTTCTTTCGCTTTAACAGGATTGATTACTTTATTCGGCTTTGTTTGAGTCTGTTCTTTAGTTACCGCAGCGGTGACCACGGCGGGTTCGTTTACAAGTGAGGTAACTTCAACTGTTTTGCTGGTGCCTGTTTCTACTTTAGCTGCAGATTTTACGGGCGCAGGAGTAACTACGGTAGCAAGCTGAGCCGGTTTTTTTACTACTTTGTTGGCTGCGACTACAACTAACTGTTCTGAAGTACTATTCGTAAGATCCCTAGGTAAACGGTTTATCATTGCCAACTCTGGGCCCGCTGACTCGCTGCCCAGGTCAAGTGCTTTGTTATAAGCTTGAGAGGCCAGCGTGGCATAAAGCTCTTTCAGGTTTGTGTGCACCTGAGCGTAACTTGGGTGTGTCTGGAAGGCCTGCTGTAATGTGTCAATTGCTTCTGGAAAGTTACCTTCCTCCGCATAAATGACCGCTAGATTATTAAACGCTTCTGGTCGACCAGGATAGGCTGTCATTAGCTGCTTGAATATTTGTTTTGCAGCGTTTCTATCACCTTTGTTACTAAGAATAATACCTTTGGCAAGCGTTGCCGATGCCATGTTTGGGTTGTCTCTAATAATCACATCAAGACGGTTGAGTGCTTCCTGGTGCTTGCCTTGTTGGCTTAGACTAAGGATTTTTGTGAGTTCGGGAGAGCTATGCTGTGGCGTTTGAGTTGCGATACTAACGGTGGATATGTAATTAGGGACTGCCACCGTTTTTGCTTCAATGGTGTTAGTTGGTTGAACTTTACCTTCGATGATCGCTTGTTTCTCTTGTTTCATCCAAGAGCGAACTTCAGCCAGTTTAGATGCCATCCATTCTTCATCAACTTCTGTAATACGTAAATCAGCTTGTGGGGCTGCTTTATCTTCATCGCAACTATATTCATTTGCTCTGCCACCATTGTAGCAATAGCCACTCTCAGCTTGTTTTTGAGCTAAGGGAGCGCAGCCTGCAAGGACGGAAGTAGAAATCAGTACGGTAATTGTATTACGTAATAAATTTTTTCTGGAATCTAGTTCAAATTTCAGCATGGGTTAAGGCATGTCAGGTGATTATTTAGCCCATGATTATACGCATATAGAGATTTAAGTCATATTCAAACATGTGTTTTTCAATACTGGTTAGATAGACGAATAAGTGGGAGAATAATGAGCGGTTTTTCCTTTGATATTTAACTGATAAATATACGCCGATTTAGGATGTTAGCTCCGTGACGAAATTGAGACAAAGTTTAGCCTTACTATTCGTTTTATCTCTTTCTTGTACCGCTTATTCGGAAACCGATAATGAGTGGGATTATGCGATGCAGCCGGGGGAGTCTTTATGGAGCATTGCGCATGAACTGCTAACAGATTGGCGAGAATGGAAAACAATAGAACGAATCAATAATGTAAATAATGATCGGCAGATGCTTCCTGGTACGGTTATTAAGATTCCTCGAAAGCTAATTAATGAGTATCGCTCAGATATAACCATACTTGATGTAACAGGCACCGTAACTGCGCAAGTAGTGATGAATGAAGGCGGTGCGAAAGCGTATTTTCCATTAGTGCGCGGGCAAAGTTTAGGTCAGGGGGATGAGATAAAAACCTCTAAACAATCGTCAGTATTACTGGAGTTTGATGATGGAACTCAAGTCCTTATCTTGGAAAATAGCCTACTTAGAATTAAGCAGGCAACTGTTGTAGGTAATAAACGCAAAGTTGTTGATATCAAAGTTTTTTTACAAGAGGGAGAGGCTGAAGTTCGAGCTAATCCTACGAAAGTGCCGGGATCCCAGTTTCTAATTGATACACCAGTGGCTTTCGCGACGACAAAAGGGACGACTTACAGAGTACGTGCTCAAGATAAGAGTACAGCGGCTGAAGTGATAGAAGGTCGTATTGGAGTGGGTAATGATCAAGGTCGCACGGCTGTACGTCAAGGCTTCGGGACGTTGACTAAAGAAAATAGCGCACCACAACCGCCCAAGAAGTTGCTGCCCGCGCCGGTTGTTCCAGATTTGAGCCAGCCTATACGTTATCTTCCGGGTAAGTTGGTTTGGGATACGCTGGACGGGGCAAAAGAGTACCGTGGTCAGATTTCACCGGATAAAGATTTCAACGCGATTGTTTATGATTCAGTATCAGCCCAGCCTAAAATGGGGCTGCCCGTTTCATTGTTGGATCAAACCTATTGGTTACGAGTTAATGCGATAAGTGAAAACGGTTTACAGGGGTATTCATCTTTACAGCCTATTCGTATTGATGCGCATCCATTTCCACCGGTAAGGCAGGGGCCACGCTCCACGGATTCAATTTACGCAGGACTGGTTGATTTTTCATGGTCAAAACCAGAAGGGGCATCAACTTATCAGGTAGATATTGCACGTTCAGAAAAATTTACGGATCTATTAAAGTCTGTTGAAGGTATTGCGGATACTGCTCTTTCCACGGAAATTTTGCAGCCGGGGAATTATTACTGGCGTGTGACGAGTGTTACGGCTCAAAGTAAAATGGGGCCTGTTGGATTTGCGGGTAAGTTTACGGTGAAACCTGTGCCTCCTAAGCCAGAGATGAAGGAGCCTGTAAGTACTGAGAATGAGATATTTTTTAGCTGGCAGGAAGAGCAGGATATCAAGTTCTACCAGCTACAGTTGTCGAAGGACGAAGAGTTTATAGAATTGGTTGTGGATAAAGAAACAGATAAGGCGGAACTTGCGATCGATAAACCGCAAGCGGGTACTTACTACATGCGAGTTCGAGCTTTTGACTTTGATGACTATGCGGGTGAATGGACGGCCCCTCAACAGATTGAACAGCCAATTGAAAACTGGTGGCCTGTGATCTTTACGGGAGCGGCAACAGTGTTGTTAATGTTGTAATGCAGCGCGGTATTAGGCTCCTTCTTTTATTTATCCCGCCATTAATTGTTGTGATTATGGTGGGTGTTTCTCCTTTATCTGCTTGGTTTGACCGAGTGGTTTATGATCTGCTCAGTCAGCAATACAGGTCAGCATCACAGGTTGATACCGATGTAGTGATTGTCGATATTGATCAAGAGAGTATAGAAAAGCTCTCAGGTTGGCCTTTTAACCGTGAAGTTCATGCTTCTGTAATTGAGGTGTTGACGGAATCCGAAGTCTCTTCCATCACTTATAATGTGGCTTTTGCTGCCCCTGATAGGGGCCCTAAGTCAGGTGATTCTAAGCTATTGAATGCTATTCAAGCGAGTGAACGTGTCGTTCTGCCTCTTATTGCTGAAGAGGGTAAAGAGTTAGGTCCTTTGGCTAGAATGAAGTTAGAAGGGGCTGTGCTTGGGCATGCTGATATGCCTCTTGATAGCGATGGTCGTCTTAGGCGTAGTTATCTTTATGCGGGTATGGAATTTCCTCGTTGGCCTAGCTTAGCCTTAGCAACTTTGCATACCTATGCACCAGTTAAGGCTGATCTGTTTTCTGGTTTAAGAACGCCTTATCTTCATGTTGGGTTTTCTAAGCATTGGAGTCGTGATTATGAAGTGCTGGTTCCTTTTGGTTTAAATGAATTTGTTGAATCTATTGAGCGTATCTCTTTATTGGAATTGCTCTCTGGTGAAGTTGCTAGTGATCAATTGAGAAACAAAGCGGTCTTTGTGGGCTTAAAAGATGAGCGTATTGAGCGGAAACTTCAGGTCGCTGGGAATGGTCGATTTTCTGCAACTGAGCTTCATGCGTTTAACTTTAGTGCGCTCAGTCGTGACTACACACTTTCTCCTTCGTTGCCCGTTTGGGCGATTGTTTTAGGCGTGTTATTAACTTTATGTTGGGGATGTTTCTTTTTAAAACTTGCCTTAAGTCTACGTATAATGGCGCTAGTCGCTTGTGTTGTAATAGCCTGTATACCCTGTTTTTTCCTAGCTATTGGCTACTGGATAAGTGTGCTGCCGATGTTGGTGGGAGTGGTTATGATGAGTGTGGCTGTATATATGCGTCGTTTACTTTTTCAACGAACGTTAAAGAGTGTGAACGCCTGAGATACATGACTTTTATTTGAGAACTTCAATAAAAAAGGCCCCTAATTTAACCCGTATAAACAGGAAAAATTAGAGGCCTTTTTTGTCATAACTAGCAACTATAAGAAGTGGCTAGTTATGAACTATTTAAATCGTACTTCTTTAGCTGTTTTGTTCACGCGCAATCGCACGGTAAGCGATGTCAGTACGGAAATACGCACCTTCCCAGCTTACCTCTTCAAGCAGTTTATAAGCACGCTCTTGTGCTTCAGTCACTGTATCGCCAAGAGCGGTAACACATAACACGCGTCCGCCAGCAGTCACAACATTGCCATCTACAAGCTTGGTGCCTGCATGGAATACTTTGCTGCCTTCAGGGCATTCAGCAGGGAAGCTAATAACATCGCCTTTACCGTATTCTGCAGGGTAGCCGCCAGCAGCCATTACAACGCCAACGGCTTTGCGGTCATCCCACTCAGCTGTTGTTTCATCAAGCTTCTTATCAAGTGCAGCGTTACACATATCAACCAAGCTAGATTTTAAACGTAGCATGATCGGTTGTGTTTCTGGATCGCCAAAGCGACAGTTATATTCGATAACTTTTGGTGTGCCGTCTTCTTGAATCATCAGGCCAGCATACAAAAAGCCGGTGTATTCATTGCCCTCAGCCTTCATGCCATTAACGGTAGGCATAATGACTTCGTCCATGATGCGCTGATCGATCTCAGGCGTAACGACAGGAGCAGGGGAGTATGCACCCATGCCGCCGGTGTTTGGTCCTGTATCACCATTGCCAACACGTTTGTGATCTTGGCTGGTTGCCATCGGGAGAACATTGTCGCCATCAACGATAACAATGTAAGACGCTTCTTCGCCCTCAAGGAACTCTTCGATCACAACGCGGCTGCCCGCTTCACCGAAAGCGTTGCCTGCTAGCATATCTTTGATCGCGTCTTCAGCTTCTTCAAGGGTCATCGCTACGATAACGCCTTTACCTGCCGCTAGGCCGTCTGCTTTAACAACAATCGGAGCACCTTTTTCACGAACGTACGCTAGGGCTGGTTCGATCTCTGTAAAGTTCTCATATTCTGCTGTTGGAATCTGCTGGCGTGCTAAGAAGTCTTTTGTGAATGCTTTAGAGCCCTCTAACTGTGCAGCGCCTTCCGTTGGGCCAAAGATGCGTAGGCCATCTTTTTGGAAGTGATCTACAATACCGGCTACAAGCGGTGCTTCTGGGCCAACAATAGTTAGATCAATATTGTTCTCTTTAGCGAAAGAAGATAGGCCATCTAGATCTAATACATCGATCTGAATGTTTTGCATTTTCTCTTCTTGCGCTGTTGCTGCATTACCCGGTGCAACAAAGATCTTTTTCACTTTTGTGTCTTGTGCCACTGACCATGCTAGGGCATGTTCACGACCACCGGAACCAATAATAAGTACGTTCATTTATCTATTCCTCAAACAGTAAACCCCGCGCCTAGAATATCTAGACCGGGGTTTTAGGGCAATAAGCCTACTCAGGTTGAATCTTGTAACAGGCTTATCGCATATAAGCTTAGTGACGGAAGTGACGCATGCCTGTGAAGACCATTGCCATGCCGTGTTCATTTGCCGCATCAATAACTTCTTGATCTCGCATAGAGCCACCCGGCTGGATAACAGCCTTGATGCCCGCAGCTGCTGCAGAATCGATACCATCACGGAATGGGAAGAAAGCATCAGATGCCATGACGGAACCTTTAACTTCTAAACCTTCATCTGCCGCTTTAATACCAGCAATTTTAGCGCTGTATACACGGCTCATCTGACCCGCGCCTATACCGATGGTTTGACCATCTTTAGCATACACAATGGCATTCGATTTAACCGCTTTAGCCACTTCCCAGCAGAATAATAGATCGCGGATCTCTTGTTCCGTTGGCTGAATTTTTGTTACCACTTTAAGTTCAGAAGCGTCGACACGACCTAGATCACGGTCTTGAACCAATAAACCACCATTCACGCGTTTATAGTCAAAGCTATGTGCGCGATCAGCAGACCATTCGCCACACTGAAGTAGGCGAACATTGGGTTTAGTCGCAATAACGTCAGATGCCTCTTGGGTGACTGTTGGTGCAATAATCACTTCAACAAACTGACGCGCAACGATTGCTTCTGCTGTTTTACCATCAAGCTCTCTGTTGAACGCGATGATGCCACCAAAAGCAGATGTTGGATCAGTCTGGAAGGCACGATTGTATGCTTCTAGAATATCACCGCCAACTGCTACGCCACATGGGTTAGCGTGCTTAACGATTACACATGCCGGCTCATTGAATGGCTTAACACATTCAAGTGCTGCATCAGTATCTGCAACGTTGTTGAAGGAAAGCTCTTTGCCTTGTAGCTGACGCGCTGTAGCAACAGATGCTTCGGCAGGGTTTTCTTCTACGTAGAACGCCGCGCGCTGGTGAGGGTTCTCTCCGTAACGCATATCCTGAGCTTTAATAAATTGAGTGTTGAAAGTACGAGGGAATGTTGCTGCTTTGTCCTCTTCACCTTCAACAATAGCGCCTAGGTAATTTGCAATCATGCCATCGTAACCGGCAGTATGCTCGAAAGCTTTAACGGCTAGGTTGAAACGAGTTGCGTGAGTTAGACCTTTTTGCTCATCTAGCTCAGACACGATGTTATCGTAATCAGATGCATTCACGACTATCGCAACATCTTTATGGTTCTTCGCAGCGGAGCGAACCATTGTTGGACCACCAATATCGATGTTTTCAATCGCCATAGGTAGATCGCAATCTGGACGAGCAATCGTTGCAGCAAACGGGTAGAGGTTTACAACAACCATGTCGATTGGCTGGATATCATGTTCAGACATGATGCCGTCATCCTGACCGCGACGTCCTAAAATACCACCGTGTACTTTAGGGTGTAGCGTTTTTACGCGGCCATCCATCATCTCTGGGAAGCCGGTGTAATCAGACACTTCTACTGCAGGGATATTATTCTCTTTTAGTAGTTTATAAGTGCCGCCAGTAGATAGGATCTCAACGCCGCGAGTATTAAGCGCTTGTGCGAATTCAACGATACCTGATTTGTCAGATACGCTGATCAAAGCACGGCGAACGGAAGTGATGTTCTCAGCCATTTTGTCTGGATTCCGAATAGTCAAAAAAATGAGTGATTAAAGCAGGTTGTACTGCTTCAGTTTTTTACGAAGCGTACCGCGGTTAAGGCCCAGTAACTGGGATGCTTTAGTCTGGTTGTCTTTCGTATAGGTCATTACAGTTTCGAAAAGTGGGGCTTCTATTTCAGAAAGCACCATCTGATAGACATCTGTTACCGGCTGTCCATCTAGCTGACGAAAATAGCTGTTTAATGACTGCTCTACGTTGTCACGAAGTGTGTGACTTGCAGCTTCAGCTGAATTGGGAGCGATTGTTGGTTGTTTAATTTCTTTATATTCCACAGTACTAATTATCCAATCTATTAGGCCGCCACACCGTTATTTAAAGCATTATCGAAGTATTCTTCGATAGCGGAGGCCTGTTCTGCTGCTGTTTCAATGATATTAAATCGTTTACGAAAATTGCTACCATCTGGCTTATTTTGCAAATACCACCCTACGTGTTTACGTGCGATACGAACGCCTAAGTAATCACCGTAGAATGAATGTAGCTCCTGCAAGTGAGCCAGTAATGTACTCTTTACTTCTTCCAATTTTGGAGGGGGCAGAATTGTACCTGTTCTTAGATAATGATCAATCTCTCTAAGGAGCCAAGGTCTGCCTTGAGCAGCTCTGCCGATCATTACTGCGGAACATCCTGTATGCTGAAGAACCTTAAGTGCTTTCTCTGGTGATGTGATGTCACCATTTGCAAACACTGGAATTGAGATCGCTTCAGCAATACTGGCGATGGTGTCGTATTCAGCCTCTCCTTTATACCCACAACTTCGAGTACGGCCATGTACAGCGAGCGCTTGAATGCCTGCATCTTCTGCTATATGTGCGACAGAAAGTGCATTTTTGTTGTTTGTATCCCAGCCTGTTCGGATTTTTAACGTAACAGGAACATCGACTGCTTCAGTCACAGCATGGAGAATGTCGCTTACCAATTGCTCGTCTTTCAATAAAGCTGAACCCGCCGCTTTATTACAAACTTTTTTGGCAGGGCATCCCATATTGATATCAATAATTTGAGCGCCTCGTTGCACATTCATCACTGCCGCGTCAGCCATCATTTCCGGATCGCCACCTGCAATTTGAATGGAGCGAGGTTCTACTTCCCCTGTATGGTTCAAGCGATAAGTCGATTTACGTGATTTCCATAATCGCGTATCCGATGTCACCATTTCCGATACAACTAAGCCTGCCCCCATGCGTTTGCATAACTGGCGAAAAGGCCGGTCCGTTACACCTGCCATTGGTGCCAAAATTACCTGGCTATCAATGGTGTATGGGCCAATTTTAAACATGCCTAGCCTTAAAAAATGGTTATAAAGACATCCTCAGCATCATTAAATGACACGGTCGATTGGGATATCAGGGAGGCGGATAATCATACTCCTAAGGTGGAGAGTCTCCAAGATATTTTTTGATGATTTTTTGTACAATTTGCACTTGATTTTTTATAGTTCAGGCGCTATTAGCTCTGCTCTGTAGCTAAGTGCGCGCGTACCTGGAGACATGAGCTCAATTGAGATCGTGGTGGTTTTATTTATAGGAATCAGTCTATCTGTATTTTCTTTGAACGCTTCCGTCGATGCCCCTTCTGTTGAGGGAATGAAGTACTGGTTTGGTTGAAATAGGCGGTTGGCAACGGGGCGACCTTTTAAGTCAGAGAAGTGTAGGGCAAAGGCAGGGTAAGGTTGTTCGAAGTCCGCTGAATTATGTAGTGTTAAGTTGACCGTAATAGCACCTTCTATCTCTGGATGAGGAGAGACGGTGAGTTGTTGATTTGTCAGCTTTTCTAGATTGAAACGTTGCGGGAGTTTGCATTCAATATGTTGACAAAGGGTGTGGTAAAGAGGTTGATAGTGTTCTACCCAATAGAGTGTTGCTCGGTTGAACCATATATATTGTGAGGCGAGTCCGCCTAGGGTGATTATTAATAGAAAAGACCAGACAAGGCTTCGTTGGTGAGGCTCTATTTTAGTATGGCTTAAGATGATCCTTTCACGTTGAATTGTGAGGGTTGGAATATCTTTTTCTGTCTGTGTAACTTCTTGTATAGGCCGTGAATGAGTGTTTCTAGCTTTGCTTAGGTCCGCGCTCGTTGTTTCTTTTTTGCTCTTATTTTTTTTTGCTATTTTCAATGGCTTGCTGTGCGAAGCCTGATGCAGAATATCATCCTCAGGGATGGGACTAACGGGATGACGTTTTTCGATTTCTGTTGAGGTCTTGTGATTAGGGGTATCTTCTCGCGGGATGTTATCAAGGGCGGAAAAAACATGAAGGCAGTTACCACAGCGGACCTGACCATCCGCTATTTTTAACTGCCCGGGAGTTACTTTAAAAAGCGCTATACAGTGAGGGCACTGGGTAATAATAGTTTCACTGCCCATTATCTAGCCACGTTTAGAGCCTGTAACTCTGATCCAGCCATCTTTTTCCGCAACTGGGTCTAAGTCAAACCATTGAGAATAGGCTTCTCTTATTTCGTTTTCTTGTGCTTCCAATAAACCTGACAAGCAAAGTTTCCCGCCAACCTTTACCAAATCAGCGAGTGTAGGCGCTAGTTCGACGAGCGGCCCTGCAAGAATATTGGCAATAAGAGTGTCTGCTTTATCGTTGGGCGTATTTTCCGGTAGGAATACATGCAGAATGTCGTCAGGTTGATTATTGCGTAGTAAGTTATCTTTGGTTGCTTGCAGGGCTTGTGGATCAATATCGACACCAATCGCTTTTTCTGCACCGAGAAGTAAGCCGGCTATGCCTAATATCCCTGACCCGCAACCGTAATCAATAAGGTATTCATCTTCTAATGCTTGCGAATCAAGCCATTCTAAGCATAAGGCGGTCGTTGGGTGTGTTCCTGTACCAAAAGCTAAGCCTGGATCGAGCATAAGATTAATCGCATCTGGATTAGGGGCGTCACACCAGCTAGGACAGACCCAAAGGCGCTCACCGAACTGCATCGGATGATAGTTATCCATCCACTCTCGTTCCCAATCTTTATCTTCTAAAATCTCTGACTTTACAGATGGCAATGGTGTATCGGGAAAAAGTTGTTGATGCCCTTGTTTGATGAAACGAAGAGTCTCTTCGAGGTTGTGCTCTGTGGCGAAGAGTCCCGTTATTGTTGTATTACTCCATAATGGAGTAGTACCCAGATCAGGCTCAAAAATAGGTTGGTCTTCACTGTCTTCGAAAGTAACGGCTGCACATCCTGCACTGAGTAATAGATCTTCATAAGATTCTGATAGATCAGGGGTCGTTCTAATTTTAATTTGCAGCCAAGGCATAATGATTATTCCATATCAAACAGTTAGACGGCTTAATAGTATCAGTCATCGTATGGGGGATGAATAGATAGAGGAGGTTTCTAGAAAAGAAAAAACCCGCTTTAAAGCGGGTTTTTTGCAAGAGCATGTTTTATAAACCGAGCTTTTTCTCAAGGTAATGGATATTTACACCACCTTCTTGGAAGTTAGGGTCTTTGACAATCTCTTGTTGTAGAGGAATGTTGCTTCTAATGCCATCTACTAGCATTTCGTCTAGTGCAATGCTCATGCGTTTTAACGCAGTTTCACGATCTTCACCAAAGCTAATGAGCTTAGCAATCAGTGAATCATAATGAGGAGGTACGGTATAACCGTTGTAGATATGAGAGTCTACACGGATGCCGATGCCGCCAGGTGCATGGAAGTGCTTGATCGTACCAGGGCATGGAAGGAATGTTTTAGAATCTTCCGCATTGATACGGCATTCAAACGAATGACCTTGGACTTTAATGTCTTCTTGTTTAAGGGACAGTGGTAAGCCAGAAGCGATACGTAGCTGTTCTTTAACAATATCAACACCCGTTATCATTTCGGTAACTGGGTGTTCAACTTGAACGCGGGTATTCATTTCAATGAAATAGAAACCACCGTTCTCATATAAGAACTCAAATGTCCCCGCGCCGCGGTAACCGATTTTAATGCATGCATCAACACAAGATTGTAATACCTGAGCGCGTGCATCTTCATCAAGGTGGGGAGCTGGTGCCTCTTCAACAACTTTCTGATGACGACGTTGCATGGAGCAATCACGGTCATAAAGATGGATAGCATTCCCTTGACCGTCTGCCAGTACTTGTACTTCTACATGGCGTGGGTTTTCAAGGTATTTCTCCATGTATACAGTGTCATCACCAAACGCAGCAGCCGCTTCTGATTGTGTAACACGGATGGAGTTACTCAGCGCTGCTTCAGAATGAACAACACGCATGCCACGTCCGCCACCACCTGAAGCTGCTTTGATGATAACAGGGTAGCCAATACGTTTAGCAATCGCTTGGATTTCTTCTGGATCTTCAGATAATGCGCCATCTGAACCAGGTACCGTAGGCACGCCAGCTACTTTCATCGCTTCAATAGCCGAAACTTTGTCACCCATTAAACGGATAGTTTCAGCTTTAGGGCCTATAAAGGCGAAGCCAGAACGTTCTACTTGTTCAGCAAAGTCTGCATTCTCAGCCAAAAAACCATAGCCTGGGTGAATGCCTACTGCGTCAGTAACTTCAGCTGCAGCAATGATAGAAGGTACATTTAAATAGCTTTTTGCTGATTGAGCCGGCCCAATGCAAACAGCTTCGTCTGCCAAGCGGACATGCATTAGATCTTTATCAGCCTGAGAGTGGATAGCAACGGTCTTAATACCCAACTCTTTACAAGCTCGCAGAATACGAAGCGCTATTTCGCCTCGGTTCGCTATAACTACTTTATCGAGCATCGAAGGTGATCCTTGTTTATGCGTTAAAGGCTTAAACGATTGTTACTATAGGTTGATCGTATTCAACCGGCTGGCCATCTTCAACAAGGATAGCTTCAATAACGCCAGCTTTATCCGCTTCAATCTGGTTCATCATTTTCATTGCTTCAACGATGCAGATTACGTCACCAGCTTTCACTGTTTTTCCTACTTCAATGAAAGCAGGGGAGCTAGGTGAAGGCGCTGTGTAGAATGTGCCTACCATAGGTGATTTAACTACGTGGCCATTGGATACAGGCGCTTCCGGAGCCGCTTCAACAGCAGGAGCTGCAGCAACCGGTGCTGGAGCAACCGGTGCTGCTACAGGTGCTGTAGGGTAAGGTGCAGCAACAACTTGTGATCCGCGGCTGATACGTACGGATTCTTCACCTTCTTTGATTTCGATTTCGTTGATGTTGGATTCTTCCAACAATTCAATCAGTTTTTTGACTTTGCGAATGTCCATTCTGATCTCAATCTCTCTAAAGCTTACAATAAATAGATATTAAGCAATCTGCTTGACAGCAGATTGCAAAGCAAATTCGTACCCTTGAGCACCAAAACCGCAGATTACTCCTTGCGCTACATCCGATAGATATGAATGGTGGCGAAAGGATTCTCGAGCATGCACATTGGATAAATGAACTTCAATAAAAGGAATATTCACTCCTAATAATGCGTCACGCAATGCAATGCTTGAGTGTGTAAAAGCGGCCGGGTTAATAATAATGAAAGCAACTTTTTCTTCTTGAGCTTGATGGATCCGCTCAATCAAAACGTATTCTCTATTGCTTTGACAATGTAATAGCTCATGGCCGTGATCTTGTGTCTGCCGGGCTAGCTTTTGGCAAATATCATCGAGTGTATCGGTGCCGTAAACCTCAGGTTCACGCCTTCCTAACAAATTTAAATTAGGACCGTTTAGTAACAGGATCTTTGCCATAGTCTTTTCCTGAAAATAGGCAGAACAACTAAATCAACCTCCCTAGTTTGCCGGAGTCTTTTTCCATTGTCTATAACTTAGCATTTTTTTAGTGTTTTCCATCATTTTTGGCGAAATTACCTCCTAAATCGTTGCTAAGACTGTATGTAAAGTGAATATTTACTGCGTTTGTGTATTAGTTTTTATTAATATTAGGTCTTTTGGTTATGCTTTATGTTATTTAGCATCAAGATTGTTGACGTTGGCTTCATTATTATGGATATTGCAACGCGGAAGTCTTGTTTTTAGTGTGTGATTTAAGGTTAAGGGTAATAGCGATGATTAAGCGCGTAGTTTTCAACCAAAAAGGTGGGGTTGGTAAATCCAGCATTGCTGTGAATTTAGCAGCCATAAGCGCTACGCGAGGTCAGCGTACGTTAGTGATTGATCTGGATCCGCAGTGTAATTCTAGTCATTACCTATTAGGTGAAGACTATTTAGATGTGAAGCCTGATATTAAAGGTTTCTTCGAGCAGGCGCTGACTTTTCAAATGAAGCCTAACGGACCTGATTACTATGTGCATGCAACGCCTTATGAAAATTTAAGTCTCATTCCGGCTAACCCCGATTTGGGGGATCTACAGTCAAAGCTAGAATCAAAGCATAAAATTTATAAGTTAAGGGATGCAATCGATAAGCTGGCAGATGATTATGATGCTGTTTATATTGATACGCCGCCCGCTTTTAACTTTTTTACCTTATCCGCTTTGGTCGCGTCAGAGCGTTGCCTAATACCGTTTGACTGCGATGAATTTGCAAGGCAGGCGCTATATAGTTTGCTGGCAAATGTTCATGAAACACGTGAAGATCACAATGAAGCTCTGAGTGTTGAAGGTATTGTTGTTAATCAATACCAGCCTCGTGCGAGCCTGCCACAGCGAATTGTGGATGAGTTGCTTGATGATGACCTGCCTGTACTTAATGCTAAAATTTCATCTTCAGTGAAGATGAAAGAGTCACATGATGAGACATGTCCACTTGTGCATATGGCGCCCAAGCATAAACTGACGCAACAATTTGTTGAGCTGTTTGAGGAGTTGTCACACTAGCTTGTTATGAGGTCTGTTCGGGCGTACTAGTTTTGCTCTTTAGTGCACTCATCTTTTTTAAGGCTCGCAATCCAAATGATTAATAGTGGGATACTGATTGCAAGTATGATTATTTCAGCCATTAAGCTTCCATCTAAATTTTAGAATCTTTGATTCTAATTATATTTATCAGATGAACAATAGAATTTTTTTCATGCGAATGGCTCAAGCATACGTATGATTCATATAAAGTGCGGTGTTTCTGGAATATGTCTAAAGGGAGGGGGAAATTAAGCATCTATACTAGATGCTTAATTATAAGTTTTTGATTATAAAGATTTTAGCAAGATGTTTTACTGTCTTTCTGGCCGTTACAAGCAAGCGACTCTGCTGCAACTACTGCGCTACCAATTTTCATCTGCCCGTTATGATCACCTACGAACAGTTGGGTGGTGGTGCGCTTCCCTTTGTTGCTAATGTAAATAATATTAAGTTGCCCTGTTGGTACTAGGTTTAACTCATATGTTTTACCGTTCTGTACGTATGATGGCGTATTCCCTTCTGCGATAGGATCAATATAAATACGACGTATTTGGCGGCCTTTGAAACCAGACTTGATATATTTTTGTAGTGAGTTGCGTGATTCTTTATCAACCCCTTCCCAATTGATTAATTGGAAGATGCTTTCTGCATCACGACTGGCGAAAGAATTAAGGTAGTTCTGAACAAACAGGCTGTTTTTATCAGCGAGTGCTGATGTGGAAACCAAAAGAGTAATAACGCAGACGAATAGTTTGCGAAGTATCATATTTCACCTCAAATCTTAAAATTTTCCTGAGACAGCTGATCATAAGTATATCTTTTTTTATTCATACGGGAAGTGCTAGCTTTTAAATATTTAGACTTGAACGCTTTTTTTGCAATAAAAAACCCCGCATAAGCGAGGTTTTTAATCTACTAAAAAGACAGTTGTCTTATTTAGCGTCTTCGTAAGCTTTAGCTGCTACAACAATCGCTTCGCGAGCTGCGTCGGCGTTGTCCCAGCCGTCAACCTTGACCCATTTGCCTTCTTCAAGACCTTTGTAGTTTTCGAAGAAGTGCTTAATGCGGTCTAGTTCTAGCTGTGGAAGGTCGTTAATGTCATTAACGTCACGGTAAGCTTTAGTTAGCTTGTCGTGAGGAACTGCTACTAGCTTAGCGTCTTCGCCTGCTTCGTCAGTCATGTTTAGAACGCCAACTGGACGACAGCGGATAACAGAGCCAGCAATAACTGGGTATGGCGTTATAACCAGTACGTCAAGAGCATCGCCGTCATCAGCAAGGGTATTGTTGATATAACCGTAGTTTGCTGGGTAAAACATTGGCGCAGCCATGAAGCGGTCTACGTAGATTGAGTTGTCTTCTTTCTCAATCTCATACTTAACCGGAGAGCTATCTGCCGGGATTTCAATGATTACATACAGATCGTTTGGTAGATCTTTACCTGCTGGTACTTGTGCGAAGCCCATGATTGTCTTCCTGTAAACAGTTTAAAAGAGGTTATATCTAAGCCCGAATTATAATCACAGCAAGGCGGGCTTATGAATACTACTTAAAGCTGAAACTGATGCTTTTAAGTATTTAATTTTGCTGCACGGCCATCATTTGACTCAGAATGATATGTCAGTAGTGTTTCTACTTCATTGCTAGAGCCTAGCGCTACGGAGCAGCGTTGATGTATATGTTTTGGCTCTAAATCAAGAATGTTTTTATAGCATGTGCTCGAAATGCCGCCTGCTTGCTCAATAAGCATGCTCATCGGGTTGCCTTCATACATTAAACGTAGCTTACCTGGTTTATTTGTATCTCGGCTGTCCCATGGGTAAATAAAAATGCCGCCACGCGTTAACACTCGGTGCACTTCTGCGACCATAGACGCGATCCAGCGCATGTTGAAATTCTTTTCGCGTGGGCCTTCAGAACCTTGGAGTAAGTCGCCAATATAACCACGCATCTCATCTTCCCAGAAACGATGGTTTGACATATTGATGGCAAACTCTTTTGTGTCTTTCGGGATCGTAACTTGTTCGCGAGTGAGAATGAAATCACCGGTGTGTGCCAATGTGAAGAAGTTGACACCATGACCTGTTGTCAGCGATAGAATGGATGATTGGCCATATAAAACATATCCCGCTGCGACTTGTTTACGGCCGCATTGGAGGTAAGCCTTATCTTTATTTGGATCCATTCCCTCTTCAAGTTCAAGAACGGAAAAGATAGTGCCTACAGAAACGTTAACATCAATGTTAGAAGAACCGTCCAGAGGGTCGAAGATAACAAGGTACTTACCGTCTGGATTTCCGCCGACAGGATTATCTTCTTCTTCTGAAGCAATGCCTGCAACCAATGGGTTGTCTAATAAGAATTTTTTAAGCAGGTCATTGGATATTACGTCCATTTTTTTCTGGGTTTCACCCTGAATATTTGTAATATCTGCGGACCCTAAAACTCCAGCTAATTCACCTTCACGAAGTTGGATTGCAACTTCTTTACAGGCAAGCATTAAAGTGCCAATCAAATCGACTAATTTGTCTTCGGTTTCCTGCTGTTTCAGGAACTGGCTCAGGAGAAGCATTCTCGTATTATCTCTCAGATAGAGTGGTTTGAAAGTTGGGTGTGAATTTTACGTGAATCTTCTGCGAAATGCATTATTTGTAGGGCAGCTAATGACGAATAAGTTTGCAATGATCTATATATGTTTTCTTGCATGTACCGTCCAGCGATAAACAGGGTCGCTTATTTATGGTGGTGTTTTTGGTCGGTTCGGTTGAATAGTCTATTTGTGTCTAACTATTTGTAGGCTA
Source organism: Neptuniibacter sp. UBA6509 (assembly GCA_002435145.1). GTDB lineage: Bacteria > Pseudomonadota > Gammaproteobacteria > Pseudomonadales > Balneatricaceae > Neptuniibacter. The sequence goes on from DJLT01000132.1 coordinate 29,696, forward strand.
TAGAAAGATCAATAATGGGTTGCATAACGCTATATGGGTAACCCTCTTAGCAAAACTGTTATAGTAGGGTTTGTTACTTTTTCTGTCTGTTTAGTAAATTCGGGGGTAGATAGCTTGCATATTCACATTTTAGGTATCTGTGGGACTTTTATGGGCTCACTGGCTATTTTAGCAAAGCAGCTTGGTCACAAAGTGACAGGCTCAGATCAAAATGTGTACCCCCCGATGAGTACTCAATTAAAAGCGCAAGGAATTGAATTAATCCAAGGGTATGATCCGCAGCAGTTTGATCCTGAACCAGATCTAATTGTCGTGGGTAATGCGATGTCGCGTGGTAATCCCGCAATAGAATACATGTTGGATAAAGGACTGAATTATACTTCTGGACCGCAATGGTTGTCAGAGCATCTGTTGAAAGATAAATGGGTGCTTGCGGTTGCGGGTACGCATGGTAAAACAACGACCTCAACAATGTTGGCCTGGATTTTAGAGCATGCGGGAATGAAACCCGGTTTCTTGATAGGTGGGGTGCCATTGGATTTTGGCGTATCAGCAAGGGTTGGGGATTCCGTTTTCTTTGTCATAGAAGCTGACGAATATGATACTGCGTTTTTTGATAAGCGTTCTAAATTTGTCCATTATCACCCGCGTACGTTAGTGATGAATAATCTTGAGTATGATCATGCGGATATCTTCCCAGATTTAGCGGCTATTCAGCGTCAATTTCATCATGTGATTAGGATTGTCCCCGGTAATGGTCAGATCATATATCCTCAGGGGGAAAGAGCGCTTGATGAGGTTGTTGACATGGGGGCTTGGTCTGATATTTCGCGAACTGGCATAGTGCAAGCTGGAGATAATGGCGGTGAATGTGAGTGGCAGGCAAGGCTGCTTAATGAAGATGGTACTCAATTTGACGTGTTGCATGAAGGCCGCTTGGTAGGATGTGTTGAATGGGGTATGACTGGTCAGCACAGTGTTAATAATGCTCTTGCTTCTATTGCCGCCGCGCGTAATGTTGGAGTTCAACCAGAGCATGCTATCGATGCGCTAAACGAATTTAAAGGCGTTAAACGTAGGATGGAACTTTTAGATACGGTGAATGGAGTTAAAGTCTATGATGATTTTGCCCACCACCCAACGGCGATTGAGACGACATTGCAAGGTATTCGTGCACAGGTCGGTTCTGAGAAAATTGTTGCAGTTATTGAGCCGCGTTCAAATACGATGCGCTTAGGTACGCATCAATCACTACTGGCGGATTCAGTGACTAATGCGGATTCAGTGTATTGGTTCCAGCCTCAAGGAATGGATTGGTCATTAGAGAGTATAGTGAAGCAGAGTTCCGTGCCTGCCGCCGTTTATTCTGATACTGATAAGCTAATTTCAGACCTTAAAACGTCACTAGAGCCTGATTGCCATGTGGTGATTATGAGTAATGGCGATTTTGAGGGTATTCATCAGCGCCTTTTAACGGCATTACGAGGCTAACTGAGCAGTATTATTGTATGAGTAACTTAACAGAAGAAACAATTACATTGGCGATTACGGGGGCTTCTGGAGCGCAGTATGGTTTACGTTTGCTGCAATGCCTTTTACAAGCAGATAAACGTGTTTTTGTCATGATTTCACGTGCCGCGCAGGTGGTTATTAATACTGAAACAGACCTTAAAATGCCGGGTACGCCCTCGGATCAAGAGCTTTTTTTGAGCCAGTTATATGATGCGAAACCTGATCAACTAAAGGTTTTTGGTCGAGAGCAGTGGATGGCGCCAGTTGCTTCTGGCTCCGGTGCTCCAAGTAAAATGGTTGTATGTCCATGCAGTACAGGTTCTTTGTCTGCAATTGCTGCGGGTGCAAGTAATAATCTAATTGAACGGGCTGCGGATGTGGCTTTGAAAGAAAGACGTCAACTCATTATGGTCCCAAGAGAGGCACCGTATTCTGAGATTCACTTAGAGCATATGCTGAAGTTAACCCGCATGGGCGTGGTTATGATCCCAGCAAGTCCAGGGTTTTATAATCGACCAGAAAGTGTCGAAGATATGATTGATTTTGTCGTTGCGCGTATTCTAAATCAACTGGGAATAGAGCAGCAATTGTTGCCACGTTGGGGTGAAGGATTAATTTGACCTTATGTTAGATGAAATCATGCTCGCACAAGAGTAGAATCCGCATTCAGTTTGTTTTCGCTTTTCTTTATAGCTTTTTCTTTTAAGTGACCTAGTTAAATGTCAAAAATTTTAGCCCTAGATACATCTACTGATGCCTGTTCAGTTGCGTTGAGTTTGAACGGTGAAACAAAGGAAGATTTTCGTATAATTCCCCGCCAGCATACGCAACAGTTATTGCCTATGGTTGAATTGATGCTGTCTGAGGCCGGTGTTTCCGTTTCTGAATTAGATGCGGTTGCTTTTGGGCGAGGGCCGGGTTCTTTTGCGGGTATTCGCATTGCGACAGGGGTGGCGCAGGGATTAGCTTATGGCGCAGACCTTCCGGTAATACCTGTATCTACGCTTGAGGCTTTGGCTGTATCAGCTGCTGTTGAGGGTGTGGATAACATCGCCGCGGCACTAGATGCGCGGATGAATGAAATCTATGTGGCGAGTTACCGTATAGAAAATGGCTTACCTGTTGCTGAGCTTAATGAAAGAGTGACAGCGCCGAATGCGTTAGAGTTATCTGGAAAAAATTATTTGGCTGTCGGAAGTGGCTGGTGTTATCTAGACGATATGTCAAAAGAGGTTAAAAGCGCGGTTAAGGTAAGTTCAGAGACTTACTACCCGTCGGCTCAGAGCATGCTAGTACTTGCTCAGCATGCTTGGAACGAAGGGAAAGCAGTTTCACCTGAGTTAGCACTTCCTGTTTATTTACGTGATCAAGTGGCTTGGAAAAAGAAAGATCAGCAGTAAAGGCTGATTAGGTGCATCACTTTATAAATAAGGTTGTTGAAAATGGAATTTATTGAAATGGGGCTTAACTAAATGGAATTGTTTCAGGTCGTAATTTTGGCCTTGCTGCAGGGACTGACAGAATTTTTACCGATCAGTAGTTCTGCGCATCTAATATTACCTTCTCAGCTTTTAGGCTGGCCTGACCAGGGTTTGGCATTTGATGTAGGTGTGCATGTTGGTACTTTAATAGCGGTTGTGGCGTATTTTCGCCAAGACCTGCGTTCCATGTTTTCTGCCTGGAGCTTAAGTTTTACTGGGGAACGTAGTCAAGATGCTAAGTTGGCTTGGCTCACTATTTTGGCGACATTTCCAGCCCTGATTGTTGGTTTAGTATTAAATGATTTTATTGATCAGAATTTAAGGTCTATCTTAGTTATAGCGGGTACCACACTTGTCTTTGGCGGAATGCTTTGTTGGGCCGATCTATTTCGGGTTGAAACGCGTTCGTTAACGGTTTTGACGATAAAAGACGCTCTTATCATTGGTTGTTCTCAGGCTTTGGCACTTATTCCAGGCACGTCACGTAGTGGAATCACGATTTCCACTGCTTTGATGCTGGGGTTTGAGCGTCAGGCTGCCGCTAGGTTCTCTTTCTTACTTTCTATTCCGGTTATTTTGGGCGCGGGCCTAATAAAAGGAATAGACCTCTACGCAGTGGGTGAGAGTGCGCCTTGGGTAATGGTTGCCTTAGGTACTTTGATCGCTGGTATTAGTGCCTTTAGCTGTATTCATCTCTTTTTGAAGTGGCTTGATCGTATTGGTATGCAACCTTTTGTAGTGTATCGAATGATTCTAGGTGTGTTTTTACTTGTTATTTGGTTCACCACAGGCTGAAATTCTAGTCTGTAAAATGTATTAGGAAAGCGACGTAAATATGTCTGACTCTTGTTCAAACTCTCAAGCTGGATTAGCCAATAAAGCTGAAAATAGCTTGGTTGCCGTGATTGCTTTAGATGCGCAATCGATTGAAAGAGCGAACATATTAGCGACTGAATTAGTTTTACCGCTGGTGGATAGCAGTCACGCTTCAGATTATGATCTTTTATTGCAGTTGTCTTCGGATGGATTGAAACTGCAGCCTACAGGTAAAAAAGCACCGGGTGCTACATACGCCGATTTTGTTTCGGGTGCGGTTGCTCATCGTCGACAGTTTGGTGGCGGTAAAGGTCAGATGATTGCTAAAGCAGTTGGGATTAAAGGCGGGATTAAACCTCAAATTCTTGACGCTACTGCAGGCTTAGGAAAAGACGCTTTCGTTTTAGCGACATTAGGTTGTGAGATGACTTTGCTTGAGCGCTCTCCAATTATTCACCAGTTGCTGAAAGATGGAATCGAGCGCGCTTCTGAAACAGATGTGAGTGATATTATTCAGCGGATGACGTTGCACCATGCGAATAGTATTGAGTGGATGGTAGAGCAGACTGGGCAAAATGAGCGCTTTCAAGTGGTTTATCTTGATCCTATGTTTCCTCATAATGAGAAAAGTGCACTTGTTAAGAAAGAGATGAGATGCTTTAGGCCGATTGTTGGTGATGATTTAGATGCAGATGAGCTATTGGATGCTGCGCTATCAATCGCTGAAAATCGGGTGGTAGTTAAAAGACCAAGAAAAGCACCCTTTTTAGCAAATAGGAAACCGTCTTTGCAGTTTGAAGGAAAATCTAGCCGTTATGATATTTATCCTTTGAAAAAGCTAGAAAATTAAACTGTCGTTCTATGCGATGTTTATTCGGAGCTTGGCGTCGATAATCGATATCATGTGAGGTCGTAATATTTTATTGGCCTGCAAGAACAATATATCCGTATCAAAGTTACACTTCAGTCTGTCCTCCTCTCCTGTTAAAAAATCCATTGTTTGTAGCTGTTTGATAAATGATTCCAATACTCGATTATCTTTATATTCGGGTGTGCTATACCCATACTCACTATGTATATGCTCAGCAATGTTTTGGCTGGTTTCAATGAGGTCGCTTCGGCTCATCTGTTTGTAACGTGAGAGAGTGCGAATCACAATGTAGTAGCGAAGTAAGATCGGTTCAGCAGTGAGTATGAGAGTATTAACCAATGGGTTAGTCGTCGTTTTCCAGCTATTCTCTGCTGACGCTTCAAGGAGGTTATGTTCAAGCAAAGTTGCCCTCATTGAACGCAGTGTTTTCGTGAGATCTTCAATATTCCAGTTTAGAAAAAGCTCTGCTTGAATAAAAGGGTAAATCATACGGATCGTACGATTGATCACTTGGGCATTGGTATTTTCAAGTCGGTGTACTAGCAGGAGGTACATACTGGGAAGAATTAGTAAGTGCTGAATGTTATTTCTGTAGAAGCATAGTTCTTGAGCTTGAGTTTGGTCTATTTCAAGCAAATTCATTTTTTGGTTTAGTTGTCCCATTTTGGCCGCTTCGTTAATCCAGTCTGATGGTTTGCCTTCGGGGGTTAACGTAGCGCTTGGATGGAGCTCTTTAATGAGCTTTAACAGTCTAGAGCTCTTATCGCTTAGTTCTGCAGTTGATTGTAAGTGGCTACCTCCAAGCATGCAGGTGGCTAATAAGCTGCTTTGGGTTATTTCAGCTGCTTGGTTGATTCCACTCATTACTTTAGCTGAGATGTTTTTAACATCAGAGTCAAGAGGAGCTGAATGGTTTATATGATCTTCTAGCAGAATAGGTTGACCAAAACTTAGGAGTGTACTGCCAAATTTTTCATTAAGAATCTGTGAAGTGTTGAGTAAATTCGCAATTGACTCTTTCTGCTTTGTGCCGCCTGAGAGCTCGCTTTGGTAGCTTTTACTTTCGACTAAGCGGTCATAGCCGATCCATATTGGAATTAGCGCTACAGGTTTTTGTGGGTTATCGCGATAGGAGTCGATACTCATGGATAATAAGCCGGTTTTAGCCGGAAGGAGTCTACCTGTTCGGCTGCGTCCTCCCTCAATAAAGTATTCGAGTGAGTGGCCTCTATGCGTCATCTGTTCAAGGTAGGTCTTGTACAAGCAAGCATAGAGAGGGTCTCCATGAAATTTGCGTCGCATAAAAATAGCGCCGCCGCGTTTTAAAATGGGGCCGATAATTGGAATGTTGAGGTTATCGCCTGCCGCAACATGTGGGAGCATGAGGGCGTGACGATAAAGTGCCCAGGAGAGCAATAAATAGTCCATATGACTACGGTGGCAGGGTAAGTAGATTAGCTGGTGGCTCTTTGATGTTTCTTGAATTCGAGCGATGTTGCTAATCCGTACATCTTTATATAAGCGCTTCCAGAGCCAGTTAAGCAAAGGGTCAACAAGACGTGTGGTGGTTGGACTAAAGTTTGCGGCGATGCTATCTAGTGTTTTGACACAATGACGTTCAATGCGATGCCTGCTGGTACCGCGCTCGGTTGCTTGTTGATCTATCGCCTTTTGAACAGCGGGGTTATTGAGCACGAGATTAATTAATGTTCGGCGGTGGGACAGATCTGGGCCAATAATCGAGTGACGAATAATACTGAAATGTGTTCTAAGGACTCTGGCGGCTTTCCTTGTCGCTGTTTCATCATCGCTTTCCTGTTCTAGTAGTTGTTTCAGCTCCAGCGGCTTATCTATCTGTACGAGTGTTTGTCGACCATTAACTAATAGCTGAAATGCGCTACCAATTTTCCCAGCGCGGTGCCATGTTTCAGCGTATAGAAGGTTGAGCCAGGATTTCTCTCTATGGGGAAGGCGGCCATGAAAAATGGCAACAGGTACTATCAGTGTATTTAAACTATGGTTACTGCGCTGGGTTTTAACCAATTCGGCAAGAATTTCTCGTAACGGTGTTTTTCCTTTCGAATCTGCGAATAGTATCTGCTCATCACTTATTCCGCGCTGTTGTTTTTGTAAAAGGTCGCGCAGTAGTAGTTTATGGCTCAGTCTGTTGGATTCAAGAATGTAGAAAACTGAATCTGAGGGTGATCTCGCAGGTAAAAGTAGTTGAGGATTAACCAGTTTCGGCCGAGTTACTGATTTGATAAAGAGGCTGCCAACTTTATAAATACCACGTTTAAATATTGAGATCATGGACCCTGTACCTTAGTAATGTGGAGGAGGGGGTTCGTCCTCAGGTCGGTTTGTTGGCATATCTATAGAAAGGTTTTTAACCTGCTGGCTAAAGACTTTCATCATGCGTGTTAATTTTTGAATCTCAATCTCTTGCGAGGAAACGATACTGTTCAGCTTATCTAATGTGTCTTCTTGGAATGCGACGCGAGTTTCTAACTCATCAATACGTTCTTGGTCTGTCATCTATGTTTCCGGCTTTTACGCAATCGAGAGTGAAGTGGAGAGTAATTAGCCGTATTTAGAATGCACTAATGAAAAGTCGGCAATTACACTGTGGTAGCCTAGCTTAATGGGTAGTGCTTTCCAAGCAAGTTGCATAAAAATGTAGAGTAATTTAAGAGGGGAACGCTCAGCGAAAGGTAGCGTTTTTTGTGCTTAATTATTTATTAAGAGACTTGATTTAGAGTAAATATTAACAGGTTGGATTCTTTGTATTGAAAATTGGTGTCATCCTAAAGAATACCTTAAATGCTTAAATGTTGAGCTAATCTCTCGTCTATTAGTGTTTATTTTAGTTAAGCTGTTGAAAAAAATCATAAAATTAGATATACCTCTCTAATTGGCAGGGATATTAATTTACGCTGTCAATACAAGTGCTTTTAATGTGATAAATGACAATATAATAAATGAGGGTTAATCAGTTGATTCGTAGTCTGATTGTGAGTGCTATCGCCGCTGTTTTGGTTCCTGTTCTGTTAGGTTCGGTAGCTGGTATAGAAGTTGAGTTATCTAATATTGCTGCAATCGCAGTTGTGTTTGTTGTGACATTTGCTGCATCTTTTATTGCTGCTTCTGGTAACAATACTCCATCTGAGGCTCCAGCTTTTAATGGTGCTGAAGAAGAGTATATTGATGAGAATGATGATCGTGAGCAGGGCACTGTAAAGTGGTTTAATGTGTCTAAAGGTTTCGGTTTCATTACTCGTGGCGAAGATGATGATGTTTTTGTTCATTTTCGTAATATCCGTGGTCGTGGCCACCGTTCTTTGGCGGAAGGTCAAAAGGTGCGTTTTCATGTTCGTGAAAGCGACAAAGGCCTACAGGCTGAAGACGTTTCAGTTGTTCGTGACTGAATAAGCGTCGAGCGAGGTTGATTCGTCAGCCTCGCTATTTTTATCCCCCTTTGTTTTTCCTTCCTGTATTTAGTTTTTCCTCTGCTCTTTAGCTATCTGTTCAACTCTTTTTATAGTTTTTTCTGTGTCGCTATAGCCGTAGCATAAAGGAGTAATCCCCGCTTTTGTTTGTATAAACAGGCTTGGGAACCCTTGAACGCCTAATCTATGTGCTTGGTTTATTTGCTGCTCTAATAACTGTTTGGTGTTTGTGCTGTTCAATTCTGCAGAAAACTGAGCTGTATTAAGCCCTAATTGTTCCGCTAAATTAATAAGGGTTATATCGTCGGAAGGGTTTTGTGCATCTTGGTAATAAGCTTTTTGGATCAGCTGAACCATATTGTAACTGCTACCAGATAATAGTTTTTCGGCAGTTATAACAGCGCGGCAAGCTGGGTATGTACTTCTGCGTGGTGTGTTTTTTATCCAGAAATCGTGGTTAAAAGGTGTGCCTGTTTGTTGCTCAATATGCATCCATATAGATTGTAGTTTAAGTTGCATCTCAGACGGCATCGGCTCATTACTATCTGGAGCAAGGCCGCCTAATAAAAACTCCCACTTATAATCGGGGTAAGTGTTTTTGAGCGTTTCTATTGTTGGTTTGAATGCCCAGCACCAGCTACACATTGGATCAAGAACATAGATAAAGCGAGGCTGATCTGATTTCAAGAGAGTTAACCGTTTGGAATTAAGTTTATGAACATAATACTCTAGGCTCGCTAGTGCTTAAGATAAGTGCTTAGGTAAGTGCTTTGTGTTGTATTAAGATGGCCCTAACAATTAATGTGAGTTATATAGAGTGCGATGACTCTACTTAGTTCCCTTATGAGATGAAATAAACATCATTTTCTAGTCACTACGACCTAACTTGCATCGCGGTAATCTCACGGTGTATTCCATAATGTTCTATTTTAGTGAATAGATCCTTCTCTACAATCTATTAGTGTTGTTCGGCAGCTGTGTATAAGCTTAGGTTTCTTTATTTCATGCGTTAAGGAGATCAGCGATGCCCTATGTAAATATTAAGATTACTGATGAAGGTGTAACAGCTGCACAGAAAAAGCAGCTAATAGAGGGGACTACCCAGTTGTTGGTTGATGTTCTGAATAAGAACCCTGCAACGACAGTTGTTGTTATAGATGAAGTAAACACAGACAATTGGGGTGTTGCTGGAGAGGTTATTACTGAACGCCGTAAACAAGGAAAGTAGTTATTTATATTCGTAATAATTGGCCCTGTAACTGTTAGCGATTACCGGGTGATGTGTGTTGATCAATAAGAAGCAGTTAGCTGTCTTATTGATCAACGAGCTGTTTCTATCCGTCTGTAGTGATGGTACTAATAAGCGCATTGAGCGTTTTTTCTGAGTCGTCATTACTGACTTGGCAAGTGCCTGCCGCTTGATGACCGCCACCCCCATATTTCAACATGAGCTCACCCACGTTTGTCTGAGAGTTTCTGTCAAAAATCGATTTACCGGTAGCGAACACGGTATTTTGCTGTTTTAGTCCCCACATGACATGAATAGAAATATTACATTGTGGATAAAGGGCATAAATCATAAAGCGATTACCAGCCCAGATGGTTTCTTCGTTGCGAAGGTCTAGGACAACTAAATTATCATGTACTGTGGAGCAGCGTTGTATCTGTTCTTTGAATTTTGTTTCCTGCTCAAAGTAGAGATCAACACGTTCTTTAACGTCGGGAAGGGCAAGAATTTCATCGATATTATGATTTTTGCAATAATCGATGAGATCCATCATTAGATCATAATTCGATATGCGGAACTCTCGGAAGCGACCTAAGCCTGTGCGTGCATCCATGAGGAAATTAAGGAGCACCCAATCTTCTGCATTAAGTACTTCTTCCTTATCAAATTGAGCGGAATCACCTTTATCAACCGCTTCCATCATCTCGTCCCAGCTCGCAGGGAACGCGTCATGGCCACCATAGTGCTGCCAAACTACACGGGCGGCAGAGGGAACTTCAGGTAGAATAATATGATTGTCTCTTTGTCCTTCATTACGGATGGTTTCAGATAGGTGATGGTCAAAGGATAGGTGTACCCCAGGCACATAGGGGAGGTTAGTTGTAATATCTCTATTAGATATATCAACTTTACCATCTTGCATATCTTTAGGGTGAACAAACTTAATATCATCAATTAAGTCTAAATGTTTAAGTAGTACCGCACATACAAGCCCATCGAAATCGCTACGGGTCACTAATCGAAACTTATTATCTTCCATACTGAGTTCACTCTAGTAATAATTTTTTATTGTTTTAAATAAAGGTATCACAGCCTAAGGGACCTGTGAACAAGTCCCTAGTTTTCTACAGTAGGTATAAAAAATAGCTTAAAATATGACAAAAGTCCTTCTTCTAGGGAGGTTATCTTTAGGGCAGATAATTCTATAAAATTACATTCTTGCCTCTGTCCCGATTGAGAAGGGGTAATACATGGGCGGATTATTAATCGCTGCTACGTGGGATCTTAAGTTTAATCTCTACCCACTATGCTGTTTCTGTTTTATAGTCGAGTTCTATGGAAGGAATGATAGGTAGATCAATAGTCATTTCTTAGATCGTCATGTTTAGGAAGGAGTCAGCAATGGAAGTCGGTACAATTGTTTTTTTAGTGATCGTGCTTGGTGCAGTATTTTATGTCGTCAGTATTTATAACCAGCTCGTTACTTTGAAGAATCGGCATCAAAATGCATTTTCTCAAATCGAAGTGCAATTAAAACGCCGATACGATCTTATACCTAACCTAGTAGAAACCGCTAAAGGCTACATGAGTCATGAGCGTGAAACTCTGGAAGCGGTCATTAATGCGCGTAACGAAGCGTCTGCTTTATTGAAAGGTGCAGCAGCTACCCTGACAGATGATGCGATTCAGCAACTGTCGGGGGCTGAGAATGCATTGCAAAGCGCCCTTGGGCGAATGAATATTGTGATGGAAGATTATCCTGACCTAAAAGCTAATGAAAATATGATGCAGCTTTCTGAAGAGTTAACGTCTACGGAAAACCGCGTTGCTTTCTCTCGCCAAGCCTTTAATGATGCGGTAACGGCATTCAATACCTACCGCCAGTCTTTCCCTCCTGTGTTTTTTGCGTCCATGTTTGGACACCCGCGTGATGCATCTTTGTTAGAGTTTGAAGATAGTCAGGAGATTCAGTCTGCCCCTAAAATCAGTTTTTAATTTTTGCATTCATATTGCAGCTCCCTGAGCTGCCTAAATAAATTGAATGCGATGTTAACTTTAGGTTAAAACAGAATGGATTTTTTTACACAACAGGATAAAGCGCGTAAGAATACTGGGCGACTAGTACTTCTGTTCTTGGTAGCTGTGTTTAGTCTTATTATGCTGACCAATATCCTTATAGGGCTTACTTTTTGGTTTGTGACCCAAGAGGAGAATGTGCAGCGCGGTATCAGTGTGATTTCATCTACGGACACCCGCACAATTGCGGGCCTGTTTTCTTGGCGTTCCTTTGGTTTAATCAGCCTTGCTGTTGGTGGCAGTGTTCTGTGTGCAATTCTATATAAATGGGCGCAACTCAGTGCAGGCGGAAAGGCTGTTGCTGAATCGCTCGGCGGGGTACGTCTCTATCCTAATTCAGATGACCCTAATCACCAGCAAGTATTAAATGTCGTAGAGGAGATGGCGCTGGCGTCAGGTATGCCAGTGCCTCCAGTTTACCTTTTAGAGCATGAGCTTGGGATCAATGCGTTTGCTGCGGGTAATACACCCGCGGATGCGGTGATAGGAGTGACTAAAGGTGCTGTAGAGCATTTCAAGCGCGATGAACTTCAAGGCGTTATTGCGCATGAATTTAGTCATATCTTAAATGGAGATATGCGCTTAAATCTTCGTTTAATTGCTTTACTACATGGCATTGTCTTTATTGGGATAATGGGTGAAATGCTTGCTCGGGGAAGTGGCCATCGTCGTTCGGATGGTCGAGCCGCCTTGCTTGGCATTGCCCTGATGTTTATCGGTTGGCTTGGTACCTTTTTTGGTAATCTGATTAAGGCTGCTGTAAGTAGACAGCGTGAGTTTTTGGCTGATGCGAGTGCTGTTCAATTTACGCGTAATCCCGAGGGGATATCAAATGCACTGAAGCTGATCGGTGGTTATGGTAGCGGCACTGAAATCAATGCTTCTCACCGTAGTGAGGTGAGTCATCTCTTCTTTGGCCAGGCGATCCAGCATCTGAGCAGTATGATGGCAACCCATCCACCGCTTGTAGATAGAATTTTAAAAGTTGATCCTGATTGGGATGGTAATTATCTTCACCGAACTCCACCTACGCGACAGCGTAAGCAAGAGGGTGATGAAGAGACGCGACAGCAAAAAAAGGAACGGTTTGTTGAAACGGTGATGACCGGTGCTGCTGTCACCGCTGGGGTCGACTCTCAAGACCTATTTTCTGGTAGTTCTGATCTAGATCAGTTACGCAATGAAATTGATGGCATACCCGCTGAATTGCATAAGCAAGCTCATGACCCTTTAGGTGCGATTGCAATATGTTACGCATTTCTGCTCCATGCAGAGCCTAGTTTGCAACAGAAGCAGTTGGTGTTGGTTGAAAAGAGTGGCTTCTCAGGTTTAGTGGAACTGACAAAAAAGCTGCATCCTTTAATTGAGCCTGTAGGCGTAGGCTCTCGCTTGCCGCTTATTGAACTGCTTTTACCTGCGCTGAAATGCATGTCTAAAGAACAATATGTTTCTTTTAAACGCACATTATTACTGCTCATACGTGCAGATAAAAGAACGGATCTATTTGAATGGTGTTTATATCAGCTTATCCGTCATTATTTGGTGGGTGAATTTGAGCCGCGTAAAGAGATTAAATATAAATTTAAAAAAGCATCTCAGGTGTCAGGTGAGTACCAGCTAGTATTATCACTACTTGCCCATTATGGTCATGAGAGTGAAGAGCTAGCTGAAAGGGCGTTTAACCGTGGAGCGGGATCAGCGGGTTTATATAACATAAGCTTGTTGTCTAAGAGCGAGTGTGATCAAGAAGGTTTTATTCAATCGGTTAACAAACTTAGTAGTAGTTACCCAGCTTTAAAACCCCGCTTACTCACGGGAATTAAAAACTGTATTTATCAAGATGGTGTGGTCAGTGCGCTAGAGCGCGAAATAGTGTCAACCATTGCTGTTGTTATGGATGCCCCCATCCCTTTGTTTTCTGAAGACGATACTAAAACATAATTTAGATGGCTGTGGCGCTCTTGGTATCTAAGCGCTCTAGTTCATGCTCAAGGTGCTCTGGGGAATAGTCTATGAATCTTCTCCCTTGAATTAGTCGGCTTAATGAGCGCCCTTCAAAGTGAACATAAACGCTATCATGTGAGCAGTGAAAGTTGATCTGTTCCCCTTGTTGATCGCGTTCAAAATGGCCATCGGCTGCGATCTTGTCCAATTGCACCACAACTTTGTATTTGTCTTCATGGTTGATCACGGTCGCAGGTATTGAATGGCCTTTTTCTAAAATAGTCACGCCTTCGCCCACGCGATAGTCGGCAAACATATCCTCTGCTTTGCGTTGTAAAAGTTCATCGATGACATCCACAAGAATTGAGGCGACGATATCATGCTCATTGAGAGGGCCAATTAAGGATTGGCTAAAGGCTCTATGGTCGTTTGAGGAGAACCATTGAGCGGCGTTTTCTTTATTTATTACTTCGCGAACAAGACAATTAATCTGGTTAATATCCATCTAACCCTCTCTCTGAGATATGTTTATCCATGTGTCCGAATATAGATCAAGGTTAGAAGGGAATGAGAAAAATACAAGAAATTGTATGAAATAAAGGCGCTGTTGTTAGGAGGTCTGAGTCGTTAGTTACGTTTTCAATTACTTAGTTTAGGCTGCACAGGGAGCACTCAACGGTAAATGCTAAGAGGGCAGGGGGCCCCTTAGTCTTTATTCCATTCAAGTGATAACGACACAGAATCAGCAAACCTTAGTGCGTGAGGCTTATCGATTGTAACTTTAGCGTATCGCGTCCAAGGGTGGACAGTACATATTTCTAGAACATCAGAAACGAGCTTTTCCAACAGCAAGAATCGACCTTCTTCTACATGCTGAATAATTTCTTTGGTAATTGTTTTGTAGTTAAGGGCCTTCTCGACATCATCATCTGCAAAGCCCTTACTAGCGGGGTATTGAATCTCAATATTAATGACAACATCTTGCTGCTTCTTCATTTCATCAGGATTAAAACCAATAAACGTACGTAGTCGAAGGTTAGTGATATTAATGATGGCGTTGCTAAGCATTAAGACAATTTCCTTTTTTATGGCTGTTGGAATTAGCGTGGACTTCCTTGGTGCCTCGCTTAAAAAGCTGAGACTAGTTTATCGGGAGTTTAATGGTAAAGGTAGTCCCTTCGCCTTCTATACTGCTGACACTTATTTCGCCATTATGATCTTTAATGATACCGTGAGCGATTGCTAGTCCCATTCCGGTGCCATCTCCGACTGGTTTAGTCGTAAAGAAAGGTACAAATATTTCTTTCTGTACGGCTTCACTCATGCCAGAACCATTGTCAGAAATTTTAATAACAATTTCAGAATCAATCTGATCGCTAGATATTGTAATAGTTGGACGTTTTTGATCTGCTGTTGCTTGCTTAGCATTGATAATTAAGTTGAGGAATACTTGATTTAATTCATTGGGGTTGCAAGATATATCTGGGAGTGGATTTAGGTTTAATTGCATATTAACTGAATTTTTTAGCTCGCTATGCAGTAGCTTAAGAGTGCTTTTTATGCCATCGACTAGCTTAGCTGTAGAACGGTCAGTTGATTGTGTTCGCGCAAAGCTTCGTAGGTTCATGACGATATCTCGAACCCGTGTTAGGCCTTCGACGGTATCCGTCATGAGTTCTGGAAGGTCTTCTTGAATAAACTCTATATCTTCTTCGTCGAATAGTTTCGTTAGTTTAGTTTGTGTGCCTTTTGGTAAGTCATTAGTCGCTTCTTGAATAAAAGAAACGAGTCGCGAATAAGACGTATGGTATTTCGTTAATGATTCAATATTACTTTTAACGAAGGCAAGGGGGTTGTTGATTTCATGAGCCATGCCGGCTGCTAGCGTTCCTAATGTGGCTAATTTCTCATTTTGTAGCATTACAGCTTGTTGCTTTTGTAACAAATCATAACTCTCTTGAAGGCGCTCATTCTTCAGAAAGAGTTCTCTTGATTTGTTTTCTAGGATCTCTTCTGCTTTTAAGCGGGCGCGCTTTTCACGTTCATATGCGGCTTCGTAAGCATTATTTTGTGTTTGTTCGTCCATTACAAAAACTTCACGATTAAATCGCAGTGATCAGAGCCTTTATGCATACAAACTGGGTGATCTATCGTAATTTGGGTGTCGTAATGGCTTGCTGCTCCACGAATGAGACCTTCTGCTAGGATGCAGAGCTTTCTTGGGGAACGGTATCGCATTAGTAAAGTATCATCGGCGCCATCTTCATATTCAAAGTCAGGCAAGTTAGGGTTTTCATAGAGCTTGCGAACTTCAATATGGATGACGTCATGAACACTTTTTAAAAAGCCTTTTAGTGTACTCTCCGCATCAATAAACATAGGGTTTCGATCGGCTAGCCCTTTAAATAAACGTTCGCCAAAGGCACCGACTAAGGTTTCGGCTGGAATACCAGTCTGTTTGGAAATGCAGTCGACTAGGCCAAATAAATCACTGTCAGGGTAGCTTTCACCTGCTGTATATATGCCCTCAAGCGCTTGGCTTTCAAGTATTTCATTCCACGCAAGCATACCGCACTGCTCTATAACCATTTCTTCAAGAACATTAAACACAACGCCTTTCATAACTAGCTCCTTAGTTTATTATTCTACCTCAACCCAGCCCATTTCATTTCTTCGCACTTTAGTAATGCCAGGACTCATCTGTTCGAGTAGTTTTTCATTCCACTGTATGAATTCAGCTTTAGTCATTGTTTTCTTTTTTAGGTACTGAAGTTGCCCCATATTCTGTTTGAATGCTATTAGTCCTTGTTCCATCTCTTGAGCTAATTGTTTGTTATCCCAGGGTTTATGTAGGAAACGGTTAATTTCTGCAATATTTATCGCATCCCCCATTGCTTGAATATCAGCCTGACCACTGAGCATGATTTTAAATGAGTATGGCTGCGTTTTATTGAATTGCCTCAAAAAGTCCACGCCATTCATTTCTGGCATTCGGTAGTCTGAAATAACTACCGGGAAAACTCCATACTTGGCGTAATCTAGAGCAGTTTCGGGATTGTTAAAAGCGATAACCCTCCAGTTTTTTCTTACAAGATGTCGTTGAAGTGCCTTCAGAACTTGAGTTTCATCATCAATGATCATGACATTTTTCATAGGGTGGCTCCTAAGTAAGAACAAAAATTTCTACAGGATTATTGTCAGCCGTTAGAAACTTGTTTAAACGCATCAATGAGTCAGCATTAAAAGTATGTCCTTCTGGCAGTAGTAATATATTGTTGCTGTTTAGCACGTCACGTGACAAAGACATGCCTGGGGTAATATCGCTGATTGCGATTATTCTCTCGTTTTTTGCCAGAGTATTATGATTAATTACGTCGATTACTTGAGGTAAAAGGTTAACAATCTGGGGATCATATTGTTGATTCGCACGCTGAGTAAGATATTCAATAGCCCCTTGTGAGCTGAGTCGCGCGGTATGTAGACGACCGGAGGTGGCATAGACATAGTCTCGGGCAACAGAAAGGATTCTTGAGCCTAAAGGTATTTCATCTGCGCTTAAGTGATTAGGGCAGCCCTCGCCTGAAAAAACTTCATGCTGATATAAGATAATAGTCGCTACATCCTTAAGAGGTGTGGCAGGGCTTAAAGCTAGATAAGCTTGCTGTGATGATGATTGATAGATCTTTTTAAGATCAATGGATAGTTCCTCAATAGGGGTATTCCATATCTCATCATTCATGCTTAGCATGCCGAGTTCACATAAAAGACCTGCAAGTTGAATGTCTTTAATTGCTTTGGGTGAATCCAGCATTTTATGGGCTATTTGCGAGCATAGTTCACTGATTATTAAAGAGGATTTACCACCTAAATACGGATTTAAGCTGATTAAATTATAAAATGAACGAATGGTGGCGTTTAGGTTATTTTTGATAACTGAATTAGCCGACTTTAACTTACCAAGAGTAGTGCGGATCTGTAGTGTTCTTTGTTTAACCTTTTCTTCTAGCGAATTATTTAACGACGCTAGTGAGCGGTTCTTCTTTTCAATTTCGCTGACTAAGCGGCGGTTTTCATTTTCTAGTATTAGCTTTTCAGAGCATTGTGAAACGGTGAGTAAGAGTTCTTCATTATTCCATGGCTTTTGTAAATAACAGGATATTTTTCCGCTATTAACAGCAGCTATTGTTGAACTCAGGTCAGAATACCCAGTCAGAAGTATGCGCACCGTATATGGGTAAGCTTTGGCTATATGGCTAAGGAATTCTGCGCCGTCCATCTCAGGCATTCTCATGTCTGAAATGATGATATCGATAGATTCTTTGCTTGCGATCTCAAGCCCTTCATGACCATTACATGCAGTGAAGATTCGATAATGTGGTGATCTTAGAAGACGCTTTAGTGCCTTCAGCACGCTGACTTCGTCATCTACACACAAAACACAGAGCTGACTATTCGAAAGCTTCAGTTCTGTTTTCTCACTGGAGAAGTGTGAGCTAATGGCTGTCATAAGTTGCCTCTTACTGTACATGCTGTGTCTGCTAAGGTCTCGATATAATATAGTCAAAATGCGCTAATGTCGCAAATGTCATTATGGTGTTATCTCGTTTTCCTTAAAAAACAATGGCTTATACTTTTAGTTCTATTTTTTGTTGCTGGTGTTAATGTTTTTGGTGACAAATGCGACATTTGTGCTATTCTTGTAACCATATTCATTTTAAGGCTAATTAAGGCTGAGTTTTAGTTAGATAAGGTGTTAAACCGATGAAAACCTTTTCAACCGGTGACATTGCAAAATACTGCGATGTGAACTTGAGAACAGTTATTCGATGGATAGATAAAGGAGAGCTCGAGGGCTTTAAGTTGCCTGGAAGAGGGAATAATCGAGTAACTGAAGAGGCATTTCTTGCCTTTTTACATCGCCACAATATTCCCGTGCCAGATGATTTAAGGGAAGTTGAAGTAGTTAATAGCAATCGGATCTTAATTGTTGATGATGAAGTGCAAATTGCCAAAGCTATTCAGCGTGTACTTCGAGGAGCAGGTTATGAAACTGCGCTAGCGCAAGATGGCTTTAGGGCAGGAAGTAGGCTAGTAAAAGATAAGCCGGCTTTAATGACATTGGATCTAAGTATGCCAGGGATTGATGGATATGAGGTGATTAAATTTGTGAGAGAAACCCCAGGGATTTGTCATACCCGCATATTGGTTATTTCGGCCTTGGAGGATGACAAGCTGCAGGAAGCATTAGAAGTCGGGGCGGATGCTTACTTGCAGAAACCGTTTGCAAATTCGGAACTACTCGCAAGCATTGAGAAAATGCTTGAGTCACCTCAGGGATTAATTGTTAATAACTAGATCCATGTTTGATTGTGAATTAATGGATAAACCAAAGGGCTTAGGTCATGGAAAAATCTCTCCTGCTTGTAGATGATGAATCATCAATATTAAGGTCACTTAAACGAATTTTCCATCGATCAGGTTTTCACGTCACTACCGCTAATAGCCCTGAAGAAGCCTTAGAACTTGTCGATAAACAGGCCTTTCCTGTCGTTCTGTCTGACTACCGTATGCCTCATAAAACTGGGGGTGAATTACTCATTGAGATCAAAGAAAAACATCCAGAGACCTTAGGTCTGATTTTGAGTGGTTACGCTGACCTAGAATCTGTTATTGCTGCATTAAATAGTGGCGCAGTGTATAAATTTTTAGAGAAACCTTGGAATGAATCTCAATTAATAGAAACGGTTGAAGATGCCTTTAAGCACTGGGAAACATCCCAAGATATTGAAGAAAAAGAGATATTGTCAACCTGCATAACAATAAACGAGATGGGCAGGGTTATTGCCGGAGGAATAGATTCTGGAGATTTTTTCAAGTGTAGTGATTTTCAATTGATAGGCTCTTCGTTAACTCAGCTCTTACCTTACCTTTCTATACGAGAGCAGCAAAATTTATGCTTATCCGATCCGGTTGAAATGGAAGTGATTGAACCTATTACTCAGGGTATCTTGAAGATTGTTTCAAGACCGGCAGCTTACCGTCGTTGGGAGTTTGAACTAACACTTATTCAATCGGGTTGTCATCATCCTATTAAAAAGAATAGAAATGGGAGTGGCGTGTCGGTTAAAACGATGTTTATGGACCATGTAGCACAGAGATTGAGTGGTGAAGAGGTTCAGACATTAATATATTTAGATATTCGTCATTTCCGCCATTTTAATGATAGTTTTGGCTATCAAAAGTCAGATGAATTACTGCAACATATCGCATCTATTTTTCATGATACGACCCCTGAAGGGGTTGAGTTTAGTCAGATGAATGGTGCAGATTTTGTGTTTTTAGTACCAAGAGTTCTTTCAGAGCAGTCAGCTTTAGATTTAATTGACTCTCTTATTTCCCCTTTTCAGCAGTTAATTGAGTTTGACAACCGTGAAGTGATGCTAACGTTTAGTGCAGGCTTTTCGGTAGCCCCCCACGATGCTAAACAACCAGAAAAGCTTATTCGGGCTGCTCAGATTGCGGCAAATTATAGTAAAGAGAAAGGCTTTAATTGTTATCCACGTTATCAAGATAAAATGGATTTTCGCCAAGACGATATGGTGAGTTTACAGAGTGAGTTGTGTCATGCGTTAAATCGAGA
Organism: Neptuniibacter sp. UBA6509; assembly: GCA_002435145.1. Taxonomy (GTDB): domain Bacteria; phylum Pseudomonadota; class Gammaproteobacteria; order Pseudomonadales; family Balneatricaceae; genus Neptuniibacter. The sequence continues at coordinate 49,710 of DJLT01000132.1, forward strand.
GGAGTTTTCACTCTATTACCAACCTAAGATTTCATTAAGGAGCGGTGAGATTTTAGGTGCTGAAGCGCTCATCCGGTGGCAGCATTCTGAAAGAGGAATGATCTCGCCGGACCGTTTTATCCCGCTGGCTGAATTAACGGGGTTAATTGGCCCCATTGGTGAGTGGGTGTTATCTACGGCAAGTATTCAAAGCGCCTGTTGGCAAAAAGAGGGATTGCCTAAATTTATTATGTCAGTGAATGTATCGGGGCGGCAGCTGACAGAACATGATCTTGTAGAGACGGTCAGGGGAATTATCGAGCGTAGTGGCTTGCTGCCAGAGTCTCTTGAGTTAGAAGTAACAGAAACATTTCTGATGCAAGATATTGAACACAGTATTACGGTGTTAGAACAGATTAAAAACTTAGGTGTAAAAATTGCCATAGATGATTTTGGAACAGGTTATTCCTCTCTTAATTATCTGACTCGCTTGCCTGTTGATACATTAAAGGTCGACCGGTCTTTTATATCAGAGCTTTCAGATACCGAAGAAAAAAATAGTCTCGTAAAAAATATGATCACTATGTCGCATGATTTGGGGTTAAGGGTTGTAGCCGAAGGTGTTGAGACTGTTGAGCAGTTAACGCACTTGCAGAAAATGAAATGCGATGAAGTGCAGGGCTATTATTTTAGTCCTCCAGTTACGGCAGAGAAGTTTAGAGAATTATTATCACAAAATTATTGGGGTGATATCGCTCATTCTAATAGTGTGGCTATACAGTAGGTGGATATGGAGGTCAGTACTATGAATGTGAATCAAGCGTCAGTTTATTTTCTCGATGATGAATCTCAAGTACTAGGAGCATTGCGACGAGCACTACGCTTACGTTTGAAAGGTTGGACAATGGTCTTTGAATCATCGCCAAGTAGAACGTTGGATTTGATGTCGCATTCAACACCTTGGGTTGTTGTAGTTGACAAAAAAATGCCTGAGATTGATGGGGCTGAATTCCTGAATGAAATTAAAACGTTATACCCTGATGCGGTTAGGGTCATATTGTCCGGTGATATTAGCCATGAAACGGTAGTGGAGTCTGCGGGTATTGCGCACTTGCTATTATCAAAACCTTTTGAGTTAGATGAAATCGTTGCGGTGATTGAAAGAGCCGTGTGCCTGCGCACTTTCCAGCTAGATGATGAATTACGTGCAGGCATTGGGAATATCGATAATTTACCTATACTGCCAGCTAATTATGATGCACTTGTTACCTATTTGAATTCTGTTGATGAACCCGATTATGTATGTGTAGCTGAGCTTATCAGTCATGATATAGCGGTACTTTCAAAAATTTTACAGTTAGCGAATTCAGCTTTTTTTGGGGCTGCTGTGCCTGCTTATTCCGCTCATGATGCAGTGGTTCGTTTAGGCCATGATTTAGTTCGTAAATTAGTACTGTGTTTTGAACTATATACCGCGAAAGGAGATTTGGATCTGCATAATCAGCTACTTAAAAGTTCTGAGCGAATAGCTGAAGGATGTGTGAAGCTAGCTACTGCATCACAATTAAGTAGAGAAGATACAGAACGAGCATATTTCACAGGGCTTTTACATAACATTGGTGAATTGGTTCTCGCAGGTCAAAATTCCAATATTAGTTCTGATCTTGCAGGTAGTTTTTTACTTAAGCTGTGGGGATTTGATCAACGTATTGTTGATGCCGTTCGTCATCAATCATCGCCGGGAAAAAACCAAGAGACAGACCCCGTTATCTATCAGCTTAATCTCGTGAAAACACTTGTTAAAGGTGACAGTAGCCTTATGGAGATGGATGTTTTTTTAGAAAGTTTAGATCCTAATTTACTTAAGAATGCTCAATTATCTGACTACGTCGGGAGTTTCTCATGAAAAATAGATTAGCTTATTTAGTTTTGATTACCTTATTAATATCACCTTCCGCTTGGGCTGATACTTTAAGTTTTGGCATTGTTCCACAGCAATCAGCCAAAAAGCTGGCTAAATTATGGACACCTATCAATGCTTATTTGAGTAAGAAAATCGGTGTAAAAGTCTTATTTAGTACTGCAAATGATATTCCTACGTTTGAAAAACGAGTATTGGCTGGGGAGTATGATATCGCTTACATGAATCCCTATCACTATACAGTATTTCATCAAAAGCCTGGTTATGAAGCGATTGCTAAGCAAAAAGACAAACAGATTAAGGGCATTATCGTTGTAGCAAAAGATAGCCCTTTGACCTCATTAGAAGAATTAACTAGCGAAACTTTAGCGTTTCCTGCTCCCGCAGCATTTGCTGCTAGTGTATTGCCTCGAGCAAAAATGGCTAAAGATGGAATCGATATTACGCCTAAGTATGTATCATCCCATGATTCAGTCTATCTAACGGTTTCACGAGGCCTATTCCCCGCAGGTGGAGGCGTAATGAGAACGTTTAATAACACAGCGCCAGAAGTTAGAGAAGGTCTTCGCGTTTTATGGAGTACACCTGGTTATACCCCTCACGCAATTGCCGTGCATCCAAGGCTTTCACATGACCTAAAAACTAAAATTCAGCAAGCGCTACTGGGTATGAATGATGATCCTGAAGGGCAGGAGCTTTTAGCATCGATCAATTTTAAAGCTTTAGCGATGGCTGAGGATAAAGATTGGGATGATGTAAGGGAGCTAAATATTAAGCTGTTAGAGCATCTCTTGTTAGCTGAATAGTGGTTTAGAAAAGGGATTTATTGTGTCATTACGACTTAAAACCATTTTAGGGATCGCTATTATTGAGGCAATCTTATTGTTGCTCTTAATTTCTATGACATTGGATTATTTAAGAGAGACAAACTATGAAGGCCTCATTAAACGTGCATCGACGACTGCAACGTTGTTTGCGACGACGTCTAAAAATGCTGTTTTGAGCTATGACTTAGCCTCATTAGAGTCATTTGTGAATGAAGTTTTGAAAAACCCTGATCTAGTTTATGCCAGAGTGTTGGGGCCGGGAGGGCAGGTTTTTGCTGAAGCCGGTGATAAAAATGCTTTAGCAACTCCTTTCCATTCAGATACAGAAGTTGAAACCGTTCATGACAGTATTTTTGATACCTTTGCTGATATTAGCGAAGGTGGTGAAACCTATGGTCGGGTTGAAATTGGGCTAGATATAAAAAGTTTAAAATCAACAATTGATGAGGCCCAGAATAAGAGCGCCACTATTGCTGCATTAGAGATGAGCTTAGTGGCGTTGTTTTCCTTAATCTTAGGTACTTATCTAACGCGTCAACTTAAGTTCCTCAGTGCTGCCGCTAAATCTATTTCCTCAGGTGACTTAGGGGTGCAAATTCCAGTAAAAGGGCAGGATGAAATTGCTGAAGTGGCGCATGCATTTAATGCAATGGCTTTTAGTTTAAAAGAGGTAAGTGAACGAAGAGATGAGGTTGAAAGCCAGCTGAAAGAACTGAACCGTTCCTTGGAAGAGCGCGTATCCCAACGTACTGAAGAACTCGTCTTAAAAAATTCAGAACTTGAACATGCCAATCGTGAGATAAAAGATGCGCAAGCCAAACTGCTGCAATCGGAAAAAATGGCTTCAGTGGGTGTGCTTGCTGCCGGTGTTGCTCATGAAATTAATAACCCACTCGGTTTTGTGATAAGTAACCTAACTACATTAGAAAACTATGTGAATAACTACCGGGTATTGGTAGCGGAGTATCAAAAGCTATTTGAACTAAAAGATTCAATGGCGCGTAAGGAGCAGTACCTGAGGATACAGCAGAGCATTAACGATTTTGATTTAGAGTTCATGAATGAAGATTTGACGGAGCTGTTGCGTGATACACAAGAGGGATCCGTTAGGGTTAAAGATATTGTTAAGGGCCTCAAAGCGTTTTCACATGTCGATCAATCAGATGAGATGCAGTTAGCAGATATAAACGAGTGCATAACTACGACTTTAAAAGTAGCAAATAATGAACTCAAATATCACTGCCAACTTGATTTGCAGTTGGGTGAGCTTCCTAAGACGTATTGCTTACCGGGTCAGATTAAACAGGTATTGTTAAACCTATTTATGAATGCGAGCCATGCAATACAAGAAAAAGGTGTAATAAACGTATCTAGTTCTCTCGAGGGTGACAATATAGAGATCAGTGTCCGTGATAATGGTTGCGGTATACCGAAAGAGAGTATCAGTAAATTGTTTGACCCGTTCTTTACGACGAAACAGGTAGGAGAGGGCACAGGGCTTGGTCTTGCAATCTCTTACGGTATTATCGTAGATGAGCATAAGGGTGATATTCGTGTTACTAGTGTAGAGGGGGAAGGCACTTGCTTTACAGTTGTTCTTCCGCTGAAACCGAATCTGTCGGATCCTACCTAAAGTGACGATTAATGGATGAAACTGTTTTTCTCAGTAGTTGAGAGCGATTAAATTAGGGATGCATTAAACGATGGAATATAAAGACAACAGTATTCTTTTAGTGGACGACGAGCCTGCGGTATTAAGTTCGCTCAAACGTTTGTTACGTGTATTTAAATGTAAAATAATCACTACAGTTTCACCTATTGAAGCGCTAGAGCTATTAAAGAATGAACCGGTTGATATTGTGATCAGCGATATGCGTATGCCTGAGATGGGAGGGGAGTGCTTTTTAGAGAAAGTTGCAGCGCTGTACCCTGAAACCGAGCGTATTGTTATTTCAGGTTACTCTGATGCCCAAGCGACTATTGATGCAATTAACCGCGGCAAGGTTAGTCGTTTTATGTTGAAACCATGGGAGGACGAAGATGTTCTCAAAATGGTTAAAAAAGGGTTTGAACTTGCTATTCTGAAGCAGGATAACCAACGTTTAACGACTGAAGCTCACGAAAAAAACCGAGAGCTTGAGGAGCTGAACATCTCCTTGGATGAGAAGGTCCAAGCGAGGACTGATCAGCTTAAGCACGCTAATGCGCGTATAAAAAATAGTTATCGTTCAGTTGTTCGCATGTTTTCGTCTCTAACGGCTAGGCGGTTAGGTGTAAAAGCTTCTAAACAGCACCATATATTAAATCGAATTTTAGTAACCGTAGGCTCGCGTTTAGGCTTAGCCGGAGTTGATTTAAAGCAGCTTTATTATGCGTGGCAGCTACGACAAATAGGTAAATTAAGTTTTTCAGATGACCTTTTAAAAACGCCTTACCTAAAGTTAGAGCCGGTGCAACAGCGAGAGTATGAAACCCACCCCTTGTTAGCTCAAGCAGCAAGTTTAATGGTTAAACCTCTGTTTCCTGCAGGCCAGATAATTTTGCAGCACAAAGAGTATCTAGACGGCACAGGCTATCCGAAGGGCTTAAAGGGAGAGGAAATTAGCCTAAGAGCTCAAGTACTTTGTGTCGTAACTGATTATGTAGAACTGGTATCTGGGTCCTATGATGAGCGTCAATACAGCACTACCGAAGCGATCGGGTATATGCAGAATACGGCCCCGGAGCGTTATAACCAAGAGGTTGTGGGCATTTTAGCTGAAGTGAGTGAGTTACTCGGTAAGTCAGGGGATATGCTGAGTGATAAAACGATTCATACGGATCAACTTAGAAAGGGAATGAAGTTGAGTCGTGACTTAATTAGTGAAGAGGGAATTCTGCTGCTAAGTGCTGATCAACTGTTAGATGACATAGCCATTGAGCGAATTAGAGAGATTGAGTTTAACCTAGAAGAAACGTTTGAAGTGTACATCTCAGATTAAAATGCGGGTACGCGTAGTTTTTCAGGTATTAGGGAGTTCTCATCTTTTTAAACAGTGCTTAACGAGACCTATTTCGTGCTCTCGCTAACGGGTCTTCTATTTTAAATAGCGTTTGTTGCTCTATGTTATCGGTGAGCTTTAGCGCTAGATTAATAAAAGCTATTGTATAAGATCGGGGCGAGTAATTCAGGTCAAATAGCTCTGGTCAATTTATTGATGGGTAAAGGCATCTATCTCTTCAAGGGTTAAAAAACGCCATTGGCCTTCCTTGACATCCAAATGAATAGGGCCGATTTGTTCACGATGTAACTGCAACACTTTATTACCGACTGCGGCAAACATACGCTTTACTTGATGGAAGCGTCCCTCTGTAATTGTTAGCAGTACTTCAGTTCTCTTGTTTTCAGTAGCTTTAACTTCATTGCTTTTAAAGTCTGTGCTTTTAACCTCAGAGCTTTCAACGACAGTCAGTTTTGCGGGGCGCGTCGGTTTTTCCTCTCCTTGGAGCAATATACCTTGGGTAAGTGCTAATTCCGCCTTTTCAGTGAGTGGCGAGCGTAAGCGAACTCGGTAGACCTTTTCACATAAATAATTAGGTTGCGTAATTTGATAGGACCAGCGGCCATCATCCGTGATTAAAACAAGCCCTGTAGTATCTGCATCAAGGCGTCCGGCAATGTGCAGTTCTGAGGCTTTATCTATACTGATGTAATTAAATAGGGAAGGGTAGGCTTCATCAATATTAGAGCAGATTGTATTCGCAGGCTTATGCATAAGAATGTAGCGTGGAGGCCGAGGTCTGAGTTCAACCCCCTTAAGTGTAATTAAATTGTTCTCATGAACTTGCACTCTCGGGTCATGAATCGCGGAACTGTTTACGTATACCTGCCCGGTTTTTATCGTTTGTGTTGCCTGTTCTTTACTGAGGTCAGTGCTTCTACAGATAAATCTATCTAGGCGCATGGGCGGGTATCGTATTACAAGAATGAAGGAATTGAGTCGTTATTATCTATTCAGGACTGTTATCTATTCAAGACTATTATTTCTAAACTGAATCTCTCGAATAGAAAACCCTGCGTTAGAGAGTATTGCTATGAATAGTAGCGTATGATCCCTGTTTTTATGTACCGCCCTTGATAGCTATCCAGACGGTTGCTTTGCAGTCCTTCACTTTGGCCATCTTTGCGCCTAATACGACCTGAATTTACACTGGAGATAGCGATGCCTAATTGTAATTTTTATGCGGCAGATAATGATTTTAAAATGATTTTGGATCTCATTTTTAATGAGCTGAAATGTAATGTTTATCAAAAATACTCTGAACCGGATACGGAATTAGTACAGTTTCATAATAGTGCAGAGGTGATTAAGTATTATCAGCTTAATAATTTCTCTTCGCAGTTAGGCAAAACAGCGACATTGATGTTGTGGCCTACTGAAGCGTCGGATAACTTCGTTATTACACAGCAGGTTGTGACGTCTCGAAAGTTTAAAGGTGCAACACGCTATCGTGCGGAAGGTTGGGGCCTTATTCAGTTAGAACTTAAGAGTAATAGTGTGAAAGGGCTGAATGCTAGCCAAACCAATAACAGCACTGAAAAACGTGCGAAAGCTTGGGAACCTAAAAGCCAAGATAGCCTTGGTTTAGTTGAAGAGTGGAAATGGAATGTGGTTGTCCGCACAGCTAAAAAGTTGAATGACTACATCTTGAATAAATCGAATAAAAAAGTTGGCTCTGTTGCAGTCATGCCTTGCGCTGAGAAACTCGCTTTGGCTGAATAAGTAAGAAGGGGAGAGAGCGTTCTATTTAGGTTCCTTAGTTAGGCATGAGTTTTACATTGTTCCTATTTAAATCTTTTGCTTGATAGAGCGCTTGGTCCATTCGTGAGAAGATACTGTCACCATTATCGTGAGTATTAAATTCGGTGACGCCAAAGCTACAAGTGACTTGTATGTTTTGATGGCTTCTAAGGTCATAAATATATGACTAATCTCACCGTGTGAAGCCTAGTGTGGAAATTACCCTGATTCAAAAAATCTCAACGCTCAACGTAATCCAGTGGCATAGCGGTGCTGTCCACGACTTTACGCATAATAAACGCGGATTTAACCCCCGTTACGCCGCGTATACGGGTGATTTTCCCTAACAAAATATCTTGGTATCTATCCATATCGGGCACCGCTACTTTCAGTTGGTAGTCAGCGTCGTGCCCTGTAATGAGGTAGCACTCCATCACTTCGGGCAGTGATTGAATCGTACGCTCAAACTCCTCAAATCGCTCAGGGATATGTTTATCCATACTGATATGCAGTAGAGCGAACAGATTAAGATCGATCGCCTTCTCATTTAAACGAAAGACCCTGTCACGAATAACCCCGGACTCTTCCAATGCTTTCACTCTGCGTGAGCAAGGAGCCGCGGTTAAACCGACCCGATCGGCCAGATCTTGATTGGAGAGGTCGCCGTTCTCTTGTAACTCGTGCAATATTTTTAGATCAAAGCGGTCAAGTGAGACAGAAGATTTCATGGTTTTTATCTTGATAGCAATTATTGTTGAGTATTTAGAATAATTGCTTTTGTTTAATTGCGCAAATTGTTAAAAGTTGGCTGATTAAGAACGGTAATTGCGCACAATGCGCTATAAACTTATCTTCATCGGTTGAGAACTTATTTAAAGGCAATTTTAAGGACGTAGAGAAAGCGAACTTAAAGCAAGTTTTAAATAGGGAGGTTATAAATCACATACCAATCAGTATGTGAGGGAGCAATCACCAAAAGTGAGCGTCACCAGCCAAACAGGGTTTATCGAACTCTCTCTCAGTGTCACAAGCGCAAGCTGATTAGAACGACCTGCTAAAAAAGAATCGGCTAAGAAAACACCGGATTCAATACCCCGCTGTCTTGTTTGTTATCAATCTAGACAGTGGGTTTAGCACGCCCTTCATACAAAAAATTAATCATTAGGTTTTAATCGATCTAATAGATAGCACTACTAAATAGACAGCACTACTAATAGCACAGCATAGGAAAGCGTTATGTTTGATCATCGCAAATATCGTCGTTTTGAAACTGTCCGTTTGACTGACCGTACATGGCCAGATCAAGAGATAAATAAAGCACCAGATTGGTGTAGTGTGGATCTGCGAGACGGCAATCAGGCGCTGATCAACCCTATGTCAGTTGAACAAAAAACTAAAATGTTCACGCTATTGGTTAAGCTTGGTTTTAAAGAGATCGAAGTCGGTTTTCCCTCGGCATCTCAGCCAGATTTTGATTTTGTGCGTAAATTGATCGAAGAGAAGCGCATTCCTGAAGACGTAACCATTCAGGTGTTAACGCAAGCACGGGAAGCGTTGATCAAACGTACCTATGAAGCGTTAGACGGTGCGAAACGCGCGATTGTACATGTGTATAACTCCACCTCGGTTGTACAGCGTGAACAAGTTTTCAATATGAGCCGCGATGAAATCAAAACGATTGCTGTTCAGGGGGCATCATGGGTGCGAGATTATGCGGCTCAATACCCTGCAACCCAATGGCAGTTTCAATACTCCCCCGAAAGCTTTACCGGCACAGAGATGGATTACGCCGTAGAGGTGTGTGATGCCGTCATTACGCAATGGAAACAAACAGCCGATCAGAAAGTTGTGATTAACCTACCGGCGACGGTAGAGATGTCGAGCCCCAATGTATTTGCCGATCAGGTTGAATACTTTTGCCGCCACTTAAAACAGCGCGATCAAGTACGTATTAGCCTACATACCCATAATGATCGGGGTTGTGGTGTTGCCGCTGCTGAATTGGGTGTAATGGCCGGTGCAGACCGTGTCGAAGGCACGCTGATGGGTAATGGCGAGCGCACTGGTAACATGGATATCATCACCATGGGTATGAACTTGTACTCACAAGGGATCGATCCTGAATTGGATTTCTCGGATATTCCAGAGATTATCGAAGTTGTAGAATACTGTAATGAGCTTCCTGTTGCCGCACGTCACCCGTGGGCTGGTGAACTGGTTTATACCGCTTTTTCTGGAAGCCATCAGGATGCGATTCGTAAATCCGTTAACTATCACAAAGAGCACAATCAACTGCACTGGGATGTGGCCTACTTGCCGATCGACCCGCGTGATATTAGCCGTGAATATGAAGCGGTTGTACGTATCAACAGTCAAAGCGGAAAAGGCGGCGTCGCACTGGTACTAGAGCGTGATTTTGGTATTGAGCTACCTAAATGGATGCACACGCCTTTAAGTAAAAAAGTACAAAGTGCCGCAGAGGAGCAAGGGATAGAGGTATCGCCGAGCTCTATTAAAGCGATCTACGAACAATCTTTTGTAACGGTGGCACCTCAGTGGCAGTTAAGTGATTACGAACTGCATACAGAATCAAGCCAAGTCACTGCCCAGTTCACGATTGGCAGCACCCAATTTTCAGGCAAAGGCGCAGGCGCTTTAGAAGCTCTTTGCGATGCGCTAGCGTCCGAATACCGCTGCACCATTGAGGTTAGCCAGTTTGACGAACATTCAATTGGGGCAGGAACCGATGCGCAAGCGCTGGCTTCAATTTGTGTCGCGATTAATGGTGCTGTGGAATATGCGGTAGCGACTAATGAGGATACTTCGGCTGCGGCGCTTCAAGCGATGTTGACGGCGTTTAGTCGCGGACGGGTTGGTGCGGAGAAGGAAGCAGAAAGGGTGGCTTGAGTTAGTTTTCGGAGATAAGGATATATCTTAGATAAATAGAGCCTGCTTTTTTGTGAAAGCGGGCTTTTTTGTGTTTGGGGTCTGTTTTGGGTTTGAGGCTTAATTCTCAGTAAGTCATATTTAGTCTAGGTGTGCGTCTAAAGAGGTAGCTGGGTTTGTTGTTTTGACAGCCTTGTTGCGTTACAAATGTATGTAAATTAGACAGATGGAAGTCGGGCGAGGGTCGAGTTACGGAGCCTTTGTGAGAAGAGCATGTAGATCAATTGATTTACAGCATGCGCGGTTTGTCAGGGAAGGTGTCTGTGTTTTTCTATAGTTTTTCCTTCCTTTTCAAAATGTTATGTTTGGTTTTGGTTTATTGCGGGGTGGGTACACGGAGCCCTGTGTATGCAAATGTTATGCATTTCGAGAGTACAGGTGTACATGGAACATTTAGTAAAAATAATAGATTCAGTCGTATGGCCAATTGCGGCTGTTTGGCTTGGTTATATATTTAAAGGTGAACTTAGGGCACTTCTTGGAAGAATGTCTCAGTTTAAATATAAAGATGTAGAAGCAAAGTTTGATAAACAACTTAATAAAGCTGAAATTACAGCAAGTAATTTGAAAAAAGAGCTTCCAAAAAATTGGGAGAAGGCAACAACTCGAGCTGCTTTAACTCAATATGAACAATTTAAACGTATAGCAGAGGCATCGCCAAGAGCCGCAATCCTTGAAGCTTGGTTAGATGTCGAAATTGCTGTTTCTGCGGCAGCTGAAAAAGCTGGTCTTGAATCTAATCCGCGATCACCCGCTTTGCTTGCTGAACATTTAATAGCATTGAAGCATATCCCAGAAGAAACATTGTCGGTGTTCCACAGTTTGAGAAAACTAAGGAATCAAGCTACACATATGCCTGATTTTACTCTTACAGAGGAAGAGGCTGAAAGGTATTTAGACTTAGCATTAAAAGTGGCAAATACATTCCGAAGCTATGCCGTAAAAAATGTCTAAAAAGCTGTTCAAGTGGGATAAATAACGGTTGGCTGGTTCTGCTTCGTTATACATTTGAGCCAACTACAGGGCGTTAGGCATCCGTAACATCAAGTTGCTTTGCAACACGAAAAAGTTATTTAAGTTGTGAATATATGGATATTTTAAAAGAAATTAAGAATAAAATTGACTTAGTTAATGAAGGAGATCGGCCTAATGGAATTAAGGCGGTTCTAGTTCATATAGAAGTATCGGAAAGGTATTACGGCTTAGGCCTTGAAGGTAGCGACTATTATTTTACTGATGTTGTATATAGAACAAACCATGCTTTTGAAGGAATTTTGAAAGAAGCCTATGAAATCCTAGAGGACCAAAACGCTTCAAGAAAAACACCTTACGAAATAGAACAGTATTTGTCCGAGAGTTCCATACTTAATGGACGTGTGATGGCATTATTTTCTAACTATAGACAGAACTGGAGAAATCCATCAACTCACGATTACCAGCTTTCATTTGATAGTCATGAAGCATTTATGGCGATTGTTACTGTTTCATCGTTCGTAAACATACTACTAGATCAAATTGTTGAAAAACTATCCTTTAAATCAACATTAAGAAGAACTGCCAGTTTTATTGAATCCGAAAAGAAATCTTTGGAACATTATACTGAATTAAGCTTCTTTAAAAAGTTGGTTGAAGTCTTAAAGAGCTATTCGTCGTTCTATATCAGGAACCATGAAAGTCTCTCAAAATATCCTGAAGCTGAGCTGTTGGGGTCATTATCAGGTTATGTCTCTTCTTTTGAACCGAACTGGACGTTATCAACTAACGAAAAAATAGAAATAGGTAGTAGCAGGGTATATATCGATTTAGTTGTATCTGATAGTCAAGAAAAAGTGATAGTTGAACTGAAACGGGGGAGGGACTATAGCGCATTCTATGATCACATTAATACTGCCGAAGAGCAGGTTAAAAACTATATGTCCGCAAGCGGAATAGAGTGTGGGATTGCGTTCTATACTCCAGTTAAAACTGATGATGAAATAATTACTACCAATGAGCTAGGCAAGGCTGACAGCCTAGTTATCATTCACTCTGTGCCACCGGGTGCTATACCTACAAAAGAAGAAATAGAGGAAATGGATAGGTTCTACGAATAAAGAATAAAGTAAGAAGAGACAGGCACTCTTCAAGAAGAGCTATTAGTTTCTAATTCGATGCATGTGTATTTCTTCGGTTGTTAGGTAGGATTGGTTAGGTGGGTGGTTTAAGAAGCTATTTGTGCGTTTAGGTCCTTTTTAGCTCGATAGCCTTCCTCAGCGGTTTAGCTGATTCCTTTTGGCTGCTGGTGGTTCTTCTTTTTTATTCTTCAGGGTTTAGAGGAGAATAAGAAGGGACAGACACTTTTCAAATAGTAGAATGTCAGAATTTGGAAGTGTTTATACTTCCGTAGACACTACCGGAGTTGTTTTGAGTGATGGGCAATAATAAAAACTATTTGGTTTGGGGCATAGGTATTCTTTTCTTTATCATGTTCCCCATAGTCGCTGGCTACTCCGTAGTTCTTTTTGATGGGGAATGGTTTGTTTTCTTAGGTTTGTATGTATTTTTCTTTCATTGGGTGGTTAATATTTTACTAGGAAAAAATATTACCTTACCGTATGGAGGAGAAGAATTAATTGCTGGGAGTAATTCGGTGATACGAACTATTGTTTTTTTACTGTCATTATCAATGTGTGGAGCAGTTATGGTGGCTGTTGTAAATCAGTTAAATAAGTCAGGATAAGAAGGGACAGGCACTTTTCAAGAAATAAGAAGGGACAGGCGCTCTTTAAGAAGGTCTGTGAATTTCTAATTCGATGCATGTGAAATTAGAAGGGACAGGCGCTCTTCAAGAAGGTCTGTTAATTTCTAATTCGATGCCTGGAGATAAGAAGGGACAGGCACTCTTCAAGAAGAGCTATTAGTTTCTAATTTGATGCATGTGTATTTTTCCGAAGATAAGAAGGGACAGGCACTCTTCAAGAAGAGCTATTAGTTTCTAATTTGATGCATGTG
>DJLT01000132.1:63458-82452 GCA_002435145.1 Neptuniibacter sp. UBA6509
TGATGCATGTGTATTTTTCCGGTTGCGAGGTAGGATTGGTTAGGTGGGTAATTTAATGAGCTATTTGTGCGTTTAGACCGTTTTTAGACCGATAGCCTTCTTCAGCGCTCCCGCTGATTATTCTTGCTGCTGGTGGTTCTTGTTTTTATTCTTCTGGGTTTAGAGCGATGTTACGCCGCTGAGACTGTTCGTCGTTTCCTAGCAAACTTCTTTAGATAAAGCTTTTCAAATTGGGTGGCGTTGTTGAGCCACTCTTCGGTGTTTAATTCTAGTCTTTCGAGTATCGGTGGTAGGTGGGCGGAGATGGCTCCACGTTTGTCATCTCTTAGGATTCGCCCCGTCATGTCGACTAATTCTAAATAGTCTGTGAGTCTGAAGAGGATTCCATTTTGTTCCCCGTTCCTTACATCTCCTTCAAACGTTGCTAAAGGTTTGACGGTCGAGTGAAAGTGTCTCAGGGCAAGTAGTTCTTTTTGTGACTCTATCGCTGATGTTAGGTCGAACTGAGGTTTAAGCCGTTCCTTTATGCTGGTGTGGTCGGATTCTTCGGGTGTGGCTGCCATGTTGGCACGAACGGGGTTCAAATCTACGTAGGTCATGCAAGAGAGTAGAGCTTCTTCTGTGACTAAGGCTTGTGATTTAAAGCGGGATTCCCAGAAGTGGCCGGTGCACTTGTCTTCTTGATTGGCTTGCCGTGCGATAGGTTCATTTAGACATTTCATAAACCAACTCAGGCTGGCTAGACGTTTACGGTAGACCTTGATGATGTCATTAACACAGTTTAATTGGGCTTCGCTTAGACTTTCATCCGCGAGCCATTTCTGTATCAGTAAAGGTCCTTTGAATAAACAGATCCAACGATTAACTATCTCTTTATCTGACCAACAGTCTATTTCGCCTGGGCGAAGTTTTACGACGATATGAAGGTGGTTAGACATGACTGCGTAAGCGCAGATATCAATCGAAAATAGGGAAGAGAGGATACGTATACGATCTTCTATCCATTGGCGGCGGTATTCATAGTCTTGGCCGGTTACAGGGTCTTTGCCACAGAGAAATGAGCGGCGTACGCAACGTGAGACGACGTGATAATAGGGCGTATCTTGAACGGATACGAGTTCCTTTCTTGGGCGTGTCATCGGTAAATCCTTTTATCGATGTTTAGCATAGAGGGTTGATTGATCTTAGGGCTGGAGAATTAGGTTGTCAATTCAGGCTAGAATGAATAGGGGCAGGGGCTTTTCTTTTTTTATAAGGACAGGCACTTTTAATTTCTTTTTTTATAAGGACAGGCACTTTTAAAAAGAAGGCCTGTTATAAATAAGGAGTACATGAAAATGAAGGATTATAATGAAATTCAATGTCCCGATTGTGGTGGGAAAATATTTATAGATGCTAAGCTTTTACTTCAGGGGTCAAGCTTTAATTGTAGTAACCCTGATTGTGGTGCATCAGTGTCTTTGAGTCAGTCTAGTTATCAGGTGGCAAACAACGCCATGGAGGAATTTGAGAAGCTTAAAGGGAAGTAACGTTTCTATGTGCTTTTTCTATGTAATAGGCATAAAAAAGCCCGCTTAAAAAAGCGGGCAAAATAACAGGATGTAACAAACTAGAATTTAGTGCGTGTATTTAGGCACCGTTAGAAGGTTGGAATGGGAAAAGCTCAGCATTTTCTTAACAAAGGCATTCAATGACTTAAAAGCAGCTGCAATAACTTCGCTACGCTCTTCTTGAGCTTGAGCAATATAATACGCTGTATCAACATCACCAGAAGCGGTAAGACGTACTGATATTTCCTGTCCGTTTTTCATAAATACACCAATATAAATCAACAAATTCGTAAACAAAAAAGAAGTTCCGCCAATCGAACAAAATGAATGAGGCTTAATTATTACAGTTAAATTTATATAACCTACTGTAATTTAAGAAAAACAAATCACTTGTTGCTTAACGATAGGATGCATACTAAAGTCTAAAAGATGCTTAGGCAAACGACAGTTATTCACTAAATAGGTGAATAAATCTCATCTATTGGTTTTTTGGGGAATGTTATCAGGCGCTTACCACCTCTAAATGCTCTGCGTAGCTTTGAAGCAGCAGCAAGGCATGGCAGTTTTAATAAAGCAGCGGAGGAGCTTTTTGTTACCCCCTCTGCGATTAGCCATCAAGTGAAAACCCTTGAGGAGTTTTTAGGCATAGCGCTGTTTGAGCGTATTAAGCGTCGGGTTGATTTAACACCGGCAGGTGAGCGTTATCTTTTGTCGATTAGATCTGCACTTGATGAAATAGGTGAAGCGACTCATAAATTAATGACCACGCCTAATACGGGCGCGGTAAACCTCAGTGTCGCTCCTGCATTTTTAACCCGATGGTTAGTGCCAAGAATTAACCACTTTCAGTCTTTGAATCCAGATGTTGAATTACGCTTAACGGCCTCTATGAAGCAGATCGACTTTCGTTATAGCGATATGGATATGGCGGTTTTTTATGGTGATGGAAATTGGCCAGATCTGCACTGTCATCATCTTCGAAAGGTACACTCTGTACCCGTATGCAGCCCCAAACTGTTAGAGGGGAACAGCGAGATAAAATCAGCCAAGGACCTTTTGCAATATACCCTTATTCATATATCGAAACGGGATAAGGAGTGGCAGTCTTTGTTTCAGCAGGTTGGCGTGAATAAAACTGATAAAGCAAGAAACATGACGTTTTCAAGCACATCGCTAGCATTAGGTGCTGCGATGGAGGGGTTAGGTATCGCCTTAGCTGATAGAGGTTTGGCTGAACGTGAATTAGAGTATGGGCAGCTTGTGTGTCCTTTTGATATCTCACTTGATACTCATAAATCTTTTTACTTGGTGTATCAGCAAGGTCGTCCATTAACACAGAGTATGCAGGCCTTTAGGGACTGGATTCTTGAAGAGATGCAAACCGAGCAGTTAGCTTTAAAGCAGCGAGAGTTAGAGGCGTAAGTTAACAGTATTAAAAGTAGTGGGTATTACTATTGGGTTGCTATTAACCTAGTATGCTGTTGTCGGTTGTCTAAATTATTTCTATAGGTGAGGTGCACATGGCTAAAATTCTGGCATTTTCTGGCAGTTCCCGTGAAGATTCTTATAACCAGAAACTTGTGAATGTAGCGGCTAAAGGAGCGCAAGAGGCGGGGGCTGAGGTAACGGTGATTAATTTAGGAGATTACCCTATGCCGCTTTTTAATCAGGATGATGAAGCTGAAAAGGGAGTGGATGCGCAGGCTAAAGCTTTTAAAGATCTACTGCTCCAACATGATGGCTTATTGATCGCTTCACCTGAATATAATAGTGCCTTTAGTCCTTTACTTAAAAATGCAATTGATTGGGCATCACGCTCTACCGAAGAGAATGAACCTCCGCTCAGTGCTTATAAGGGCAAATATGCTGTAATTATGTCAGCTTCCCCAGGTGGTTTAGGGGGGATGCGGGGTTTGGTGTTTTTGCGCATGTTATTAGGAAATATAGGGGTTGTTGTTTTACCCCAACAGCAAGCGGTTGCCGCAGCTTTCAAAGCCTTTAATGATGAGGGCGGAATGGTCGATCCTGAGCAGGAAAGTAAAGTCAAAGAGTTGGGCGCTGTTTTAGCGAAAGAGCTTATGAGCAAGTGATAATGAGGTTTTTGCTTACTAGATTATACTTGTAAGCTTAGTTTGCCAGCTTGTAAAAAAAGGCATTATTCTGTGAATAAAAGAGCCCTAGCTTAGACTTAGGGCTCTTTTGGTTAGATCATCAAAACGTTATATCTCAACAGTCTGTGGTTGTTGAGATTGTTGATGCTTACTTATTGGCTTTTAATGGAAATATCTGCTGTTTTACCCAGCCTTCAGGGACATAATCGCCCACCACTCCATAGGCTTCAGGCCACTCTTTTTGTCCTTTAACAGCGGTGCCAAAAATATAATCGATAAAGGCAAAGTGCGCTGCGTAGTTACGATCAATAGCGGCTTTATCTGATGAATGATGCCAGTGATGGAACTGCGGTGTCACTATGATGTATTTCAGCCAGCCAAAATTTATCTGAGCATTCGTATGGTTAAGTACAGCTTGGAAACCAACGATAATGATATAAGCGTCGATCACACTTTTATCAAAACCTAGTACAAAGATAGGGGCTAGAACGCAGCAACGTGTAAGTGTCAGCTCAGCTATATGTTGTCGTGAACCTGCCAACCAGTCCATGCTTTTAGCGCTGTGATGGATGGCATGAAAGCGCCAGAAGTAAGGCACTTCGTGATAGATGCGGTGCAGTGCATATTGAACGAGGTCCGCGACTAATAGCACTAAGAGTAACTGACTAATCCAGTTAAAATTCTGCACCCATTCTTGGGATCCTCGTTCCACGGCCCAACCAAATGCGTTAGATACAAATTGATTCGCAGCAAGTAATACAAAGCCTACAATCAAGTGATTAACAAAGAAGTGATGAAGGTCTGTTTGCCATTCAGGTCGTAGAATCGCTTGTTTTCTGTGAGGAATGATCTTCTCGATGAAAACAAAAATCAGGGTTGAACCGAGTAAATCTAAGATAAACCAGTCGAGCCCTAAGTAAGTATTACTTTGCTCAAAGTCGGTAACTTCTACCCTGTGGCCCCCAAAGGCAATGGCAATTGTAATTAGAACCCAGGCGATCAACCCTGCACGTTTATTGGTATTACGCACGAAATTGAGTAATCCTAAACTGCCTGAAATAATCAGCGATATGAACATAATCCAACGGATCAGATCGACATCATAAGCGGCACGTAGGTCCGGTGTAGTTAAGTATTGGGGGAAGTGAAACGCCAGTACCCCAAGTAGACTTAATACCGCTAATGCCACGGCGATATAGCCGCTAATACGTCCTTCGCCAAAGCGAAATTCTCCGCCTTCTAACTTCTTTAAAAACATCCTTTGTCCTTCTTGATATAAGGGGTGGCTACTTCACAGGGTGAGAGCCAATTTATTACAGTCTTCTTAAATTCCCAAGATTATATAGCAGGGTATCGTTATCCACACCTTTGAGTCTTAAGGTGGGTTAATACGTGCCTTAATTGCTCTATCGCTGTATCAATTTCTGATTCTGTAATGGTGAGTGCCGGCATGAATCTTAAGGTTTGTATGTTAGGTGCATTGAGTAATAAGCCTTGCTCTCTTGCGCGCTCAACAATGGAGGTTGCGGAAACAGTGTTTGTATCCAGTGCGATTAACAGTCCTTTGCCTCTTACCTCTCCGAGGCTGAAATCAGCGCTTAGTTTATCTAAACCATGTTTTAAATAGCTACTGATGGTATTTATGTGTGGAATAAAGTTAGGTTGAAGAACCGTTGCTAAAACGGCTTGGGCAACAGCGCACATAACAGGGTTACCATTAAACGTACCGCCTTGATCACCATAATCAAAACAGCTGGTCTGCGTATTGGTTAATAGCGCTGATATAGGCATACCTCCACCTAAGCCTTTACCTAGTGTCATGATATCCGGTTGAATATTGTAGTGTTGATAGGCGAATAAACTACCGGTTCTGGCTATGCCTGTTTGAACTTCATCGATAATCAATAGCAAGTTATGTTTTTTACAGAGTTGTTGTAAGCCTTCAACAAAGTTGGGATCTGCTGGAATAACCCCCGCTTCACCTTGTACGAGTTCCAGCATGATTGCCACGGTACTAGAATCGATAGCCGATTCTGTCGCTTCTAACTGATTGAAAGGGACTTTTTTAAATCCGCTGACTTTAGGTTCAAATAGGGGTGCAAATGAGTCTTTTCCTGTGGCAGACATCGTGGCTAAGGTTCTCCCGTGAAAGCCTTTCTCAAAAGTGATTATTTTATAGGCTCCTTGTTTCTGTTTTTGTCCCCATTTCCGTGCAAGTTTAATCGCCCCTTCATTGGCTTCAGCGCCGCTGTTAGCAAAAAATACTTGGTCGAATACTGAGTGTTGGCAAAGGGTGTTGGCGAGTTCTAACATGGGTAAGTTATAAAACGCAGGACCTGGGTTGATGAGTTTCGTCGATTGCTGAAGCAGAGCTTGCTGTATTATTGTTGGACTATGGCCCAGGGTATTAACCGCCCATCCTTGTACAAGGTCTAAATAAGCCTTACCTGTTTGATCGTAAAGATAATGTCCTTCCCCTTTATGGAAATAGATCTCGGGTCTAGGGGTGATTGGCATAAGGTGTTTCTGCATTTCCTTCGCCGCTTCTATCTTTTCGCTTAGCATTTTTTTGTTCATTGTATTTGCTCCGTTGCTGTATAAGTCGCTGTAAAGCTTGCTGTAAACTAGCTTTTTTAAGTGGACAGCATGCTTTTTGAGGGTATTGCTTCTGGATACTCAGTTATGAGCTTCTATGAAGCGGGATGCTTTTTTCAGGCATAAAAAAACCGCAGGGGGTTAACCTGCGGCTTTTAAAGTGGTGATACGCTTTTGTTTAGCGTCGTCGGGTATCAACACCTAAATAGGCACAGGCAATCGATACACGGCGTCGCAGTGTATGAGAGAAGAGTAGACCTGTGTCTTGGGTGTTAGAAGTAACCATCATGGGATTAGTATGTCAGTTGGCTTTCTATTGAGTCAACATTAATCTCAAGCAACCTTTATCTTAAGCAACATTGAATATGCCAACTTAGGTTTAGTGAATTCTTTCTAATAGGTTGTTTTTAACAAACAAGCAGTTGCGGCAAGATAGGTTTATAGATGTCAGTCGCATTAATCAGAGATTTAGCGGTGAGTGCTTGTACGCCATAAACCTCTGTAGTGACACCGTATTTCTGGCGGACTTTCTTTAACAATAAGTCAAAATCTCCATCACCGGATAACAAAATAACGGTATCTACATCAGGCGCGTGTTCCATGATATCGATAGTAATACCGACATCCCAATCACCTTTAGCTGAACCATCTTTACGTTGGATATAAGGTTTGAGTTTTACATCAAAGCCAATATGGCGAAGGGCATCTTGAAACTTTCGCTGTCCGTCATTGTTGCTTTCTATAGCGTAAGCAAAGGCTTGAGTGATCTCGCCTTCTTGACTAATGATCTTCCAAAATTTGCGGAAATTAAACGGGGACCCGAAGGCTTGTCGGGTGGTGTAATAGATGTTTTGCACATCGACAAAAATAGCAATTTTTTTAGCGGCCTTAGCCATAGCTTACCTACCCGAATAAATGAGGGGGTTACTATATCAGACATCATTCCATCAGGCCCTCATTCTGATTATGTTTATCCTAAGTTTGATTTGCATTGTCTCCAACCTTATTACCCTTTAATCCTTGATTAAGGAAATGCTGGCAAAAACCCTTAGGGTGCACTATCGTTGCAGTAATAACTAGGTTTTATAGAACCTTACTGATTGATTATTCGGAGCTTTTTAATGTCTGTTACAGACGTCATGCCGACTTCGGTAGAAACGAAAAAACGATTTGATATAGCGATTCTTTTTGCTGTTTGTGGCATTTTATTTTCACTGCTTATTTTTCTATTTATGTTTAAGCAGGAGCGGGATGTAGCGATTCAGGAGTTCAATGTTAAAACGGCTCAAGATTCAGCATTATTTCAACAGCAACTTACCCAGAGCTTATACAGTTTAGATTCCTTGCAGGCCTACTTTTATTCGGTTGATAGCGCTAGTGCTGAGAACTTTAGCGCGGCGGCTAAACGTATTGCTAGCCGTAACAAAGCGATCAATTCTGTGATTTGGCTTCCTAATGCTATGGATGTAAACAAAGATGCCGCTATCACGGTGTCGCTTGGCAAAGAAGACATTCTGAAAACCGAACCGCAATTACAAAGTGCACTTAATGAAATAGCAAAGTCGGTCAGTAGCCCATCTAGTTCGCTGGCTGTTTTAGTGGATCAAAAGCCGTATGCTTTTGTTTCCTCTAAAGATGGTTTAAGCCCAGAAGGGCGGTTAGTGGTGCTCATTGATTTAGAATCAATCATTCAATCAAGTTTGTTGAATATATTGGTTTCTGAGATTGCTATTGATCTGTCGGTGGATAGCAATACAACGCTCTTTTCTATTGAGAAAAATGATCTAGCGAATGATGCCATCGTTTTTCATGAAATCGATCTGTTACCAGATACGGCGTTGAAGCTACAGTTTATAGCGACAGAGGCTTATCTGTCTGAAAAAATGAGCTATACCTCGGCTCTTTTTCTGCTCACAGGTTTGCTGCTCTCTTTCTTGATAGCTTCATATTTAAGACGTATTGGTCAGCACCTTAACTCTTTGAAAAGTGAACATGCTGAGTTAACTGAAAGAATAACTGAAACCAGTAGTAATGACCCTTTAACCGGTTTGGTTAATCGGCTCCATTTTGATGAAGCCCTAGCTATTGAGTGTGGCCGCGCAGTACGTGATTTTTCTCCTTTAACAATGATTCTGATACGTATTGACGATTTCAACCCGTATAGTGAACGCTATGGTATTGAGGCTGCAGATGACCTTCTGTTGCAGGTTTCTGGGGCACTAAAATCATGTGTAGGGCGTCCAGGAGATATGATTGCTCATTTAGATCATAATCTGTTCGGTTTTATTCTGCCTTCAACCAATGAGTTAGTTGTTCAGCTCGCAAAACGTTGCTGTTCCACTATTAGGGAATTAGATCTACCGAATGAATCATTAAAGGGTGAGGGTAAGGTAGCCATCAGTGTAGGTGTTGCTACATTACAGCCATCTAGCTTACTTACTGCAGAGCGCCTTTTTGAAGTGGCTAATGATCAACTTCAAACAGCTATAAATGAGGGTGGTGATCGGTATGTGGCCTTTGCTGAAAACAGTGTTGAGCCTTCTGTGACTTACTCAGTGTAAATAATATTAGATCGTTCGGTGTTTTGAGAGGCTGGATACGCATAGATAGTTCTTTAGAATTATCATTGTATATCCAGCTTTTTTTATGAAAAAGATTGATACTAAATTTAATGTAAATCGTTTCCTTTATTAGAGAAAGATTATGGCTGCTATGCACTCGATTATCACTCACCTACAAGAAGATGCTGAACGTCATAATCACCGTCGTTTATTAGTGGTGAGTGGTTCCTTTGATTGGTGCGAAGCGCAAGTCAATGCATTAAAGTCGCTCTCAGGTGCTGTTTGGGTGGGTACTCATGCACCCGAAGGGATACAACCGCTACCCGCTTCTAAAACTCACCAGCTTTTAGGTCGGTCAGTATCGTCGCTGGTTTTTAATGCGTGGGATGGGTTTAACCCCAATAGTTTTGGGCAGGTGAGTGGTGCGCTTACCGGTGGTGGGTTACTGGTGCTTCTTTGTCCTGATTTGGCGCTATGGCCTGATTATGATGACCCCGAACATGAAAATTTAGTTGCTTACCCTTATGCATCGACCGATGCCGGGCGTCGTTTTATTAGCCGTGTGACTATGTTGCTGGAAGATGATGCTTATACAGTTATCTACCGGGAGCGTGAAGTCACTTCAGGTATTGAGATTGAGCTGCCAAACATTGAGTTGCCAAGCTCGCAAACCATCGAACCCATATTGCCCAATAAAACTGTAGATCAACAGCATGCGGTTGAGTTGATTTTAAGCCAGTTTAGGCGCGGTCGTCGTCCCGTTGTACTGACTGCGGATAGAGGACGAGGTAAGTCTGTAGCATTGGGTATTGCCGCAGCTCAGCTTTCCGGCTTGGATTACGAACAGATAGTCGTAACTGCACCTGAGTATGCAGCGGCTGAAGAGATCTTCTTAATGGCTCATCAGCTTTTACCTGATTATGAATACAGTAAAGGACTGCTTTGCAACGGTGATCATAGTATTCGCTTTGTTGAGCCTGAAGTGGCAATAAGGGAGTCAGGCGAAGGTCAGGTTTTACTTGTGGATGAAGCCGCTGCTATTCCTGTACCGGTGTTAACTAAGTTGTTAAAACGTTTCCCTCGTATCGCCTTTGCTTCAACCATTCACGGCTATGAAGGTACGGGCCAAGGGTTTAGCGTGCGCTTTAAGCAAGTGCTTGAGAATGAAACGCCCAATTGGAAAGGTCATCATTTAAAGCAGCCGATTCGTTGGGCTGATAGTGATCCATTAGAGCAGCTCGTATTTAATCTGCTTATGTTGAATGCCGATGCAGCAGATGGAAATGCCCTTATATCCTCTTTTGATGCTCAGAGTAAACTTGATCAAGTTCCAGTGATTGAGAAACTGAATCGTGATCAGCTAATTGAAAATTACGATAGTTTGGGGCAGCTGTTTGGCTTATTAGTCTTAGCGCATTATAGGACTTCCCCAGGCGACCTTAGAGTGCTCTTGGACAGTCCCAACCTGCATGTTTGGCTATTAAAAATAGATAACCAGATAGCTGGTGCAATTTTGGTGGCGGAAGAGGGCCCCCTACAGGAGGAGTTGATTGAGGCGATTTGGTCTGGTGAGAGAAGGCCGCGGGGTCATCTTTTACCGCAAACGCTTGTCGCTCAAGAAGGAGCTAAAGCGGCCGCAAGTCTTAAAGCTGGGCGGATTATGCGCATTGCAATCCACCCAGCACTTCAGCGAAAAGGTTTAGGTTCTCTTCTGTTAAAAGCCATTATGAATGAAGCCCCAGATATGGGCTGGGATTATTTAGGGGCGAGCTTCGCGGCTAGTCCGGACCTGTTAGATTTTTGGCAACACAATGGTTTTGAAACGGTTAGATTAGGGTCTACAAGAGACAGCGTTAGTGGTAGCCATGCTGCGGTGGTGATGGCCGCGCAGACCCCGATTTCGAAACAGCTTCAGCAGCCGCTTCGGCAGCGCTTTGTTGAGCAACTTAATTATCGTTTGAGTGATGACCTTACGGATTTAGAAGCATCGATCGTATGCGGTCTTTTACAACACGCGGGTTATGTTCCAGAACTTACAGAGCATGATCATTCTGACCTTGTCGCCTTTTGTCAGCATAACCGTAGTTATGAAAGCTGTGCTTATGCTATCCACAAACTATTGTTGGCTTTCTTAGATAAGCTAGACGATAAAAAACTAAACCAATTGTTAGAAAATAATGATTTTGTATTGCTGGTGGAGCGCAACCTACAACAAAAAAGTTGGTCTGTGCTGGAACAGCAAGGGCAGGGACGTAAACAGCTTATGCGGCAGTTGAGAGAAGTGGTGAGGGCGTTAATAGGGTTAATAAGTGATTCTGTGTAAATATATGAGCTTGGAAGGTGCGATAGAAGGGGCTTTTTCAAGGCTCGCGCTGGTCGCTATTACAAGGTGAATCACCTTTCCTCATGATTAACCACATAGATCGGTTGAAAACTGGGTAATAGGCTCATAGTGAACCAGCCTACGGCACATGATGCGAGATAGACCGGCAGGGGAGGTTGATTGCTCAGAAACACTAACGAATCCCATAGATCGTAATCAAATTCAGCGAGCCAGCTAATTGGCTCAAGAAATAATGAGCAGAAGAAGATCGTGATATAACCCACCGCAGGGTAAACCATTGCAAATATAAAGATCTTTCTTAGTGTATGCACAATCAGTTACCCCGCGTTATTTCTCTGTCATTCAAATTAGATGCTTCCTTGCTTTGCTATTTCTTACGGTGAAGGAGGGCGGTTCAGTGTTAGCTTGTATCGATTTGGAATATCATAACCGTTTGGATCATAAAACGGACTCAACTCGAAACCACCAGCTTGAGGGATCATTAGATCCTTTGTTTTATAGTCAATGTAACTCAAATTTGAAGCATAGTTTTTATTAAACTCTGCACTCTCTTTACTACCTCCCATTGCTAGAGTCATTTCATAGAACAGTTGACCCGCACGTTTTGCTTCTGAAGTGCTGTATGTGTTCGGTTTGTTTGGAATGATGGTGACGTTGAAATACGAGTAACCGCCTACTTGACTCTTATCGCTATAGAAGAACTTATATTCTGTGCTGCCCCATGTTTTATTAATCTTACAGCGAATGGTCCCTGATGTTTTAGTATCCCATTCAGTGCAGATATCTTTACATACGTTTGCTGGGAAATTACTTGTTAGTGCATCAACGCTCATTGAGGGTTTGATAGGTGAAAAACTCCCCTTGTTCTGTGCAGTCTTTACGGGAGTTTCTGGCTTGTTAGTTGCGACTGCCTGAACGACCTTTTCAGTTTTGGATTCAGCAATAACTTCTTTCTCTTTGCTTTGGCGGTTTTGAGTCGCTGACCATTCACTTTTCGCAAAGTAGATTGGCTTTAACTTAAACTCAGGTTCATCCATCATCCCTCCAATTATAAAGGAGCGTTCACGGCCTAGGTTGTCAGAAAAAACGATTTTATCGCCAGATTGGATGGATCTCGCTAAGTTAAAGGCATCTTTAACAACGATCTCTAAAATGACTTCAAAGCCCACCTGTTTTGAAGTGATTTCCACATCGGTTCTACCTATCTCCACCTCATCAACAATGATTACCCATTTATTGGCTTTATGGTCGGTCGATTTCAAAAGCTTTTGAAATCCTTCTCAATCTGATCTTTATCTAATTCAGATGCATTGGAATAGCGGGTCTGAATGGCACTGACCTTATTTTCTAGCTTTTGTTGGGCTGGTGGAATAAGGAGGCTCCGCAACCGGTAAGAAGCGCAGCAAGTGTAAAAGAGGACGCTAATACTAATAGGGGTTTAATTTAATAATCCTTATGAGATGAAATCCGTAGGCGGGAGCTGATTAAGATATATATTATTATCTAGGAGTGTTGTTTTTAATGTGCTCTATATTGTTGGCTTTATAAAATCCCTTCTAAGGCTATTTGGCGGGTGACCGTATAAATAGTCACTGGAAAATACCCAAATAACCGTACAAGACAAACAAAGGCGTTCTCATGACCTGTTTCATAGCCTCCTTATGAGACTTTAAACCTTCTAAATAATTTCCCTATCGCATCGATCTCTTTAGAAGATAAGCCTGCCTCTTTTGAAAACTCTTTCCATTTATATGTTGCCGCTTGTACCTCGTTAATGATTTTTTGCGGATTCTTTATATCAGCCGAAGCGGCAGCTTCCAATAGATCACTCAGTACGAAGTTATCCCGTTTGCCATTACAGCTCATTTGGTGAGTTTCAATGAACTTGTTGCCAGGTTTATAGGAAAAACATAGATCGTATGCTGGTGTGAGATACCATTCACCTTCAGCGTCCATCATGAATGCATGGTTCTTCGTATGATCACCCTGATTTCTAGCGCAAATGTTAAATACCATACGGCGAAACATTTCATTAAGCGCTTCTTGGCCTAGGCCCAACTGTCTTATCGTAGTGAATAAGCTTTCGTAACCTATTTGCCCTGGCGGGTCTCTATCAGCATGAGCGATACCGCAGAATGTTTGTACGTGAAACTTATCGCCTGTGTCCGATCGGTCAAAACGCTGAGTCATGAAATGTGCTTTGTTTTCGTCTTCCATTAGCTCACATCGTTCCATATCGATACCCGCGTCTAGAGCCATGAGGTGATAGGCATATTCGATACGACCTATTTGATGCGCGGTGGCTAACTCTTCATTCTCAATTTCATCAAACTTGATCAGCCAATGGGTAAAGCCCTTTGGTGCTTCTCCTTGACCCGATCTGACTTCTCCTGTCTCTTCATTCCAAGCAATAACCGCTTTAGCTTTAGCGCCACCAGCAGAAGTACCGATTTGTACTAACGCTTCTAGTCCATCATCTTTGATGTTGGCCTTATCAGTGTTGGCTTTAGAGAGAACCTTTTGCGCCACATCGACTAACTCATGAATATCGATGGGGATGCTCTCTGTTAGATCCTCTTCACCGTAGTCCGGCGTATATTCCAATGCCCCCATACCACGACTACCCAAATAACATAAACGTTCACCAGCACTCATATCATCGAATGAGCGACCTTGTTTGGCTAAGTACTGAGACAGAATCTTATTACCAAACTTTTCCGGCAAACTATCAGCTACCAAACCACACAATCCGTTAAATGATTTCGTGCGAATTAGTTCAGGGAATCGATAGACTTGTGATGAAAGCGGCATTTTTAGGGGGCTTATTTCCAACCCTGTATCTATCCATTCTTGGGAATACTGAAAACTTCCTATGCCATTTTCAAATGTGACGGCGCCTACAAGGGCTCCCCACATACTGACCTTAACTGTAACGTCCATTTTATATTCCTACCTCCGAGCGCTTCTAGGTTTAGCTGCAGGGGCTTTAGAAAGGTGTCTTCCCTTCTTTCGTTTTGCCATACGCTCAGTGAGTCGAGAGCTACGCTGCTTTCTAACTCTTAGGCGTGGGTGCTCTGATTGACTAACATTATGGGTGCTTAAGCGTTCCATTGGCGTGTCTTCAGGGGGAACGAGTAGGGGATGAATCAGATCCATGCGGCCCATTGCCCGAATAACACGAAGTAGCGTATCGAACTTAATCGGCGCACCTTTCCATAGTTTGGAGAGTGTTACACGACTTACGCCAGCCTTTTCTGCAAGATCTTCGTTGCTGATATTCTGTTTGAGGCGAATTTGATTGAGGTTTTGCCCAATTGATTCAAGTATCGCTTCAAGTGAAGCATTATCGGTCGGTTGCATAGTAAAGTTTACCTTAAGCCGTTTTTATGCTTCTTATGATCACTATAGTTTATATTATTTAATGGGGCAATAAAACGCTATTAGTGATAACTAAAGTTAACATTATCTTTAAATTAGGTTGTTAATGCTAAGAACAGTTTACGTTAGTTTGTTGTGGGTAGTGAGATGTTTTGCTTGTGGCTGGTGGTCTTATAAACGAATTAAAATGCAGTACTATGAGTTCACTGAAAGTGTAGATATCAGGCATCGCTCTTTTCTCCCATCGATTAACGGTAAGGATATTAGAATTAATGAGGGGCTTTCGTTTATCTTCGTAATGTCAGGGTATTGCCCTTCTGTATAATCTCTAAATGCTGCATAAAACTCATACCTAGCAGTACGGTTTCACCGTCCATATGGGGGTTAATATGACCACGGATATTGTGCAGCTTAATGCCACCTAGCTGCACGTTGTCGAGTTGGCTCTGGTAGACATCTATATTCCCGTTGGCTGTACTGACTTCTGAACGATAACCCCTTTGTAAACCTATCTTTTCCGCCACGGCTTCAGGAATACTAATCGTCGTCGCGCCTGTATCGAGTAAGAATATTACAGGGGTGCCATTTATTTCACCGGGGGCGACATAGTGTCCCAAACGGTTACGTTTTAAGGTGACCTCTGCGCTGCTATTGGTGACTAAATTATGATTAGGGTTATATTTTTCTTTTACTTTGTCTTCGAAGAAAAGGTAGAGCATCGCAAGCAGTAGGATCCAAGCAATTGCCCACATGCCTTGGCCTATACGTTTGGGTGTATGTTGAGATGTCATCCTTGTGTTCTACCTTATGCGTTAATATAGGGGCGGTTTGCCTAGTGAGCATACTTAAAGCCGAGCTTATTTTACGGTTTTGATCTATTTAGGCATGAGTAGTTCATCTTTTCCGAAAAAGTATTAGTCCCAATTAGGCGGTTAATTGGAGTTAATTCGGGGCCGTTAGAGGCTATAAAGTTGATTGTAGGGCAGTCATGGGGGAAGGAGAAGGCCTTTTCCTGATTAGGCCTTTCCTTAATAGAGTCAGCTTAGAAAGAGAAGTTTAGGCTGTGAGTTAATTAAGCTGATTTAAATGTTCCCGCGTAATTTGTAATTGTTCATCGATTGCTTGGGTTAGACGTGTAAAGTAAGCCTGCGGGGTAATCTCTATTTTTTCGGGTGCCAATATTTCATCCTGTATTAGGCTGACAATGGGCCCTGTATTGCACCTGTCGAGAGGGTTTTGCTTTAAATTTTGTAACTGATAGAGCAATTGAATACGAACATCTGCAGGGCATTCGCCTAATGATGCAGCCTTGTTCCCCAAAGCGCGTAAGCGTCCGAGCGTTTCTGCAAAATGAGGGCGTTGTAGAACATTCTGCCAAATATCTTGGTGATCTGCTTTTGGGTCTACCGCGGTGAGAGAGCAGGTATCGGCGATAATGGTTAATTCGTAGAGAAGCTTCTCAATAAGTAAGCAGTGCGGCATAAAACTATTTTCGGGTGTGTCACAAATTTTCTGCCAATTTTTCTGCTGGATTTTGATTCTGTTTTTATTGCCATCGTAGTCAGTGTCGAGTAATGGAGTCCATATGTGGTTTATCTCTTGGCTTAGGCGGCGTTGTTCAAGCAAGTTTTCCCCTGACAAATTAGCACATAGGCCACGATGACGCTGTATACGTTGAATGAGCTCTAGGATTTGAGATAGTTGTGAAATACCTCGCTGTCGCTTGAGTGCTCTTCTTTTAGCTAGCTTTTGACGGTGAAAAAAATTAACGCCGATGACTAGAATAAGTAATCCGGAAACAATACTTGCTTCAATCATGCTTTTGCCTCCCGTTTTGCAGCTTTGTCAGCAAGTTTTTCAAGATAGCCCGTGAGTTCAGTCAGAGAGCTAGCTTGTTCACTGTGCTCTTGTAGGAGAGCGCCAACATGGGTTAACTTTTCACTGAGCTCATTGCTTGCATGGGCATGTTCGTCGATAGAGTTGTTAACCTCCTCAATTAGATTGAGGCTGCTGTGACTGCCTTGCTCAACTTTTTGCAGGAGCGATTGCATACTACTGCAACTATCTGCACCAGATTTTAGTGCGTTTTCACTTTGTGACATGCTATCTGTTACTTCATCAACCCGGCCCAGCATAGAGGTGACTAAGCGTGTAATGTCACCTGTTGCTGTCTCTGTTTTACCCGCTAATTGACGTACTTCATCTGCTACAACAGCAAACCCGCGTCCAGCGTCGCCCGCTCGGGCCGCTTCAATAGCAGCATTCAGGGCAAGAAGGTTCGTTTGAGCGGCAACCTCTTCAATCGTACTTACGAACGCTTGAATATCCTTAGCTTCATGAGATAACTGTTCTATCTTTTCGCATGTGTCTTCAAATTGATGCCTAACATCTGAAATAGAGTGACTTAACTTATCTGCATCCGTTGTGCCTAAGACACTTAAATTTTGCGCATCCTGAGCACTACTATAGGTTTGTTGTACATGATCACGAATAATTTGAACGGTTTGGCTCATCTCTTCAGACGCACTGGCAATGGTAATCAGTTGGTTCTGTTGTTCAGAGGCTGCATTGGCCGTGTGATTAGCGAGGTTTTCTAGTTCTTTTGTTGAAAACTTCATTTCGCTACAAAGTTGGTTCGATAGGTCATCTAGTTCTTCGTACGTTCGCGAAATACTGTAGAGATTGAGAACCGCCTCTCTAAGAGGTTTATCGGCACTGACATGTTGAGATCTAAACTGTAAATCCCTTTTCGCAAATGCAGTTATAACGTTGGTTAAGTCATCCCAGCGACGTTGGCACAGTAGGATATAACTTAGTTGAAAATAGCCAAGCGGTATGAGTAACCATAAAGAGGAATGAACTCCCAAATAGAGTGCTGCCACTATTAATAGCCAACAGAGAAGTAGTATGGCTCCAGAGACGATTAGTGATAATCGGCTGAGAGTACTGTAACCGAAAGATAGTAGGAACATACTTACTCCTCTACGTAGAATATGCACAGATAACGGGCTTTCATTCGTCGTTACTTTTAATAGCTACAGAGACTTAATTAAGAAATTGCTTTTACTCTGTCGCTATTTTTAATGATTAATTACACTGCAAAACTTAAGCCAGTATTTTTAGTCGGGTCTTTTAAGGTGCATGTCCTTTGGTCTTGAGGCTGTTTTGCAGGTAATGATTAAAACGGTTCTCTTAGCATAGAGTATTGGTTGGAGAGTCTATTTGTGAGTCATCCTGGACAGATGCACCATGGCGGTGCATCGAGATGCTGCGCGTGAATGGGATGACTTAAGTGTCTGTTGGTCACCCATATTAAGAAAATTTAATGCAGTTTCTTCCGTTATATTCTTAATGTTGTTTGTGAGTGAAGTATTATTGTCACACTGAGGTTTTATTCTAAAAGAGGTTGAGGAGATTTATGCATATCTGGGTTGATGCCGATGCTTGCCCTAAAGTAATTAAAGAGATTCTTTTTCGCGCATCTGAGCGCAAGAAAGTTCCTGTTACTTTGGTTGCTAATCAGTTTTTAGCAACGCCACCGTCACCATTGATTAATGCCGTACAGGTTCCGCAGGGATTTGACGTTGCAGATAATCATATAGTGGAGAAAATAGAGGTTGGCGATTTGGTGGTCACTCAAGATATTCCTCTGGCGGCGGAAGTGATTGAAAAAAAGGGTGTTGCTATAAATCCTCGTGGGGAGTTGTATACCCCTGAAAATATCAAACAGAGACTTTCCATGCGTGACTTTATGGAAACCTTACGAAACTCTGGTGTTGATACGGGCGGTCCAAGCACTTTCAATCAATCTGATCGCCAAGCATTTGCTAATCAGTTGGATCGTTTTTTGGTTAAGAATTGTCGTTAGATTAATTTTTTTGTGCACCGCACAAAAAAAGTTCTTGACTAAAAAACGTCCAGGTTTTATCTTAGGGGCAATCAATTGCTGCACCGCAGCAAGAAAACTTTTGGAGAAAAACTATGAACGCTGTTAACAATCCTTTTGCTGATTTTTTCAAGCCAGAACTAACTCAAGAAGTTGCTAACCTTTTCAAGCCTATGCAGACTCTTGCTGAAGTTAACACTAAAACTGTTGAAACTTTGGTTGCTCTTCAGAAAGCATACGTTGAAGAACTAGCTAACGCTTCTGTTGAACAGTTCAAAACTTTGTGCGAATGCAAAGATCCTAAGTCTGCTCTAGACCTTCAGGTTCAGTTCTACAAGTCTGTTGAAGCTAAAATGACTGATACAGCTGAGAAAAGCGTTGCAGCAATGAATGTTGCTAAAGATGCTTACGTATCTACTGTTGAAGAGTCTGGTAAAAAAGTAACTGAAATGGCTGAAGAAGCAGCTAAAAAAGTTGCTGATCTGAAAGTAGCTTAATTTTCAGAACTGAATTTCTAAAAAAGCCCAGCTTAATAGCTGGGCTTTTTTTTGTCTTTTTAACTGAGCCAG
>DJLT01000027.1 GCA_002435145.1 Neptuniibacter sp. UBA6509
GCGAAATATGCAGTGTGCCGTTGGACACTGCGGGCACTGCCAGATGGGGGCTGATTTTCTTTGTAAGGATGGCCCCGTTTTTGTTTATCCGGATGTGCGCGATCGTCTGATGCAGGAGGGGATCTGATGAACACTAAAGTCAGTTTGGCCGTGCATAAATTCAGTTCCTGTGATGGTTGCCAGTTAGCACTGCTTAATATGGGTAGTGCCTTAGTTGAGCTCGCGGAACGTGTGGAGATTAAGCATTTTGCTGAAGCGGGTGTCTTGAATGAAGAGGCTCAGGTTGATATTGCTTTAGTTGAGGGCAGTGTTGTAACTAAGGCCGATGAACAGCGAATTCGGCAGGTGCGTCAGAATAGTCAGTATCTTATTACGATGGGAGCGTGTGCGACCTCTGGCGGTATTCAAGCCCTGAAGAATTTAGCCGCTGAACCTGAAGGTTGGATTGAACAGATTTATCCACAGCCAGAATTTATTGATAGTTTGGATCGCTCCTCGGCGATTAAGGCCTATGTCGATGTGGATCTTGAGCTCTGGGGTTGTCCCATCAATAGTAAACAGATAACCGCAGTCATCACTCAGCTGCTCAGTGGTGTCGTTCCTTGGGATGATCGCGAAAAACTCTGTATTGAATGTAAACGCCAGGGGCACGTGTGCACCTTAATTACCCAAGCTGAACCTTGTATGGGGCCTGTCACTCGTAATGGCTGCGGTGCTTTGTGTCCTGAATTTGGGCGGGCATGTTATGGCTGTTACGGCGAAGCCGCTTTGGCTAATAATAGCGGTTTAGGTAAGCGGTTTGATGGATTAGGGTTGCTGCCTTTACAGATTAAGCAGCGTTTTAGCTTAATTCATCCAGATCCAAGTGCGGTTGAACCTGTTGATAAACAGCGTCGTCGAGGTAAAGCTTGATGAGTGAACGTAAAATTACAATTGATGTCCCAAGCTTAGCGCGCGTGGAAGGCGAAGGCGCTCTGCATCTTAAAATAGAGAAAGGGGCGCTACAGTATTTACAGTTTAAAATTTATGAGCCACCACGATTCTTTGAAAAGTTTCTGGAGGGTCGGCACTATTCTGAGGTCCCGGATATCGTTGCTCGAATCTGCGGTATCTGCCCTGTGGCATATCAAGTCAGTGCCGTTAATGCGTTGGAATCTGTATTTGAAGTGCAGCTCACCCCTTGGATAAAGCAGATGCGGCGCTTACTTTATTGCGGTGAGTGGATTCAAAGTCATAGCCTGCATATTCACCTTCTTGCTCTGCCAGATTATTTCGAGGAAGACACTGTTTTAGGTTTGGCTGCTAAGCATCCTGAAGAGGTAAAGCGTGGCTTTGCTATTCAAGAGGCGGGCAATCGATTAATAAAGTTTTTAGGTGGCCGCTCGGTTCACCCTGTTGGCCTTCAGGTCGGAGGCTTTCATAAAGCACCCAGTGAAGATTCCGCAGCTGAATTGCTTGAGTATATTGAATCAGTTCTACCCGACGCGATGGCGATGGCTGAATGGATCTCCACGATTCCTCTACCTGATGATCCTCAAACGTTTAATTCGGTTGCGTTAACATCCGTAGACTACCCGCTAGAAGCAGGAAGGTTAAAAGCCGATAACGGGTTAGATATCTCTGAAACGGAGTATGAAGACTACTTTAAAGAGCTTCAGTCCCCCCATTCCACCGCGCTCTGGAGCTTAATGAAAGGGAACTCAATGAAAGGGCGCGGTAAAAAAGAGAACTCAATGGATGGCGACGACTACTTAGTAGGGCCCTTGGCTAGATTGAACCTTAATATCGATCAGCTTCCAGAGTTCTTATCGGACCTTTTGGCAAAAGTGGGCAACCCATTCCCAAGTAATAATATGTTTCATAGCATGCTGGCTCGGGCAGTGGAGATCTGCTTTGCTTTGCATGAATCCGCAGAAATTTTACGTCAGTATCAAAAGCCAGAAGCGGCAAATGTTCCCGTAAACGTTAAAGCAGGTACTGGTTGCGGATGGAGTGAGGCACCCAGAGGGCTCTTATGGCATCGCTATGACGTTGATGAAGAGGGAATTATTCGAGCGGCTAAAATTGTGCCGCCAACGAGCCAAAACCAAGCACGAATTGAGCAAGACCTAATGCGATCCTTACAACGTTTTGGTTTAGATCGCTCAGATCAAGAACTGCGCCTACACAGTGAAAAGGTGGTGCGTAATTATGACCCCTGTATTTCTTGTGCTACGCACTTCATTAATTTAACGGTCGCTCGAAAATGAGCAAAGCGGTTCTCGGTGTTGGCTCTGCGCATGGTGATGATCAGATAGGCTGGCACTTAGTTGATTGCTTGTCGCAGCTAGACCAGGTAAATAATTTTGAATTCGAAAAAATAAGCGCTCCGGGCGGATCATTAATCGATTGTTTTCGGCGCTATGATCAAATCTTATTAATTGATGCGGGTGAGCTAGGGTTAAAGGCCGGTGAATTTTCATTTATCGAGAAGGCAGACGAGTATCTGCTCGTTGGCGATAGTCAGCCTACTCATTTTAGTAGCCATTCATTGGGCGTTGTTGATGCTTATCGCTTAGCTCAGCAATTGCAGATTCCTTTGCCTCAAATCAGTTTGTTTCTGGTGCAAATAGAACACACTGACACTATGGCGCCCATATCTAATGCACTGCAAATGCGAATAGCCGACTATATTCAAAGGGTTGAACGCTTTGTATCAGATAATATATAGGTAAATGCATATTTATCAGTTATGTCATAAAACGGAAAATAACCTGTGTATAAACTAAGTTTCTTTGTACCAGAAGATCATCTTGAAGAGGTTAAAACGGCTGTTTTTGCTACCGGTGCTGGACGTATTGGCGACTATGATCATTGTTGTTGGCAGGTGCTGGGTAAGGGGCAATTTAGACCCTTAAAAGGGAGTAACCCGTTTATTGGTAATCAAGGCGACCTTGAAACAGTCTCTGAATGGAAAGTCGAATTAGTCTGCGAAGATCAGTTAATTACGGCGGCTGTCAGTGCACTCAAGAGCGCTCATCCATATGATGAGCCTGCCTACGATGTTTGGGTGCTTGAAGATATCTGACTTACATATCTTAGCTAGCATAGCTAAAAAGGGAGAATGCAGTGACGCAGTTGTTGGTAAGATATTCGCGAATTCTTGAGATTGTTGGCGATATAGTCAAAGTACATGTTCCCCTATCAGATGAGGGCAGCTCTCTTATCTGTTTTGGTGATCTGGCATTGATCGAAAACGATGAAGGGCATGGCCAGCGATCAACCTTAGCGCAGGTTATTCTGCTCGAGCGCGAATCAGTATCTCTACAAGTTTTTACCGGCACTAAGGGCTTATCTACTCACTCTGTTGTGCGCTTTCTCGGGCGTTCAATGGAAGTTACGTTTTCGCCTAATATTTTAGGGCGGGCATTTTCAGGTACCGGACGCGCAATCGATTCAGGTCCTGCACTTATTGAAGAACCAAAGATAGAGATCGATGGACCGACGGTTAATCCAGCACGCCGTGTCTTAGCTTCGCATATGATTCGTACCGATGTGCCGATGATTGATGTGTTTAACTGCTTGGTCGAAAGTCAGAAAATTCCCATATTTTCAGTGGCAGGTGAGCCATATAACCAACTATTAGCTCAGATAGGCACACATGCGGATGCTGATGTTGTGGTGTTTGGTGGTATTGGTTTGGTGTTTGATGATTATTATTTCTTTCGCCAAGCGTTTGAGGAAGCGGGAGTACTGGCCCGTACCGTTATGTTTGCCCATCAAGGCTCTGATCCAACGGTAGAAGGCATTCTTGTGCCGGATATGGCGTTGGCAGTAGCTGAGCGGTTTGCGGTGGAAGAGGGTAAACGTGTACTGGTATTACTCACGGATATGACCGCCTACGCTGACGCCTTGAAAGAGGTGGGTATTTCGATGGAACACGTTCCATCCAATCGCGGTTATATCGGTGATCTTTATTCGCAACTGGCGCGCCGGTATGAGAAAGCATGTGATTACAAAGGGGCCGGATCAGTCACGATCTTGTCTGTAACAACGATGCCGGGTGACGATGTGACCCATCCAGTGCCGGATAATACGGGGTATATCACCGAGGGTCAGTTTTATCTGCATGATGGTGTTATTGATCCTTTTGGCTCGCTTTCACGCCTTAAACAGCATGTTATAGGGAAGGTTACACGAGAAGATCATAGCCAGATTATGAATACCATGGTGCGATTCTATGCGGAAGCGCAGGATGCTGCCCAGAAGCAGGCGATGTCGTTTGAGTTAAGCGAGTATGACGAACGCTTACTCCAGTTTGGCGAGCTCTTTAAAAAACGTTTTATGGATATTCAGGTCACAATGCCGCTAGAAGAGGCCTTAGATCTCTGCTGGACAACCTTGGCCGAATGTTTTCAGCCCCATGAACTCTTGATGAAAGAGATTCTGGTTGAAAAGTATTTCCCTAAAACAAATCAGTCATCTGATCTAGGTTGTGCCTAAACAGTGGCTAAGTTAGCGCTAAATAAAGCAACGCTTAACCGAGAAGGTAAGCGTTTAAAAGCATTTACACAGTTTGTGCCTGCTTTAGATCTAAAGCGAAAGCAGCTCCTCTCTGCTCGCCAAGAAACTACCAAATGTCTAGAAGGGCATCGATCGGCATTGGTTTGTGTTGAGCAGCAGATTCGAGAGGAACTGCCTATGTACGCAGGTTCTAATCTTGAGACTGAATCCCTATTACAGATTAAAACGCTTCAGATTGAGTACGCGAACCTTGTGGGTTTGGAACTACCAAAACTGGTCAGTTTTGAGGTAGAGATTGCGCAATACTCGCGGCTACTTTTACCCCATTGGGTTGATAGTTTGTTGATGCTGCAAATAAAAGCGCTACGGGCGGAGGTTGAGATCCAGATAGCGGATCAGCGATTGGCGTTATTAGAGAAAGGTCTGCAGAAGACGACTCAACGCCTAAACCTGTTCGATAAAGTACTGATCCCTGAAGCTCAGGCGAATATACGTAGGATACGGATTGCATTATCTGATGCAGAGCGGGCAGGTGTGGTAAGAGCTAAGATTGCAAAAAATAAACGTAAGAGGTTGCTGTTATGAGCATTCTTACGCTGAGAAAAGCAACGCTAGTCGGTCTTACGGAAGATAAAGCGACCATTCTTGATCAACTTCAGTCTCTTGGGGTGATGCATATTATCCCTCTGCAGCAGCCTGTTTCCTCTACATCCAAATCTGTGGAACAGGTTCATGAAGTCAGTCCTGATCAGTTACAGGGAAGCTTACATTACTTATTAAGCTGCAAACAAAAGCGCAAGCAGGTGATGAGTGAGCGTCATTTTAATCTACAGGAAGTGATTGATAATGTAGAAAAAAATCGACGGGTACGCTTGAGTTTGGTGGAGCGTTACGACTTTCTACAAAAGCGGATTAAAGATCTCTCCCCTTGGGGAAGCTTTGTTTTACCAAAAGATAATGAACTGTATGGGCAGCGTTTTTGGTTCTATTTAGTTCCTAACTTCAGAATGAAAGAGGTAGAGAAGGTAAGTCTACCTTGGCAGCTTGTTCATCGTGATAACCGCCATAGCTATATCGCTGTTATTGCTGAACATGAGCCGAGTATTAATGAGTTGCCGGTTGTTAGAACGCATACCGGTGCAGTGCCCCTTGAGGAGTTGAAGCGCGAGCTAGAAGATCTTGAGGTTGAGTTAGAGACGGTAGAGGCTGAACGTGAAGGGTATACGCGTTGGATCTACTTATTGCAGCGCTCGATTGCTGGCACCGAAGATGCAGCACAGTTATCTGAGGTGTCGGACCAAACACTGGATAAAGATGAGATCTTTGCTGTCCAAGGCTGGTGTTCATTAGACAGTGTCGAGCAGCTTTATGAGTTTGCCGACCAGCATTGTATGGTTGTGCATGTCGTTGCCCCTGACGATGATGAACTACCTCCAACACTGCTCGATAACCCGACTGCTTTGGGTGGCGGGGAAGAGGTGGTTCAGTTTTTTCAGATGCCGGGTTACCGAAGTTGGGACCCTTCTCGTGTCGTGTTTTTCTCCTTCGTTTCTTTTTTTGCTCTCATTATGTCGGATGCGGGTTATTCACTACTGCTAGCTGCAATCTTACTGTTTTATTGGCAACGAATGGGCCAAACCGAAACTGGGGTTCGAATTAGAGCAATGGGCGTGGCTTTGGCGATTGCGAGTTTTATATGGGGCGTTGTCGTGGGGAGCTACTTTGGTGCGCAGGCTCCTTTCGAATGGCTTCAAGGTTTAAAAATGCTCGATTTGAATGATTTCGATAGCATGATGCTGCTCTCTATTAGTGTCGGTGCTGTTCATCTCATTTTGGGTAATTTGATGATGGCTTGGGTCAAACGAGCAGAGCTGCAGAAGTGGGCCTCAATTGGCTGGGCACTGACGGTAAGTGTGGCGTTAATGGGGTGGGTGCAAGGCTTTGAGGTTATACATTGGCTTCTTTGTAGCGTTGGGCTTGTATTGGTTTTTGTCTTTTCTAGTGCGCAGCCTAATTGGGGCGGTCGTCGTTGGGTTGATGGTTTACTCGCATTAACCGGTGTGACTAAAATTTTCGGGGATGTATTGAGCTATCTGCGCTTATTCGCACTGGGCCTTGCGAGTGCATCCTTGGCAATGACGTTTAATAAACTTGCGGTGGATGTAGCCGCCGCACTGCCCGCGATCGGTTTGCTTTTTAAAGTACTGATCTTGCTGGTGGGGCATTGTTTGAACTTTGTTTTAACCGTTATCAGTGGTGTTATCCATGGATTGCGCTTAAATCTGATTGAATTTTATAACTGGAGTCTGGCGGATGAGGGCTACCCCTTTCAGCCATTTGCTAAACAGGAGGTTTCACCTTGGATAACCTAATAATGGCGTTAGGCTGGGCTGGGTTGTATGGCCCAATGGCATTAGGCGCAATTGGCAGCATGATCGGTTGTGCATTAGCGGGTCAAGCGGCTTGTGGCGCTTTGCTTGAGACTGAAACAGGTCATGGTCGATATATAGGTATCGCAGCGATGCCTTCATCACAATCGATCTACGGCATTGTGGTTATGTTCGCGTTAAACCGTGAAATTACACCAGAAAGTGCCCCTGGCTTGGCCGCTATCGGTTTGCTTTGTGGCTTAGCTCTGTTATTCAGTGCTGCTTGGCAAGGGCGCTGCTGCGCATCGGCAATTAATGTGGCGAAAATTCGACCAGAGATTTTTGGTATGTCTTTAGCGCCTGCGGCCATTGTTGAAGGGTTTGCCGTTTTTGCATTTATTTTTGCATTAGTTATAAGCGCAGGTGTCCCTGCTTAGGAGGGTGTGATGAGTTCAGAACAGAAGACACATGCATCTTCCGGTGTGGAAGCGTTGATAGAAAAACTACGTCAGCAAGGGGTGACTAAAGGTCAGCATGAGGCTGAACAGTTAGTTGAAGAAGCTGAACATCGCGCCGACTGGCTAGTGTCGCAAGCGAAGCAAGAGGCTGAACAGATTCTATCTAAAGCTAAAAAAGAAGCGGCGCTTCTACAGCAGTCAGGTGAAGATGCTTTACGCATAGCTGCACGTGACATGCATTTAGAGGTGCGTGAAACTCTATCGCACTCTTTCACTGATCAAGTGGAGCGTTTGGTGGCGGCTCAGATGGACAATGCTGAGTTTATGCGCGCTTTGATTTTAGAGCTGGCCAGTAAAGTGAGTCATGATCATGGTATTGCGCGTGCTGAGCAGATTGATGTACTACTGCCCGAGGATTTTATCGGATTAGACGAGTTAAGGCGCAACCCTAAAGAGTATAGAGAGGGCAAGCTTAGCCAGTTTGTTCAATCATTAGCCGCTGAGCAGATGCGCGATGGGGTTAATTTTGCGCTCTATGAAGGGAAAGGCATTCGGGTTTGCCTGAATGGCCAAGAAGTGGAGGTAGATCTAAGTAGCGAAGCTGTTTCTAAGTTGCTTTTAAAACACCTTCAGCCGAGATTTAGAGCGATTATCGAGGGAGTGATTCGCTAGTGTCGGATTACTATACGCTTTTAACTGCCTTACCTTGGTTAGCTGATCTTGAGCAGTCTAAACAGCTACCGATTTCAAGAATCGCTTTAGATCGGCGTCTAACGATGCTCGCGGATGATGATAAGGAGCAGTTATCTATTATTGAATCCTTATATCATCCGGATTGGTCTCATTTCGACGGTCAGGTGGACAAGGATTTGATCGCTGTGTGGAAGCGTAAAATGTCCGAGGTTCAATCCCCGGTTTTATTAGAACTGATCAATATCCATATGGAACTGCGCACTTTAGTTGCGGCATTGAGAAGTCGTGCATCGGGTGTTGAGAATCCCGAGCTGTTTTACGGCATTGGGCGCTGGGTTGTTCGCATTCGTAAGCATTGGTTTGAGCCCGGTTTTGGTTTAGAGGGTATCTGCCCTGAACTTATTGCCCTGCAGCGGTTGATGAAAAAAGAGAACCCAATTTTGTTGGAACAATATATCAATCAGCAACTATGGAATGGCCTGTGTCAGGCGGAACGAAAATACCATTTTAGTTTTGAGGCTGTTGCCTGTTATGTGCTTCGCTGGTCGATAGCTGAGCGGCGTATACAGCATGATGGACGTGTTGCTTTAGAGCAGTTTACGGTTTCAACCAAGCGTTTGTTACAGCAGTCCAATTTGGATTCGCAATTATTACAGGGGTGTAGCGAGTGAATCAGCATATAACAGCGCGAGTTGCCGCGGTTAGAGACGATATTGTTACGATTGATCTGCTCCAAGATGATGAAGGTAGTTTTTACCCTATATTGAAAAATGAAGTGGTCTATATCTGTCCTACACGTCAAGGGGGTGATGCCCGGCAAGAGTTCCTACAAGCCGAAGTTTTACGCGTGCGCCATGGCGAGGCGGATGTACAAGTTTTTGAGAATACACGCGGTGTAGCCATTGGTGATGGCATTAAACAAAGTGGCCATATGTTGTCAGTGTCACTGGGGCCGGGATTACTAGGGCAAGTATATGACGGTTTGCAGAACCCCTTAGAGAATATAGCCGCTCAGCATGGTTTCTTTTTACCCCGTGGCCTAGAGGTTGATGGTATTGATCAGCAGCAACATTGGTCATTTCAGCCTTGTGTGAAAGTGGGTGATAAGGTCGAGGCGGGGGATCTGATTGGGCATGTTCAAGAGGGGCGTTTTAAACATCATATAATGGTTCCCTTTGATCAGTTTGGTGTGACTGAAATTAGCTGGATTCAGGAAGGCTCTTTCACTGTTGATACGCCGGTTGCAAGGTTAAGACATGCTGATGGTGAAGAGAGTGAAGTCGCTATGCAGCAGCAATGGCCTGTACGTATTCCAGTGAGCGAACCTCTGCTTAGGGAGGGTAAAAGCACACGTAAATACCCTGATGAACCTTTGCTAACCTCAATAAGATTGATCGATACTTTTTTCCCTATTGCTAGAGGTGGAACCGCCTGTATTCCAGGGCCGTTTGGTGCGGGTAAAACTGTTTTACAAAGCCTGATATCGCGTTTTTCTGAGGTTGATATTGTTGTTATCGTTGCCTGTGGTGAGCGTGCAGGAGAGGTGGTAGAAACGATCACTGAATTTCCAAATATGGCTGATCCTAAAGGCGGTTCCTTGATGGATCGAACGGTCATTATCTGTAATACATCCTCTATGCCTGTCGCTGCGCGAGAAGCCTCAATCTATACCGGTATTACAATCAGTGAGTATTATCGTCAAATGGGTTACAACGTGCTGCTAATTGCTGATTCTACTTCTCGTTGGGCTCAGGCTATGCGAGAAACCTCTGGTCGATTGGAAGAGATCCCAGGCGAAGAGGCGTTCCCGGCTTATCTTGATTCAGCCATTCGTGCGCTCTATGAACGAGCCGGTGTTATAGAAAACAGTGCTGGGGAACAGGGTAGTTTAACTTTAATTGGTACGGTTTCACCTGCGGGCGGGAACTTTGAAGAACCGGTGACTCAGTCGACCTTAAGAACCGTAAAAACGTTCTTAGGTTTGAGTGCCGAGCGTGCCTATAAACGCGCCTATCCAGCGGTTGATCCTTTAATCTCCTGGTCTCGATATCTTGATCAGATGTCCAAATGGTATCAGGAGAATATGGGTGATGATTGGATTGAGCAGGTAAAGGAGATGCAGAGTCTGCTGTTACAAGGAGAAGAGATACAGCAGATGATGCAGGTGACCGGGGAGGAAGGGGTTACGCTTAAAGACTATATCCTCTACCACAAGTCTATCTGTTTAGATCAGGTCTACCTGCAACAGGATGCGTTCGATGATGTTGATATCTCGGTGCCGTTGAAGCGCCAAAAAGAGATCTTTCTTCTGTTACGCGAGTGTTTGGTTTCACCGTTAGAGTTCTCAGACAAAGTCGCTGTGCGTGACTATTTTGTGAAGCTTACCGGGTTGTTTCGAAACCTGAATTACAGTCGTAGTGATAGCCCTGATTATGGGCGCTATATAGCAGAGATAAAACAATTGATGAAAATTTAGTATGTACAAATATAGTATGTGAAAATATACCTATCTAGTTTTTTGAGCCTTTGTGGTTAGTCGCTTTTCTGTGGCTACTTGCTACAGGTCGTATTAATCGTCGGTTGTCGGTTGTCATAGCTCAATGCTCAATAATGCCCGTTTCCATAATGAGCCTGTTAGCTATTTTGCAGCGGGTGCTTTGTCGAAGTGGTTTTCAGTCTCTATTGTGAGTTTATAATACCGCTTCAATCCTCGCGTTTTACTCCTGTTATCGTGATTTCAATAGAGCGTGAGCCTGTTTTGGAGCGTCTTTTATTAACTTCTTTAACAGGTCTATATTTTTTTGTAGCTTTTCATTTAGAAATGATTATCATAAACATTAAATGAAACTTAATATGTAATCTAAGCTTATCAATTTTCTAATATTGAAAAAGATTGATCTAGATCAGCTTCTTGACCGGTCATGTGGTCTGCATGTGCTTAAACCCTGATAGAATTCAGGGTTAATTCTGCCTTGGTGTAGAGCATGAATGCGTGCAGGAAGTATGCTTAATGTAGTAGCGGTGTTTGTAGATACGAAGTGAATCCGCTTTTTTTGGATATTTTTCCCTGATTTCTATGCCTCAAAGTCAAGCACATGCCTTACCCAGATATCTAATGATAGGCACCGTTGCGATAGCGGTCTTGCTTCTTATCGCGGTGACATCCCATTTCCTCATCAAGAATCAACTCGATAATGAAACTCGCTTGGCTGCGCTTGAAGATGAATTCATGCAGAAAAGCCATGATCGCCTAATTTCTGAAGTCACAGGTGCTCGGGGTTATATCAATTATGTCGTTGCGCAGGCTGAGTCTGTGCTCAAAGCACAAGCGCGTAGTGAAGTCTTAAAAGCGCATAGTATCGCGACTGTTATTTATGAGCGTGAAAGCGGCTCCCGCCCTGAGAGTGAGGTGAAGGAGCTGATTCGTGAGGCGTTGCGAGGGGTTAGGTTTTTTAACGGGCGCGGTTATCTCTTTATGGGTGATCAAGATGGCGTGAGTATACTTTTGCCCACCTCTCCTGCGGTTGAAGGACACTCTCTTTACGATAATCAGGATGATACTGGGCATTACATTATGCGTGGTCTGCTTGATGCAGTGAAAAACCCGCAAGGTGAAGGTTACTCCCGTTACCGTTGGTACGCCCCGCATGACCAAACAAAAATGGAGGACAAGCTAGCCTTCGCCAAGCTGTTCGAACC
>DJLT01000058.1 GCA_002435145.1 Neptuniibacter sp. UBA6509
GACTTTTCACACGGCCTGGGCACAAAGCTGACATTCGAGGTCATTTCATCCGATATGAGAATACCTACCATATATCTCATGCTAAATGAGATTCGACAGTCAGATTGTATTCCTTGATTCGGTGATACTTGATGATTCTCTTTAGGTAAGTGCCTGCTAATTACCTAAATGGCCAGACTTCCTTGGCCGACCTCTCTTTTTACCTGTACGCATTTGAACCTGACCTTTGCCCAGC
Organism: Neptuniibacter sp. UBA6509; assembly: GCA_002435145.1. Lineage (GTDB taxonomy): Bacteria > Pseudomonadota > Gammaproteobacteria > Pseudomonadales > Balneatricaceae > Neptuniibacter. The sequence goes on from DJLT01000058.1 coordinate 236, forward strand.
GTACGGTATAGCTGCTTACTCCCGCTCTTATACTTTTTAGGAAGCTCAAGGCGCATAAAGTAGTCAGGCTTCGAAAAGTATTTTGTTAGATACATTAAACCTTGCTTTGCTTCAGTATCGGAGTAATTGACTGACCCTCTGATATCATTTTGATAGCGGCATTTACTTCCATTCACGTTGAAGTATGCCCCTCTTCCTTGGGTTATGTTCTTATTCCAGTAGTCACCGATCCGTTTGCCTATCAACACATCATGGCAATGCTTTGCACCATCAAAGAAAAAAACCATATGGTAGTGATAGCCTCTCGTCACCCCATACTCAAGCTTCCAGATATAGCCTAATAAGCCATGAAAAATTTTATTATGTCGCCTGTGACGAAGCAGACGCTCTAGGTCTGCCTTGACCTGTTCAAACTCAGAAACATGCTCATCCATCCCCAATTGTTCCCTCCGTCGGACATCTGCAATCGCTTGCTTGTAACTCAGATCCACGCGCACTACTAATAGCCGAGCCTTCCTGTCGAAAAGCTTGTCTATGTATGAAAGCATGCTCTTGTAGTTCTTATCTGATGTTTTCTGTGACTTCAGTATTAGTTTTTGAAATTGTGGGTTACTGAGCTTCTCTGAAAGCTTCTCAAAGCACTTATAGATTCTCTGCTCTAGAGCCTGATAACTGACTGTTTGGCCGTGTATTGATCTAAGCGTATCAAACGAGTTTACAGACTGGTCAATGTCATCCATCCATTGTAGGTAGGCCGTTATATAAGGGGAAAATGCTCTGATTTTAAGCAAGCCCCTTTTTCTGTAGTCTCTTATTGGAAGATAGTAATCAAAGAAGGCTTTAATCTGTTTGTTTTGAAATGCTATTGCTCTGACATCCCCAAAAGATACTTTTTTATAGATAAGCTCTCCAGTATTCTGGTTAACTGATTTTTTTAAACTTAAAGAAAAATCACTCAAGCAAAATTCTCTAATCTCATGATCTACTTTTAACAAAATCCTGGATATATCTCTGTCCTCTGTTACATAAACTTTGTCGTCTCTTATTTCACTTCCCCATTTGTCATCAATGACCTTATCCATCTCTTCACAATCAAGCATACAAATACCTTTACAATATAAATTGTATTAACTGTATATCTAGAAACTTATACCTAACGGTATGTTTCTTATAGATTTATTAATAATATAAGATCCAAAATTATCGAATTTTCTAATGCGCGTTATTTACTTAAATTATCGAAACCAAAAGCTCGCAATTGATTTGTTTTCTTTCCATATCATATGTACATAGTTAGTAGAAAATTACATATCAAATAAAAACATTTCAGATATATATCACCTCTCTGAGAACAGTCAGAAACTGTTTTTCCAGGCCACCAGCCTGGTTATATAACTAACTCTCAGGAGACTTTTTAATGTCATATTCATGCCCAGATTGCGGCTCTGAATCAATTATTGATTGTCATACTGGACGTAACGTCGGAAGCGTTACCGGTGGTGTAGCTGGGACTGCCAGCGGCATCGCGGGTGCGAGTTCAGGCGCGAGTGCAGGAATGGCGGCAGGTGCATTCGGCGGCCCTGTAGGGATCGCCTTAGGTGGACTCGCGGGAGCTCTGCTTGGCGGCTTAGCGGGTGGGGTTACAGGCACCTTAGCAGGCGCCAAGATCGGCGAGAAGCTGGACCAGCATGTTCTAGATGATCTGGAATGCGACCATTGTGGCCACACCTTTCGTAGTCATAACTGATCAGCGACTTTATCTAACCATTACCCACTTCTCCCGCTGACATCGCTCCATTCATTTCTTAGCATACCCACGCAACTCGGTATCCCGGCATTGGCCGGGGTTATGCCGTGCTAATAAATCTCAGCCACCTGAAACCACTTTTGCGGCTCAACGCCACTAACGTAATTTACGTTTATCTCATGACCCTATAGAGAACCGCTCTCTTGGGGCGCTTCTCTGTGGTCGCTTATAAGGAACCGACTTATGACGATGCAAATTCTTTCCCAAAATCAACTCTTCCGTAATGCCCCGGCTATTTTCGCTCAAGCCCCGGATAGCCGAGTTTCTGAACGCTATGGTTTTGTACCCACCATTAAGGTGGTCAATGCCTTACAAAAGGAGGGCTGGTATCCGGTCCGTGCTCAACAAACCTTAACCCGAATACCTGAGCGTCGCGATGTCGCTCGTCATATGGTGCGTTTTCGTCAAGATCCCGACCGACAAATCCAAGTGGGAGATTCCGTTGCCGAGCTGGTGCTGTGTAACAGCCATGATCGCAGCAGTGCTTATCAGTTAGATCTCGGTCTTTTCCGTTTGGTATGCAGTAACGGCATGGTCACCCCCATCGGTGAGATGGGTGGGATTAGAGTACGGCATGGCTGCCAAGTTGTGGATGAAATTCTAGAGGGGTCGATTGCCCTCATCGATGAAGCCCCCGAGGTAATTTCATCGGTGGACCGTTTCCGATCACTGCGTCTTTCCCCTGATGAAGCACAACTGTTCGCTCAATCTGCGCTGACGCTACGTTATGGTGAAGACTGGGTTAATACTAGCCCCGTTTCTCCCGACGCTCTCCTTCAAGCTAGGCGCTCAGAAGATCGTGATCCAGATCTTTGGCATGTTTTTAACCGCACCCAGGAAAACCTACTCAAAGGCGGCTTACGCGGACGTTCCAGCCGGGGGCGCCGAACACGTACCCGGCCCATTCGTTCAGTCACTGAAGACGTGCGACTTAACCGTGCACTTTGGCAACTGACAGAACATTTCGCCGCCCTCAAGGGCGAATCTATTGCTGCATAACAAAGGAGAAACCATAATGGAAACCGCACAACTGATTGCGGGTGAGAAACCGGGTACCTATGTAGTACCCGATGCGGTAACGGAAGCCGAGTTACTTCACCTAGCGAAAATGATTGCCCGCCGACGTCTCGCAAAAGGACAACCACTCAATAATCCGGATGAAGTGCATCGAGCGATACAAACCTTACTGATCGATTATGAGCATGAAGTTTTTGCGCTCTTGATGCTGGATAACCGCAACAGAATCCTCACGTTTGTGGAACTGTTTCGCGGCACGATCAACGCGGCCTGCGTGTATCCTCGCGAAGTGGTTAAGGAGTGCCTGAAGCTCAATGCGGCAGCAGTCATCCTAGTGCACAACCACCCATCCGGTGATCCAGACCCCAGCCAGGCGGATCGACAGATCACGCAACAGCTACAGGCAGCCTTATCGCTGATCGATGTTCGCGTACTAGACCACATCGTGGTGGGAACAACTCCAGTTTCCTTCGCTGAACGCGGCTTACTCTGACCCTCAACTGAAGTTCCCATATTGGCCTTTTGGGAACTTACCAACCCGGATGAGAACTGGGCTCAGTTCGAATGAGTCCCTCTAACTTCCCTTAACTCCCATTTCAATTGAAAAAAGGAACCTGACGATGACAGAGGTCCATGCTGTCAAAGATCCAGAGACCATCCGACTGATAAGCCACTTACTTACCCGGTGGCACAGTCAGCAGATGGCCGACATCTGGAACATCGGGCTTAACTTAGCACTGCGGATCTCAGATCTGCTATCGATTAAGTTTAGCGACATACAGGAGGACCGATTGGCCCTCCGTGAACAAAAGACGGGGAAACAAGCCAATATCCCTCTCAACCCAAAAGCGCTACAGATCATCCATCGTATTCAGCAGGAACACCCTAATCACACCTACCTATTTCAATCTTACCGCAATCACCAATCCATCAACCGTGCCCCCCATCCCATCTCTCGACGCGCCGTCAGTAAAGCATTTGGATCGATAGGTGAGGAGTTACGAATAGCGTTAGGCACTCACTCCATGCGTAAAACCCGAGGTTATCACCTCTACAAATCCACCAACGATATAGCCCGTGTGATGAAGATGCTCAGACATAGTTCTGAGAGCGTGACCCTGCGCTACATCGGCATCACCCAAGAAGAGATAGACCGTGACTTCCAGGAGTTAGAACTATGAATAAAGCAATACCTACACTAAAACTCTTATAGCTACCGCAAATCGTTAAATTACCTGTCCTGTGGGGGCGACCAAGGGGCTTAGCCCCTTTTTTTGGGGTAGGCATATGTTCTTCATGGGAAGCGATGCTGTTTAAGAACTATATTCATTCGTTACCTTACGTTTCGAGAGGTGGTTTTACCCCGAGACTTCCAACCACAATAGTCCCCCTATGCAAAAAATAATAGTCGGAAAGTGTCTGGACGTAGGATCACTCCACTGACTTCAACTGAGCATCCTAAAAACTGACTTCGTGAGCTATGACAACTTCACAGGAAAGTAATAGTCCATATAGCTACAAGGGCAAGGGAGCGGTTTTCGATACTTTACAGACATTAGCCCCTTGCTGGGCAGGGTTTGCATTATTTTATCTTATGACGTATAAAAAAGGCTGCTCTTGGTAGGAGCCTGTTGCTCGTCGTTGCAAAGCTTTTGAAGCACTACTTTCTTTTCTATTTTTACTTGCTCAATATTTTTATTCGGGCTTGTTAAGTGGTTGACGAGCGACGCTTGTAGGCAGGCTGGGAGAGTAAAAATGTTGGATGATACTATTCGCCCATCGACTATCGGTGGTATTAAACGTCTCGCTAAACAGCTAAAAAAAGCGAAGGGCGTTCCTCACAATAAAGCTTTAAACTTGGCTGCGATAAGTGCTGGGTTTGAAAACTTTCCTCATGCGCGTAACCGGCTTCAGACTTCCATTCCGATCGCACAAGGTAACAAGTTATTCTTTACTGTCTATTGGTATGATCGGAAGAGTGATTATAAAGCTGGCAGGGAAGTACTTGAGGTCGAGCTTTCAAGACCTTTGTCTGAAATAGCTTCTAATAGTGAACTTAAAAGATCTGGTGCTATAGGCTGGTTTAGACTTGCTACTCCGGATCATTTAGTAAGTGATCATGTCAGTCGATCTCAAAATGAGGCAATAAATAAAATTTGCAAAGCAGTACGGGTATTTAGGTTCATCGAGGCAACTGGTTTAAAGCCTAGCAAGGACTATGATGCAGCCTACCCAAATAGAGATAGAAGAAATAAATTACCGAAATCTGATCATACAACTGATTGGTATGATCCTGACTCAGGACAATTTATCCTAATCGATGAACCCTACCTTGATCCAGGGCTAGATGGCGAACGAGATGCGTGGGCTAAAAAACATAACTGGCATTTAAAAGCGTCAAAGTGGGCAGGTATGTATGCCCCGGATATGTCAAACATGTTTGTCGCTAGTGATGCATCGACAGGATATGACCTGGAAAGCTTAATGGCTAAAATTGACAGTCTATCTTACCCCGTTACAGCGGAGCACTGGAAAGGTATATCTACCAGAGGTCATGATACTTTCTTTACTCCTCTTACCCTTACCGAGCAAGATAAGAAGAGAGCTGTAGCGAGAGGAACAATTTACAGAGAGTCTAGCAGTAAGACGGTTCCTATGAGAAGTTGGGATGCTCCGCATAATGAACGACGTCCAAATGCAGTTATGCCGACAGAAGGTCACCAGCATGTAGCAAGGTTAATAAAAGCGATCGAGAGCTCTGGCACGACCCCGATTGGAGTTCATGACCGCTTATCGACTATTAAGAGTCAATTGGAGGATTGGTTTTTCGCAGAGCATGACAGCCAAGTAACGAATCAGTTTGACCTTTTCTATTACGGTGGTAGTGATAGTAAAGACCCATATGTCATACAGGCTGGTTCTGTGAACGGTATTATTAGCCTTCTAGAAGATCTGAAAGGTCAGTTACTTGATGCGTATGTCGACTGCGAACCATTGAGGAGATTGGTTAGAAAGCTTGATACTTCAATTAAACTTACTTCAAAGCTTCTCTAGCAATTCTTCCGAGCATCTTTCTATAGCCTATTCACCAATGCATGGTGGATGGGCTTATTCTATTCATTGAATTATTCGTGTTTCTGTTTGAATGAGAAAAACATCAGATTGTGAATTAATTAGGTAATCCCCCCGAAAATTAACTGTCCTCAAAAGTAGAATTTTCTCGTAATCTATACGCAGGAGATTCAAATGAAAAAATCACGTTACACCGACAGCCAGATCATGGCGATCCTTAAACAAGCTGAAGCAGGTACACCCATCCCTGAACTGTGTCGTGAACACGGCATGAGTTCAGCTTCATTCTATAAATGGCGCGCAAAATTCGGCGGTATGGATGCATCCTT
>DJLT01000115.1:0-87555 GCA_002435145.1 Neptuniibacter sp. UBA6509
TGGTTATACACCTGAATCATTGCGCAACTTCTGTGAAATGGTCGGTGTGACTCGTTCAAATGGTGTGGTGGATATGGGCATGCTGGAAGCCGCTGTCCGTGAAGACCTAGATAAAAATGCACCGCGTGCCATGTGTGTTGTTCGCCCATTGAAAGTTACGCTTACTAACTATGATGAAGCTTTAGAAGAGTGGTTTGAGCTGCCTAATCATCCAAAAGATGAAACGATGGGTATGCGCAAAGTACCTTTCACTCGTAATATCCTAATTGAACAGGATGATTTTGCAGAAGTGCCACCGCGTAAGTGGAAGCGTTTAACGCAAGGTGTTGCTGTACGTTTGCGTGGTGCTTACGTTATTACCTGTGATGAAGTCATTAAAGATGATGAAGGTAATGTCATAGAGCTTAAGTGTTCATATGATGCCGCGACCAAAGGTGAGAAGCCAGTAGGTTACAAAGCGAAAGGTGTGGTTCATTGGGTGTCTGCTGATAACTCTGCCCCTTGTGAAGTACGTGAATACGATCGCTTGTTTACTGAAGAGAACCCGGATGGTGATAAAGAACGTGATTTCCACGAGTTTATCAACCCAGAATCGCTCGTTGTTGTATCTGGCAGCCGTTGTGAAATTGGTTTAGCGGATGCCGCTGTAGAAAGCCGTTACCAATTTGAGCGTACCGGTTACTTCTGCGTTGATTCGGATTCAACGCCAGAGCAGTTGGTTTTCAACCGTACTGTTGGCTTGCGAGACTCTTGGGGAAAATAGAGCCTTAAAGCGCATGAGTATCTACTGTTAACGGCCTCATTTGAGGCCGTTTTCTGTTCAAGTTATTTCCTCTATTACTATTGGCTATTCACTCCCTCGCGGCAGGCGCTTAGTAACTGTTCTGCGAAGTCGTCTTCGTTAACCGCGCGCGCGATTGCTACACCGCCAATCATGAGTACGGCTTTCTTTATAGCCTCTGCTTCTTCTATGTTACCTTCTGTTTCGTCAAATTCATGGATGCTATTGATGAACCCTTTTAGCACGCGGGTGTAGGTCGCTCTGACTTTGTCGTCCCGTTGGTGTATGTCTGTTGTAAGGAAGGCGAGGGGGCAGCAAAAGTCACCTTGGCGGTGAGCATCGCTTAGATAGGTTTCTATAATGTCTGATAATTGGAAGCCTGAACGATCAAGTGTATGGCTTTTAGCTTGATGTGCAGCGCTTAAAATCGCTTCCGCATAGAGCTCACTTTTGGAGCTGAAGTGGTTGTAGAAAGCGCCACGGGTAAGGCCTGCATGTTTCATTACATCATTAATGGCGATTTTATCAAATCCATCTTTCGTGAAAAGTTCAGCAGCGCTGTTGATTATCTTTTCACGACTTTCTTGTTTCTGTTCTGCTGTCCAGCCCACCGGAGACACTCCTTTGTATTTGTTAACGGCAGTATGGCATAGGTTCAAAATATGTTCTTGAACATATTGTGTCAGTGAATAAAGTGGTTGCCAATTACTTATTAAACGGGAGTTCTATCATGGCAAAACCAATTCAAATTTATGGCCCCTCTTTTAGCACATTTGTACGTAGTGTAATGATGGCGTGTGAGCTTAAAGGCTTAGCTTATGAAGTCACAACTCAAGTGGATGGTGAAGCGGTTGATTTCCATACGCCGGGTCATAAAGCGATTCACCCATATACAAAGTTCCCAGTTCTGTTGACCGAGCAAGGTCCTATTCCTGAAACCGTTGCGATTCTGCACTACTTAGAAAATGAATATGGCGGTACACAGCTATACCCATCAGATCCTTATGCTCAAGCTCAAGTTGAAGCGTGGAGTGGTATCAGCGGTATCTATGTTGATCATGAAATAGTGCGTGAGGTTCTGCTTGAATTTATCTTTCCTAAAGGGGAAAACGGCTCAGTAAGAATGGATAAAGTGGAAGCTGCTATACCGGGTATCCAAAACGCATTGTCTGTTGTTGCCGATCAACTAGCGGATAATCCTTATATTTGTGGTAACGAGCTAACTGCAGCTGACCTGATTTTGATTCCAATTATTGATTATATTGAAAAATCTGAAGTCGCAAAGGCTAAGGTTGCTGAGCATCCAAATGTGCTGGCTTACATTGAAAAAATACGTGTGCAGGATTTTGCTAAGCATATACTAAGCTAAGGTAAAGATGTGAGGCTGGCCTTAAGTCAATTGCATATATTGGTGCAGAAGTCATTGGTCAGTCCTATAAGGTATTAATCAGCAAAGACTACAGTGCGGTTTTTATTAAGAAAAACGCGCCTTTCTGTATGATATTTAACAGTTTTAGATAAGGTTTTACTCTCAATATCCTGCCACTTAGCTACAAGGTCTTCTGGATAATAGCTATGGTCTACGGCCTCAATTCCTTGGGTGATGATGGGGCCTTCATCTAGGTCGTCATTGATGTAATGAGCAGTGGTTCCGACTGTTTTAACCCCTTTTTCGTAAGCTTGGTGATAGGGCTTTGCGCCTTTAAAGCCGGGCAGTAATGAGTGATGAATATTGATAGCCCAGCCTTCAAGTTTTTTGCACATAGCGGGTGAAAGTACCTGCATGTAACGCGCTAAGATGACGAGCTCTGATTCTGTTTTCTGGATAATCTCCCATATTTTCTCTTCTTGTTGCTGTTTAGTCTCTTTGCTAATGGGTAGGTGATGAAAGGGAATGTTGTACCAATCGGCGAGCGGTTTTAAATCAGGGTGGTTAGAGATTATGGCTGGAATCTCAATATTTAGTTGGCCTATTTTGTATTTGTACAAGAGGTCATTTAGGCAGTGATCAAATTTAGATACTAATATGATGACCTTGGTTTTTTGGCTTTGGGGAGTGAGAGTCCACTGCATAGAAAAAGGCTCGGCCTTTAACGCGAATGGTTGTTTAAATGTAGTTTCATCAAACCCCTCTGCACCCGAAAATTAACGCAGATAGAGAATTGTTGGCTACTGCTGTCATCAAAAGAGTGCAGTTCATCAATGTAGTGTTGGTTTTGATATAGATGGCCGATTACATCATCAACAGTGCCCAACTGACTGGGGCACTGAGCCGTTAGAATCCAGTTGCTAGTGAGCATAGGTGACTCCTTAGTATGTTGTTTACTGAGTGTCGTTAAAGGGGGGGGCGATAAAAACAGTGTAGTCAATGATTGTTTAACTAGAGCGAGAGTGCAGACTGAATTCCAGTATATGCTGTTTTAAAGTATGTAAGCAGTGTGCTACTGGGAGTTGGGGAGCATAGGTAAACATGCTTTTTGCGATCAGGAATTTCTTCCAAAATTCGCTCTTAAATTGCCATTTGATTGCACTATAATTTTCAATATGTATAAGTATTACATATATTAGGAGTTTCTAATAAGATCCTTTCAAATCAATGCTTTACCCTTCTTTATGTGTGGTTAATAAGTGATCAATCTTGATGTATATCAAGAGAAAGCTATTACTAGTGCTGCGCGCGATGATAATGCTATCAATCGTTTCTGATCTCTATATTCTTTAATCAATGAAAGAAAATAAGGTTAAAGGCAATAAGTGGTAGATCTCACTAAAAGACGACTCTTTACTCGTCAGGAAGTTGATAAAGATTCAATAAGGTTGCCATGGCTAAAGGATACTGAGTCGTTTATTCAAGGTTGTACACGATGTGGTGACTGTAGCGATGCATGTGAGACCAACATTATTGTGAAGGGTGATGGTGGATTTCCGACAATCGATTTCTCCAGAGGGGAATGTACGTTCTGCTATCGCTGTGCAGAGGCCTGCCCTGAACAGTTATTCACTGCTGTAGAACAGCGCCCTTGGAATGCAAAAGCGAATATACAAGCAGGGTGTTTAGCGCATCAGCAAGTTGAATGTCGTAGCTGTGGTGATATGTGTGAGCCTATGGCTATTCAATTTCAGTTAAGTGCGGGGCGTGTCGCCATGCCGGTAATTAGCTTAGAGGATTGTAATGGTTGTGGGGCGTGTGTGGCGGTTTGTCCAAGCACGGCTATCCTAATTGAACATCAAAAATAAAAGAGATAATAGTTTATGGCACTAAATGAAGTGCATATATCCAGTTTAGTAGTACATGTTCCGCCTGAGTTTTTAACGGAAACTAAATCTACTATTGAAGAGTTAGATGGTGCAGAGGTTTACGGAGATAGCAAAGAGGGCAAGATTATTGTCGTGCTTGAGACCGAAAACCAAGGTTATGTAACCGACACCATTGATGTAATAAATAACTTACCAAATGTCCTGAATACCGCTTTGGTTTTTCATCAAATTGAATCGGACCTAGAAACATTTGATCAAGAAATTGTAAGTACTGAGGGGAAAGCATGAAAATGACAAGACGTGCGTTTGTTAAAGCAAACGCAGCTGCATCCGCGGCAACGGTCGCAGGTGTATCATTACCTGCGTCAGCTACTAACTTGATCGCAAGTTCAAAAGAAACTGCAATAAAGTGGGATAAAGCCCCTTGTCGTTTTTGTGGTACGGGTTGCTCGGTTCTAGTGGGAACTCAAAATGGTCGTGTTGTCGCGACTCAAGGCGATCCTGAAGCACCGGTAAACAAAGGCCTTAACTGTATTAAAGGCTATTTCCTTTCAAAGATCATGTACGGAAAGGACCGCTTGGATACGCCATTGTTGAGAATGAAAGATGGCCAATATCATAAAGATGGTGATTTTGCGCCGGTATCTTGGGATACCGCTTTCGATGTAATGGCTGAAAAGTGGAAGAAAGCGCTTAAAGATATTGGCCCTACGGGCGTAGGCATGTTCGGATCAGGTCAGTGGACTGTAATGGAAGGTTACGCTGCTGCAAAAATGATGAAAGCAGGTTTCCGTTCAAATAATATCGATCCAAACGCACGTCACTGTATGGCATCTGCTGTAGGTGGTTTCATGCGTACCTTCGGTATTGATGAACCGATGGGTTGTTACGATGATTTTGAGCATGCTGATGCTTTCGTTCTTTGGGGGTCGAACATGGCCGAGATGCACCCAGTTCTGTGGACGCGAGTTACTGATCGTCGTTTAAGTAATCCTCACGTTAAAGTAAATGTACTCTCTACTTATACGCATCGTTCGTTTGAGCTAGCCGATGACGGTTATATTTTTGAACCTCAGTCAGATTTAGCTATTGCTAACTTTATAGCTAACTACATCATTGAAAATGATGCGGTTAATTGGGAGTTTGTTAATAAACATACCAATTTTAAGCAGGCGACTACGGATATTGGTTATGGTCTACGTGACGATGATCCGTTACAAAAACAGGCTAAAAACCCGAATAAAGGCGCGATGACTTCAATTGATTTTGAAGAATACAAAGCGTCTGTTGCGCCTTACACAGTTGAAAAAGCATCTGAAATTTCAGGTGTTCCAACTGAGAAACTAATTAAGCTTGCTAAGCAGTATGCGGATCCAAATATCAAAGTGATGTCACTTTGGACAATGGGGATGAACCAACATACCCGTGGTGTTTGGATGAATAGCCTGGTTTACAACATTCATTTGTTAACAGGCAAAATTTCAACACCGGGTAACAGTCCGTTTTCATTGACTGGTCAGCCGTCAGCGTGTGGTACTGCACGTGAAGTGGGTACATTTGCGCACCGTTTACCTGCGGATATGGTTGTTAAAAATCCGAAGCATCGTGCTTATGCAGAAAAAATCTGGAAGCTACCTGAAGGTACGATTCCACCAAAACCAGGCTATCACGCTGTACTACAAGACCGCATGCTAAAAGACGGTAAGTTGAATGCTTACTGGATTATGTGTAACAACAACATGCAAGCCGGTCCAAATATTAATAATGAGCGTCTACCGGGTTACCGTAATCCTGACAATTTCATTGTTTGTTCTGATCCTTATCCAACAGCAACGGCTCAGGCTGCGGATCTTATTCTTCCTACAGCGATGTGGGTAGAGAAAGAGGGCGCATACGGTAACGCAGAGCGTCGTACTCAAGCATGGTATCAGCAGGTGGGTACGGTCGGAGAGTCTAAATCTGATTTATGGCAGCTGATGGAGTTCTCTAAACGTTTCACTATGGAAGACGTTTGGAGCGAAGAACTGTTAGCTGCTGCCCCAGAATATCGTGGCAAAACATTGTACGACATGCTTTATAAAAACGGTCAGGTCGACAAGTTTCCAATCTCTGAAGCGAAAGAACTGAACGATGATGCTCATTCTCAGGGTTTCTATGTTCAGAAAGGTCTGTTTGAAGAGTATGCAGAATTTGGTCGTGATCATGGACATGATTTAGCGCCTTACGATACTTACCATCAGGTACGCGGTTTGCGTTGGCCTGTAATAGACGGCAAAGAAACGCTTTGGCGCTTTGCTGAAGGTTCTGATCCATATGTTAGTGAGGGTGCTGGTTTTGAGTTTTATGGTAAACCTGATGGCAAAGCACTAATTATTTCAGCGCCTTATGAAGCACCACCTGAAGTGCCTGATTCAGAACATGATTTATGGTTATGTACAGGTCGTGTGCTTGAACATTGGCACACCGGCACAATGACGCGTCGTGTTCCTGAATTGTATAAAGCGGTTTCAGATGCGCTTTGTTACATACATCCTGAAGATGCTAAATCTCGTGGTTTACGTCGTGGTGATGAGGTATTGATTGCCAACAAACGTGGTGAAGTACGCATGCGTGTTGAAACACGTGGTCGTAACCGTCCACCAAAAGGGTTGGTCTTCGTACCATTCTTTGATGCACGTATTTTGATTAACAAGTTGATTCTGGACGCTACCGATCCTCTGTCTAAGCAGACGGATTTCAAAAAGTGCCCAGTAAAAATTACTAAGGTTGCTTAACCCTATCGGTTAATTGCTAGCCCTGTTAATCAGATCATATTGGCTGTACTCAACTTAAGGTTTGGTATGGCCAATATAAAGAATTAGCCATAAGGCGGAGAAACAAAGATGAAAAAATTCATTATTGCGCTAATGTCAGCCGGAGTGCTGTTTACTGGCGTGCTACAAGCGGAAGATGCTGTCAACAGCAACCCCGGTGGTATTGGTGGAGTGGAATCACTTCGTGGTGCCAGTGAATTGGAAACTACGCGCCCAGCGGATGATTTTAAACGCTACCCAAAAGATCATACATTGGAGAGCGACTACGTTTATCAGCCACCTTTAGTACCGCATTCTATTCGTAATTACGAAGTCTCGTTAAATGCGAATAAATGCCTAGCTTGTCATAGCTGGAAAAATGCTAAAGAGATGAACGCGACAAAAATTAGTGTAACTCATTACGTTAACCGTGAAGATCAAGTGTTGTCTGATGTTTCTCCTCGTCGTTACTTCTGTCTGCAGTGTCATGTACCTCAAGCAGATGCGAAGCCTTTGATTGAGAACACCTTCCAACGTGTTGATTCTTTGCGCTAATCAATAGCCGAGATAACGAGAGAGGCTATATATGAAGATTTTTAAAGCGTTTTGGAAGCGGCTGAGTACGCCGAGTAAAGCCGCCGCAGGTGTGGTTTTGTTTATGGGTTTCCTTGGAGGGCTTCTGTTTTGGGGGGCATTTAACACTGGAATGGAAGCGACTAACTCGGAAGAGTTTTGTTCCTCTTGTCACGCTCCGATTGTGAAGGAGATACAGGAGACTATTCATTACTCTAACCGCTCGGGTGTACGTGCAATCTGTTCTGATTGCCATGTTCCTCATAATTGGAGCGACAAAATTGTACGTAAAGTGCAGGCATCAAAAGAGTTATTTGCTTTCGCAATTGGCACTATTGATACTGAAGAAAAGTTCAAGGCTAAGCGTGGTTATCTTGCGGGTCGTGAATGGCACCGTATGAAGCAAAACGATTCACAAGAGTGTCGTAACTGTCATGAATTCGATTACATGGATTTCTCTGAGCAAGGCCCACGTAGTGCTAAACAGCACTCAACAGCTTTAGCGAAAGGTGAGAAAACGTGTGTTGATTGTCATAAAGGTATCGCACATAAACTGCCTGACATGAGCGAAGTAGACGGCTGGTAATTAAGGGAGCAACCGAATGAGTAATTTAGAATCAATCATCTGGCATGTTCTAGGCTATGCCGCTATGCCACTCATTGTTCTTGCTGGTTTTGCTGGCGTAGCAATGGTTTCGCTATGGCTATTGTCTTTAGGGAAAGATAAAGACGTATAAGCTTGTTTGCACTATGAGTATTTTAAAAAGCCATCGTATTAACGATGGCTTTTTTGTTTTGAGCCGTCCTGAGAAGCTTACGCTTTGGCGTTAACTTTTTGCTGTGCTTCTGATTTGATCTGGCGTTTGATCCAAGCATCAACATTAGGGAAGCGTTTATAGTTGTAACCAACTAATTTTGCCCAAGATAGAATCGTTGCACCATGAATATCAGCAACCGTTAGTTTCCCGCCCGATACAAACTCTTTTCCGTCTAAGTGAGTCTCTAGAATAGGCATGAAACGATCAAGTTCGTTATTAGCGCGATCGATAATGGCCGCATCTCTATCCTCTTCCTTCACAAATTTGTGTTGTAAAAACAGATCCAGTGCAAACAGTTCTAGCTGATTGCTGACAAATAGAGACCAGCGATAAATATCAGCGACCTCTTCAGGGGTATTGCCCCATAGTTCGCCTTGGCCGTATTTTTCAGCAAGATAAAATAGGATAGCTTGAGTTTCCCAAAGGACTAATTCGCCATCGATTAGCGTAGGAACTTTACCTGCAGGGTTCATTGCTAGGTAGGCGTCTTCTTTGATCTCTGTTCCTTTCGGAAGGTGTGGAATGATTTCATATTCCAAACCTAATGTTTCCAGTACACACATAACCATACACGCGCGAGAATAAACGCTGCCATATACTTTTATCATTTTGACCTCTGAGTCGTCGTATAAATTATTATTTTCAGTTAGTGATTGATTTTTAATGGAACCGATTTTAAAGCCTAATGAAAGTTACTTAACTTCGCTTAGAAGGCTATCTAAATTTTGTGGATTTCATTCACTTCCGCTTACTTTACACCTAGAGACTCCATAAGGAATAACACTGATATGCCTATAGGTATCATTATTAAGGTAAATGGGAGCTGGTTTCTTAAAATCTCTTTTGTTGTGCAGCTGTAGCGTGCCCGCAAAATCATGTTGGTGCCGCTGAATACACTGGTAAACATCGACAACGCGGTTGCATAAATATATGTCACAGCCATAAGCGTTGGTGTAGTCGTTACATCAGCTAATAAGCCTGCAAAAATCGCTACTACAGCCAGTTGGTTTATCCCCAGTGACGCTATAGCAATGATAGCGACAAGTATAGTCGAGGCGACGGTAGCATTGGTCTCGGTAAACGGAAGGCTGATTAAGCCGACAGTTATACAAGCTTTTACACTTGCAGCGAGAAGGCCCGCGCTTAAGAAGAGTGAAATTTCAGTTCGGCTTTCACTGAGGCGGGTGAAAATGTGTTGATGGGTTTTAACACCTGCATTGCTTAAACCTTCTTTTATTGTAATAAGCATAAGTGGGATCAAAACAGCCACGATCGAAACCATCACAACGGTTGAAGTATTTGGAAATAACCAGGTCAATATTAATACGCTGGTAATAAGGAAGATAGGTAGATGAAGCGTGGACAGTTTCATCGGATAGCCTTGATACAGGTTAAAGCGGCTCTTATAACGATAACGTGCTTCAAAGACCGTGAATAAAATACCGATAATCGCTAAAGGAATTGAATAAGGGTAGATGCTCTTAACTTCAGCTCCCGGAACCTGTTCCAGAACGAGTGGCGTGATACTTAAAAAGGGTGACCATAATACAGATAAGCTGAAGCCCCGAGACAGTATGCTTTGTGAAAGTCTATCTATAGTCCCTTTTCGCATGACCTGATCCCCGACGACGGGTATTGATGAGAAGTTAGCGACGGAAGAGAAAAAGTGCATACCTAAAAATGTACTGATGAAACTCTTAAATCCTTTTTGAGTGGTACTGGCTTCGGGTTTGATAGCCATGCTTATAAATGTGATAGCTGTTAATAGCATCGCCAGTTTTAGATGTTCATCTAGCAATTCTAAAAGTGATTCGGTGGAGCCGTATGACCAAGCAAGTAGGGTGCATAAGCCGCCAGCGGTTAGCAAAATAAGAATGAGGGGGCGTTGTTTTTTTCCCAGCCTAGGCAGTTCTATTGCTACAAATAGCCAGCCCAATGCTGTTGCAATGGGGATTAACTCTGAGGATAGAAAATTGCTAGCGAGTGAAAATACCCACATCATAAAGAGCACTAGGCCAGATATTTTTCTTCCTGGCCAATGGGTTAGGGCTGATTCCCTTAGGGTTAATATGCTCATTATTTTTTGAAGCCTTTCGCAGTAAACGCAGGATAAAAGTGAAACTTTCTAAGTACTTAAAAATTAGTGCTGGATATTCGTTAATATATTAAGTATATTGTAATTAACATGTTACTTATGTTTTGCGTCTAGGTAAATCAATAGACGATAAATAGGTAGCTGAATTGCTTTGAAGCGACATCTTATATGCTTCACCTAGTTAGAGAAACGAGGACGTTTATGTTAACTCCGGAACAGATTAAGAACGCAGCGGATCGCCTTTATAAAGCTGAGAACGAACGTAAGCAGATTGCGGCGCTGACGCTTGAATACCCTGAAATGACTATGGACGATTCCTATAAGATTCAGAAAGCATGGGTTGACCGCAAGATTGAGGAAGGTGCTTCTGTTAAAGGCTATAAAATTGGTCTCACATCGCGTGCTATGCAGATGGCCGTGAATATTGATGAGCCTGATTACGGTGTTCTACTCGATAATATGTTCTTTAATGATGGTGCAGAGATTAAAGCATCTGACTTTTTAGATCCTCGTATCGAAGTTGAATTAGCGTTTGTTCTTAAAGATCGTCTTGAAGGCGAGAACGTAACCATTTTCGACGTTCTTAATGCGACTGATTATGTTGTTCCTGCGATTGAGTTGATTGCCGCTCGTTGTCACCGTACTGACCCTGAAACAGGCTATACCCGCAAAGTACTAGACACTATCTCTGATAATGCTGCCAATGCAGGCATCATCTTAGGTGGTCGTCCTATTAAACCGATGGATATTGATTTGCGTTGGGCGGGAGCACTGCTTTACTTAAACGGCCAAATCGAAGAAACCGGTGTGGCTGCTGGTGTGCTAGGTCATCCTGCTAACGGCATTTGCTGGGTATGTAAACGTTTTGCCCCTCACGGTGTTGCATTAGAGCCAGGTCAGGTTGTGTTGGCGGGTTCATTTACACGTCCTGTTCCTGTGAAAGCGGGTGATACGGTACATGCGGATTACGGCCCATTGGGCGGTATCTCGGTTAAGTTTGTTTAAGTTAATTTCGCGATCAAACGTAGATAGAGAAGAGCGTAATGGAACTTCCAGTTAATAAATTTAAGAAAGCACTTAAAGGTGATGATACGCAGTGGGGTCTTTGGTTGGGTTTGCCTGATTCCTCATGTGCAGAGATTGTTGCTGGTGCTGGTTTTGATTGGTTGCTGATAGATAGCGAACATGCACCTTTTGAACTTGACTCGACGATGCGCCATTTACAGGCGATTGCACCTTACGGTGTGCCAGCAATTGTACGTCCTGAAGAAGGGCGTACAGCGCTGCTAAAACGCTTATTGGATATCGGTGCACAAACATTGTTGATACCAATGTGCGATACGGCGGAACAAGCAGAAGAGTTAGTTAAAGCGGTTAAATATCCGCCACAGGGGGTTCGTGGTTTAGGTAGTTCCCTAGCGCGTGCCGCTAACTGGAATCGCATTCCAGGTTATCTGCAAAAAGCTAATGACGAGATCTGCCTGATTGTTCAAGCGGAAACCGTCACAGCAATGAAAAATCTCAAAGATATTGCAGCGGTGGATGGTGTAGATGCCGTGTTTATTGGCCCATCTGATCTTTCAGCTTCAATGGGTCATATAGGTAATCCTGATCATCCAGAAGTTGTCGCAGCTATCGAGAACGGTTTACAGATTATTAATGATGCAGGGAAAGCTGGTGGCTTACTTTGTATTAATCCTGCCAAGGCTCACGACTATGTTGAGAAAGGCGCGAAATTTGTTGGCATTGGAGTGGATACTATTTTGCTAGGTAATGCTGCTAAACAGCTAGCTGAAAGCTTTAAGTCAGGCTCGAATAAAGTTAGCCAGACAGATGCTGATAAGAATCAGTCTAGTGGTTACTAACAGCATTTTTTAACAGATTATTTTTATAGGTTTTTAGATCATGACAAACAATCCAATTGTTAAAGGAAAGTTGGTCTGTGTTGCGTTGAACGATGCTAATCAGTTCGAAGCGATGCAAGCTGAATTTAATGAAGCGCCCTACAAAAGCGCGCCAACGCAGCCGGTTCTTTATTTTAAGACACACAATACATGGAGTACGGATGGTGCTTCTGTTGAGTGGGCGACGAATGAAGGTCAGGCTGTCGATAGCATGGTTGTTGGTGCTTCTTTAGCTGTTGTTTTTGGTGAAGAGTGCTGTCGTGTGAGTCAAGACGAAGCCCTTAAGTATGTAGGTGGTTATACACTGGTTCATGACTTCTCTTTACCAGAACTGACTTACTACCGTCCAGACATCAAAGGTAAGTGCCTTGATGGTAGTGCCCCGATCGGCTCTGTTGTTATTCCTGCGTCTGATATTTCTGATCCGCAGGCGTTAACAGTAACGACTCAAGTTAATGGTGAAACGGTGCATGAAATGCCGGTTTCTCAGATGGTACGCAGTGTTGCAGAACTGATTAGCACAATCTCATACATTATGACGTTGCAGCCAGGCGATGTAATCGCAATTGGTTTCCCAGGTCAGCGTGCACCAGTGAAGCAGGGTGACAAAGTAAGTTCTGCTATTGCAGGTGTGATTGAACTGAATAACGTTGTTGGCCGAGCTTAAGGGGATAAACGATGAAACATGCACGCGTACTATTTACTGGTTCTGGACAGCTTAACGGCGCTGAACTTGACGTTACTGTAGAAGATTCTTTTGCAACAACGGGTCAGCTTAAATCTAAAACTGATGGTCAATTGATAAATGAATCCGATGTTACTTGGTTAAGTCCTATTAAAGAACCGGGCACTATTTTTGCGCTGGGTTTGAACTATGCCGATCATGCTCGTGAACTAGCGTTTGAACCACCAAAAGAGCCGCTTGTTTTCCTTAAAGGTGCAAATACGCTTACGGGTCATAAGCAGAACGCTTACCGTCCAGATAACATCGATTTTCAGCATTACGAATGTGAGCTGGTGGCGGTTATCGGTAAAGAGGGTAAAAACATCTCTCGTGAAGATGCGATGGATTACGTAGCGGGTTATACCGTATGTAATGACTTTGCGATCCGTGATTACCTAGAAAATTACTACCGTCCAAATCTTCGTGTTAAGAGTCGCGACTCTTTGCTGCCGATCGGCCCTTGGTTGATCGATAAAGAAGATGTAGGTGATATCACTAATCTGCGTGTGACTACGCATGTGAATGGTGAGCTAACACAAGACGGTTCTACAGCTGACATCATTTTTGATGTTCCATTCTTGGTCGAATATCTAAGTAAAATCATGACGCTTAAGCCGGGCGATATGATTGCGACAGGCACACCAGAAGGTCTTAAAGATATGCAGCCTGGTGATAAGGTTGTGTGTGAAATTGAAAAAATTGGTGCTCTAGAAACGTATATTGTTTCTGAACAAGAATTTTACGGCGACAAATACTAAGACGAGTTAGGAGATAACAGATGAGTGAACAACTTCAACAGAATGTCGCTAAAGCCGAAGGCTACTTAGCTCGTTTTAAAGAGAATACTTTAGGTCACTACATTAATGGTGAATGGACGCTAGGTAGTGAAGGCACGACGTTTGATAACACAACACCAACTGATCAGAGCTTTCTAGGCAAAGTCGTTCAGGGTAGTGAAGCTGATGTAAACGCTGCCTGTGATGCTGCTGCTGCGGCAGCTGCGGATTGGGCCGCAATGCCAGGTGCTGCACGTAAGAAAATCCTACACAAGTTGGGTGATGAGCTAGAAAAGCGTGCAGAAGAGATCGCAATGGTTGAGTCTATGGATTGCGGTCAGCCAATTCGCTTTATGCGTCAAGCGGCTATCCGTGGTGCTGCTAACTTCCGCTTCTTCGCAGATAAAGCGCCTGAAGCACGTAATGGTCTATCTTTACATCAAGATCAGCACACTAACTATACTGTTCGTAACCCGATTGGTCCGGTGGCGGTTATCACGCCTTGGAATACTCCTTTCATGTTATCCACATGGAAAATAGCGCCAGCATTGGCAGCGGGCTGTACAGTTGTTCATAAACCAGCAGAACTAAGCCCTCTGACAGCGGCAATTTTGGCTGAATGTGCGGAAGCCGCAGGTTTGCCAAAAGGTGTTTGGAACATGGTTAATGGTTTCGGCACAGTTGTAGGTAAAGCGCTTACAGAGAACCCAGAAATTAAAGCAGTAGCTTTAGTGGGCGATTCTGCAACAGGTAAAAAGATTCAAGCCCAAACTGCTAATACGTTGAAGCGTTTGCACCTTGAATTGGGTGGTAAAAACCCAGTGATCGTGTTTGATGATGCTGATTTCGACCGTGCTTTAGATGCGGTCGTTTTCATGATCTATAGTTTAAATGGCCAGCGCTGCACAAGCTCAAGCCGTTTGTTGGTTCAGAGCGGTATTAAGGATAAGTTCTTAGCGGCATTGAAAGAACGTGTTGCTAATTTGACGGTAGGCCACTCTCTTGATCCAGCGACAGAAGTGGGTCCGTTAGTGCATACAGGGCATTATGACAAAGTAACAAGTTACTTTGATATTGCCAAAGAAGATGGTGCGACTGTCGCTGTTGGCGGTAAGTCACTACGTGATGAGATGGGTCCAGGTAACTATGTGACACCGACTCTGTTTGTTGAAGCAGCAAACAACATGCGTATTGCGCAAGAAGAGATTTTTGGTCCTGTGCTAACTGCGATTGAGTTTGAGACTGAAGAGCAGGCGATTGCTCTGGCTAATGACACTATTTACGGTCTTGCCGGTTATATTTGGACAAGTAATACAGGCTGTGCAATGCGTATGGCTGACAAAGTTGAAGCGGGTATGTTGTGGGTTAACTCCGAAAATAACCGTAACCTACCTTCACCGTTTGGTGGTGTGAAAATGTCGGGCATTGGTCGCGATGGTGGTGACTGGAGTTTTGATTTCTATATGGAAACTAAAAACGTCTGCATCGCACACGATCTTCACTCCGTACCGGTATTAGGCCGTTAAGGTTTAAGTAACAGTTTATTGTTCGATAGTGCGTTCCGTGGTCTGGTAAACCGGACCACGGCTTTTTAACTATCGTGACATCTATCTATAAAGGAGACGTAAATGCCGCATTTTATAATGGAGTATTCTGCGAACCTTGATGACGATCTGGATATTCCAGCGCTTTTTGAAAAACTCAATGCTGCGGCGATAGCAACGGGAGTATTTCCTATCGGTGGGATTCGTACACGTGCAGTACGCTGTGAGCATTTTCGTGTTGCTGAAGGCGACCCTGAGAATACGTTCGTGCATCTGACCGCTAAAGTAGGTGCAGGGCGAGAGGCGGAAGTTTTAAAGGAAGCGTCGGATAAAGTGTTCGATGTTTTTACTGAAGTGTTACAGCCTGTATTTGATCGACGCTATATGAGTATCGGATTTGAGATGGTTGAGCTGCACCCTGAGCGTAACTATCGTAAAAACAACATTCATGAGAAATTAGCAAAAAAAGATAAGTGATACATAAATAGTATTATTGTGTATCGTTAAAGTATCAGGATATAATGATTTAAATCAGTTATTCTTTAAATACTGATCCTATTTTCAACAGTAGATAGTTAATTTAGATAGCCGTAAGCCATGTTAAGTAAGATGAGACGGCTAGCATGGTTTAAGGGTATTAGTCTAAAGATTAAGAGATGCCGAGAGGTGTTTATTGCTTTTTAGATAGTTAACATATTTAGCACTTAATAATAAAAAATGATAAATAGAGGAAATAATATGAATTTTAAGAAAGCGCTTGCGATCGGTTTGTTCATGGGTGTTGCAGGTCAGGCTGCAGCAGAGACTACATTACGTGTCGCTAGCTGGTTACCACCTACACATCCACAGAACGCGGTTGTTTGGCCAACATGGTCTAAATGGGTTGAAGAAGCGACTGAAGGTCGCGTAAAAGTTGCCATTGAGTACGGCATGGGACACCCAAAAACAATGTTTGAATTAGTAGAAGATGGCGTAGTTGACGCATCGTTCTCCTACCACGGCTATGTGCCGGGTCGTTTTAAACTGACTCAAGCAGTTGAACAGCCTCTTCTAGGTACAAGCGCTGAAGCGGCATCTGTTGCTCACTGGAAGATTCATAACAAATACTTCGCAAAAGCGAATGAGCATGATGGCCTAGAAGTTATCGGTTTGTTCACACATGGACCAGGCCAGATTCAAATGGCTAAGCCTGTTACATCCCTTGCTGATCTTAAAGGTAAGAAGATCCGTTTAGGCGGTGGTGTTCAGGGTGAAATCGGTCACCGTATGGGCGTTACTGCAGTAGGTGCACCTGCACCGAAAGTATACGAAATGATGCAGCAAGGTGTTATCGACGGTGTCTTCATCCCAATGGGTGAGCAGAAGTCTCTACGTCTTAAAGAAGTTGCAACTAACGTTGTTGCACTACCAGGTGGCATGTACTTAGGTAGTTTCGGTATCTTCATGAATCCAGATTTCCTAGCTGACCTTGATGCTAAAGATCGTGACGCGATCATGAGTGTTTCTGGCGAGAAACTATCTGCGATGGCTGGTAAAGCTTGGGATGCAGGTGATGCAGCAGGTCTGGAAGCTTCTAAAGACGCAGGCGTAAACATCACTATGGTTAAAGAAGGCGATGCACTTGCAAATGAATTTGTCGCTTTAACTAAAGGTATGGATGAAGCGTTCCTGAAATCTGTAGCTGATCGTGGTGTTGATGCAAAAGCTGCATTGACTGAACTGCGTGAAGTTGCGCGCAGCTACAAGTAAGTCATACTCGCTTTTAGTAAATAAGTAGGAGTCTTTTATGGCTTTTAGTGCCTGGGTTACAGCGCACTACGAAGAAAAAGGGCCAGTCGTATGGCTGGCCTTTTTTCTAGAGTTGATTGCGGCCTTAACACTGTTTTTCTTAATGATGCTGACCTGTGCTGATGTATTCGGTCGGTATTTCATGGGTAACGCTGTTGACGGTACTACCGAATTGACAGAGATGGGGATCGCCATCATCGTATTCGCTGAGATGCCGATTGTCACTTGGCGTGGTGGGCATGTCATTGTTGATATTCTTGATAAAGCTTTAGGTAGTAAGTTGATAAAGGCATTGGCGCTATTTTCTGCGTTTGTTATGTCAACTTCACTCTATTTCTTAGCTGTTCGTATTTTCGAACTTGCTGAACGTTCACTTCGTCGTGGTGAAGTGTCAGAGTACCTTCAGTTTCCGGTAGCTTATATTGTTCAGTATATTGCCATAATGAGTTGGGTAACGGCTGGCGCCATGATTACCTACGGCGTATACCGAATCCTGTTCTTAGATAAGAAGTGATTTGAATTTACTTCAAATACTTAACTTGTTAAGTACAGTTTAATGTTTATTATGCGTTGTTAACGCAACAGGTATTTTCAGTATGATTACTGCATTAACCGGCTTTGCTATATTACTGCTGATTATCGTAGTTGTACGTGTACCAATCGCTTTTGCGATGGGCCTTGTGGGCTTTTTTGGTTTCGCGTACATGCAGGGATTGTCTTTCGATAATATTATGGAATTCCGCTGGAATGGTGCGCTTTCGATGGCATCTAAGCGTGTTATCGATACAGCACAAGAATACAGCCTTTCTGTCATCCCACTCTTCATTCTGATGGGTAACTTTGTTACTAAGTCAGGTTTGTCTCAGGAGCTTTATCGCGCGTCTTATGCGTTCTTGGGGCATCGTAAGGGTGGTCTTTCCATGGCGACAGTTGTGGCTTGTGGTGGTTTCTCTGCTATTTGTGGATCTAGCCTAGCAACATCGGCAACGATGGCTAAAGTGGCTATGCCTCCAATGCGTAAATATGGCTATGCAGATTCACTTGCAACGGCTTCTATCGCAGCGGGCGGAACCTTAGGTATCTTAATTCCACCAAGTGTAATTTTGGTTATCTATGGTTTGTTAACCGAAACGAGTATTCGTGAACTGTTTGCAGCGGGTTTCATCCCTGGCTTCTTAGGTATTCTTCTGTACTTGGTTGCTGTGCGTTATGTTGTATGGCGTGATCCCTCTGCAGGACCTTGTGGCGAGAAAATGACATGGCCTGAGCGCTTTCAAGCACTGAATGGTGTGTGGGGTGTTCTAGCTCTGTTTACGATTGTTATGGGTGGTATCTACTTAGGTGTATTCACGCCGACCGAAGCTGCAGGTATTGGCGCAGGTGGTGCTTTCTTTATCGCATTGCTGCGTAGGAGCCTAACATGGGGAGCGATGTTCGATATCCTTTCAGACACAGCGCGGACAACGACTATGTTGTTCGGTGTAGTGATTGGTGCACTGATCTTCTCTAACTTTATTAACCGTGCAGGTTTGCCTGCTGAGCTACTTGAGTTTGTTACAAACCTCGATGTATCTCCAATGATGGTTATTTTAGTTATTCTAGGCATCTACATTGTACTTGGTATGGTGTTCGAGAGTTTATCGATGCTGCTGTTAACAGTGCCAATCTTCTTCCCGCTTGTTCAGAGTCTCGGCTTTGATCTGGTGTGGTTTGGTATTGTAGTTGTTGTCGTGACAGAAATTAGTTTGATAACACCTCCCGTGGGGATGAATGTGTTCGTGCTCAGTGCGGTACTGCGTGATGTTAAAGCCAGTACTATCTTCAAAGGAGTGACTCCTTTCTGGTGTGCGGATATCTTCCGTCTAGCGCTGATTGTTGCTTTCTCATCAATCTCCTTGTTCTTACCAGAACTACTCTATCGTTCTTAGATCATCAAAAGGCCAAGTAGGTTATGCGCCTGCTTGGTCTGATTAAATAACCATTCGAGATCGAATGAGGTTAAACATGATTCCTGACGTTAAAAAAATTCTTTACGCATCCGATATTGAAAAAGGCTCTCGTCCAGCGTTTCGTGCTGCAGTGAGTTTGTGTGGGCAATACAATGCTCAAATCACTTACCTGCACGTACTTGAAAGTGAGCATCAACAAAATATGGCGCTGCAATCTTTATTAAAAGAAGAGGGTATGCGTGAGATGTATGAAAGTAGCTTGGTAGACCTTAAAGCTAAGTTAGAGACACGTATTAATAAGTTCTGCACAGATGAGCTGGAAGAAAATGAGATGCTATCTGATGCTCAAGTGAATTCTATTATTCGTGAAGGCAAGCCTTGGGAAACTATTGTTGAAGTTGCTAACGAGATTGATGCAGATGTTATTGTGATGGGTACACGCCCACACTCTGGAATAGGTCATGCACTGATGGGTTCTACAGCGACTAAGGTTATGAATAACGCTAAGCGACCTGTGCTTATCGTACCGTTGAAGAAATAAATAGCAGTCTAGATTTTTTAAAGGGCTGATAGAGAGATCTATCAGCCCTTTTTTATTTAAGCGGTGTACGTACTTATAAAAAGGGTAATTGTTTAGGTTTTGATTTTTTGTTTTTGTTTTTACACGTAAACTACTCACATTCGTAGAGCCTTTTTCTTAATCGATTTATAAAAAGAGATTCCCTTTTGTTAAGTTATAGACACTCATTTCATGCAGGAAACTTTGCCGACATCCTTAAGCATATTGTTGCGGTAGAGATACTCGAACACCTGACTAAGAAAGATAAACCGTTCGAGTATATAGATACGCATTCAGGCACGGGGCTTTATAACTTTAAGTCTGCGCAGGCGCGTAAACTTGAGGAGCATGCAGGTGGAATTGGTAAGTTACAACAAAAGGAATACCCTGAGTTAACTCGCTATTTTGATGTGGTTAATTCTTATAATGATAAGGGGCAGGGAAACTTTTATCCCGGTTCACCTTTGTTTGCTAAGTATTTTTTGCGCCCTCAAGATCGCGCTTGGTTGTTTGAACTGCATCCTGAAGATTTTAAAACGCTTTGTATGAACACGAGCCGGCAGCGAAAAATAAAAGTAGCTTGCAGTGATGGTTTAAAAGGGTTGGATGGTTTGATGCCTCCTGCAAGCCGTCGTGCGCTGGTTTTGATAGATCCCTCGTATGAGATTAAAACCGAATACAACCAAGTTTTTTCGGCCATTGAAAAGGCGCATAAAAAGTTTGCGACAGGTACTTATGCCCTTTGGTATCCAGTGGTGGATCGGCCAACGATTAATAAATTAAAGAATAAGTTTATCCGCAGCGGTATTAAGAATATCCAATGTTTTGAACTAGGTGTACGCCCTGATTCGGATGAACATGGAATGACCTCATCAGGCATGATTGTAGTGAATCCGCCTTGGGGGCTGTTCGACAAAATGTCAAAACTGCTGCCAAAATTAGCCAAGACCTTAGGCGAATCGGATGAGTTGATCTATAAATGCGACCAGCTTGTTGATGAATAGAAAGCCGAGGAATAAAGGTAGAGGAATAAAGGTAGAGGGATAAACAGTTGTTGAATTAAAGACTGCCGGATAAAAGCTAATGAACAAGAATAGCAACAGAAGCGCTTTCTAAGTGACTGTTATACGGCAGTTATGCGACAGTCAGCCTTCTGAAATTTGCGGGAGTGGTATTTATGTCCGAGCATTTAGCTGAAATAGTCTGGCAGCGTGGTCGTAATGAAACTTATATAGATAATCGTTACAGTCGTGCGCATGAATGGCGCTTTGATGGGGGTTTTACGGTGCCTGCATCGTCTTCCCCTCACGTAGTACCTCTGCCTTATTCAGTAGCCGAGAACGTAGATCCAGAAGAGGCGTTTATCGCCTCGTTGTCTAGTTGCCATATGCTGTTTTTTCTTTCAATTGCCGCAGCGGCTAAGTTTGTTATTGATCAATACTCTGATAGGGCTGTCGGCGTGATGGGAAAGGGTGCCGACGGAAAAATAGCGATAACTAAGGTGACGCTGCGGCCTGAGGTTATTTTAAGTGGTGAACTTCAACCGAGTCTTGAACAGCTAGAGGAGATGCATCATCAGGCCCATGAGCAGTGCTTCCTTGCAAATTCAGTAAAGACTGAAGTAGTTATAGAGATAATGACTCATTAAGTTGTACGGTTTATAAAAGGGAAGGGCGATTATTGTATTGATTGGATGTGAAATAGATTCACATTGTCCTGAATGAAGCATGGCTCCGAAGAGCCATGCAAGTGTGTACAGTTAAATGTAAAAATCAAAATTAGCTTTCAGTTACTTTTTTAAGTTCTGAACAGCCCAATAACACGTTGTAGTTCTTTTCCTGCATTATCAAGTTCAGAAATCGCCTGTGCCATATTGTTACTGGAGCTCGATGTTTCGATAGCAATTGTGCTTATGTTTTCAATATTTCGACTGACGTCTTCACTTACTGATGTCTGCTCTTCCGCTGCTGAGGCAATCTGCACGCTTGCATCAGATATGCTGGAAACAGAGTTAGTGATTGCACTCAATGCTTCACCTGCCTGAGACGTCATCTCAACACTGCTTTTCACTTTGTCATTACTTAGCTCCATGCGTTGGACTGCGCTACGAGTATTACCCTGTAGGCGCTCAATCATTTCACGTATCTCAGTGGTTGATTTGGCCGTTTGTTGGGCAAGGTTACGCACTTCGTCAGCAACAACTGAGAATCCTCTACCCGCTTCGCCAGCACGTGCGGCTTCAATCGCAGCATTAAGAGCGAGCAAGTTGGTTTGCTCGGCAATATTTTGAATAACATCCATAACAGTACCAATAGAGTTACTGTTTTGTTCAACCTGTTCGATCATGTTGGTGAGTTCGTTAACTTCACTAGATATGCTCTGGATTGAGTTAACAACTTCTTGAACAAGTTGGTCTCCATTATTAGCTTCGGCACTGGCGAGTTGAGTCTGTTGAGCTGCTGACGCTGCATTGCTTGCAACTTCTTCAGAGGTTGAAGTCATCTCGGAAATGGCTGAGGCGACCATCTCTGTTTCTTGCTGCTGTCTATTTAAGTCTGAATTTAAACGATCAACTCCACCTGACACAGTATGTAGATGTGTATTGATTGTGTTCATTGTATTGTTGAGTTGTTTAGTTACTTTACGTAAACCACCCACGGTTGCTTTAGCGCTTCGGCTTAGTTGATGAATCTCATTATTGGTATCAGCAGAATCACCCATATCTGTGTTAATTCGCGTTGTTAAATCACCGTCACCTATTGCCTGCATATAACCGCAGATAGTGCTGATAGGTTTTAACTTTATACGTAGTGTAATGAATAGCAGACCTATGATGATAATTGCACAAACAATCGACAATATGATCATCTGTAGATGCAATTTATCAGCGGCCTTCGTAAATTCCTCTTCGTAACTGCCGACAACAACACCCCAATTCCACTCTGTTGCTTGTGAGAAAGCGAGTAGACGATTTCTTGTGTCACCATTGGCTGATGTGGTTGGAATGTTAATCGTTCCCTTTTGTGCGGATGTGATCGCATTTAGAATTTGGTCACCATTTTGAATAGCGGTGGTTATATTTTTGCCTTCTTCGCTTGGATGAAGAATTAGGGTGCCTTGGTTTTTACCGGGTTTTAGGTCAACAATAAAAGCAAATCCTGTTTCACCGATTGTTAACTCGGAGATGCTTTTCTTTAGTTCGGCCAAACTTGCTGTGTAGTCAAAGCCAACGTAAAGAATGCCAGCAACTTCGCCTTTAGTATCTTTAAATGGGACGTACTTGGTCATATAGTTGCGGCCAAAAAGCGCAGCGGGTCCACGATACTCTTCACCATTTATTAATTTTTTGTAACCTGGATGGGATTTACCTAACATCGTACCAAATGCACGTGTTCCGTCAGCTTTACGCAAAGAAGTGCTAATACGCAAAAAATCATCATCTACACGCATGAAGACAGTCGCCGATCCGCCGGTCATCGCGGTAAACCTGTCCGGTTTTTCAAAATTATTAGTGATCACCTCCCCATCATTCATGAGAACAGGCACTTGGAATTTACCAACGGTTACTTCTTCATAGAGTGACGTGGTCATCTCTTCAGTGAACATCTGAACAAAGACATCAGCAATTCGGTCTGTTTGTTGCTGCAATGTTGCGTTATAAAAATCAACATTTTTTGATAGTTGTTCTGCATGTTCTACAATGGAATGCTCAACTGTTTCGATAACGCCATGATTAACTTCATGGTTTACGAAAAGAGCTAATGCTGTGAATACAAACAGTACGATTGTTAATTGTATTGTGACAAGCTGATTGACGATTGATGAATTACGAAGAAATGAAGGCATGCACAACATCCTTAATGAGAATATGGAAACAACAGTAGTTTAGATACACATAACTATAGAAGTAATTTATCTAAATTGACTAGTCATACATTAATTAAACAATTAACTTATTGTTTTTACAAAGAGTTGCGAGTGTTTTAGGTATAAAGTAGCTATAAACCCCACCTAAAATATGTCTTTTGAGGTCGTGCTCGATGGAAGTTGCGCCAATTTTTGCCCACCCGTTAAAGAGTTCCTTTATAATCTTTCTAAGCTTTATCCCCGTATGATTGTTGTATAAAGATAATCTGTACGAATAATAGACAGAGTTGTTGCGTAAATGAGAATAAAGTCTCAGCTACTATGTTCATACAGTTATTCGGTTTTATGGTTGCTGGAGGCTTATTGCTGTTTGAGGTTAATTGTTGTTTGAGGTTAATTTGAGTCCACCTACAAGAGATCGTTTTGGCCTGTTAGAAAATGAGATTGATTGTCATCGATCTCATGGTGCCAAAATAGTAAATTGTCCTTCATGTGGTTATGAAGCGGCTGTGGAAGAGCCCGGTTTCTCACCAATCTATTTTAGTCACTGTCTATTATGCAAAACTAAGACTCGGTATGTTCGGATAGAGTGTTCTTGTGGTGCAAAGGGAATCTATGATGGTGCCCGTCATCAAAAATGTACAAGCTGTAAGGAGCCTTTTTCGTATTCACTCGTTGTAAGTCAAAACGAACCCAAAGTATGTGGAGAGGAACCCCCGGATACTTATGACGAGGCTCAAGCCCACTGCCATATCTGCCGTAAAGAGCAACATACGGTGTTCGAATTTGATCATCAGTGGCTTTGTTTAAACTGTTTAGAGGAACACCGCTCACCGGGCTGTTGCGAAGAGTGTGAAACCATACAGACAGGTGATATCGAAGATTCATTTGAGAGTGGCTGTATGGATTGCTCTGGTCGTATTAGTTGGGACTGAAGCGATAAAGGAATTTCTACGTGCTCTTTTTGGCTACATTTAAGTAGCTCTTTTTAATACCAAATCGCGTTTTTTTATTACATAAATAGCAGAGCACCTAATTAAACGGAATTTGTTTGTTTTTTGTACAGTTCTTTCTCGACATTTTGGCTTCAACTCTTTATAGTTCGCGTCCCTTATGTAGGCCGTTTTTTACTTGGTTTATCCTCTCAATTTAGCGCTCAGGTACACTTCTTTGATTTCTACCGCAAACATCACCATGCAATTTGGCTCTACGCCCCTGTTTGAAAACATCTCAGCCAAATTTGGCAACGGTAACCGCTACGGTTTAATCGGTGCAAATGGTTGTGGCAAATCGACGTTTATGAAAATTCTAAGCGGTGAATTGGCAGCGACCTCAGGTAATGTATCTATCACACCAGGATATACTGTAGGTACCTTGAGTCAGGATCAGTTTGCATTTGAAGAGTACAGCGTAATTGATGCGGTAATCATGGGAGACACGCGCCTTTGGGAAGTTAAACAAGAGCGTGATCGTATCTATTCTTTACCTGAAATGTCTGAAGAAGATGGTATGAAGGTTGCTCACCTAGAGGGTGAGTTTGCAGAGATGGATGGATATACCGCAGAAAGCCGTGCAGGCGAGATTCTGCTATCTGCTGGTATTGCTGAAGAGCTTCATTTTGGTTTAATGAGCCAAGTGGCACCGGGTTGGAAGTTGCGTGTGCTTCTGGCGCAGGCTTTGTTTGCTAATCCTGATATTTTGCTTTTGGATGAGCCTACCAACAACTTGGACATTCATACCATTACGTGGCTGGAAGATGTACTTAACCAGCGTAAATGCACAATGATCATCATCTCTCATGACCGTCATTTCTTAAACTCTGTTTGTACGCACATGGCAGACATCGATTACGGTGAACTGCGTATCTTCCCCGGTAACTATGAAGACTTTGTTGCCGCATCCACGCTTATTCGTGATCAGTTACATGCTGATAATGCTAAAAAAGCAGCGGAGATAGAAGACCTTCAGCAGTTTGTTAACCGTTTCTCAGCAAATGCATCGAAAGCGAAACAAGCGACATCACGTGCTAAGCGCATGGATAAAATCAAACTTGATGAAGTGAAGCCTTCAAGCCGTGTAGCACCTTATATCGCTCTTAAGCAGCATCAGAAGCTTCACCGTCAGGCGCTAGTGATCGAAGATGTATCTCATGGCTTTGATGGCGAAACGCTTTTCAGCGGCGGTAATATGATTTTAGAAGCGGGCGCTAAGCTGGCTGTTATCGGTGAAAACGGTGTCGGTAAAACAACGTTCTTACGCTGCCTTTTGAACGAACTTAATGTAAATCAAGGTGATGTTAAGTGGGCGGAAAATGCAGAGATTGGTTATTGCCCACAGGACAGTTCTGATGATTTTGATTCTGATCTTACCTTGTTTGAGTGGATGTCCCAGTGGCGTACACCTAAACATGATGATTTGGCTGTTCGTGGCATGTTGGGCCGTCTTTTATTTACAGCGGATGATGCGAATAAGAAAGCCAAGGTTTGTTCAGGTGGTGAGAAGAACCGCTTGTTGTTTGGCAAGTTAATGATGTCTGAAACCAACGTGTTGATTTTGGACGAGCCAACCAACCATTTGGATATGGAATGTATCGAAGCGTTAAATAATGCTTTGGCTGGCTATGATGGCACCATCATCTTTGTAAGTCATGACCGTGAGTTTGTGTCCTCTCTTGCTACTCGTATTGTGGAAATTAAAGATGAAAAAGTCATCGATTTCCAAGGCACTTATGATGAGTATATTGCCGACCAAGAGAGGGCTGCACAGGTTGCTTAATTGAATTGCATAATTTTGCTGTGTTTTCATAAGCCGTAACTTAGCCATAACTTCAGTCATAACTTCAGCCATAACGAAAGGCCCGATATTTATATCGGGCTTTTTTGTTATTTTTGCTGTGTCATTTTCAAATCTACTAAGGAATTTATTCCTCTTTAAAAGAGAACTGCTTATTTGTGCCATAGTTAGTATGTCTAAAGCCTAGGGCTATGTGAGCTGAGAGCTGTATTAAGAGCTGGACTAAGAAAGGCTAAGAATAGGGTCATGAGACAAGGGCCATCAACGTTATTGAGCCGGTCATGAACGGACCCTTTTTCTAACCTTGTAGCCTAAGAGCGTCATAAGTTAGTTAAGTCGCTGTAGTTAGATTCTCTAGTAATGTGGCTTAATAGCTAAGACGGGTAAAGCTTACATACGCCTTTAATTTGGAGAGTAATATGATTAAAAGTATTAATTCACCCCCTAAATTAAATGTTCAAACATGGATAAACACTGAAGAAGAGCTTTCACTAGAGAAGCTTAAAGGGAAAGTGGTGGTTATCTATGTATTTCAGATGTTATGCCCGAGTTGTATTTTAAACTCCATTCCTCAGGCACGGCGAGTCTCTGCTTTATTTCCAAAGGATGATTTAGCGGTAATTGGGTTGCACAGTGTGTTTGAGCATCATGATGCGATGACAGAGGTTTCATTAAAAGCATTTTTACATGAGTTCAAAGTTAGCTTTCCCGTCGCTATTGATATGCCGAGTAAGAATAAAGGCGGGCGAATTCCTCAGACTTTAGATGCTTATCAATTAGAAGGCACGCCATCTATCATTGTGATAGATCGTCAGGGCAGTTTACGCAAAGTTAAGCTGGGCCATCTAGACGATTTAACGTTAGGTGCTGAACTCATGTCTCTGATTAGGGAAGAGATATAGTATACGAGCCCCTTTTACGTTTTGAGTGATCAGTTTAATAATTGATCTTTCATTACGTTGAATTTTTCAGGCGTCATATCAAGGTCTATAACTGGAAGCGTGTCTGTTACCCGACGCCCTTCTGGTTTAAGTCGTCTGGAATAAACTAGATCTAATTCTGGTGTGTTTTTTTGAACAGTATTCCTACGGCGGTCTTTCATCACTTTGCGGCGTTCGCGATGTTTATATTGCGCTGTTTGATATTCACAAATCCATTCACCAGCATGTAGCAATGTCGGCAAATCTGGGCTGACTTTACCGCTCTCGGGGCAAGCCCAATAATAGATGAATTTATAGTTATCTAAGTCTTTTATTAATTTAAGTGAATTTGCAGACATGATTCACTACATTCCTTGTAGGGCGAATTTATCAATAACAGCTAATATATTGAGTGGGCGTGTGTATTAGACGCAAATGGTACGCTTTATTTTACAGTTGAAATATAAGAAATTTTCTTAATTTAGGGGAATTGCATAAGAAGAGTTTTTTATCTAATTGTTGAGCTGAGTGAGGGGTGGGGAATCGCTAGACTAATAGCATAAAGTAGCGGGTATGTTCACATACAATAATGATGATGCCATCTATAATTAGGTATCTGCACTTAGATTCAATAACAGTAAAAGGCAATTGCTGTGAAGCTTTTTAATTTGATCTGGTTGGTCGCGATCCTTATTTTTCCGTTGAGTGTAACGGGGAATGAAAAGGTTATTGTGATGGGCTATAAAGCGATTGCTAAGCCTCCATTAATTGGTGATGCGAGAGATAATTCAGGTTTATATGTTGATCTATTTTCAAAAGCCGCTGAGAAAATAGGTTACCGATTGCAGACCGTCAGAATTCCTAAAAAAAGGCTTCATAAGGAACTAGCTTTAGGTAATATTGATTTCTACCCGGGCTCCTCCTTTTCCACAGATCGCGCAAAATATCTCTATTATTTGCCTAATGGACTGCTAACAAAGGAGGTACTTGTTTCTCTGGACTCAATACCTGAAATCAGTGATATGGAAGAGGCTGAAGGCACGCTCATTATCGAGTTAGGAAGTAGTAAATCTGAATGGGATGATATTTACCCTAAAATTTCGCTTACACAAATGAGCAAGTTGTCCATGGAGTCCGTTATAAGGGCTCTAAAGGTAGGCCGGGGGGATTTCTACATCGCTGATATTGAAATTGTAGATGATTATAAAAGGCGAAACGGTATAAATCGTTTTGCAGATATAGGTATTCGAATTCATCACAATGCAATTAATCGTGAGTCTATTCCTATGTACATGGGATTTGCGCGTAATTCTTTACTGTTTTCTGAAAGGCCAAATTTAGAATATGATCCAGGTGTCCGGGTCAGCATCAGTAATTTTACCTCGATCGTTAATAAGGAAAGTGTCGCTTACCGCTTTTCTGAGGCCTTGTTACAGTTACAAAAACAGGGTGATACCCAGCGTTTATACGATCTTTATTTCAAGTAAGCGGCCTCAAACTGTTATCTTATAATCACTGTCCCATAACGGCTGCCCCATAACTGCTGTCTCATAATCAGAGCTTTTGATTCTATTCTTTAAATTTAGTGTTTAGATATACGTGTTTAGGTAGAAGTGCCTAGATTTAAGTGTGGAGCATATTCTTCGGGTCGATACTCATGTGATAATAGGTCAATTAATTAGGAGTACACATGGCGAAGAAGCAAAAAGTGTCTGATGAAGTAGTTGCTGAGGCAATGCACGTTGCTAAAGCTACGCAGCGTCCGGGGCAAACAAAAGAACAAACAAAGTTAATTGCCCAAGGTATTCAAAAAGGGATTGAAGAGTATAAAAAGCGCAATAAAGAGAAATCCCGCGCATTAGATAAACAGAAGCGTAAGTTACAGCAAGCGCAACGCTCTATTACTGAGACTGATGAGGTAGAAACTGAATCTACTGTCATCTATCGGCAAAGCAAATTGAGCTGGGGCCTTCTACTGGTCAGTTGGCTGGGTTTTGCCGCGTATGTTGTGACCTTTAATTCTTGATCCTGACTTATAGTTGGATTTAAGGTTTCTGAGAGTTGAGGCCTGCTTAAGCAGGCTTTCTATTTATTTAAAAGCTAGATTTTAACGCTATCCTTAAAAACTGTTTTCCTTTAATACTTCCTCAAGCGGGAGCTGCCCTGCACGTTTATTGGCTGATTTTGCCGCCCGGCCTAAGGTGACTATCATACTGATAACATGGTGTTCAGGTAACTTAATGATCTTCGCCACCTGCTCATTGTCAAAGCCGATCATCGGGCACGTATCATAGCCAAGTGCTTTGGCGGATAGCATCAGTGTTTGAGCCGCCATGCCGCATGAGCGCATCGCTTCATCACGCTGTAACTGCTCTTTGCCGTTATAAAAAGATTCCAACATAGGCAGCATCATGGCTTGAACATCTTCTGGGGTATTCGCCCAATATCTCTGCGGGTTATCACTCCATGCTTGGGTATCGGCACATAAGATGATTAGTTCAGCGGCCTCGGTAATTTGTGTTTGTCCCCAAGCCGCCTCTTGGATCTGATCGCGTAGTAGGGGATCGGTTACGCGGACAAAGCGCCAATGCTGAATATTGTATGAGGTCGGAGAAAGTAGAACGGCACTCATAATCTGCTTGAAATCCGTTTCGCTAACAGGGGATTCTTTATCGTAGTGTTTAACGGCACGACGTTCTTTAATGGCATTAAAAAGTTCCATAACAATCCTTTAAGCTTTATTAGGTTTGGCGGGCTCATCAAGTAGCCGGCTGAATTGATGCAAGTTGATGAGTCAAAGCTTAATTGGTTTTGAAATGGATGATAATTAGGGTAAATAGAAAGACTAAGTTGAGAAAAAGTAAACAGTAATGTCCAACTGATATTTATTTATCCCAATAGGGTATCTCGGTACCGAAATACTCAATTGCAAAATCTAGAAACGCTCGGACTTTCGCGGGCATAAATTGGCGTTCAATCAGTACGGCGTTAATCTCCTGACTGGGCATCTCATAATCGCAAAACAACTGGACCATCCGGCCCGCTTTTATATCAGCGCCAGCGACGAAGGTTGGTAGCCGTGCAATCCCTAATCCTTGTAGTACCGCATCCCTAAGGGCTTCACTGTTATTAACTTGGTAGTTACCTGTCACAACAACGTTATGAGAGTGGTTCTCTTTAATAAATGTCCACTCCTTAAGGTCATTTGAGTAGCTAAAGGGTAAACAGTTGTGCTGTAGAAGGTCGTCTAGATGCTCTGGATGACCATTATTCTTTAAATATTCAGGCGAAGCGCATAGAACACTGTTTAAAGGGGCTAAACGGCGAGCAATTAAACTTGAATCAGCCAGTGTTCCAGAGCGAATTGCAATATCAAAACCACCTTTTACCAGATCTACGACTTTGTCATCCATAACCAAGTCTATGCTGATCTTAGGATAGCGCTTTAGAAATTCCGGAATCATCGGGGCCATATGCAAACGTCCAAATGACATGGGCGTATTAATACGCAGGCGTCCTTGTGGTTCGCCTTGTAGTTGAGCGACCGCATCTTCCGCATCTCTTGCTGCGTTATTGGCTCTAGATGCGTGTTCAAAATAATGCTCACCCGCTTCTGTTAAGCTGAGCTTACGGGTGGTTCTATGCAGTAGCTTTACGCCCAGCTGTTCTTCCAATTGAGTGATCCGTTTACTCACCGCTGATTTAGAAATACCCAAAAATCGAGCAGCGGGCGAAAAGCCTCCACACTCAATGACCGCGACAAAAACTGGAATAGCGCCAATGTTATCCATGAGATTCACCGTTTACTTATACTCAACAGTTATTCTCCAAAATAGCGGATTATCGGTCAACTAGAAACAGGTTAGTCTTCTCACTTAATTTAAGCACTTTTGCTTCCAGGCAAAACTGAGGTTAAAGCACTTAAGCAGAAACCAAAAGTGAGTGAGAGCTATGAAAGTATTAACTAAAACCTATCCTTCGTACCTCGTTCACGGGTTGATGCTGCTGATGGTGACATTCGTGGCAAGTTCTTTTCCTGTGGGGGCACTAATAACAACAGCCATGCCGCCTGAGGTAATGATGTTTATACGTTTTTTCATGGCGGCTAGCCTGTTTGCACCTTATGTATTTCTTAAGCATGGGCTACATCTGCCGAGTATCAGTCAGTCAAAAAACTATACGATTCTAAGCATCCCGCTGGTGGTATTTTTCTGGTGTATGTTTGAAGGGTTGCGCTATACCAGTGCATTGAATACGGGGGCAATCTATACGGTCATACCGGCTATTACGGCGGTTTATGTGTTTTTTATTAATCGGGAGAAAACCAGTAAACGTCGATCTATTGGATTGTTAATCGGCACTTTAGGTGCTGTTTGGATTGTTTTTCGTGGAGATCTGGCGGATCTGTTAACGTTACAGTTTAACTATGGCGATTCACTGTTTTTCCTCGGTTGTCTGTTTTTAGCGGCTTACAATCCGCTGATTAAGAAGTTCTATGTCGGGGAAGCGATGGAAGTGATGACATTTTGGGTCATCGCAATCGGAAGTGTTTGGTTACTGCTGTTATCTATACCTTCTTTTAAGTTGGTTACTTGGCAAGAAGTGAGCATTGGTGTGTATTTAAGTGTGCTGTATTTAGCCATATTCACTACCGTTGTGACTTTTTTTCTGCTGCAATTCGGGACGTTATCAATCGGTGCTACAAGGGTGGCTGCTTATAGTTTTTTGACTCCGGTATTGGTCGCTATTTTGAATATATTTTTAGGTGCTGAGGTTTTTGATTTCAAACTTCTACCCGGTATTTTTCTGATTTTGCTAGCAATGAACCTAGTACAAAAAGAGGGGTAAGTGTTTAACGCTTACTGGCTTTTCTGCATGAAAGGACCATCGCCCAAAATTCTGAAAAGTCATTTACAACAACATCCGGTTTGTAGGGGTAACGTGCATTCCCCGGAAAAATCTTGTTTAACCAAGGTTGGTCCCACTGAGCTCCATTAAAAAAGACACTCGTGATTTTGGCTGATTTGGCTGCGATCACATCGGTTGTACTGTCGCCTACATACCAGATGTCTGCGCCTAAGGGCATGTTTAGATTTTCTGCTGCTTTTAATATTTGGTCAGTGTGAGGCTTACGTTGTTCAGTATCATCACCGCAGATCTCAGTATCAAATAGATGCGCCCAGCCGCCGTCAACAGTATTTAATTCGTGGACAAAAAACTCACGATCACGGTTAGTAATAACACCTACAGTGAGACCTAGCTTGCGTAACCCTTCGAGCATATCTTTAACTTTGACTTCAAAAGGGAGTGCGTTTCCATAATATTTACGATAATGATCAGTAAAGCCTTTATGCGCGAGAGTCTTCGCCACATGGTTGTCAGCAAATAGAATCTCAAAGATATCCGTGCGTGATATTTTGCGGTCCATTTTTATCTTGGGGTGCAAGCTTAGGTTATCCCTTACATATTCAACTAAGCGTTGGTCATCGGGAGATTTGCATTGGGCAGAGTCTACTAGCTGTTCTAAAAGGCCCAGCTCTTTTAACTCTTTTAACATATCATCGACTGCGTGATACATCGCATCAAGTGTATCAACCAGCGTGGCATGCCAATCGAACAGGATCACTTTAGGGTAAGTTAGTTTGGCAAGAGCAGGGTGCCAGTCGGGCTCTTGGCGCTTAGGTTGAAGTTGACGAGCCGGTAATCGTGCAGGTCGTTGTTTTTTTAAGGTTTGAGCGATTGATGAGCCTTCACTTTCAAGCACCAGATCAAGTAGCTCATCAAAGTCGTCGACGATAATATCTGGATCGTAGTGGTGATGTGCATTGGCAGCAAAAACCTGTTCAAACCAATGGGGGGACCAGAGCGCGCCATTGTAAAAGACACGGGTAACACCTGCTTTAGTCGCCGTCATCATATCGGTGACACTGTCACCTACATACCATAAATGTTGATCTGCAAGTTCATTGATATGCTTAGCTGCTTGTATCATAGAGTCTGCAGCAGGCTTATAGCGTAGCATCTCGTCGCCGCACAGGGTGACATCGAAAAGCTCTTTCCAGCGTCCTCCTTCAACACAGGCGAGTTCAGGGTCTAAAAACTCGCGGCTGCGGTTAGTGACTACACCTATTTTGATCCCTAGTTTTTTTAGGTAAGTGAGATACTCATACATACCATCTTGGAAAGGTTTAACACTTCCGTAATGGTTTCGGTAGCAATCATTATAGGCTTTATGCGCAATCTGATTGGCTTCATCATTGTCACCAAAGATCGCGTCAAAAACATCTGTTCTGGAGATACGTTGCTCGGCTAAAACCCGCGGATGAAGGTGGCGATAGATTCGAATGTAGCGGATAAGCTTTTCATCATCTTCTGTTTTGGCGTCTTCTTCTGGAAGTAAGTGTCTTACGAGATCAAGCTCATCAAGTTGAGCCAGCATCTCTTCAATCGCTTGGTACATAGCGCCATGCGTATCAACCAGCGTGCCGTGCCAATCAAACAACATTATCTTAGGAAGGGGGAGTACTGCGCTGCCCATCTGATATCTCCACGGTCAAAATTGATGACATAGAGATTAGTATAGTCAGGATCTTGATTAATAAAGGAAAAGGTAGGTAACGGAAGGTGATTTTTTTGAAATTATTTTGAATGAGAACACTGTGTTCAATTGATTAGGGTAATCCGTTGAACACAGTGTTAATGTCTTAGGTGGCCATCCAAGCTGGCGTGTCTAAGCCGCCTAAAATTTAGATTTCAGCGAGTAGTTTTTCTAACTTAACTTGGTCAGCAGCAAAACTACGAATACCTTGGGCAAGTTTCTCTGTCGCCATAGGGTCTTCGTTCATCATCCAACGGAACTCTGCTTCGTTAAGGGAAAGTTTACCTTGAGACGATGTAGCGTTGTCGGCAGACAGTTTTGTCTCTAGTGGAGCATCTGTATCTTCAAGCTCTTGCATTAATGCAGGTGCGATTGTTAAACGATCGCAACCGGCTAACTCTTGAATCTCATTAATGTTCCGGAAGCTTGCGCCCATCACAATGGTGTTGTATCCGTTCGCTTTGTAATAATTGTAGATACCGGTAACTGACTGTACACCTGGGTCATTAGCACCGGTGAAATCACCCTCTTCATTAGCTTTAAACCAATCAAGAATACGACCCACAAAAGGAGAGATAAGGAAAACACCCGCATCAGCACAAGCCGCAGCCTGAGCAAAACTAAACAGTAGAGTTAGGTTACAGTTGATACCCTCTTTCTCTAACTGACGCGCCGCTTGGATACCTTCCCAAGTTGAAGCAATCTTAATAAGGATACGCTCTTTACCGATGCCTGCTTCCGCATAAAGGCCGATCAATTTACGTGCACGCTCAAGGGTTGCTTCAGTATCAAAAGAGAGACGAGCATCAACTTCAGTAGAGATTCGGCCAGGGACAATGTTAAGAATCTCACGGCCAATCTCTACAGCTAAGCGATCAGTCATATTATCTAACTGAACTTGTTCATCACCGCCTTTGGATTCGGCCCAGTTTTTAGCGGTAACCAGCAGATCTTTGTATTGCGGTAATGCTGCGGCTTTTAATAACAAGGAAGGGTTTGTCGTAGCATCAACGGGTGTAAAACGAGCGATTGCTTCAATATCGCCCGTATCGGCTACAACGGTAGTAATCTGTTTCAACTGCTCTAACTGGGTAGTCATATGTTTATTTATTCCGTTTCTAATCGGGTACACGTTCCAATGCGTTTAAGAGTACCTCAATTGAGGCGCCAGGTTTATGCGCATTTTCGCTAATAAAACGACGAAACTGTTTTCCGCCGCGCTGAGCATGAAAAATACCCAACATATGGCGCACGATGTGATTTAACGAAGCGCCTTGGGCTAACTGTTGCTCTATGTAAGGGATCATATCCAGTACAGCTTGTTTGCGTCCAATGATAGGGTCATCACTGCCATAAAACTGCTGATCCACTTCTGCGAGAATGTAAGGGTTTTGGTAAGCTTCACGCCCTAACATTACACCATCTATATGTTGCAGATGTGTGTGGCATTCCTCTATTGATTTAATGCCACCATTAATATGTATCTCTAGCTCTGGAAATTCTTGTTTAATCTGATAAACCCACTCATATTTGAGGGGCGGAACATCACGGTTCTCTTTCGGGCTTAAACCTTGAAGAATCGCTTTGCGCGCATGGATGATAAATACGTTACAACCCGATTGACGTACCGTTTCGACGAACTGTTTTAGCTCGTCATAGCTGTCCATATCGTCAATACCTAAACGGTGTTTGACGGTCACAGGAATACTTACCGCAGCTTGCATCTGTTCTAAACAATCCGCCACTAACTGCGGATGGGCCATTAAACAGGCACCAATCATATTGTTTTGAACGCGATCACTTGGGCACCCGACATTGAGGTTAACTTCATCGTAACCATAATCTTCAGCCATTTTAGTGCATTGCGCTAAGTCAGCAGCATTACTGCCTCCTAACTGCAGTGCAACCGGCTTTTCTTCTGCGTTGTAGCGAAGAAAACGATCTGCTTCCGCATGGATCAGCGCGCCTGTTGTTACCATCTCAGTATAAAGAACCGCTTGCTTACTGAGGAGACGATGGAAATAACGGCAATGCCTATCAGTCCAATCCATCATAGGGGCAACGGTGAAGCGTCTGTTAAGTGTGTCTTTGAAATCGGTCATTAATATGCGGAGCTTATAATGTTGAATTTAATGTGGAGTAGGGATATCAAACAGGTGACATTACTAACTTAAACGCGATTATATACTGTCTCAGTTTTTTGCGCTGCACATAGTGCAATTTTCTTAGCTTATCGCGGGTTCTTAACTAGTTGGGGGTTAGATTTAAAAGTGTTAGCCTATGCGCAGATGCATGATCTAGACCTATTTGGCTTAAGTAAGCATCTATCTAATTTTGAGTGAATTAAAGGAATCTAGAAGAGTCATGAGTGAGTCAGAAAAGGGTTTTACGGCTAAAAATACCGGATTTAAACGCTTTTATTACGCGTCAAAATACTCGTGGCAGGGGATTAAAGCAGCCTATGCGCAGGAGCCTGCTTTTCGTTATGAAATTTGGGCTAGCGCTGTGCTTATACCGTTATCTTTTGTCGTGGCTCAGAGTCCAATGCAGCTGGCTGCGC
Organism: Neptuniibacter sp. UBA6509; assembly: GCA_002435145.1. Taxonomy (GTDB): domain Bacteria; phylum Pseudomonadota; class Gammaproteobacteria; order Pseudomonadales; family Balneatricaceae; genus Neptuniibacter. The sequence goes on from DJLT01000115.1 coordinate 36,300, forward strand.
TTATCTGTACATGCCTGCTAGTGCTTGCCTTTGAATTAGTTAACAGCGCAATTGAGGCGGTGGTTGATCGTGCAGGGACTGAATTTCATGAACTGGCAGGCTTAGCTAAGGATTTAGGTTCTGCGGTAGTGATGGTTGCTCTAATCATGGGGGCTCTTATCTGGGGGGCGGTCATTTGGGAAAATTATCTATAGAGTTTTGTGGTCTTATAAAGGTTTTCTCGGTAGATCTTACTTTTTCTGCTTAAATATAACGATCTGTTACATTTCTTAGTGGCTCGCAATGGGCTGCTAAGTATATAATTCCCTCCAATTATTTTTCTTCGAATTAAAGCACTCCAAGGACACCAATGACGACTGTTCGTACTCGTGTTGCACCTTCACCAACAGGTGACCCTCATGTAGGTACTGCCTACATTGCTCTGTTTAACTTAGCATTTGCCCGCCAGCACGGCGGTCAGTTCATTCTACGTATTGAAGATACCGATCAAACACGTAGTACAGATGCGTCTGAACAGAAGATATTAGATTCCTTACGCTGGTTAGGTTTGGAATGGGATGAAGGTCCAGATGTCGGCGGTCCTCACGGTCCTTATCGACAGAGTGAGCGCAAAGAAAACTATGCTCAATATGCGATGCAACTTGTGGAAGAGGGCAAAGCTTTCCTTTGCTACCGTACAGGTGAAGAGCTAGACGAATTAAGAACGGCACGTCGTGCTGCGGGTGGCCATACAGCGCTTAAGCAAAGCGACCTTGCACTACCTGAAGAGGAAGTGGCAAAACGTAAAGCGGCGGGTGCTCCTTACGTTGTACGTATGTGTGTACCTGAAGATGATGGCGTGTGTGTTGTAGACGATATGCTACGCGGCTCCATTGAGTTGGAATGGGGCATGGTTGATGCTCAGATTCTACTTAAATCAGATGGAATGCCAACGTATCACTTGGCGAACGTAGTGGATGACCATTTAATGGAAATCACACACGTGATTCGCGGTGAAGAGTGGATTAACTCTGCGCCTAAGCACAAGCTGTTATATCAGTATTTTGGTTGGGATATGCCGCAGCTTTGCCACATGCCATTATTGCGTAACCCAGACAAATCAAAACTGTCTAAGCGTAAAAATCCAACGAGTATTCTTTATTATCAGCGTATGGGTTTTTTGCCGGAAGCGCTGCTTAATTACCTTGCACGTATGGGCTGGTCTATGCCGGATGAGAGCGAGAAGTTCTCACGCCAGCAGATGTTCGATAACTTCGATATTCAGCGTGTATCTCTGGGTGGTCCAATATTCGATCAGGAAAAACTAAGCTGGTTGAATGGGTTGTGGTTACGTGAAGATCTAGATCCTGCGCAGTTTGCAGCGAAATATCAGGAATGGGCATTAAACCCAGAATACCTGATGCAGATCGTTCCACTGATTCAGCAACGTGTAGAGAAACTTTCTGATGTTGCTCCCCTCGCAAGCTTCTTTTTGGCGGGCATGTTAGATATTAGCGAAGCTGATTTTGAGCATAAGTCTTTAGAGAAAGATGATATTCGTCGCATGCTGCAATACTCTGTATGGCTTCTGGATATAGAAGATGATTGGAGCAAAGATCGTTTGTTTGCTCAGCTTAAGCAGTTAGCGGAAGCGATGGGCTTTAAAATTCGTGATTTCCTATTCCCACTGTTTATTGCTGTTGCAGGTATTAACCAGACAGTATCGGTTATGGATTCCATGGCGATTCTAGGTCCAGATATGACGCGTGCGCGTTTACGTCATGCCGTTAATGTATTAGGCGGCCCTTCTAAGAAAGAAGCTAAGCGTTGGGAAAAAGAGTATCGTAGTTTAAGTAGTCAGATACAGGGCTAGAGCTCGTTGTAATTTTATTATTTATTAATAAATTCAATAATAAAGCCGCTTTCTTGCGGTTTTTTTTTAACTCTGCGTTGGGATTATCTATACTGGTTTAATATCACTTAATATTTGTGAGTGAGTTATAGGTATGCGTGCATTTCTAAAGAGATGTATCTGTATTTCTACTGAGGTTTTATGTGACCAATTTTCGTTTCTCTGTTTGTTGTTTGGTTTTTTTAATAATCTCCTTTATTGGTGGCTATGGCGCTTTTCTGTATGAAAATATATGGGAGCGTGAACAGCAGTTACATCTTACAGAGATCACTAATTCTCAAGCATCCGCAATAGAGAGGCGATTAGAGCGCTCATTGTCCGCAACGCATCTACTTGCCCATCAAGTCCGTTTTAATCAAGGAGATGTTAGCGCGTTCGATGACTTCGCTAAGGAAACCATAACGGCTATTGGTGGCATATCGAATCTTCAACTAGCCCCCGATGGAATTATTCGCCACATCTATCCGCTCCAAGGCAATGAAAAGGCACTCGGTCATAATTTACTTGTTGATGATCGACGAAAAGCTGAAGCGCATAAAGCTATTAAAGAAAGAAGCCTCACTATGGCGGGCCCCTTTGCACTTGTTCAAGGTGGTGTTGCCGTTATCGGTCGTAATCCAATTTTTATTAAGCAGGAGGGGGGGGAGCAATTTTGGGGCTTCGCCTCTGCACTGATCTTCTTAGATACGCTACTTGAAGTGACAGATCTGAATGAGCTTGAACTTAAAGGTTATCATTACGAATTAACAAGACAACATCCTGATACTCTAAATTGGGAGCGTTTTGCTCACTCGGTCGAGCCATTAGACCGGCTTCAGGTTACGTTTCCAATACAAGTTCCAAATTCAGAATGGAAAATCACTCTCAGCCGACCATTACCTAACAGGCCTTTAACTTTGTGGCATGCGGTGGTTGTTAGTTTGATTATCGGATTTATTGTCTCCTTATTACTTTCCTATATTCTTAAAGAGCCGCAAAGGCTTCGTCAAATAGTGGCGGAGAAAACAGAGCAGCTTAATGAACTAGCCTTCTATGATGTGCTGACGGGCTTGGTTAATCGTCGCCTTTTTATGCAGCAGTTAGAATGCGAGCTTAAGCTTTTAAGTCGTTCAGGAAATAAAGCCGCATTAATGTACCTTGATATGGATGACTTCAAAAATGTTAATGATAGTTTAGGTCATAGTGCTGGGGATCAGCTCCTTATCGAAGTCGCTAACCGCATAAAAACAACCATGAGAGAAAGTGACATCATTTGTCGCTTGGGTGGTGATGAATATGCCATTTTGATGATGAACATACAGAATTCAAACGACAGTAAAATAGTTGCGAACCAAATTATCGAAAGAGTTAGAGAGGAGATTCTTATAGAAGGTCGCAGCCTTAATATAGGTTTATCGATAGGTATTACTATCCTACCGGACGACTCAATGGATCTAAGAGAGATTTTAAACAATGCTGATATGGCGTTGTATGAGTCTAAACGCTTAGGTAAGAATAGAGTTACTTTCTTTGATTATCAGATGCAGCAGTGTTCCATTGAGCGTATCGAAATAGAAAATGCTCTAAAGCACGCAATAAAAAATGATGAGTTTGAGTTGTACTACCAGCCCATTATCCGTTTAGATAACCGACAAATTGTTATGTTGGAGGCGCTTCTTCGCTGGAAGCATCCTGAAAAAGGTTTTATACCGCCGGATCAATTTATATCTATTGCTGAACAGTCAGGGCTGATTATCTCTATTGGTGATTGGGTATTAGAAACTGCCTGCGCTACGATCGCTAATGCGGTGCAACACCAAGAAGCCTGTGTGCCGATTGCAATTAACATTAGCGCTAAACAGCTACTGAATCAAAATTTTTCAGGCGAAGTTAAAGAACGATTAGAGCGATACTCGATCGATCCAGCCATGCTAGAAATGGAAATTACTGAATCAATCATAATGGAAAACATGGAAGATGCATTAAAGCAGCTGAATGAACTTAAAGAGGTTGGCTGTCGTTTCTCAATCGATGATTTTGGGACTGGATATTCCTCGCTTGCACAGTTAAAACAACTGCCTGTGGATTCACTAAAAATTGATCGGTCTTTCGTCCGAGATATAGAACACGATCATCATGATCGACAGATTGTCGAAGCGATCATTGCCATGGCGCATAGCTTAGGTTTAGAGGTTATTGCTGAAGGGGTAGAAGATCAGTACCAATTGGATTTTGTCGACAAGGCGGGCTGTGATCTAGTGCAAGGCTATCTTTTTAGTAAGCCTATTCCATATGATGAGATCGATCTGCAACAATACATCTATTTAGCCGGCGCTAATGATTATTCAATCTGAATTTGATACTTAAGCTTTTTAAAGATTCCGCATCGTTATCAATCAGTTGACAGTCATATGAGTTCTAATTACTATAGCGCCACTCTGTATGGGGCCTTAGCTCAGCTGGGAGAGCGGTTCGCTGGCAGCGAACAGGTCAGCGGTTCGATCCCGCTAGGCTCCACCATATGCCGTGACTTGTAGGGTTAGGAGTTACTAACCGGACAAAAACCGGACAAAAAAGCGGACAAAAACTCTGTGTTAGCTTTTTTGTATAGGCAAAATAAAACCCGCATATAGCGGGTTTTGTCGTTTCTGGGGGCTATGATTTTAGAAGCTTCCGCCAATTTCTTTTTCACTAAATTGCACGTTTACTTGCTCAAAGGGTAGATCGTGGCCTTCAAGATAGGCTTTTGTCATTTCTTCAGAAGAGTGAGCCATTGCGTGCTGTACTTCTTTGATGTCATATCCGGCTTCAGTTGCTAGCAGGTCTGATAGCGATCGAATGCTGTGGAATGTTGGCGCATTGCGCTGTGTAAATCCTGCGTGCTTTCTGGCTTCATCAAACATGGATATTAATCGGCGTGGTGTTACTTGTGCCATGTGCTCTTTGTGTTGACCTAGCCTTTTTTGTTTGGGCCAATGGCTTATGACGAAAGGGCAACGCCTATTTTGTAATGAGAGTTCTCGCGATTTATGTATCAGTTGCTTCAGAAGATTGTAGTTGCCCAGGTCCCATTTTAACCGTGATGCGTTAGCGGCCCCTTTTTGTTCTTCTGATTTGCCGATCGTCTTTTTTAGCAGGTCGTTTTCAATGTCTTTATCTAGCTTGAGGGTGAGAATGTCACCTTCGCGCATGAACGTTAATAGGCTGATACCCATCGCTATCTGTAAGCCTTGGTATCCTAGTTCGCCTGCAGAGTGGTATATATTCCAAAAACCTTCTCTGGTTAAGCGGGCTGTTTTTCTTGCGGGTCGGCTTTTTTTGTATAGGCGAGGGCGATCGTCTGCAAGTGTAAATGGGTTGTAGTCTAGCCGTGGTAAAAGTTCGCGGCCCATTAGATAGTTGAAAAATTTTCTTAATTCAGCATGGCGTTGACGTTGTTGATGGCCGGTTAGTGTATCCCACCATATGTGTATATCAGCTCGCTCGATCTGCCCTAATGGGAGGGTGATTTCTCTGCAGAATTGGTGGAGTGCATAGCAGCGTTTTTGCCAGCTGGATTTTTCAAGCAGGTCTGGTGATTGGCTAGTTCTCCAATTTATATATTCTTCTACATAGTGGGCTAAGGTGCCAAACATTCGATTTTTCTTTGCTGAAATAGCGGTGTAGCTTTCGCGGCGCTCATTGTTGAATATAGCAATTTTGAGGGCGGCTTCTGGTGAGTCTGCATGAAAATGTTTAAAGGTGCCGTCCGGGCGTTTATAGCGCCAGTGGTTCTCTCTACCCTTGTTATCAGGGTAGAGATTGTCCACAAGCGTAATGCCGTTGAATGTTCTTATTTTCTTTGGGCGGGCCATATTTTTCATTTTTATAATCGATTTCATTAAAAGTTAGCTGAGTAAATCGGGCATGTCATCCTGTTTTTTTTCTGATAACACAGTGTTTGCAGCTAGCTGGTCAATATCAATAAATACCATATCTCCGATTATGCGGCCGTTTATGGCGCGTTCGGTTATTAGCTGCATCCATTCTTTGCGACTTGGGCCGGAGCCTGTTGCAAAGAGTCTGCGATTGACGGTTGACCATTTTTGAAGCTGCATTGCTTATCCTGATATTAACTTTCAGTTGTTTAATTGTTGGGTATAACACTCCGCTAATGCGGACAGCTCGTAACCTCGTAGCCGTTTAGCTACCCGTTGTCCTCTTACACCCAAAATCCCCAGTTAAGGGGCGTTTTTGGTGGTGCTTTTTTGCATGAGCTTTAGTGTCTGGTCTTGCTTTTGCGTGATGTTTTGTATGTATCCCGTGCTTGTTTTGCGGTTACGCCTTTTGTGAACATTAGGCAGGCGCGGCGTGCTGATATTTCGCTTATGCCGTGTTTTAGTCGTATTGTGTTTGGGCTGGGCAGGGTGTCGACGGTGTAGTATTCGCGGAGTTCTGCAGCGGTTTCTTCTATTTGTTTTAGGTAGCGCTCCTCTCTTGTTAGGTTGCTTTTGTTTTGTTCTGCTTCGCCGTTGGCTTTTGCTTGGCGGCGGAATTCATTGGGGCTTACGTTACTACGTACCCATTCGTTGCAGGCGCTTAAGCGGAATATTGCGCGCTGGGTTTGGCGGTACGGTTGCTGATTTAGCGTGTGTGTTGCTGGGTGTGTGGTTGGTGTTGTCATTGTTTTAGTCCTTTTCTATTCGTAGCAGAGGGCGCAGGGGCCGCCGGTTTCTGGTTGTTTGCAGTTTTGGTGGCTGCATTTCTTGTTATCGGTTTCGTTATCTGGGTTTATTGAGTGGAGCTGTTTTATTGCTGATTCTAGGAATTTAATTGCTTCTTCTGGTTGTTCAGTTAGCAGTGGATTTGCAATGTTAAATTGCTCTATTGCTAGCAGGGCTCGTGCTTCAAAGCGGCCCAGCATTTTTGCTTGTTCTATGATCTCAGCTTCTTGTTTTTTTATGTGGTCGTTTAGGTGTGCCTTGTCTGCTAAGAGGCAGCGGATTGTTTCGTTGTTATTTGTTTGCTTGGTGTCCATTAATCGGCTTTCCTTGTGGCGTTAGAATTTAATAAATCCCGAAGTTGTGACGGGTCACGCTCGATGAGTTCGGCGGCGTTGTGGATCATGAGGGTGATGGCTTCCTGCCATTCCTCAAGCACTCCGAACTCTTGGATATTGCGCAGGGCTTCCTGTGTGCCGCTGAACATGTCTATTTTGAAAGTTTTAATACCTAGGGCTTGGTTGTGCGCTTTGTCTCGTGCTCGCTTTCTTCTTTGACGGTCACGGGCTAGGGCGCGCTTTTTGTTTTCTTTTTCTGTGCTTGTGGCTTTCACTAAAACTGGTCCCGTAGTTCTTGTGTTGCGTCCTTAATGTTTTGGCCGGTAATAGCAGCGTTAATGATCACTACTGTGAGCATGAACAGATAGGTTCCACAGATGACGCTGAGGAATATTGCCGCAGCGATGCTTAGGAAGAATGAGTCATTCATAAATACGTCCATGTGATTTTCCCCTACGCTGCGTTTTTGTTGTCAGGTTTCTTTTCGCCGTGTTCTTCAACAAATTCATGAAGCCAGGTGAGGCCGTCCGGTGTTACCCATGTTTTTGAGTATTCGCGGCGTATCCCGTTTTTTTGACGAGCGCTTGTGAATTCCACTGTAAAAAAACCAGCGTCTTTAAGTGGGCGCTTGGGTGTGTTGTCGGTGTTGAATTGCCGTTTTAACCGCAGGAGCTTATAAAGAGCGTTGCGACCACCTTTGATGTTTGTGCGGCGGGCTGCTTCAAGCATGTCCATTTTGCCGTCCACTATGTGCTTTTGGTTTTTCATTGTGTTGGCTCCTGTGGTTTATCGCTTTTTATTAATCTGGCTTTTGCGCTATTGAGGTTGCCCGCCAGATGGTGTTTGTTGTTGCTGTTGGTTGCTTCGTAGCACCATGTCAATCCGAAACGCCCATAGGTGATCAGTCCTTGGGTGTATTTGCCGGTAAATTTCCAGCGGGTTTCGGATATTTGTTGTAGGTTTTGCATGTTTTTTCATCAGAATCACATTTTGTGAATAATTTAAAACACGAATCGTGTTTAGTCAACACAAATCGTGTTTTTGGTTTTTGTTTGAAGTGGTTAAGCTTTGGTTTGTGTCTGCAATGGTCGCGAATGGAGTCTTGAAACAGGGAGTGGTTGGTGGTTATTAGATTAGTTTTTTGGTTTTTGGTGGTAGTGCCTGTGCATAGTATCGCGGCAGGTGTTTCTAATAAGGATTTGACTGACTGTGCCGTAATTCAAAATGATGGCTCTAGGTTGCAATGCTTTGATTGGTTAGTCGATACGAGGCTAGGGTTTTCTTCTCCCTATGTGGGCTCGGGAAAGTGGATGGCGTCGAGAAGTGTTAACCCGTTAGATGATACTAATATTGTTTATTTGCGTATTAAGTCCGATCAAGGAATTGATAAGCGTGGAAGGCCTATTTCCCTTGGGCTTCGCTGTAAAAGCAATAAGACAGAAATGTTTATTTCGTGGAATGATTACTTGGGTGGTGATGTCTGGATCACTTCGCGAGTTGGTGCGGCAAAGGCAAAAAGGGAGCGGTGGAGTGTTTCCACAGACAAAACGGCTGCTTTTAAGTTGCGGCCTATACCTACGATTAAAAGATTGATTAAGGCGGATCAGTATGTCGCTGAGGTGGTGCCTTATAATGATAACCCTCTGACTGCAATTTTTGATGTGCGTGGCTTGTCTGAAGCGATAAAGCCTCTGCGGAAAGAGTGTGGATGGTAATTTTTAAAAGTGGATGGCGCTGGGATTTTTAAATGGCGGTTGTTGCCAAGTGATTCGTGCTGTTGTTTATTCTTGAGGTAAATGCTGTTGATTGAAGAAATAACCTCCATTGAAGGGCGTTTGAGTGAAGACAAGGGTATGGTTATGCCTTTTGTTTGTACGGCGGGTGGGCGCTCTTTTTATGCGAAGGGCTCGAACACATTAGCGGTAGGGCTTATTAATGAGCTGGTGTGTGCACACTTGGCGCGTGCATTTGGGCTTCCGGTACCGGATTTCGAAGTGCTTCGAATGGATGAGTTGCTGAAGGATGTTGTTTCGCCGGATTGGGCATTTGATCTACAATATGAGTATCTATTTGGTTCTGCTTCGGTTGTGCCTTGTGAGAAGATTACGCTTTCGGATGTGGGGATTTTTGCTCCTGAGTTGCGTAGGGATTTAATTGTTTTTGATGCGTGGGTTCGGAATGAAGATCGATCGTTAACTGAGCTTGATGGTAATCCTAATTTGTTAGTTACTTTGCCTGGCAAAGAGCTTATGGTTATTGACCATAATTTGGCGTTTGATGATGGGTTCAATGAGGTAGATTTTAGGCAGATGCATGTTTTTGCGGGGGTGCTTAAAGAGCTTCCAGTGCAATTGCCTGAGCAGGCTGATTATGCGGTTCGCTTTGATGCTGCGCTAATTATTTTGGATGAAGTGTTTGATCTAATACCGGCTGAGTGGTTAGAATCTCTACCTGATCCTGATGGGTATTTAAAGAAGATTTCTCAAAGGCTGGGGAATTATAAACAAGATTGTTTTTGGGGGTTGCTGTCATGAGTAAATATGCATGCCAGTACAAAATAATAAGGTTTGCGCCTTACGATGAAACGGGAGAGTTCGCCAATATTGGTGTGGCTTTGTTTTGTCCTGCGAGCCGTGATCTGAAATTTAAGCTTGCTCCGAAGCGCTTCGGTCGTATTACCAGCTTTTTTGATGCTATGGACCCTGCAGTTTATAAAGGAACAATAGATCACCTTAACGCAGAGTTGGGCCGCTTCCAGCGTTTTGTGGACGTAGATACCCCGGTGGATTTGGCTAAGCAGGTGTTTGGTGATCTTATGAGGGAGAAGGGTTCAATACTTCGTTTCTCTGATATGGCTGTATTGCTTACAGAGGACATGGACGATGCATTGAATGGTCTTTATGATCACCATGTTCAGCGGAAGTTTATCACTCGTACTCATCGTGAACAGCATATGGTGACGCGTTTAAGAGACACTTTGCAGCGCTTTGATCTTCAGAAAGCGTTTAAGCAAAGTAAGCTGACAGATGGTTTGCATGAGGCGAATTTTCCTTTTGTTCGTGGGGAATCTGTTAATCCATTAGGGGCGATCAAGCCTTTGGCTTTTGATCAAAAAGCAAAGAAGGGTGTCGTTGAAAGTGCTGATCAGTGGTATGTGAAGCTAAGAAGTTTGGTTGATGCTAATGTTATTGACCCAGAGATGTTGCTTGTAAGTATGGCTGATCCTTGCTTGGCTGATAAAGCTGACAATGATTTGGTTGGTGGGTATTTAAAGCGGATCAGAAGTGATTTAAATAGCCTGGGTATAAATGCAGTGCGTGCTGATGATGCGGGGGCTGTTAATGCCTTTATGCAGATTCAGGCAGGCTTGGAAAGCCAAACTCTTAGTCATTGATTACTAACATTTTTAAAAAGCCCGCTTTTGCGGGTTTTTTTATTGGATGTTTTTTATTAGTGTGCATATGGTCTTTCTTATTGAGGATGGCATTTTTCTTAGTTTCATTATCAGTTGATATTCTTGTTTTAGCAGCCCCTGTTTTCTCTCTCGTCCTGTCACATAATAATCAAGCGTGATGTTCAGCTCACCGCATAACTTCGCTGCAGTGTCTAATGTGCGCGGTTCTTTGTCGGCTTCCCAGCCTTTGTATGTTGAAACGGCGATATGTAATGCTTTTGCCACTTCTGACTGTGTTTTCCCTGTCGCTATTCTCGCTTGTTTGAGTCGAATGCTTTTGTTTTTCACTGTTTGTTTTTAATGTGTTTGTGGTGTTGCTTGCAAGAAAGGTTGTTTTAAAGCGACCTTTGTTGGCATTTGGTATCTGTAGTGCGTCTGTTGTTGGTGTTTTAATGCGGTTGTTGGGTATATTTCGGGGTTCGGTCTGAACGTGTGTTCGGGTATTAATTCTGCTTTGTATCAGACGGGTTGTGTACCTGCTTGATCTGTTAGTTAGACAGGGACAGTTGTATGTTTGAGGTTGTACGGAATGAGGGTGTGGTTGATATTGGTACTGCCCATCAGAGGATGGTTGAGGCTGAGGGTTTGTTGAGGGCTAGGATTGGTCTGTCTGCTCTAACGGGTGTGCCGGATGATGAGTATGTTCGCCTAGCAATGGAGTTGCGTGCGCAGGAGAGTGCCTGGGCGAAGCGGTGGGGGGTTAAATAGCGGTGTATAGGGAGGCGAGTGCGGCTTCTCTTGAGTTTGATATGTCTTTGGCTGTTAGGTTTTCTGCTGTGTATGCGGCAAAGCCTGCAGCTATCATTTTTGCGCGTTGTTCTGCGTTCAGTTTTAGGCCTTCTTCTAGGCTGATCTTTTCTGTTTGTAAAATGACTTCTCGAAGCAGCTCTATCTGAGCAGCTGATAGCTTGTTGCGTGATTCGTATGAGGGTTGGCTTTCTTCGGCTGAGGCGTGTGTGAGGGCTTCTTGGCCGTAGAAGAATAGGATGTTTTTGTTTAGCGCTTTAGCGATTACTGCAATATCGGATGCTGAGGGGCTTCTTACGTCTTTTTCGTAATTACCGATTCTGCTTTGGGGGTTGCCTGTTGTCCAGCCACACTTAATACCCAGCTGCTCCTGTGTGAGCGCTGCCTCGGTTCTCGCTGATTTAATCTTTTCGCCAAAATTCATAAATCTAATCTTATCACGCTATGTGTTATGTTATAAAACACGAAATGTGTTGACCGTAAAACACGTTGTGTGTTTTTATATGCCCTATGAATAAAATAGCTGAGTTTAGAAAGCTAAAAAGTTTGTCTCAGGCGGAGTTGGGTCGTTCGTTTGATCCGCCGTTAAGGCAGTCGGCGGTTTCCAATCATGAGGTTGGAGTGCGGACTCCTGATGTTTATCAAGCTTTGCATTATGCAAGGGTGCTTGATGTTTCGGTCGAGAGACTTTTTCCATCAATAAGTGGCAACTCTAATGTATCGGCGGCTTAGTCGAAACATGCGTGTATCTAAAATTGTGCAGGGTAGGTAAAGAGGTTTTGGGAAATGACAGCTAAGAAAAGACATAAGGATCATGGTGGGGTCTTGACCATACGTCAGGCTTTGTACCACGCGGTGCATGATTACCGAAACGGGGCGGGGTTGCCTTCTTTTTGTGCTGATTTGGGTGTGGGGTCGGCTGCGTATTTTGGTCAAAAGATTAATCTGCGTGATGAGACGGCTAGCCCTACGCTTCGGGATTTTGAGTTGATTTTAGATGGTACGCAAGACCCGCGTATTTTGACTGCAGTTTGTGAGCCGGTTGGGGCTGCGTGGAACTTCCGCGATGAGTTGCCTGAGGTTCAGGGTGATTTGGGTGTGCTGGAGCGTGGATCTAGATTGATGATTTCTGCGTCTGCAGTGATTGATGAGTTGGTGAAGGGGTTGGCGGATGGTGAGCTTGATGCTGATGAGATGGCGCGGGTACGGCAAAAGATTCACGACTTGCAGCGAGATATGCAGCTTATTCGTCAAACGGCTGATCAGTTTGTTGCTGGGTAAATTTCATTATTTGAGGGATTGAAAATGAAGGTTATAGGTCTGGTTGGAGGGCGCGGGGTGGGCAAATCTTGCGTTGCTGATGTGGTTGTTGAGGTTACTGAAAATAGCTATTGCCGTGAGTTTTATTCGCCGGTTAGGCGTTTTTTGTTGGCGGCGTTTGGTAATGCTGATTTGGTTGTGGCTACCCGTGAGTTGTTTGGTTTGACGTTTGAGCAGATTGGTGGGGCGAGGAGCGTGATGTGGTTGATCCGCTTTGGTTGGCGTCTCCTTCGCAATTATATGATCACGTTACGCGTTTGATGTATCAGCGTTTTGGTGATGAGTTGGAGCGTTGTTTGGCTGGAGAGGTTTTGTTGAACCCGGCGTCTTTGTGTAATGACGATTTGGTTGATGATGTTATGCCTGCTTTTGGGCTTTCTGCTTCGGATTTAATGCGAGATGTGGTGGTTAGGCTTGAGCTTTTATTTGGGCCTGATTTGTTGGTTAAGCGTGCAAGGCGTGAACTTGAGTTGGTTGTGGCTGAGTCTTTAGAAAAGGGTGAGCCGCTGCCTGAGTTGGTGGTGTTTAGTGATGCTGAACGGTTGGATTTTGCTGATTTTGTAGCTGATTTGGGTGTGCTGGTTGAGGTTATTCGACCGGGGTTTGAGCGTACAGGTGTTTCTTATGAGCGGGTGCGTGGTCGGTTGCATAACGAGGCTAATCATTATGGGCTTGAGTGGCATTCGCGTTACAACGTTGATGATTGGTTGCGTTCGGCGTTGCCCTTTGATCCTGCTGTTTATGGTGTGGGTGAGTGTTTTGAGAGGGCTGTGTGATGGGGAGGCAGGCAACGGATTTTCCGGTTAGTGAGTTTGTTGTTTCTTATCCGGTTGTGGGTGCTGAGAGTAAGGCGCTTACGGTTGAGGTGCCGGGTGTTGGGCAGGTTTGTGTGTTGTGCCCTGATGTTGAGGTGGCCCGAAAGGCGTTTAAGCATTTGATGCCGTCTATGCAGCGGTTGGATGAGGCTCTGTTGCAGGATGTATTGTTGATTGATCGTGAGGCGGCTGTAAATGCTGTGCTTGTGAGAGGGGTGGGGTGATGGCTATTGAGCGAGCATTGGTCGTTCGTAAGCCGTGGATTGATTTGATTTTAAACGGCCAGAAGTCGTGGGAGATGCGCAGTCGGTCAACCAGCGTAAGGGGGCAGATTGGTTTAATTGAGCAGGGTTCGGGGTTGATTGTTGGTGAGTGCTGTTTGGATGGTGTTGGTGAGTCGATTAAGAATTTCAACATCGGGTATGGCTATCAGCTTCATAAAATTGGTGATTTGGAGTTGCTTGATAAGTGGCATGTGCCTTGGGTTTTGAGTGGTGCTAGGCGGTATGAAAAACCGGTGCCTTATAAACATCCGAAAGGGGCTGTTGTTTGGGTGCGGGTGTAGTGATGGCTGAGTTTCAATGTATTCCTAAAGGCGGGATGTGTGCGGTTTGTGTGTATCGGGACCGGAATTGCTCGGATATTGATTTTAGGCGGTGCCGGGTGATTCAGGTGGATAAGGTCGAGCGGGTGAAGGTGGTTAAGTGCTCGCGGTTTGTGAGGGGTTAAGTTGCCACCCCGAAGGGTGGCACAGAGCGGCCGTCCTTGGCCTGGTTGGGAATTTCATTCCCCGTTCTCTTGGTAGGGAATTTACAGGCAGTGGTTGAGTATGGATATAGGAATAATTCTTAATTTGGTTTGTGATTATTCAGGAAAGGTGCAGATATGAATGCAATTAACGCGCATTTTTTAACGCAGTATGGTCTTCCTTTGGAAGAGTTCGATCATGAAATTAATGTTGATATCTTCGCAGGTGGCGGTGGTGCGAGTACGGGCCTAGAGATTGGATTAGAAAGGCCTGTTCATCTTGCAATAAATCACAACCCTGCAGCTATTAGCATGCATGAGGCAAATCATCCGGGGTGCTTGCATTTGAAAACTGATGTGTGGGAGGTTGATCCTGTTACGGTGCTTAAAGGCCGCAATATCGGGTGGTTTCATGCTTCGCCGGATTGCACTCATCATAGCCAAGCTGCAGGCGGTCAGCCGCGTAAAAAAGAAATACGCAACCTCTCATGGGTCGTTAATAAATGGGCGGGAATTGGAAGGCCTCGCGTTATCAGTCTTGAGAACGTTAAGCAGATTCGTCAATGGGGCCCGCTCATTGCTAAGCGCTGTAAAAGCACTGGCCGAGTAGTGACGCTAGAGGTCATTGAATGTCCAAAGACAGGCAAAAAGGCAAACCGTGTGGCTGAGCCAGGTGAAAGCGTCCCACGCAATAATCAACACCTTGTTCCCGATCCAAAGCGTAGAGGACAAACGTGGAATAAGTTTATTAGCACTCTTGAGGATCTTGGTTACACAGTAGAGCATCGTTTATTAAAAGCGTGTGACTATGGCGCGCCGACAAGTAGAGAGCGTTTGTTTCTTATTGCTCGCTGCGATGGGCAGGCTATCGAATGGCCTGCCCCAACTCACGCGGCTAAGCCATCTAAAACAAAGAAGGCATACAGGACGGCCGCTGAATGTATTGATTGGAGCATTCCGGGAAAAAGTATATTTGGTAGAAAAAAGCCTCTAGCTGATGCAACTCTGAAGCGTTTCGCTAAAGGTATTAAGGCCGAAGTTTTGGGGAGAGGCGAGCCTTTTATTGTGCCTATAGCTAACTGGAGTCAAGAAAGTATTCACGCAATTGATCGGCCTTTAAATACTATTACCGCTTGGCCTAAAGGCGGCGCGTTCTCTATTGTTGCTCCGGTGCTCACTCCTTTTTATGGTGGTGAGAAAAAAGGCAATAGGGCGCATTCTATTGGCGATCCGCTGCGCACGCAGACAACAGAAAATAGATTTGCACTTGCGACTGCGTTTCTTGCTCAGGCTAATGGTGGATTTAATACTACTCACTCAAAATCAATGAGTGACCCAGTTACAACCATTACTAACACCGATAGTCAGCAGCAGCTGGTAACGGCTTTCTTATCTCGGCAATTTAGTTCAAACACGGGTCAGGCAGTTGATAAGCCAGCACCAACAATCATGACTCAAGGTTGCGGTAAGACGGCTTTGGTGGAATTGAAGCTTTCCCGAGAAGATGAAGATGGCGCTCTAAGATGTGCGGCTTTTCTAAGTCGCTACTATGGTAGTGGTACAAATGCAGACAGTCTTGATAAGCCTGTAAACACTATTACAACCAAGGACCGGCTTGCTCTTGTCACTGTGTTTATCAGAGGCGCCCCTTTTGTGATTGTCGATATCCTCATGAGAATGCTACAGCCGCATGAGTTGTACGCTGCGCAAGGATTTCCACCAAACTACATCATTACACATGGTCATGACGGGCGAAAATTCACAAAGACTCAGCAGGTCTTTATGTGCGGCAACAGTGTAAGCCCTCCTCCGATGGCAGCAATAGCGAAAGCTAATAACCCATATAAGACTCAAAGAGAGGTGTTGGCTGCGTGAGCGCGCAATGCTGTGGCTTTATGTGAGGGATGGGTGCCCCTTTCTATTGGCGTAGAAAAGGGGCGTGTAGTGATAGGCCTTGCTCGGCATGGAGTGAGAGGCCTATCAAAACGGGATTGATTATAGCGGCTATTGGGCTGCTGTACAGGAGTAGTAATGCCTGGTGTTTTTCTGACAGATGAAGAGTTAGATAGTTTTGCTGACGATGAGTGTGCTTTGCCTCATTCGGCTCAGTTGCTGTATATCCGGGTGTTGAGGCGTTGGATGGATTATTCAACGGGGATTGTTGGCCGTACTCGGCGGTTGAGCTATCAGCAAATGCAGGAGCAATTGGAGGTTATTCCTAAGCGTGGGCGTATGGATAACCGGGTTGCTTTGTCTAGAGATCAGATAAAGCGGTTGCTGAAAAGGCTTGAGGATGCGGGTTTGATTCGTGCGTTGCATGATAAAACTCAACGGGTACCTGTTGAGTATTTTTTGCCTTTGGCCGCGTGTGATTTAGTCCGTCCTTTGGAATACCGCCACAATACCGCCACGGGTAAAGCGCCACGGGGAGGTGTAGTGGCGGCGAGGGATTCGCGGCATATATCCGCCACAATGCAGGTGCATGATAAACGCCACACATCCGAGTATCCGAGTAATAACTCTCTCTCTGTGGGGGCTGTGAATAAAAAGTTTCCAATGTATATGGAGTGGGGTGTGTTTGATGAGGATGAGTTCTCTGAGTCATGTGCAATGATGAATTTGTGTTGGGATAAAGTTAATCAGTTGGACAGGGAGGCGATCAGGCAAGAGTTTGTGCGTTATCAGTTAGGTGCAGAAGGGGTTGATACTCAGGAGGGGTGGGAGCATAGGTTTCTAAGATCTGTTGAATACTGGGGGCGCCAGGGGCGTGTACCGGTTGTAAATAATTAGCGTTGGTATGGAGATATCAGGCATGGAGAATGTGAGTGTGCAGGAGCAGGTTGATCGTTTGGCGGCGGTTGATTTGACTAAGCAGGATTTGAGAAAGGCTAGGCGTAAGCGTGTTAGACCTACGATGATAGCGTTGGTTGATCGTCGGTTGAGGGCGTGGGGTGAGTGGGTGTTGAGTGAGGGCCGAAGTGATGGAATGGTTTGCGGACGGTCGCCGCTGTATTCGATTATGGAGAACATGGGGGAGAGTATTCGGGGGACTAACCCGGCGGCAGGGTCGATGCCTGATGATATTTATGATGTAGATCGGATTGTGATGGGTTTGGAAGAGGGTGAGCGGCAGGTTGTGAGTTTGCAATATCTTGAGTTGTCGCTGTCGATGGCCGAGCGTGCTGAGCGAGTTTGTGTTAAGGCGCGGGCGTTTAATGAGCGGGTTGCTAAGGTTCATCAAAAAATATTTGTGCAGTTGAAACCCAGTAAATGCACGGGATTCCGTGAATATGGGTGAGTTTATTTGTCAATATGCGTGATGGGCTGTTGACGCATGGTGCGCTGAGGGGGTAGAGTTCAGCTATCTTGCAAAATTTGTAAGTAAATCAAACCGGAATCCGTATGGGCTCCGGTTTTTTTGTGTCTGCAATTTGTGATTAATTGAGTTTTGAACCCGGCCTTTGTGCCGGGTTTTTTTATGTTTGTAATTTGAGGGTTGGAAGGGATGCCGAACGGTGAAAGCAGTTTGTTGGAGAGCATGGTTAATTTAATGCCAGCCGGGCTGCTGGCGGTGGTTGGCGCAACCTTTGATTATTTGTATTCGGTTAAAAAAGGTAAGCGGGTTTGGTCTTTGGTGGGCTATTTGATCCACTTAGGATTTGCGGTGTTTGTTGGGTATCTGGCTGCGTTGTTAGCTGTTGGGTTGGGTTATTCAGTTGAGGTTGCTGGGGCGGTAGCAGGTGGCGCAGGCTGGGCAAATACGAAGCTGATTGATTTATTTGTGATGTGGTGGAAAACAAAATATGGGAATGGAAACGGTGGTAATGCCTGCAAGTGATTTGGATTTCTCCCTTGTTGATTACTTTAGTCGCGGGGAGTTTCCCGGCGATGTTCTTAATCACGTTGAGTCTGATTTGGTTCTTGGCCTTAGCGAGTACAGGAAGCGGTTGGGTAAGCAGGTACAGCCCTCAAGCGTTGTTGCTGGCTGGTATAGGCAGGGTGGAAGGAAAGGAAGCCGACATTATGCAATTGAGCGGCTTTCTGATGCGGGTGATGTATTCCCGCAATGTGATATCCGTGATGCGTTATTGGTTGCAATGGGTTGTGACTGGTGGGGCGGCATTGGTGTGTATCTGGATACAAATGGGAATGACGGCACGCCTCAACCCATGTTGCATTTAGATGGCCGTGAAGAGCGCGTGGTTTGGATGCGCTATAAGGGGCGATATATCTACCCTCTACGTTCTGAGTCTGAGCGAGAGGAATTCTGGAAACGATTAAGCGAGGTGAGCGATGGGTAAGTTCAAGGTCTTATTGGCTGCAGCGGCTGTTGCGGTCTGTGTTGCAATGACGGGTTGTAACAAACCTGAAGAGTTAGCTGATGGTTATCAGTTTGGTGATGGCACTCAAATTACTTTGGGTGTGATTCATCAGGTTGCTGATTATCGACATCAGTATTGTGTTGAAGGTGATCAGACAGCAAGAGTGTTGCTGTTAACGCTGGTGCGTTCGTTGTGGCCGGACTATCCGCCGGAGGGTATTTGTTCTGAGACTGACTCATTAGCAATAGCATTGAGTGAGTATGTAGTTGATGAAGGTGGTGAGGCTGAGGCACTGAAAGTTCCTGAGACTTAGATGATTTATTGGTGGGTGCTAGTGCAGAGCTTGGGCGGGGGAAACCTCGCCCTTTTTTGTGCTCGCGGTTCGGTGATGCGGTGGCTTTCGCAGGCTTTTGGGTCCTCCCTAGGGATCTGAATCATACGGGGCAGCTGCTCGCGGATTTCTCCCAGATTTGAGAATTTCTTAGGACTTCCTTCCTTAGTTAAATTGTTGGTTATAAAGGTTTTTTAATGTGTCTCTGGTCAATAAGAAGCAGCTGGCTGAGCTTTTTCCTTGGTCAGAGAAAAGTTTTACAGCTTTTCAGAAAGATCCTTCCTTTCCTATAGAGGAGAAGGGAGGGCGTGGTCGTGAAAATATATATGACACGGAAAAGGTATTCGCTTGGTTGCTCCGTCGAGAGATGGGGAAATCCTCTGAATCACCGAAGGATCGGCTTGATCGGTTGCGAGGTGATAAGGAGGAAATAGTAATAGCGAAAGAGATTGAGCAGTTGGTTCCATCTGAAGAAACAGAAAAGTTGTTGGCAGGGATTGCGACAACGATCCGAAGCACGATGTTAAGCGGTAACCGTTCGTTAAAGGCTGATTTGGATTCGCTGTATGACGTGCAGATTGATGTGGGGGTATTGAATGAGCATTCTCGAAACATCCTCACCGCTTTATCAAAAATTAATAAGCAATCTGAATGTAGTAGTTGATAGGGCGTTGGAGGCGTTTATTCCACCGCCTGAAATGTCGAGTACAGATTGGGCCAACGAATATCGTTGGTTAGCAAAAGGCACCTCTGCCAAGCCGGGTAAATACAGCTCTGACTTAACGCCTTGGGTTCCAGGTATGTTGGACGCGTTGGATGATCCGACTATTCGTGAAGTGGTTGGTGTTAAGTCTTCGCAGGTGGCGTGGACCGATGGTGTTTGGAATAACTATTTAGGCAAGCGGATACATTTAGATCCGTGTCCGATCCTGATGTTGATGCCTAAAGACAGTTCAATTAATAAGTATTTACGAACCAAATTTACCCCAATGATCAAGGCAACGCCTGTTCTGGCTGATCTTGTAAATCTAACATCTAGATCGTCAGAGAATACGCGTGATTATAAGGAATTTCCCGGTGATGGTTTTCTTGCATTGGTGGGTTCTAACTCCCCGGATAACGTAAAGAGTTGGTCAGTTCCGGTTGGCTGTGTCGAAGAGCCAGATGATTGTGCGGGTGATGTGCAAGGACAAGGTGATTCGGTTGAGCATTTGCGTGACCGATTAAAAACGTTTGAAGACAGTAAATTGATTTTTGGTGGAACGCCAACCATCAAAGGTTTTTCCAGAGTAGAGGAAGCCTATAAAAATAGCGATCAACGCAAGTTCTGGGTGCCGTGCCATGAGTGCGGTGATTACCATGTTTTGTCATGGGGTTGCGTTGTTATTCCTGAAGACCCTGAAGCCAACCATGAAACCTATGGTTGTTGTGTGCCGGAGCGTGCATTTTATGCGTGTCCGCATTGTGGTGGGGAGTGGGATGATCGCCAAAAGAACATCAATGTTAAAAGTGGTGAATGGCGAGCAGAGAAAGAAACGAAAGGTGTTGCAGGGTTCTATATCAATGAGCTGTATTCACCTTTTCCCGGTTCTAAATTTGAATTATTGGCTATCAAATATCTAGTTGCTACACATCGCCTTAAGCAAGGTGATGAAGGCAAGATGATTCACTTCACCAATACAACATTAGGTGAAGCCTATGAATATAAAGACGGCTCACCTGATGCAGAAACCCTAAAGGAACGGGCTGAGCAATACCCTGTTTTACAAGTTCCTAATAGTGGCTTGGTGATGACTGCCGGTATTGATGTGCAGCCTGATCGATTGGCTGTTGTGTTGATGGCATGGGGCCGTGGTGAAGAATCATGGATAGTTTACTGGGGTGAGATTCATGCTCAAACCAGCGTAAACGACATAAATGATCCGTGTTGGTTTGAACTGGATAGGGCTTTGAATGGTGTCTATCGCCATGAAAGCGGGGCTCCTATTCGTATTGCTGCAGCCGGTATTGACTCTGGTGACGGTAATACTCAAGACGCGGTTTATAACTATGTCCGTACTCGTAAGGGCGGCATAGGTCCAAAGCTGATGGCTATTAAAGGCTCAAATGATATTGATGCTGAGATAGTCAAAATTCCCAAAAAGGTTGATATCAACGGAAAGACCAAGGCTGCCAAGTGGGGGTTAAGGATCTGGATGATTGGTGTAAACCGGGCAAAGGATTTGATCAGTGGGCGTATGAAGTTAACTGGCTCAGGTCCGGGGCGAATGCATTGGCCTGATGATATCCGCCCTGACTTTTATGCTCAGATTACGGGTGAAAGCAAAATTCCATCGCGTAAGCATCAAGGCAAACTTATTTGGACCCGTAAATCAGGGGCAAACGTGGAGGCGTGGGATGGCATTGTGTATGCCACTCATGCGGGGCGAGTGCTCAGAATCCACATACCAAGCTATGCATGGGATGACCGTGAAGCTGAGTTGCTTCAAGGTGATTTGCTAGGCGGTGCGGTGTATGACTCTGACTTTATAGAGCACATCGATGAGCATCCTGAAAATAAAGACTATGCAGGCGTCAAGCCAAGGGCTGGTGTTAAGCAGGCCAAAATCATAACGGCCAAAGAAGATCGCGAAGATAAGCCGCAACCTGAACCGCCAGCGAGCGAAAATCAACGATTCAAAGTTAAGAAGAAAATAAGACGATGAGTGAACCTAAAACGATTCAGGCAGGTGATAGCGTTAGTTGGAGTCGCACCGCATCGGGCTATTCTTCAGCTGATGGTTGGGTGCTTGGTTATGCCCTGCGGGGTGCGTCAGAAATTGACCTTGAAGCAAGTGGTGAAGCTGAAGTTTTCACTGTATCGGTTGGTGCATCAAAGTCTGCAGCATGGACATCAGGTGAATATATTTACAGCTGCTTTGTTAAGCGAGGTGATGAACGTATCACCCTTGCTACAGGCCGCTTGATTGTTCTGCCTGATTTGGTGCAGGGCTCACATGATTCCCAAAGCCATGCAAAGAAGATGCTTCAAGCTATTCAGGCAACGCTTGAAAAACGGGCAACCAAAGATCAGCAAGCGTATCAAATTGACGGTATGCAGATTGAAAGAATTCCCATACCTGAACTAATTAAACTGCGCGATCGCTACCGTCGAGAATATAGACGGGAGCAAGAGCAGGCTGGAATCGTGCCCGAACGTCAACGGTTAATAAAAGTGAGAATGCGATGAATAAACAGCCTAGCGTTGCTCAGCGGTTGATCAATTGGGCGTGGCATCGATATGTCGGCCCATCTGAAAAAACTGGAATGGCTAGAGCCTTTGAAGCAGCAAAAAGTGACCGCTTAAGGCTTGGATGGTCAGGCCGTGCTTCAAGCCAAAGTGCAGATCAGGATATATACCGCGATCTTGGGGCTTTGGTTCAATATGCGCGTGAGCAGTCAGTTAACCAGCCTTATGCAAAACGTTATTACACCCTGTTGAAAAATAACGTAATTGGGCCACGGGGGATGAAGTTTCAAAGCCGAGTAAAGCTACCGGATGGGAAGCCGGACCGCCTAAGAAACAAAACCATTGAAGAAAGCTGGAAACGCTTCTGCAAAAAAGGGTCATTTGATGTTACGGGGCGTTATCACCACGTAACGTTCAAACAGCTCTGGATTGAAACGCTTGCGCGTGATGGTGAGGTCTTGGTGCGTGAGCACTTCGGCCATGATAACGAATGGGGCTACTCGGTCCAGATCCTTGAATGTGACCGGCTTGATCTTAACTACAACACAGACCTTAAAAACGGCAATCGAATCCGCATGAGTGTGGAGCTTGATCAGTGGGAAAAGCCCGTTGCTTATCATCTTTTGGTGAATCATCCAGGGGATAGCACATACAGCTGGCAGGGCAATGAATATGAAAGGGTTCCTGCAGAAGAGATTATCCACACGTTCATACCGTGGCGGCCCCATCAAACAAGGGGCATCCCCTGGACACACGCCGGAATGGTGGAGTTGTACCACATAGGGGAATACCGAAAAGCAGAGTTAACCAGTGCAGAAGAAACCGCCAAATCAGGCGGTTTTTTTGAGCAAGATCCAGAAGCATTTGAAGACGCGCCGAAGAATGATCAAGGCGAAATTGTCCATGAAGTAGAGGCCGGAAGTTATCACCTTTTACCTTATGGCGTTCGTTTTAATGATCGTAAAGCAGACCGTGCAGGGGCTAACTTTGGGGCCTTTTTAAAGGATGCGGTTCGGGGCGTTTCCTCTGCGTGGGGTGTCTCTTATAACCGGCTTGCAAATGACTTGGAAGGTGTGAATTTCAGCTCCCTTCGATCCGGTGAGCTGGATGAAAGGGATATGTACAAGGTTTTGCAGTTCTTTGTCATTGAAGAGTTAGAAGAGCGAATCAACAGAAATTGGATGCGAATGTCGCTGTTAACGCAGGCGCTTCCATTCTCCATGTTGGAGTTTGATCACATCTGCCAACCGTCTTTTCAACCGCGGGGCTGGGGATGGGTTGATCCTAAAAATGATTCAAAGGCTCACACCGAAGACATCAATAACAGAACGCGAACACGCTCATCATTTATCAGGGAGGCCGGTGAAGACCCTGAAGAAGTATTTGATGAATTTGAGTGGGAAGAGCAGCTGCTGCAAGGTCGCGGGCTGTTGAATGAAACAGAGCAGAATTCGGAGTCGGAAGGCGATGAGCAAGAAAGTGAAGACGAGCAACCTAGCGGTTCTGAGGGAGATTGAAGGGCAAGAGCTGCAGCGTGAATTAGCTGTGGTTTCTGACTCCATCAATGAAGAAACGCGAACAGTAGAAATTGCAGCGTCTAGTGAATACCCCGTCCCTCGCTGGTTTGGTGAAGAGATTTTGGATCACTCTCCAAATGCAGTGCGCTTAGGCCGAATGAAGGCAGGGGCCCCTTTACTAGAAATGCATAGTCGCTGGGAGCAGATCGGCGTTGTTGAAGACGCCTGGTTAGAAAGCGGGCGATTGCGGGCACGGGTGCGTTTTTCCCGCAATGAAAGTGCTGAACCCGTTTGGCAAGACGTTGTGGATGGTATTCGCCGGAATGTTTCGGTTGGGTATCAAATTTTTGAAATGGTTCTTCAGTCTCAAGATGAAAGCGGTGAGGTTTACCGCGTCACGGACTGGGAGCCCTATGAAATCAGTTTTGTATCAGTTGCGGCAGATCCAACGGTGGGTGTTGGTCGCTCTCATGCAGTAAGCAATATCACTATCAGGAGTGAAAAAATGGCTAAGCCAGAAAAGAAGGAAGAAGTAAAAGCGCCAGCTGCTGGTGCAGAGGGTTCACAGCGTTCCGGTGCTGAGCCGCAAGGTCCAAGTGCAGAAGATATTGCTGCAGGTGAGCGTAAACGAATCATGGAGATCAATGAAATTGGTCGTCAATTCGGTCAGCGTTCCTTAGCTCAAGAATCTGTGTCCGGTGGCCATACGGTTGATCAGTTCCGTGCGCTAGTGATGGAGCGTGTTAAGCCTGTTGCACCACCTACTTATGAAAAAGAAGGTGACAAAGGCGGTCTGCATTCAGCCCGTGAAATTGGTATTGATGAGAAAGAACTAGGTGATTACTCATTGATGCGTGCAATTAACGCTGCAGCCAATAATGATTGGTCCAAGGCTGGTTTAGAGCGTGAAGTTAGTTTGGCTATTGCTGATGCAAGTGGCAAAGAAGCGCGTGGTTTCTTCATGCCTGCAGAGGTCATGGTTCAGCGTCAGCTTGAAAAACAAACATCAGGCAAAGGCGGTGAATTGGTAGCCACTGAGCTGATGGGCAATGAGTTTATTGATGTCCTGCGTAATAAAGCGATGGTGGCACAGCTAGGCGCTAAAATTATGAGCGGCTTGGTAGGTGATGTTGATATTCCTAAAAAGACCTCTTCAGGTAACTTCTATTGGTTGTCTGAAGATGAAGACGTGTCTGATAGTGATTTTGATTTCACCACACTACCGCTTTCGCCTAAGTGTATTGCAGGTGCAATTCCTGTGACGCGTAAGCTACGCAAGCAATCATCATTGAATGTGGAAAACTTGATCCGTGAAGACCTCATAACGGGCATCGGCGTTGCTATCGATCTGGCATTACTGCTGGGTGATGGTGTTAAAGAGCCGTTAGGTATCCTTAATGCAGTGGGTACAAATGCGGTGACCTACCCTGCAGGGGGTATGGACTTTAATTCTGCAGTTTCCATGGAAACAAAGATTGCTACCTACAATGCAGATATTCAGAACATGGCTTATCTGACCAATGCGGTTCAGCGTGGTGCGGCTAAGACCAAACAAGTGTTTGATGGCACTGGCGAGCGCCTATGGCAGAACAATGAAGTAAACGGCTATATGGCACACGCAACAGGCCAAATGCCTGCGGATACTTGGGCGTTTGGTGATTGGAGTCAGTTGATGATCGCGCTTTGGGGTGTGTTGGATCTTAAAGTGGATACATCTACCAAGGCCGCTTCTGATGGCTTGATCCTTCGTGTATTCCAAGATTGTGATGGAGGTGTTCGTCGTCCTGAATCCTTCACTGTTGGACGTAAAACGGTTTAAACCGGCTTTATAGAAAAAGGGAGGGCTTCGGCCCTCCTTTTTTGTGCAAACAACGTAAATTTTTTAAGGGTTTTGATTATGGCTAAGTTGGTTGAAGTAGTTGCAAAGTCGGACTTTTGGGCCGGTGGTGAGCTGATTGAAGAGGGTGAGTCTGTTGGATTATCGGAGTCTGATTCAAAAACATTAGTGGGTACGGGGCAGGCAGCATATCCGGTTGAAGAAGCTTCTGATTCTGAAGACGGAGAAGGTTCTGATTCTGAAGAGGAAGAATCTGATGAGTCGGAAACTGATTAAAGAAGATCTGGATACCTTCTTTGACGCTGATGACTTTGGCGAGCTGGTTGGCATGAAGCCAGCCGGTGAGCTGATCGAAGTGGTGGCGTTAATCACACGTGATGTTGAGGTATTAACGCTGGGCGGTGATGTTCAGGACGTGGTGACTTATATAAAAATACCACGGGTTGAAGGTGTTGTTCCTGGTAATGAAATTTGGACTGTTGATGAGCGCTGGCGGATTGTAAAGCCCGTTTCTGATGATGGCTTATTGGTTAATTATTTGGTGACGCCGTTAGTCAGTGAAGACCACGAAATGATCGAGCAGGTTAACGATTCGTTTCATCGTGTTGTGCATGAGGATATCTGATGTCGGGTTTTGATAGAGAGATAGTGAGGTTGGATCTGTTAATGCGGGATATAAGCCGCAAGGTGCTCCCGCGATCGGCGGCATCTGCCCTTAACAAAACGGCTTCACTCAGTAGAACGCGCATTATTCGTGGTGTTTCTAAACAGCTATCAATTAAACAGAAGTCCATCAGAAAACGCATTTACGTCCGGCGTGCTACGCCAAGGCGGCAAGTGGCATCGATTGCTGCATATGTCAGGGGGTTATCGGCTATCCGCTTAAAGCCCCGTGATACTGGGCGTGGTGGGTGGTCAATGCGCAAAGGTAAGGGTGTCAAAGCAAGGGGTGGTCATCATTTTCCTAATGCGTTTATCGCAAAGGGTAGAAATGCTCAAGATCATGTGTTTGAGCGTACAGGCAAGGTATCAAGGCGCGATGGCAAAAATTATCACCATGTTGATGTAGTGCGTATTGCTATTGATAAAACCCTTGAGGATATTGCCCCGCGTACCGTTCGACGCTTAATGAATTCGCGCTTTGATGGCCTTCTGCAGCATGAAATTAATCATAGATTAACAAAATTAAGGGTTAAGTAATGCCACTAGAAAACACATCTGCAGCACGGCGCAAGGCTATCCGTCACAAAGTGAAAGATATTGTCTGCGGTGCGGTTAAAGAACTACCGCATCACCATGTTTTTACAGCGCGTGGAGAGGCTGAAAAAGCTGAAGACTTTATCAATATCTATTTTGAAACAGGTGAGCGGGAACACGTCAACAACGGCGCACAAGCTGATGCTCCGTTGATTATCCGCATCAATACCAAAGCGCCAGCACAAAGAGCGGATGACCGCTTAGATAAAATTTCAAGCTGGATTGAAGCCGCTATGGAAGAGCAGCGCTTATTAGATGGTTTGGTGTACTACAGCTTCATGGAAAGCTTTGCATATTCAGATTCCCCATCGGGTACTTACTCGGCGTTAGAGCTGGCGTATCAGCTTAAATATGATGATTAACTAGGAGAAAAACTATGTCATTTGGTAATGGAACACGGTTTGTACGTGGTGATGATTCTGACCCGCAAGTGATGGTTGATATCGGCGGTGCCATTGTAGAGCTTGGTTCATTCGCGCCTTCAAAAGAGGTAAGGGACGATAACCGCTACAGCGATGATACCAACTGGAAAAAGAAAACTGGTGGTATGCGTGATGGCGGTCAATCTACATTCAAAATGGAGTTTGATCGTTCAGAAGGCTACCACACTGATTTGCAAGCTGATTTTAATAGCGATGATCCGCGCAAGTTTGGGTTCAACTGGCCGGATGCTGCTAAAACTCAAGTGGAATCAGATGCCATTGTGTCAGGCTTTGAAATCACGCATGAGGTGGGTGAAAAGATTTATGCCAATGTCACGCTTGATTGGTCTGGCGAACCTGTTTGGGGGAATTGGACCTAATGTTTCAGGGGCTAATTAAAAAAGAGACACTGAAGGTAAGAGGTCAGGAATACACGTTCCATGAGATCTCTTCCTTGGCGTGGATTGAGAAGGTGATGCGTGATAATCCGGTTGAGAAGGATCGCAACCAAAAGGAAATCACATCATCAAATTATGATTATTTCTCGCGTGTGAGTGCTGCTTCCATTGAGCCCGGTGCTGATCGGCCGTTTGATGAACTCTATAAGGAAATAAGAGAGCTTCCTGCGGCATTGATTGTTGAGCTGTTTGAAGCTGCAGATCAAGTAAACGGCATAGCTGAGCGCTTGGAGCTTTTGCGGGGAAAGGGCTCCCTAACAGAAGATACGTCCGCGGATTAGCTGATCGCTGGGGGATTCCGGTGATTCATCGCGTACTGGCTGAAATGTCACTTTCAGAATTATTCGAGTGGTATCAGTACGATGTTGAGCGCTTGGAATCCATGCATCCAGATGGTTTGCCGGTTCAAAAATCTTCTGTGCAAGCGAAATCGGTAGAAGAGGAAATAGCCTATATCAAGGCTGTTGTGGGGGAAGGTTATGAGTAAGAAGCGTAAGCTTCAAACGCTGTCGGTTGATCTGGATTTAATCAGTAATAACTACGATGTTCGGATGGATAAGTCGCGAGGGAAAACGCGGCAATTTGGCAAGGAAGCTGGCAAAACTGAAAAGCACGGGACGCGGATGACCGGAATGCTTCAGTTAATGGCTGATGGATTCGACTCTACCGATCTACCGATGACCGGGGCTGCAGGTAGGCTTACATTAGTAGCAGGTGGCATGGGTGCTGTATCGGCGGGGGCGGCTATTGCTGCTGCAGGTACGCATTTGGTTGCGGTGAATACGGCAAGGTTGGGGCGTGAGTTAGAAGCCCAAGCGGTAGCCGCTAGGCTCTCTATTCAAACCCTTCAAGAAATCGGCTATGCATCTGAGCAGGTAGGGATCGACGCTGAGAAAGCTGCAGATATATTTAAAGATTGGCAAGACAAACTTGGTGATTTCCGCTCAACTGGGGCGGGTGAATTTGCTGATTTCTTTGAGCAAGTAGGCGACAAAGTTGGCCTAACAGCTGATGAGCTGGCAAGAATGTCCGGCCCTGATGCTCTAATCGCAGTTAAAAAGGCAATGGACGATGCCAATGTTAGCGCCGATCGGCAGGTTTTCTATCTGGAATCTCTAGCGGATGATGCATCAAAGCTATCACCTCTGCTTGCTAATAACGGTGAGCAGTTTCGCCAAATGGTAGAGCGCTACCGTGAAATGGACGTTGCGCTCACAGATTCACAATTACAAAAATTTAAAGAATACGATCAAGATATTAAAGACCTGCAGGCAGTTTGGGATGACCTAACGCGCAACACTGTAATCCCTTTTGTGGGTGTGCTTGCTGATGGTGCTCAATATATGCAGTCGTTGTTGGGGACAACGCGAACAGAGCGTTTGAAAGAACTCAGGGAGGAGATGGGTGGTCTATCTGAAGAGATAGTTGATCTTGAGGAAAACGGTAAAAAGTACGGCGGCGGTTTTACGGGCATGATGGATGCCCTTATGGGTGAAACTGGCACCAAAGGTGAGCGTGTAGCGCGGCGTAAGTCCCGCATTCGTATCATCAAAGCAGAGATTGCAGAAATAGAGGAAGCCATTGCTTCAGGTACTTCCGGTGCGCTGGTGAGTGATTATGAGCCGCCAACATTGCCCAGTAGTTCCCCCCATAAAACGGCAGAGCTAGAACAGGCAAGAGAGGCCGGAGTTGTATACCTTTCGCAGTTAGATATGCAGTTTGCTTCTGAGCTGCAGAAGCTTGATCTTCAGCACGCTGCGCGTCTTCAAAAAATTGAAGCACTGCAGCTTTCCCAGGCTGAAATAGAAAGCCGAGGTTTTGAAGATATTGAAACGCTGCGGGCTGCTTATGCTGATAAAGCAGAGCAGGATCGCCAAGCCAAACTTGAAGAGCAAAGGCTTAAGCGTGAAGAGGAAGCCCTAACAGATTATGAATTGGTCATGCAGGAATTTATGACCAAAGCACAGCTTGAAGACCAAGCATGGTTAGAGCGTCAAGAAAAACTCGATAATGCGCTGTCAGTACGTGCCATTAGTGAGGATGCCTACCGTGCGGCCAGCCTGAAAAACTGGGAAAAATATCAAAAAGACCTTCAGCAACAAGAGCAAAAACAACAGCTAGAACGTTTGCAAAACTATGAGAATTTATTTGATGGTATTGCCGGTGTAATGAAGTCTGCAGCCGGTGAACAGTCGGGTATCTACCGGATAATGTTCGCTGCAAGTAAAGCCTTCGCAATTGCTCAATCCATTATCAAAATTCAACAAGGTATTGCAGAAGCTGCAAGCCTGCCTTTTCCCACAAATATACCGGCCATCGGCACGGTGATCAGTGCCACGGCGGGTATTGTTTCGACAATCTCAGGTACAGAAATGCCGTCCTATCACACGGGCGGTATAGCGGGTCAGCCCTCTGATAACTATGGCGATCGGCTGAAGCAAGGAGAGATGTATTCCAAGCTTATTGTAGGGGAAGAGGTTATCACTCAAAGCGACCCACGGCATCGCAACAACTTAAAAGGCGGTTCCGGTGTTGCTGCAGCTGCCCAGCCTGTCATTCATATCCACACAACTGAACAAACAGAGCAGCAAACAGATGAAAGCGGTGATCTGCATATCTACGTGGGTGCTGCAATGGATGAGCTAGAGCGGCGAGTTGTTGAAGGTGGTAATTCCACATCAGATGCAGTTGAAGGTGCCTTTGGCTTACAGCGGCAATCGCTTAGGTAAATTCATATTAGATAGGTAAATTCATGGCAGAAACTAATGAAGCTCTCCCGGCATGGCCGCGAGAGCATTTACCGCTGGGTTTACTGGCGAACTATCGATCTAAGCCCCGTGATTTTAGCGTGACAACCAAAATGGAAGCGGGGCTCCCCTCATCAAGAATCACAAGTTTGGATGTGCTGGTTGATCACTGGTTTACTTTGCGTTTCTCCTTGGAGCAAGAAGGTTATTTCAGGTGGTGGGTGCATAACACCATCAACCGCGGGCATGGCTGGTTCAAGATGGAATTAAGAACCGGGGGCGGGCGTGCTGAACAACCTTGCAAGTTTGTAAAGCTGGGTGAATCACGGGTGGATGGTGCCGGGTTTCGTATTGCCGTGCAGGTGGTGACGCGGGGTAATCCGGTGGTGAATCTTTCTGAAGAACAGATCAACGATATGTTGGAGTTTGGTGCATACGAACTTCAATACATAGATGAACAGTTAAATAAGGCGGTTGAGTAAATGACTGATATTAAACAAGCGGTAGAGCGCATCGTTGCGAATGATGAAAAATGGGATACGTTCATTGCAGGTGATAAAGATGCAACCTTTGAAACTGACAACGGCCCCCGTAAATCCTTAGAGGGTGAGCTAGAAGAGCATATCCGTATACCCAATAACAATTCAGAAGCCAACATGCTCGCGGCTGAAACAGCTGAAGCCGGTGCTGTTGCTGCAGAATCAGGTGCAGCTGTATCGGCGGGTGCATCCAAAGCGGATGCTGATCGTGCAGTTGCGGCGCAAGGGGCTATTACAGATGAGCTAAGCCAAGTGCAAGCGCTGGCAGCGCAGGTTGCCACGGATAAAGACAGCGTAACGGCAACATTAATAGGGGATGAGGATTATGTAATTCCTGCTGTTACTGCGCTGCTTGATACTTATACCGATGTTGTGGATATAGCGGTAAGTGATGATATCTGGGCTGAACATTCTTATAAGTGGGGAGCGCCTAAGCGGGTGATGGTTGTGGCGTTGGATATGAAGGTTGTGTTGCATGATCTGACTAAGCCTGGCCTGCCTATTTGGAGGGAGCATGTTAATGAAACAATAGCAGAGTGGGAGCGCAACGTGTGGCGAGGTGGTCGGACTACGGACGCTATTGCTCTAGTCGGCGGTAGTTTGTGTATCGCTGTAAGCTTGAGGGATGGGACTACTGATGGAGCGTCAGGGTTAATTGTTTTGGATTATGCTTCTAATTCTCAGCGAAGAGTAGCGGCCAATACGGCGCATGGCGGTTACTTAGGGGAGATAGATTTTAGTAAAAGTTTATTATCGCATTCCGTGGTTATTGTAGATGAGTTTGTTAATGCTATAGCTGCTCGCATTGCCGACGATGCTCCTATGCACCCAGTATCTGGCTTGCCAATGCCGCGTATTGCTGTTGCGACTGATGGTGGTGTTTCAGAACTGGTGCCGAATAATGAGGGGGTGTGGTTGGTAAGTAATTGGCCTTCGACGGGCTTTGTATATGGGGTTGCTTACACAAAAGATGGGCGGTTACTGGCGAAGCGAGACTATGAGGGGCGGATTTACGATTTAGGTGGAATATCAGCCGGTGTGCTTTTAACTAGCTCTAATACCACTTATTCAACAGAGGTTGTTGTCAAGCCGTTAACGGGTGGAACTGTGATTTCTTCTGCTCTAGTCGCGGGGTCTAATGGTGTTTCGGTGCTTGCGGAGAATCCTTCAGAGCTAGATGCAGGCATGATTGCTTCTGTTTCTGAAGATTACACAACCCCTTTCCTTGCAGGCGATGTTCAATCCGCAGTGATGTGTGATGCAGAAGAAGGGGTGATTGTCGGTGGTGAGCTGGTGATTGGCGGGTACGCTGCGCCAGCTTCATATGACACTGTAGTAAACGAGGTATCTTTATCGAGTTTTACAATGGATGGTCAATTAAGTGATCAGACGCGGGCGACGGTTAATATTTCCACGATAGTTGGGCAGCGTTATTTTGTAAAAAGCACATTAGATAGTAATGACGCATCGGTAATTATGTATGCCCGTTCATTGGGTGGTGGGACTGGAAGTACCCTTGCAGCATCAGGCTCAATGGTTGTAGATGAAGAAGTTATTTTAAGTTTTGTTGCGGCCTCAGCCACGAGTAGTTTGTTGTGGGTTATGAATGCAGCAGGGGCTGACGCTGCCATTTCTAATGTGTCGGCGGGCATAGAGACGGATGATCACTCAGGTCGAAACAATCATGCCATTATTCATGGCACTCTCAACCGTTCCAAGCCTGCTGGCTCTGATATTGCGGTTTGGAGTGGGTTTGACGTTAGTAATTATTTGGTTATTCCTGATTTTAATGCCTCTCAGTCTGGGTTTTCATTAACGACAACTGTGCAATCTGGTGGTACGGGAGACAGAGAGCTTTTCACAGTAGGTGATACATCGTCTGCGGGCGGTGCAGGTATTCTGCACGCGTGGTTGAATGGTGAAAGAGTTAAGTTGAGTCTCGATGGGGTCACGTATAACAATGACGATATAATTGGGGTTCTGCCAATTGGTGATGCGCAGGCTCTAAGTTTGGTTGTGCGGGTGGATGTGTTTGAGATTTGGGTTGATTGTCAAAAAGTTAAAGAGATTGATATTACGGGTAAGTCTTTTTCAGCGGCAGATCTGACAATTGGTTCGGGTTTTTACACGGGTACTCATTCTAGGGATTTGGCGATGGTGGTTGCGTCATACTCTGCCCCATCGCCCGACCAAATACGTGACATGCACCGCGATATGCTCAACAAGCTTAAAAAGCCTTCAATGCTAACTGACTCAGTTAAAGCGTTAGCGCATGATGCTGCGCGGGGTGATGATTGGGTTGCATGTGATGACGGTCAATTGCATCGTTTAACTCAGCGGGGTACTACGTTTGAAGAGTCGATCGTTGTTGATCCGGGTGTGGGTGATATCTCAAGTATAGCCGTTGATGATGGTGAGATTACCGTGGGTGGCTCTGCAGGTGTTTGGGTTAAGCAGCCTGAAAAGAACTTGCGTGCTCCGGTTGTTAAATCGGGTAAGTCAGTACAGCCTTTTGAGCTGGGTGAAGGCGATTCAGTACAAACAGACTTCTATCTCTCATATGGGTGGAAGCCTGTGCGTGCCTACATTGGCGGCATTAAAAAACGTCAAGGTTCACAGGATGATTGGACGGCTCAATATGACGGTTATCGTTGGTTTATCCGCTTTGCTGTTGCGCCGGGGTCTTTTGATATCGATTGTGATGCGGTGGAGGTATAGCCCATGATTAATTTAATAACAGATCAAAAGCCTTGGACACGTAACCAGATCAGAAAGCGTGCAGAGCTGTTTATACAGCAAGAGCAAGTGCATGGTGATGAAACCATGCTGGCGCGTGTTAATGATGCTGAGCTGCTGGGCTTGCGTCCATTAACAGAAGGCGAGCGGACGTTTCGTAATGAGCAGTATTTACCGCGAGCAATTGCGGGTGGTGATCTTGCTGCACAAATGAAAACAGCCAATGAAAAGCTGATTGTGGCGATTGCTCATCAAGATGCGCTGCGGCTGTTTGTTAAAATGGATGGTTTGCTGAATGGTGAAAATCCATTGCCTGAGACGGTGCAGTCTTTAGATGATGAGGGGATTGAGATAACCATTCCAAGCCCTGCCTATGGTGCAGCGGTGGCGGTGCTTGATGAAAGCCTGGGTCAATTAACAGCGATGACCGCTGAAGATTGGCGTTTGCTTGCTCAACGGTCATCGGGTGCGGTGATTGAAGATGCGATTGAGCTAAGCATTGCGGTGATTCGCATATTGCCCACGGATGATTTATTGAAAGCCTATGTTGAAGGTGAGGGTTTAGGTTCAGTTGATCGCCGTAAATCATTAGAAGATGAAAAGGCTCGGTTGCTGTTAGAACTTGATCCTCCTGAAATTGAGGTGGTACTTGATGAAACCGTTTGAGATTGAGCATTTGGGCGGAGCAACAGGGTGGCTATTAGCTGCCCTTTTTTTTGCTTTGATTTTAGTGCCGATGAGTGGTTGTAGTGCTGTTGAAGAACAGCCTGCATCTTATGAACCGGTGCCCTTTAAAACAGGCGTGAAGGTTGAGCCGTTGCCGGGGTGTGTGGAGCTTAGAAAACGTGGAGGGCATTGCTAATGGTTAATGTAGATCTATTAAAGCAAGTCTTTTCAGAAGCGAAAAAACGCCATGTATATGTGTCCGATGCTGAGCAGTATGGAAAAGCTGAGCATTGGGAGCCTGGGCTAATGGGTGATTGTGAAGACTTTGCACTGTGGTGTCGTGAATATTTGAACACGCAAGGCGTTAAGTCTGATCTTATCTATTGCTTTACTGAAAACCGTGTTGGTCATTTGGTGTTGTCGGTTGAAGGTTGGATTCTTGATAACCGTTGCGCTGAAGTGGTGGCCAATACTGAGCTGATTGATTCGGGTTATCAGTTTCTGCGTTTGGGCGATGGTGATGGCAACTGGTTTGAGATTGTCGAGGGTGAGTGATGCCAACTGCAGAAGAGTTGTTGCGTGAGATTTACGCGAGTAATCCTGAAGGCTCTATCGTTTATGAGCTGTTAGAGCTAAAGCATCCGGCCTTTCTGACTGATGACGGGGTGTATGGAAGCTGGCGTATGGTGCGTGAAAGTGTTGATTCTTTACAGGTAACGCTTGAAACGGGTGATACGGCTGTTTTTGAGCCCGGTCCTTGGTCAGTACGTTGGCCAAAGAAAGGTGTGCAGGGGCGGCGTGATGCTCGGTTGGTGATAAGTGCGGTGTCTCGCAAGGTGATTGAACAGCTTGAGCGTGTTGCTGATATGCCACCGCCGCGGGTGCCGATCCGCTGCATTCTGCGAAAGTATGCCAGCACTGATTTAAGTTACCCGGCAGAGGTTGAGGAATTGGTGATATCTAAGCCTCAAGCCAATTCGCAGGAAGTGACGGCTTCTGCCGTATTTTTAGATCCTGTAAATATGCAGTTCCCGCGCCGTTTGTATGACATATCAACGCATCCCGGTCTTATTGAATAGGTGAAATCATGGAGCCGCTAGAAGGTTTTGAATGGGTTCAGGAATACTTGTATTTACCCTGGGAGAAATACGCCACGGGGCCGCATTCTTATGATTGCTTTGGTGTTGTTTATAAGGGTTTAGGTCACTTGGGTTGCTTGCCTGATCGTCATTTGGAGGTTGATGGTGATGATTGGGCGCTTTTTCATAATACGGTGCTAGCAGAGCAGGAAAGCGGTAATTGGCGGCAGCTGCAGGGGCCGGTTCCGGGTGCTGTGGTGTTAATGAGTAAGGCGCGAATGTTTCATCATGTTGGGCTATGGGTGCCGCATAATGGTGGGTGTGTATTGCATTCGCGGCGGGGTGCTGGGGTTGTGTTGGAGAATATCCATCGACTGCAGTTGCAAGGTATGAAGAAATTTGAATATTGGTTGCCGGTGCGATGACAGTATTAGTAATGCAGAGTTCTATTTATGACCGTTCTTCAGCTGCAGAGCAGATCATTAATAGCATAACGTTTGAAGAGTATTTGGCTGAAGCGGTTCAGGGGTATTTACCTGGTGAACTTCAGCCTATTTATGTGCTGCTTAACGGTGCTGAATTTAAGCCTGAAGCATGGGGGCGTTATCAGTTAAAAGCGGCTGATCATTTGGTTGTGGTCCCGCGTCCGTTTGGTTTTGATCCATTTACAATTGCGATCGCGGTTGTATCCATTGCTGCGGCGTCTTATATGGCGTCTATGATGCAGCCTGCGGTGCCTTCCGCGCCTAATTTCTTTGATCTGCCTGATCAATCACCTACCTATAATGCTGAAATTCAGGGTAATACGGCACGCCTTGGGCAGCCTGTATCAGTCGGTTATGGGTTGCATCGTGTTTGGCCTAGCTTTGCCAGCCAGCCTTTTCGGCGTTATATCGGGGGTGATCAATACCTTTTCCATATTCTCTCGATAGGTGAGGGGTTGTATGAGCTGAGTGATCCGCAAGTGGGTGATACTGGCTTTGGGAATTTTGAGGGTATAGAACATCAGCTTTATGGCCCTGGTGAGCGTGTTGATCTTTTCCCTGTTGATATTACAACGGTTGATACGGTAGGGAATATTGAGCTGTTTGCGCCCAATGAAACAGAGTATGACGGCTGGACAGCTGCGCATGTGCTGTGTGATGCAGGTCGAACGGTTGATGGTGTTGAGTTCGATTTAGTAAGCCGTGGTGGTATGTATCATCAAAGCGAAACAACGGGGGCGCTTTCCTCTGTTTCGGTGACGGTTGAGCTGCAGTACCAAGTGATTGATGACTTGGATGCACCTGTGGGCGGTTGGGTTTCGGGTGGAACTTTTACCGTATCAGAGAAAACCGTTGATCCTGTTCGTCGTACATATCAGGTAGGGCTTGATGAAGATCGCTATCAAGTGCGAATGCGTAGAACTTCAGCAACTCCTTTGGCCGATTCCGTGCGTCATCAAGATCACATTGTATGGGCTGAATTGCGATCGCATATGGCAACTGATCAAACTTATGATGAATCTGTTTGGGCTGTAAAAATTAAAGTTACAGATCAGATCTCTACCCGTTCAGAACGAAAAATTAATGTAATGCGTCAGCGATTGTTGCCAACGTGGACGGGTATAGAGTGGACCGATCCAGTGCCAACAAGAAACCCGGCTTGGGCGTTTTGCGATGTGGTAAAGGGTGAGTGGGGCGGTGCTTATGATGATAGTCATCTAGATTTGTTTGAGCTTAAGCGCCTTGCTGATGTGTTTTATGACCGCGGTGATCACTTTGATTATGAGTTTGATACCCGTGGCAGCTTCTGGCGAGCGCTGGAAATCATTTGTGCAGTTGGGCGGGCTAAGCCTGTGCAGTTGCCGAAGTTCGGTATGGTGCGTGATGAGCCGCGCACGGCGCAATATCCTTTTAGTATGCGAAACATGAAGGCAGGATCGTTTAGCCTTGGTTGGACCAATGTTGAGCAAGATGATTATGACTCTATTGAATTGGAGTATATGGATGATCTTACTTGGCAATATACAACGGTGCTTTGTGTGTTACCTGGTTGTGATTCTGTGCGCCCGAAGCGTATCAAGAAAGAAGGTATTACTAACCGCTTGCAGGCGTTCCGTGAAGGTGTCTTTATGTTGGCTGATATGGTTTATCGCAATCGTGCAGCTCGCTTTAAAACTGAGTTGGATGGCGCGTTGCCGCTATACGGTGATGCTATTCATTTAAGTCATGGGCTTGCAGAGTGGGGCGTGGGTGGTGATCTGCTTGATGTTGTCGTGGGTGATGATTCAAATCAGTTACTGCAGTTAAGTGAGCCCCTACAAGTTTCAGAAGATGAAGATTGGCATATTGTTTTCAGAAATAAGCAGGGTAAGTCAGAAGGCCCGTTTGTTATTACTGCGGGGCCTGATGAACACCATGTTTTGATTAGCTCAACGCATAATGCTGATTTATATACGGGCTGGCGAAGAAATAAAACCCAATATGTTGCGGGGCCTGCAAGTAAGTTTGCAAAGCAGTTTATTGTGCGTGGTGTTGAGCATAGTGGTGGCCATGATTTCCAAGTTCAGGCCGTCATTGATAACTCTATTGTTCATACATTTGATCAGCAAATAGATTCAGGTTCATTGCCTGTGCCTGTGCCTGCAGATGTCATCAAAAAACCGTTGGGACAGGTAAGCGGTTTGCGTTGGGAGTGGGGTGGTACTGCGCAAGTTCCAGAGCTGAATTTAAGTTGGAACCCTGTTCTGAATGCAGAGCGTTACATTATCCAAATCAGCACTGATGACCGTGTGAGCTGGCGAACATTGGAAAGCACTGTTGAGGTGTGGGCGCGGCTTGATGTCCCATCGGGTGAATTTGATCTGCGTATTGCTGCAATGGCTGTTTCAGTTGGGCCTTGGTTTGAACAGGAATTCACCATTGGTTCTATCAGTCCGCGGCCTGATGATGTGGTTGATTTGGCATTGGTTGAAGCATTTGAGGGGCCGGTGCTCAAGCTTTCTTGGTCTGCAGCTGAAGGCGCTGAGCGTTATCTTATTGAGGTTATTAAACCTGATGGGACGATTGTGCGTGCAACTGAGGTTGATTCATTAGGGTTTGAATATACCTATTTGGATGCTCGGAATGATGGTGTTGGCCGTGTGTTTGATGTGCGGGTTTGGGGTGTGAGTGAGTTTGGTGATACCTCGTTAAATCCGGCTGAAATAAGTGTATCAAATACCCAGATGGGTGCGCTTGGTTCTGTTGTTGTGGATGTTGTGCAGCGTACTGCAATGATTCAAGTGACGGCCCCAACTGAAACCGACTTTGCTGGTTTTAGGGTTTGGCTGGGTGATTCTGAAACCTTCACGCCTGCAGATGATTTGATTGCAGTGGGTGAAGCTGATGAACGCTTAATCATGATCGCGCTTCCTAATGATGATGTTGAGCGCTGGGTGCGTGTAGCTGCATTTGATCTGTGGGGTACTGATGGAATGCAAGTGTCATCTGCGTTTTCTGTTAAGAAGTCTTTAATAACAGAAACAGAGATTGCGCCAGGGAGTATCAAAACACCTCATCTAGCTGCGGATGCTGTCACTGCTGATGTAATGAGTGTGGGAAGTCTTGCTGCAATCAGTGCAAATTTGGGCGCGGTAACCAGCGGATCTTATACAACATCAACAATTAATGGTGTGCGTGTAGAGCTGAACAGCTCAGGTACTTACCCGTTTTGGATTGGCCAAGGTAATAAAAATGCCGATAACGGTTTACTTTACCTGGATAAAGACAGCGGTGATTTAGTCTTTAAAGGTAAGTTGGCGGTTAAGTCATCAGACACGGGGGCCCGTACTGAAATCACAGATGATGTAATTAAGGTCTTTGATGATAATGGCAACTTGCGTGTGCAGATAGGAGATAGAGACGCGTGAATTATGGCTTGTCTATTTTTGATGAAGAGGGTGATGAGGTATTTGGTACAGAGGCAACTACCTCATTTTTTTTCAAGCAAATTACACTGAGCGCGGGATCGTCTGGGGTGTTGAAATTTCCTGAGCTGGCGGGCCGGGTGATTATGCCGGTAAGTTATCCTGTTGGCGGACTCGACAATATATCGAAGCATAAGGTTTTTCACATGGTCACTGCAGAAGATCAGTTAACTGATGAGCCTAAAATTCGATACTTCTATCCTGAATATGGTGCATACCAAGCCCCAACAGGGACATGGTTGACTGAGTCATATAATAAGGGGAAAAGCATTTTGATGATTTGGGTGAGTGGTGCGCCGTTATGAGTTATGGAATTAAAGCAGTGAATGAAAACGGCATTGCGCTAATTGATGATGAATACCCCGGTTTTGTTGCGTTGGGTAAATTTAGCGTTCAGAAAATCAACGTGCCTGGGTGTAGTGGCTGGGACTATAGAAAGATGTGGTATGTCGACATTGACGCGCCTGCGATGCCCATTGTCTTTTTAAAGATCCCAAATACATCTGATGATAGTTTGTTGGGGCCAGCGCTTGGGATTTATTCACTGAGTGATAACGGTGACGGTTCCTATCGCGTTGTTGTTGCTGCAACGATTAACTACACGCCACCCGCTGGCTGTGTTCATGCGTTTATATCAGATAAACATGCAGGCCCAAGCAATGATAGGTTTGCTATGCGGGTATATAACGCGGCTCAAGATCTGGTGTTTGATTCAGGCCGTGAGCGGTTAAACGCACAAAAGTATGATTCATTTAATACAACGCTTTGGATTAACCAACCGCATGTGAATGCAAGCTCATACGGCACGCCAGATAATTATTATTGGTGGTATTACGATGTACCAACAGATACGCCTTCAATGCTTGATGTGGGGAGTTATACCACGGGGCAGCACGCCAATTATCAACAGGTTCCTCAGATTGGCTTGGGTGAGTTTATTATGATCCCGCTGTGGTATCGAACAGGGGCGCGTTTGAAGTTCGGTTATAAGCATGTGCTGTGTGATATTGATGATCAGGCTTCAACATATGCAAACCCACCGTACACAATTAACAAAATAAAAAATGGATTTAACTATTATTGGTTTTACGGTCATCGCACGCCGAACAAGCGGTGGGTGATGTTTGTGAAGCCGATTAAGTGAGGTTATATGGAATCGATAGCTGTCGATATTATTAGGTCTGATCACTGGTTAAAGCGTAGCAAGTATAGGCTAAGAGAGCCGGTGATTATATTGGGGTATGCCGCCCCTGCAGGGTTTGAAACAGACGGGGCCACGGTGCCCCGTTTTTTGTCCCTGATCGGTGCTATCTTAATCTTGCTTGCTCCGGCGTTTGGGTCTGATTGGTGGATCTGGTTAGGCGTTGGCTTAGCGCTGGGTGTTGTATGGTTCCCGCCTGATGGGCGTTACTTTGTCGCTGCAGTTATCCATGACCGGATGCTAGAACTGCACCCTGGTAATAGGCATGTGGCTGATACTGCGTTCCTAGACGTGATGGAAGAACTGCAGATAGATGTGGTTAGGCGCTGGGTTATGTATGCGTTGGTTTGGTGCTGGAGTGAAGTGGTGATGCGGTGGGGTTATTACATTCGATAGAGAGGAGTTTATTTTAATTTAGAATATGAATTTAGGTTTCCACCATTCCAATAGCCAAGAGTTTTATCTCCTTGCTTTATTTGCATCCAAATAATTTTTCCATTCTGCATTCCGATTGATCGCGCCACGGTCTCATATTCAATGATGCTAAATTGCTCGATGACATTTGTAATGTGGACCATGTAGACTCGTGAGAGTTCAAGGACTCCGTCGTCAACTGCTTTGGTAGAAAATGCAAAATTATCTTGAGGTCCGATGCTGTTTGGAATTTTATCGAAACATATTGAAGGGTACATAATAGCAAAACGATCGTGGTCATCTGGGGTGCGAGGGGTTGATAGGTTCTCTCTCATCATTTCCTCGGAAATTAAAGATGACAGGTGGTATTTTTCATCAGATGTGCATGTGAACCATTTACGAAATTGGTTGTTTATGTAGCTAAAAGTTGGGGTGTATGCTGCTTGCCTTCTAGCGATTCTTTCAGGTATGCCTCGATCTCGTATCATTAGCTCTTCGTTTGAATAGCCTATTGGTTTGGCTGCAAAAGGTATTTTTATGTCCCATTGGGATACAGCCACTAAATCACCCTTTTGGGGCCTTACTTCTAAGATTGCCACATAGGGTTGTGGGGTACAGTAGAAGACAGCTGAACCGGCTCTATTGCATCTTCCAAGAGATGTCTGAACTATATCTGTTGGGGGATAGCTTACTCTGCTTACTTCTAGAGGAGGAGTGTCAACGATACAGGCTCTAAAGGCTGTATTTTGTGTATACCTGAAGGCTAGATGTGATGTTGCTGAAACTAGTTTCTTCGCGCAAAGTTGGCGATATTCTTCAGATTGGCTCTGCTGAATTTTATTAATCCAAGACCTAGCTTCTGTTTTCTTCATTTCTTTTTTGCTCATACTGAAGTCCTTTTCCGTTGAGGTTTGATTTGATATTACCGGGTATAGAGGTGATGTCCAACTAGGAGTAATAGGGGCTTAAATAGAGAGTACGCTCCAAGATGGTTTTTTATAATTATATCAATGAGTTAAGTTTTTGTCCTGAAGACGCTGGCAGCGAACAGGTCAGCGGTTCGATCCCGCTAGGCTCCACCATACTACGGGGTTTCTACGGTTAGTGATCACTAATCGGACAAGAATTATTTGTGTCCACCGGACAAAAACTGATTTCACTTATTATTTCTTTAGATTTTTTCACTCTAGATCTAGCCTACTCTTTGTATTTAAACCACATTTTTTCCTAAACTTTGGCGTTTTGTTGGCTCGACGGTTCGCCCTTAATATTAAGATGCTTAGCTATCAATAAATATGATCTCTAATATAATGGCCTCCTAAATCATGGGAGGTTATTAATGAAGGATCATTTTAAAGCGTGGTGGCCGGTTTGGTTTTCTGCGGGTGCCTTGGCGCTAGTGTTGTCAGTTGTTTGGTTTGTGGCAGGTTCTATATTGCCTTCGCCTTTAGAGGTCGTTAATTGTTTTGGTTATTGTGAAACGGATGAGGCAGAAGTTCGGGCTAATCTGGGTGCGCTAGGTGATGTGGTCGGTGGTTTGCTTAACCCGTTGTTGGCTTTTATTACGATTGTTTTGCTGATTCTGACGATACGGTTAACCCAAAAAACAAACCAGATAGCGCAGGACGGGGTAAATGCAACACGGGATTCTGTTAATCAATCAGTTGAAATGCTCGAGCTTACTAAGGATCAGGTTCAGCTTAGTGTAGATGAGATGAGGCTAACGCGTGATGAGTTAGAGGGTTCTAAAAATGCTCAGCTGGAATTAGTTGCAACGCAAGAGTCACAGCAGCGGGCCTATGCTTTTTTTGAGCATTTTAAGGCTTATTCTGATTTTTCGGTCCAAATGAAAGCTCGTGGGTCGTTCGGTGTAAATTTGAAGCCTACGACGCATTTTTTTAACGGGTTAATGTTGATAGATGGTGAGATAGAGCGGGATTGTATTGTTTTATTATTTGATGAAAAGTGGTTTTGGCAAGAGTGGATAGATAAACTTGTTGTGCAGATTATTTTGTCGGAAGGGGATGAGCGCTTGCTGTCGATTATAGTAAG
Source organism: Neptuniibacter sp. UBA6509 (assembly GCA_002435145.1). Classification (GTDB taxonomy): domain Bacteria; phylum Pseudomonadota; class Gammaproteobacteria; order Pseudomonadales; family Balneatricaceae; genus Neptuniibacter. The sequence goes on from DJLT01000115.1 coordinate 79,047, forward strand.
TACGCTAACAAATGATCTGAAAGTTTTTATGTGTCTCTATATTTATGCTTATGATGAAAGCTTTGACTCCAGTGAAAAGGCTGGTGCGGTTATGTTAAAAGTTTTGCTAGATAAGGAATTTTTCAATCTTGGGAAGTTGGATTATCGTTTTAATGGTCATTCCCCCGATATGACGGCTGCTATGTCAAGAGCAGTTGTATCAATAACTAATTGATTTGTAATTTCAAATTCTTAAACCCGCTACCCAGCGGGTTTTTTATGCCTGCAATTCAGGAAATTTAATATGCAAAACATGGCACATATAGCAAGCCGGGTTACGCCCGGACATATCTCAGCGCCTTAGCGCCTCGCTTGGGTATTGGTGAGTTGCAGGATAGTTCAGGCGAAATCCTAACTGGCAAAAAAATGCGGCAATCAGCGTCGGCGTGGTCTTTAGATCGTGAGCGCAGCTGCTCGTATAAGATAATAGATGGTATGACGGTGCTGCTTGTATCCGACATGCTGGTTCATTAGTCTGGTTTATTGTTAAATAAAGGGGTAGAGGTGAGGTACGCTTAAGTCTAAATAAACTATTTAAATTCAAGTGGTTAAGTTTTTGTCCTGAAGTCGCTGGCAGCGAACAGGTCAGCGGTTCGATCCCGCTAGGCTCCACCATATCCAAGTCTTAATTTATCTTATACCGTCCTGAAGTCAGCGTAATTGCTGACTTTTTCGTTTATACTGTGTCCAAGGTAGTCCTATTCCCCTAACTGTGAATTCCAACCAAGTATTTCGAATACCCAAAAATTTAAAGATAAATGCAGTCATAAAGTTATTAGATTGACGGCGTAGATAGATCAAAGTTTATGCGTAGGCTTTTACAAAAAACTGAGAAGTTTTCCTCATCTGTAGCTTTTTTTACTACCCTGACAGTCTGACAGTTAAGCCTGTTTCAGCAATACAGGAATCAGAAAGATCAATTCGAAAATGACTGCCTTCGCATATTTCTTTAACAATAGATAAACCAATACCACAACCGAAGGTATCTTGGCTTGCGGCTCTATAAAATCGTTCAAAAGCCTGTTTTTTTTGTTCTGTGGTTAAGCCGGGACCATCATCAGATATCGCTATATTAATTCTATCGTCGGTCTTACTCACTTCAATCTCAATATTTCCGTTTTGTAAGACATACTTAACCGCATTGTCGATCAGGTTTCGTAGCAATATAGATAAGGTACCTCTGTTCGCGTCTAGCGTGATTTGGTTGTCTATCTTGAGTACTACGTTTATCGATTTTTCTTCAATTGTGGGGGCTAGCTCGGTTATCAACTCGCTGATAAATGAGAGAAGGTTGATAGTTTCTTTCTTTTCTTCGTCTTGGTTACATTCGGCCTGACTGAGCGTAATTAGCTGATTAAATAGGTGTGTTAACTTATCAATACCAGACACAATATGTCCCTGAATTTTGGTTAATCGTTCATTGTCGGGATAGATATTTTGGGCATGCACTTTAATCGCAGCTAACGGGGTTCTTAATTCGTGGGCAGCATTACCGGTAAAACGTTTTTGCCTTTCTAATGCGCTATCTAGTGAAGACATGAGTCGGTTCACAGAATCTACGACTTGTTTTAATTCATTGGGGACTTTGGAAAAACTGAGCGGGCTTAAATTACTGTTATTCCGGATAGATATTTGTTGGTTTATCTCATTAAGGGGCGCGAGGCCTCTTCGCACAATGAATGTAATCAGCAAAAAAATCACGGGCAGCGAAATAAGCAAGATTGATGCGTTTATCGATGCGATTTCGTGAGTGACTTCTTCTCTGATTTCAACCAACTGAGAGACTTTAATCCAAATTGATAGGTAATCACTATAAAGTACAAACGTGCGCCATTCTTTTCCTTGAATAGTTTCATAGCTGTAACCCTCTTGGTCGCTAAAGGTCAGCAGGGTATCGTTTGCATTACTTCCAAGAAGAGGGACCCCTTTTCGGCTCCAGACTTGGAAAGCGAGTTTTTTTTCATACTTATGGCCGCTCTTATCGTAATCACCATCGGTAATAATGTTAGGTGGAATGACGAGCTTTTGTTTTTCGCTTACAGTATCGGAAATCTGAACGCCGGTGAACTCAAACTCAATACTTAACACTGCTTCGAGAATACGTGTAACCTGAGCCAGTTCGGCATCATAGAGTTCTTCGGTTTCATGGGTTATTCGTTGATAACTCATTGCAATAGATATCGCTATCGCAAGACCTATTCCGATCACAAGCGTATAAGTTAAGTAAGAACGAATTGAATTCATACAGTTGCATCCCCTAGCCTGTATCCAATTCCCCTGACCGTTTTAATTATGTTTTTTCCGAGCTTTTTGCGTAAGTGATGTACATAAACTTCAATCGTATTACTACTTACATCGTTGTCCCAGTTATAGAGTTTGTCGACAAGAATTTCTCGACTAAATACTTGTTCAGGTCTATTCATTAAATGCTGTAAAAGATCATACTCGTGTCGGGAGAGGTCGATCGGTACACCACTTTTTAAGACGGAATTGTTAGCTGGATTTAACTCTATATCTGTATGAGAGATAATCTGAGTTTTTTGAAGTGAATCACGGCGTTGCAAGGCTCTTAAACGTGCCATTAGCTCAGGCAAGTCGAAGGGTTTGATCATATAGTCATCGGCACCATAATCTAGCCCAAGGACTTTCTCACCAGAAGCGTTTCGTGCTGTAAGTATCAAAACGGGGGTCGTAATTTTACTGTTGCGAAACTGTTTAAGAACATTTAGACCATCTATATCTGGCAATCCAAGATCTAAGACAATTACATCATATTGACTGGCTGTGACAAAGCTAAGGGCCTCTTTACCCGTGCGCACCCATTCAACGACATGGTTATGGTGGTCCAGAGCATCTGCGATCCCTTGCCCTAGCAAGGGGTCGTCTTCTACTAACAATGTTTTCATAAAATCGCTTATCTAGATTAAAGCTTACTTAATAATTCTTGGATCTCTTTACGACGTCCATTATCCGCTATCTCACGGCCAGGTCTAGGTTTTGCTTCGAGTGCATGCTCAAGCATTTGTTTCGCTTCAGCATTCTGGTTTTGTTCGATTAAAAAATCGGCATTAAAGAAGTTACTATCGATCCCGTCGGGGTTTATCTCAAGAGACTTGGCAAGATACTGCTTTGCTTTCTTATCACTGCCAAAACCAATTGGCCAACCAGGAACTTGGTAATAAAGGCTGCCTAAACTAGTATAAGCGGAGCCCTGAAGCGCTAAAGGATCAAGTTCGATCGATAATTCAAGCAAACGTTTGGCTTCTTTCACAAGGCCCAATGCTCCCAGTCCACCTTTTTCCCCTGCGTAAGTACTTAAAATAATGGCACGCCAGATAAGCACCTCAGCAGAATCGGGGTATTTCTTTAAGGTGTCTTCTGTAGAGTCGACCAGCGCCTCAAACATTGATTCTTGCTGATCTTTCTCTACTTCATATTTTATGTGCGCCCATTCTGTTTGCATGGACACTATTGCCTTATCCATTGGTGCGGCAAAAAGATTGAAGCTAAAAAAAACTAGGGATAGTACGGTTACAATTTTTTTCATAGGGAGCTCACTTAACCAATATATTTACGGACAATAGGGAGTTGTTTTTTTAAGTTGTTACTTACCAGTAAAGGGAAGGCCCCGTTAATTTTGACAAACAGCTTTTCCGGCCACCCGATATGTAAACTCTCTGCAGAACTATCTATAAATTTCAATAGCTCCCTCGCCACTAGATTTACACTGTCGACTTTATTACCAAGCTCAGTATTCATTGCGCTTGCTACGTCTGAGTTCATTGTGGTTTGAGTCGATCTTGGGGCAAAGTACTTAATTTTTATCGCGCAGTCTGAGAGTTCACGAGAGAGTGCTTCACAAAAACCTCGCAGGGCAAATTTTGAAGCGCAATATGTTGCGTATCCTGGTATTCCAATAGCGCCCAATGTCGATCCGACGTAGGTGATCGACAATGGTTTCTCATGATTTACTCGTACTAAAATCTCACGAGTCAGCAACATCATAGAGGTTAGATTAGTATTAATGATCTGTTCAATTGAGTTTGCTGTTTGATCCGTAAAAGCTGAGAGCTCGTTGATTCCCGAAATATTGATGAGATGCTCAATATCACCTTGCTCCATTCTACAAGCGAGTGCGATTCTTCCGATATCAGTTGTGATATCCGCGACCAGAATTTCGTGTGCATCAGGATTATGCAAATCATCAACAGTTTTCTGTAGAGAAGCTGAATTGCGCCCTGATAATACTAACGATCTACCTTGAAGCGATAGAAGTCGAGACACTGTCCTGCCAATTCCTCCTGAAGCCCCTATGACAAGTACTTTTTTGTCCGAACTTATCATTCAGCACCTTCCACAGACGAAAGTACTTCGCCGTATAGGTAGTAAAACACATTAGCAGAATGGACAATAGTTTCCTGCGAACTCGGATTGTCGATTTTATTCATTAATTCTTCAAAAAATTTCACATGCTCCAAGTCAAGAGAACCATGAGACGTTAGGTAGCTAAATGCACTATCAGGTAGGCCTAAGCTCGCTTGAACTAATTCTGCAATCTGTGTTGCAAGTGCGGTACTCGTTCCTTCAAGAACATGAACCATGCCAAAAAAAGCAAGTGGATTGATACGATCGATCTGATCATAGGCATAGGAAACCATTAACTCTGTTGCAAAGGAAGGGCAGCTAGATTTAACTGTTAAGGGATCAAGGCCTGTTTGTTCCAAGTCATTCAGGATCCATTTTTCATGGCCGATCTCTTCTTCAATGTATTCAGCAATCGCTTGTTGAAGCCAGTTATACTCTTCAGGTAAACGAGAACCACAAGCCATTAACAACGGTACTGTGTGTTTTACGTGATGATAAGCCTCAATCAAAAATGCTTGGTAACGGGCTAAAGAGATATCGCCGGATAAGGTTTCCTGAATAACTGGCCGACTTAACAATGTTTGTTGAGCCGGAATTGTGTCTTGAAGTAGCGTGTTAAAAAAACTCATATTTATCCCTTAATCGTTACATGCTTCAGCGAGGTAACCCGCCTCTATTTTGGGGCCATAGAAATTCTGAATGTTGTCGCGTTTGATTCGCCCATTCGGAGTTAGTAATTCTTCATTGGCAATATCAGAATCGTGCATCTGCACGACGTGCTGTATTTGCACATAATCAGGTAAGGTCTCATTGAGGTGTGCTAACCGTTGCCAAAGCATGTTATGACTTAGCGTAGGTAACATCTGTATCACTGCAGTGATGAAAGGCTTATCGTCACCATAGACGGCAGAACGAATAACGCCAGGCAACCCGTTAATTTCAGATTCAACCCATTCCGGACTGAAATTTCGACCAAAACTATTAATTTGAACGTTCTTACGGCGGCCTGTTATGTACAAAAAACCATCATCGTCTAAATACCCAAGGTCCCCTGTAGCGATGTAGGCATCGTTGAGCAAGCTGTTATCTAGGTAACCCAGCATTTTTGGACCTTGTACCTGTATCTCTCCTTGTGTTGATATGTTTATCTTACAATGGGGCAGGGGCTGGCCAGCACTTCCTGGTTTGCAAGCATCGGGGGTATTTAGGGCAACGACAGAGCCACATTCACTTAAGCCATAACCTTCATAAACGGGTATTTCCAGTGCATGAGCATGTTGAAGCAATGCTGGTGAAACTTTGCCTCCGCCAACAGCAACGTATTTGAGATGTTCAAGTGAGAGACCTTGCTGCTTTAAAAGAATAAGAAGCTTGAGTAATTCGGGTGTCAGGATCAGGCTGTTAAAATCGTGTTTTTCTAAATAGGTGGCTAACGTTTGCAGATCCGGTGTTGATGAACCAGTTAAACCCGTACTTGTAGATGCATCGATTGTGACTTCTTCTCCAACAAATAAAGGTAGAAAAACCCCAGCGATATTTTCTAACATTACCGCCAGAGGTAATAGAGATAAGTGTTTTTTTATATCTAATGTTTGGGTAACCGAATTGAGCGAACAGCACATTTGATCGATTAGATCATCACTAATACAAACGCCTTTCGGTGTGCCTGTGCTACCCGATGTAAAAGTAATGAGTGACGTGTTAGCGGGTAATAAGTGTTCGTTTTTACCCCGCCTTGTACGTAAACAACTGTAGAGTTTTTTACAACGTGGAGCATTTGGAAATTCTAAGTCAACCGATTGAAAATCGGTATTTTGCTCTGCGTACTCAAATGTCGCAATGATCAGATCCATCTGTGTAGATGAAATTAGATGCTCTATTTGCGAGGAGCTGAAGAACGTTGGAATAGGGATAACAGTGATATGTAAATGCATCGCTGCCAATTGTATGACAGCCCAATCCACTGAATTATCCAGCCAAATTCCTACGGAATGACAATTAATAGTCTCAAGCGAAGAGGACAGATTATCTATTTTACTTTGTAATTCTGAATAACTGAGCTGAGTCAGCTCACTGCTTAAAGCGATTTTGGTAGGCCTAGAAGTAGAATAAGCCTTAATTCGCGATAATAGCTCGCTCATTTTTTACTCTCCAAGGTTTGAATGGAAATGCCCTGATCACTAAGAGGGAGGCCTTGACGTTGCAGTAACTTTGATAAAATAGGATTGCTTCTGAGTGTATTAATACCCAAGCGAATATCACCTACATACACTTCTGGGTTGTGATCGTAATAGTTCCCCCAAGACGAATCGGTGTGTTTTACGGCCTCTGCTTCAGCTTTAGCAATAGGATAAAGATTAAAACCAATATTTAGCTTTTCAAAACTGTTACGAACATGAGGAGTAGCTGTAATGGCAAGCCATCGGTAACCTAGTTTCTCAAAGTGGCAGGCAAGATTTAGAATTAAGCGACGGGTGGATCCAGGGGAAGAAGATGCAAGGTTGCCTACTTCTAAAATCTCGCTGCGCTGGGGGGCTTTGATATTTAAACTATGAGCGATACTTTCCTCTACTGACTGATTTAAGTAATGCTCTAAATACAGCCTTGAAGCATCAGCAGATTGATAACCCGCTGATGCTTTTATCGCATGCTGACTATCGAGTAACGCCAGAACGTTGGGTAGAAAATCATTAACTTCAGCGCCATATGCAGCTTTAAAACGTGCTTCAGCAAACTGTCTAACTCTCTCTTTGTTTTGTGGGTTGGTCACCAACAAAACATCTGACTCGGGAGTCGAAAGTTCGTTTCTCGTAAGCGTTGCAACACTCATATACCGCCTCCATTTATTGATGGCGACTACATTAACGTTGCTTTCTTAAGGGTTTCTTAAGAGTAATTTAAGAAATAAATTATTTAATAACATTCAAGGCTTAGTTTGATTCACAGAAAACCTTTATTCTTATATCCTGTTAGAAATATATTGATCAGTGAACTGTTTTCTTTTTGGGTTAAATTCTTTTAGAACACCGTCTGTGCTTTGTATCGTTTATACTCGTCTGAATTCCACTTTTTAACTGAAATGCTTAAATGTTATTCGGCAGCGATGTAGCGTCGAACAATACTTAATTTACCTGAGCTATAGATTAATCAAATGACCCGAAAGATTTTGTCGCTGAAAGTTAAAAGAAAGAAAGAGATAAAGCCTAAAAATGAGGCTGTCGCTCAAGTAGATGATGATCCTCGAAAGCGCTTTATGCATGGTGTGGCAATACATCCCACGCCGGGTATTCCTTTAGAACGAGGTTCTTCGCAGTACTCTATTCGCGCACTTGATCTTATTGCGCCCATCGGAATGGGGCAGCGTGGTTTGATTGTTGCGCCACCGGGGTCGGGTAAATCAACGCTGTTAAAGCATATTTGTCAGGCTGTGGGGAAAGCGTACCCTGAGATAAAACTTTATGCTTTGCTGATTGATGAACGCCCGGAAGAGGTCACTGATTTTAAGCGAAGTGTGTCGGCCGAGGTGCACGCTTCTTCTTCAGATGAAAGCTACGCGCACCATGTTCGTGTGGCGGATCAGTTGCTTGATAAAGCACGTAAAGAAGCAGGGGAAGGTCATAATGTGATGATTGTGATCGATTCCCTTACAAGGCTTTCACGGGTACATAATGCTGAGCGCAAAAGCAGTGGCCGTACAATGTCGGGTGGTGTTGATGCGAGGGCTTTAGAGATCCCGCGTAAGCTTTTTGGCGCAGCACGAAAGATCGAAAATGAAGGTTCGTTAACAATTTTAGCTACGGTGCTGGTGGATACCGGCAGCCGGATGGACCAAGTGATCTTTGAGGAGTTCAAGGGCACGGGCAATATGGAGGTGGTTTTATCGAGGGAAGCAGCGGATCGTCGTATATTTCCTGCCATCGATATTGCAAAAAGCAGCACCCGCCGAGAAGAGTTGCTGATTAATGCAAAAGATCTTGAAAAGGTTAGGGCGTTACGTCGTGGTTTAACCGATTTGAAGCCGGTTGACGGTGCAAGAAAGCTAGTTGAGTTGCTGGAAAAGTACCCCACAAATGATGCGTTGTTGAATCGCTAGTGCTCTTGAATC
>DJLT01000115.1:87890-98279 GCA_002435145.1 Neptuniibacter sp. UBA6509
TGAATCGCTAGTGCTCTTGAATCGATAGTGGCTTTGAATTGATAGGGGTTCTTGAGTCGAGCGGCTCTTTATCGAATGGCTCTTGAATCGGACGTTTATTGAACGGATCTTTAAGCCTGCGGCGTTTGGCTGTATTTGTTACTTTCTTAATCAGTCGTTTTGTTTATACTGCGCGTATCTTAATTAAGTGTCTTTTGTGGCGTGTCCACTAAAGGTATTTATGAGTTTAGGTGCCGTGTTTTTAGGTGCCAGGTTTTAGGTGCCATGTTTTTAGGTAGAGTGTTTATCGCACTTTTATCTTGTTCTATCAGACGTTATTTGTTCAGTAAATTTCGTTTAGATTTCCCGTTTTTATTATTTAGGAATAACGTATGACTAATAACGATGTATTACGACGCCTTCGCTATGTCTTGGATCTAAATGATTCAACGATGATTTCTATTTTTGGGGAAGCTGATTTGGTTGTTACTCGCGAAGAGATCAGCGATTGGTTGAAGAAGGATGATGATCCGGCATTCGTGAATTGCAATGATAAGCTTATGGCAACATTCCTTAATGGCTTAATTAACCATAAGCGTGGCAGAAAAGAGGGTAAGCAGCCTCAGCCAGAAAAAACGCTGACGAACAATATAGTGTTAAAGAAATTAAGAATCGCGTTGGACCTTAAAAGCGAAGATATCCTTGATCTTCTTGAATTGGCTGATCTGTATTTGAGTAAGCATGAACTAAGTGCTTTCTTTAGAAAGCCTGATCACAAGCATTATCGTGTATGTAAAGATCAGGTGATGCGTAATTTCTTGCAAGGATTGCAGATAAAGCATCGCCCTGAAAGCCCTGTAAATGAGTCTATTTGGGGCTAGCTTTGTTCGAGCTTTTTATAAAAAGGGCTTTTTAGTTACTAAAGCTCCTAAAAATAAAAGACCAGCGTATACGCTGGTTTTTTATTTATAAGGACTGCTTAAATTAGTGAAGTTAGATCACTGCACATGTTTCCAATGGCATTTGGTTTTCACTGTAATACCTGATTTTATTACGACCGCTTTTCTTCGCATCATAAAGGGCAATGTCTACTCTATTAAGAATGCTCTTATCCAGATAACGCACGGGGCTATTCTATGTGCTTTGGAACTCAACTATAGCCGTCAGGTCAGAAGTATTTGTAGGTTATAACCGAAAGAGGGAACTGATGGATGGCTAAGAAGTTATTTTTAAACTTGATGTGTTCATTGACTGTAGTGCTGTTAATAGAGCGTTCTCTCTTTGGTCAGGTTTGGAAGTGAATAAACAGGAAGCCTTTCCAATTATGAATAATGGACGATTAATATGCGATTGAGAGTGTTTTCAGATCTTCATTTGGAAGCTTATGGATCAGGGCGTCCGATTCCTGAGTGTGCCGCAGATGTAATTATTTTGGCGGGCGATATTGCCGTCGGTACGGATGGACTAGAGTGGGCTGCTTCGCAGTTTCCAAAGCAGGAGGTGATATATGTACCGGGTAATCATGAATTTTACGGTGGAGCTATGTCTAGTGTCAGAGACGATTTAGCGCAGTCGGCGAAACGTTTGGGTATTCATCTACTAGATAATGATTCTTTGGTATTGGAGGGCGTCACTTTTTATGGGACCACTTTATGGAGTGATTTCGATTTATATAAAGGCCGGGAGGGGACTAAATTGCATCACTTGAAACCGTTGATGGAAGAGAAAATCCCTGACTTTCAGCAGATTGAGTGCCCTGAAAAAAGTCGCTTTACGGTTGAGGCTTTTCAGTCACTACATGCAAAAGCTGTTTTGTGGTTATCTGATGAGTTGGCAAAACCTGCGCAGGGAAAGCGTGTTGTCATAAGTCATCATGCCCCGCTTGAATTGTGTATCCCTGAGCAGTATCAAGGTCATCCGCTCTCACCCGCTTTTGCTACAAACTTGGTGCGACTTATGGGGAGAATGGACCTTTGGGTTCATGGCCATATACATCAGCCTGTAGATCTGCACTGTAAAGGCACGCGAGTCTTTTCAAATCCGGGAGGGTATCCCTATGAGTTTGAGCCTGCGCTATTGGATGAGCAAGGGGTTATTACGCTATAACCCTATTTTTTAATTGGATTGGGGTTAAAAAGCATTAAAAAAGCCCCAGCATTTTAGCTGGGGCTTAGATGTTTGGTTACTTCAGGCGTTATAGCTTACTTTCGATTCTGAAGTGCTGCGATGCGCTTGTCTAGAGGAGGGTGGCTAGACATTAGCTCCATTAATCCAGATTTGATGTGGCTGTTAATGCCGAAGGCTGTTAACTGGCCTGGCATCTGATCAGGCATATCATATTCAGCTTTTAATCGTTGCAGTGCACCGATCATCGCATGATTACTAGATAGTTGTGCGCCGGCTTCATCAGCGCGGAATTCGCGGTATCGAGAGAACCAAGAAACAATGAATGATGCCAAAATACCGAAGATAATTTCGAATACGATAACAGTAATAAAGTAACCGATGCCTGAACCTGCTGGGCTGTTGTCGTCACTGCTTTTAAGGAAGCTATCAACGGCGTAGCCAGCGATTCTTGCAAAGAACATGACGAAGGTATTAATAACACCTTGTACCAATGTCATTGTAACCATATCACCATTAGCAACATGGCCAATTTCATGCGCCATGACCGCTTTGACTTCTTCTTTCTGGAATCGTTGTAGAAGCCCCAAACTGACGGCAACTAACGCATCATTTTTATTCCAGCCTGTGGCGAAAGCATTAGCTTGTTGTGCTGGGAATATGCCTACCTCAGGCATCTTAATACCGGCACTTTGAGAAAGTTCGGCAACCGTATCTAAAAGCCATTGCTCATCGGCGTTTCTAGCTTGGGTAATAATCTCAGTTCCTGTACTCATTTTGGCCATTTTTTTGGATAAAAATAGCGAAATAAAAGAGCCAATAAAACCAAATACAGCACAGAAAATCAGTAGGCTGGTAAGGTTTAATCCCGTGTCTGAAATGTAGTGTTCAACACCTAATAAGTTCAGTGTAATACTTGCAACAATTAAGACGGCTATGTTTGTAAGAAGAAATAGGCCGATGCGCATCATGTTAATCTTTCCTGTAATTATGTCTTCAGTTTAGATATGGGCAGTAGGGAAAAGTTTCAAGCTATCAATCCTTTTAAATCATAAATCATAGATTATTAGCAAAAAAATCTTAATACGTTGATATCTATACTTCGCTGGTGTGTCATACCTGTCAGGCTTATAATTTAGTCCGTTTTTAATGCCCTCTATAACAGGAATCCCATGCAGCAAATCTTAGCCGAAGTTGAAAAGCAGATCGCCAAAGCCGGTAACGAAGCACGCCGAATATTTCATGGGCGGGGTCATTGTTTTGAAGGGCTTGAACATCTTGTTATCGATTGGTTTCCTCCGTTTGCCGTAGCTAGGCTTTATCGTGATGTTGAGCCCGCTTGGTTGGATGAGTTGAGTGACTTGTTAAAAACAGTGCCAGACATTCAGGGCCTTGTTATCCAGCAGCGTGGACGAGGTAAAGATGCTGAGCAAAATGTGGTTTGGGGGGACGTACCGGAACAGATGGAAGTTCGGGAACTTGGTCTTGCATATCATGTCAAACCACAGCGTAACCAGAATAGCGGACTGTTTCTGGATATGAGAGAGGGGCGAAAGTGGGTTAAGGAACAGGCTAAAGAGAAGCGTGTACTTAATCTATTTTCATACACTTGTGCGTTTTCAGTGGCAGCTATCGATGGCGGTGCGGATCATGTTGTTAACGTTGATATGTCGAAAGGTTCTATTAATATTGGGCGGGATAATCACCGTTTGAATGGTATAAAAGGTGATAGAGTCACGTTTCTTGCCTATGATTTATTTAAGTCGTGGAAGAAAGTGCGTCAGTTAGGGCCGTATGATTTAGTGGTAATTGATCCGCCAAGTTTTCAGCCAGGCAGCTTTATCGCAGAGAAAGATTATCGTAAAGTGATTAGACGGTTAAATGAATTGACCGAAGCAAAAAGCCAAGTATTAGCGTGTCATAACGATCCTAAAAATGGCACGGAATTTTTGAAGCAGTTGATGTTAGAAGAGTGTCCTGATTTTAAGTTTGTGGAGCGCTTAGCAAACCCAGAAGATTTTCCTGAAGCAGAGTTGGAGAAAGGGTTGAAGGTGCTGCTATATGTTAGGGAGAAATAAATGGAGTTAATTTGTATTGATCTGGAAGCAAGTGGTTTGGGCGCGGAGTCCTACCCTATAGAAGTTGCTTGGGTTAATGATGCTACAGGTGAACACGATAGTTTTTTAATTAATCCAGAGACGGCACCAGGCTGGCATTATTGGGATGATTATGCAGAAGAGATACATGGCATTGAACGCGGGGTATTAGTCTCTAAAGGACTTGATATAGTGAATGCCTGCAAGCGAATGAATAAAATGCTTAAAGGTAAAACCTTAATCAGTGATGCTTTTGAGTTTGACCTGTTTTGGTTGAGTCGTTTATTTGAGGCGACAGGTATAAAGCCAAATTTTAGGATGGCAGGGTTAGATCGTATTTTGAGTAAAGAGCAGAGGATTCAGTTTAGCTTTTTAGCCAAAGCGCAATTTAGAAAGCATCGTGCTTTACAGGATGTGGAAGATATTATTAAGTGTATCAAGGCCGTGACTGTTCAGGGACCTGAGGTCGCTTAGATTGAAGTCGCTAAGAAAGTGTTCGGTGACGCATGGCTATTCAGTTGTTGATACTAGCAAAGTTCTCTCATTGAATTGAGAGCATTGATCAAATAAAAAAGCGGTAACAGGTTGATATCTGTTACCGCTTTTTTGTTAAGGTGTGTCTGTTTTTGTTGAGGACTTATGCTAAGCCGTCTAAACCAGATTCTAGACTGAGCGCTTCAGCCAGTTCACCGGTTGTATCCGCAGAAATTCCAGCAAGTGTCGCCACGTCTGCAGGGAAATTAGCTTGTAAGGTTTCTACATCATCACCATTACGCACAGCTGAATTTACAACGCAGGCTAGATTGACCACCGCTGCGATAGCTGAAGGCTCATCAAATGATGTAGGGGTTTTATGTTGACGAACCGCTATGCCTAGTTCAGCTGGGAATGTCCACATATCTAAAAGTGCCTGACCAGCTTCAGGGGATGTAAAACTTAAACGTTCCAGCTCTGCATCGGTCCGACTGCAATTGGATTCTTCAATCAACGTTTGAATCGCTTGGGCGCGATTGGGTTGCGCTAAGTGCAGAAGTAATCGGCCGATATTGTGTATGAGGCCCGCAGTAAAAGCGATATCTGGGTCAACATTTGTATCACGTTCAGCAAACCATTTAGATAATGCTGCTACTCGGAAGGATTCGCTCCAGAACTTCTTAAGGTCTAGTCCTTCGACCTGCTTAACTGAGCCTGCAATACCTGATGCTATGACTAGTGTTTTAAGGCGAACCATACCTAGCATTACGACGGCTTCGTCAATCGATGATACTTTGCGGCTTAGTCCAAAATGGGCTGAGTTGACAAGGCGAAGAATTTTAAGAGATAGCGTTTGGTCTTTAGATACTTTTTCGGCGATTTCACCGTAGTCCGCAGCGGGGTTATTCAGCTGCTGTATTAGCTGTCTTACTACTTCTGGTACGTTGGGTAGTTTATCCGTTTGCTTTAATAGCTCGCGAATCTCCATATGTACTCCTTAGTTTTTGATTCTTATTATGTAGTATGTCTTTAATATTTAGAGTTTTTTTATATGGTTTGCAATATCTTTCTAAATTTAAAGCAAAAAAAACGGCCTTATTAGCCGTTTTTGTATATTTGAATTATTGATTGAGCACTTTCGTTTCTATCTGGTTACGAATCTCTTCGTATTGGCCCATCTCTTCCGGCATGAAATAAAGTTTATAGAAACAACGTTCGGCAAGTTGTGCCTTTTTTTCGTTGATTGTTTCTTTATGCGTGCCATGTAGGTAGCTCATCTGCAAGTGGATGACGCGCGTATGGGGCGGTACAATAACTTCATGCTGCTCAAGGTCGTAACGGGTTTTAGCTTCTTTAATGGTATAGAAGGATATTTCTGCTACATGATCTAGGTTTACTAAAAAGTTTGAAGTAACAGGCACTAAGTGGCGCTGTTCTAAACCATTGTGATCCATGTAGATACCGCAGTTTTTTCTTACCTTTATAAACATTTTTATTTCCGTTAACTCAAAAGGCTTATTTATGATTCGTTTTCAGTATAAGACGGTTTTGTGACAATGTCTTTACAAAAAAGCCACTCTAATTGAGTGGCTTTCTTTATCACTGTTGATAAGTTTTCAGGAATGTTCCAATACGTTCTATCGCATCTCTGAGCTCGTCTTCTCTTGGTAAAAAGACCAGTCTGAAATGTTGGGTGTCCGGTATATTGAAACCGCTTCCTTGTACGATGAGTACTTTTTGTTGCAGGAGTAGATCTAATGCCATCTTCTCATCGTTTTTGATGGGATAGACTTCAGGGTCTAATTTAGCAAACAGATAGAGCGCTCCTTCTGGCTTTGTACAGCTAACGCCAGGGATCGCATTTAGCATCTCCCATGCTAAGTTACGCTGCTCGTATAAGCGGCCATCCTTCGTTATAAGCTCGTTAATGCTTTGGTAGCCGCCCAGCGCTGTTTGTATCGCATGCTGGGTCGGTACGTTTGAGCATAAGCGCATGCTCGAGAGCATATCTAGACCATCGATGTAGTCGCGAGCATTGTGCTTTGGTCCGCTGACGATCATCCAGCCAGAGCGAAAGCCTGCTGCTCGGTATGATTTAGAAAGCCCGTTAAAAGAGATACACAAAACGTCATCTGATAGAGATGCTAACGAGGTGTGTTCTACTTCATCATAAAGAATTTTGTCGTAGATCTCGTCTGCAAAAATAATCAGATTGTGCTCGCGAGCGAGATCAGTGATCTGCTCTAAAACATGTTTTGGATATACCGCACCAGTAGGGTTGTTAGGATTAATAACAACGATGCCTTTAGTGCGTTCAGTTATTTTGCTGCGGATATCTTCTATATCTGGCGCCCAGTCTTTCTCTTCATCGCAATGGTAATGCACAGGTGTGCCGCCACTTAAGCTAACTGCAGCTGTCCACAGAGGATAGTCTGGTGCAGGTATAAGCATTTCGTCTGTATCGTTTAATAGGCCTTGCATAGCCATAACGATGAGTTCGGAAACGCCATTGCCAATATAGATATCTTCAATGCCAACATTGTTAATACCGTTTTTCTGACACTCTTGCATCACCGCCTTACGGGCGGAAAACAAACCTTTCGAATCAATATAACCTTGTGAGGCGGGCAGGTTGTAAATTACGTCCTGAACGATCTCTTCGGGTGCATCGAATCCCCATGGGGCGGGGTTACCAATGTTCAGTTTAAGAATTCTTTGTCCCTCTTCTTCAAGGCGTTTAGCTTCTTGAAGAACGGGTCCGCGAATGTCGTAGCAAACATTGATTAGCTTGTTTGATTTACGGATAACTGGCATTTTTAAGTCCTGCGTAACATCAGCTGGAATCTATAGAGCTGTATGTTGTCCTATTACAATGAGATAAATCGGTATGATTAGTCTCTTAAAAAAAGAGGCTAATCATACGCCTTTTATTGACTGAAACCTATAAAATCAGGGCTTTGTAGTGTTTATTCTTGTTTGATAGGGATTATTAAGGTTTCCGGAGGAATTATGAGTGAGAAAAAGCAAAAAATTTCACGTACTGATCTTGAATGGCGCGAACAGTTAACACCTGACGAGTATCGAATTTGCCGGGAAAAGGGTACTGAAAGAGCATTTACGGGTGAGTATTATAACAACCAGCAAGAAGGGAATTATTTGTGTAAGTGCTGCGGTGAAAAGCTGTTTAATTCACAGCATAAATATGATTCTGGAAGTGGCTGGCCTAGCTTCTGGCAGCCTGAGTCTATGGCTGTCATTGATGAGCATCATGATCATACGCACGGTATGGTGCGTGTTGAAATTACGTGTTCGAATTGTGATGCGCATCTAGGCCATGTTTTCACTGATGGTCCTCAGCCAACGGGGCAGCGTTACTGTGTTAATTCAGCTTCTTTGGTATTTGAGAAGGATAAAGCGTAACTGATGAAAAGCTTTAAATGGATTTACGAACATGTAGAGGCGCATCGTTCTGGTGAGGATATAGAGGGGTTATTGCCCATTGCAAAAACTTCTGGTCAGTTGGCATCAACGTCAGATGATCGTTTGTTGAGTGATCTAGTTAGGCGAGTATTTCGTGCAGGGCTTAAGCATTCGCTGGTGGACAGCAAGTGGCCGGAATTTGAGAAAGCGTTCTTTTGTTTCGATCCTGAGAAAATCAGCTTAATGAGCGATGAGCAGCTCGAAAACCTGATGCAGAATGACAAGATTATTCGTCATTGGGGAAAAATTAAGTCGGTACGTCACAATGCCTTAATGGTGCATGAGTTGGCAGCGAAGCATGGAAGCTTTGCGCAATTTTTAGCGCAGTGGCCAAGTGAAGATATTGTAGGTTTGTGGGCCTTTTTAAAAAATAACGGTAAACAGTTGGGTGGTAACTCGGGTGCCTCGTTTTTAAGAATGATTGGTAAGGATACTTTTATGCTTACGGACGATGTAGTTGCTGCACTTAAAGCGCAGGGTATTGTAGATAAAAAGCCTACATCGAAGAGGGATCTGCAAACAGTTCAAGAGAGTTTTAATCAATGGCAGATTGAGTCAGGTCGGCCGCTCTGTCAAATAAGCAGGCTGCTGTCTTACACTGTGGGTTGGTGAAGTTGAGTGTTTCTTCAATCTGCTGAATTAATGACAACGAATGTAACTTCATGTGAGATGAAGCTCTTGCCTCGATAGTAATCAAGACAAGAGCTACGCGTGAAAGGTGACTAGTTAAATTGAATGAAATCTAATAGTTGAGGATCGTTAACCATTAGATTCATGTTTTCAGTCACTAACTCATTAATGATCTTAGTGTTGTCTTCTTCTGACGGTGTGCCCACAAAGATATGTTGTTTGTTACTGGAGTATGATCCCGTATAGCGTTTATTCCCTTTACTAAGATCAACCTTGATTTTCATGTTTAGGTCGATGGTTTGCTTTAACGCTACTTTAGTTACCTGATAGTTAAGGTCTACGAGATCAATTTGTAATTTGAACTCGCCGGGAAATAAACGGCGAATTCCCATATCCTCTAAAGCGTGTTCGGTTGTATGTTTTAGTAAGGTAACGCTATCTTTTAATACGATCTCGGGTAGTGGGTCTTCGCCGGTAGCACGATAACCTATTACTTTATTGATACGTATGTCTTTTGCTTGTACATCAATACGAGTGTTTTTATCTAATTTTCGTGACACTTGAAGCTCTGGGTGTAGATCCAGTTCTTGTGAATTCAGGGTGACACAGCCGGAAATAACACTACTAATTAATAATAGGGTCGCTAGGGTTACGCTTTTGTGAAAGGAAAGCATGTAATTACTCCGTATCAGGTATATGTCTAGGCGTTAGCCCATCAATAAAATCTGCAATGTTATTGGAGAGTTTTCTTATTGGGGGCTTGCCAGGGGCTTCTAATAAAACTTCGCCACTATAATTGTCCACACTTATAAATACGTTCTCATCAGGTTCGGGGCAGGCGATGAAGAATGTAAGAGGTCTTTTTTGTTTGCGCTTCGCAAGGGCGTGACCAACGAGGTTACCTCTTAGTCGCTCTAGGTCTTCTTCATTCCATACTTGTATCAAGCTTAAATCGCCATCTTCAGATGTTGCCGGAAGAGGGTCTGACCAGTAGCGACTATAGAAGTCAGCGATATCCGGATGTATCTCTTCCTCTAGTGCATTCGACAGGCGCTGGAACATGTCATGTGGATTCAGTTGTCTTGTTGGTCTCCACGCTACAGTTTCTTTCTCCGATGAGTGAACGTAACAAAGAGAAGGCCAGTTTTCATCGAAAGGCAAAGTAGGTGGGGTGGGTTGAAGTTTGATTGCTTTGTCAATGAATCGGTCCATTGCTAAAAAAACGGAACTGTCTGACATCTGTTTACCTTAACTGTCTTAAAGGAAATGAATGTGCCAATGATATTTTGTATGCCAGTGATCTTAAAGTGTTTTATTTTCGATTATATAAGGGCGGTTTAAGTTAGCTAGCGTTGAGGGTGGCTCATTGTGGGTAGGTAAAGTGTGTGAATTTTGGTCTACAGTCGTTCGATTGTTATGAAGCTAATGATTTTATTAAAGTTTCTACATAACTTACTGATTTTGTACAAAGAATAATCAGCATGAAAGTTTTTGCTTTTTTTTATTTGAAACGTTTGACATGCACACTAAAACCCGTAAAATTCGCACTCCGTTTGGGGCGCTAAGCAAAGGCTTCGAGCAAGTGGAGTGGTAGTTCAGTTGGTTA
>DJLT01000115.1:98579-228483 GCA_002435145.1 Neptuniibacter sp. UBA6509
GGAGTGGTAGTTCAGTTGGTTAGAATACCTGCCTGTCACGCAGGGGGTCGCGGGTTCGAGTCCCGTCCATTCCGCCACTTTAACTTCGAAGTGCTGAAGTTATCGTAAACAAGCCATCTACTTAGTGGGCGTGTAGCTCAGTTGGGAGAGCGTCGCCCTTACAAGGCGAATGTCGGGAGTTCGAGCCTCTCCACGCCCACCACTATTCTTCTGTTTTATCCCTCTTCTGTTGTCTTCTTATCTCTTTGTATTTTATGTATTAAACATGTATGTTGTGGTAATGTAGATCGAAATTTAACCGCTTAAATTCGTTGCCTCAATTATAGCTCTATTGGGCTTTTATAAAGATATGGATGAACATTAGTGAATAATGTGGATGAAACAGTGATTGTATCTCTATGTCCAGACCCTGTTATAGGTGTTGATGGTTCTGGTGTTGTTCAGATTTTCAACGCCGCAGCTGAGAAACTGTTAGGTTATTCTTCAGGCGATGTTATTGGTCGCATGAATATTTCTGAAATATATCCTAGTCGTGATGCAGCTCGTAAGATTAAGAAGTTAATGTATTCTGGATCTTATGGCTCAAAGGGTTTGATTGAGGGGTATGAAGCCTCACTGTCTTGTAAAGATGGTTCGGAAGTTCCCATTCGTTTGTCTGCGGTGATTGTTGATAACGAAGAGGGTAGTAGTATCGGTTTTTTCCATGATTTGACTGAGCGTCAAGCAATGGAAAAACAACTGCATAAGCTGTCAGTCACTGATGAGTTAACGGGGTTGTTTAATCAGCGTCATTTTTACAATGTGATGGCGCGTGAGCTGGATCGTGCGAAGCGTTATAAGCATCCATTGAGTTTGATCTGTTTTGATCTGGATAATTTTAAGAAGGTTAATGATTCTTTAGGTCATTTGGAAGGCGATAGAGTTCTTCGTATCATTGGTGACCTATTAAAGGACGCTTTGAGATTGGCTGATATCGCTGTCAGGTATGGCGGTGACGAATTTATGGTTTTGTTGCCAGAGACAAATATTTCATCTGCGGCAAAAACGGCTGAAAGGATTCGCATTGCTTTTAATGCTGAGTGTTCTTACAGCATGGATAAAAGTGATGATTCCATCGTCAAGCTCTCTATGAGTTTAGGTGTAACTGAAACTGATGGGGCTGAAAAGCCTGATCAGGTTGTTCAGCGCGCCGATTTGGCTATGTACGAGTCGAAAAGCTCAGGTGGTAACCGGACGGTATTGATTAAGCAGTATATCGGTGATGTTGTTCCCGGTACCCCGGAAAACCAAGTTAATACAGTAGACGTTTGCTAATGCTTGGAGCATTTAGATGACGCTATTGCTCTTCTGCGTCATCTGAATGCTCATTATCATCATCGTACTCTTCATAGCTCAGGTTTATTAAGTCTTCTAGATAGTCTTCCATTTTTCTCTCCTTTTTTATTCACTTTATGCGTATAAAGTGACGCTATTGTTATGTTTATATTTCATATTTGTTAAATCTCAGGACCGCCATGTTTGAACAAGGTAAAGTCTCGCCAATTATTCCTATAAAACTACAGCCGTCGATAAAGGCAGATGTTGCTTTGTATTTGCTTAGGTTGGATTTGACTGATGAGTATGTCAGTGGAAATAAGTGGTTTAAGTTAAAATATAATTTGAATGATGCGCTCTTACTAAAGCGTAAGTCTGTTCTTAGTTTTGGCGGTGCTTTTTCCAATCACATTCATGCGTTGGCATGGGCAGGCAAAAAATTAGGTATAAAGACTGTTGGAGTGATACGTGGTGAGCCTGAGTACGCAAGTAACCCAACGCTAACTGATGCTGCCCGCTGGGGGATGGAGTTGCTGTTTGTATCTCGTTCTGAATACAGAAAACGAAATGAAATTGAGTTTGTAGAGGCATTAAAGCGACAGTTTGATGATCCTTTGATAATTCCTGAAGGCGGTAGTAACCACCTTGCGGTGAAAGGTGCTTCTGAGATTGTGACCAAGTCAATGCTTGACCAGTATGGTTTCAATCATATTGTTCTGCCTTGTGGTACGGGAGGTACTTTAGCTGGGGTGGCAGTTTCACAGCCTGAAGTATCTGTATTGGGTGTACCTGTACTAAAAGGCGCGGAGTTTTTGGTCTCTGATATACAGGAGCTCATGAGTGGTGCGCGCTGTAGTGATCCGGGGAATTGGTCTCTGGATTATTCAGGTCACTGTGGTGGCTATGGAAAAACCTCTAAAGAGCTGATTGATTTTATCGAACAGTTTCATTGTGATCACAATGTTTCACTTGATCAGATATACACAGGGAAAATGATGATGCGCTTATTTCAACTCATTGAAAATGGAGCGTTTAGTAAGGGTAGTAAGATTCTCGCTATTCATACAGGTGGGCTTCAGGGGTTGAGATCTCTCTCTACTTCTTGAGTTGGTCATGTATAGTTATAAAAACTGATTGAAAAGATTGTGAAAAATCAGTTAGATAAAGAGTGTTTTTTATTGTTTACTCATTATGAGTTCATCCGGAGCAGAAATGGATTACTTTCGTAACATCGGCCTTATTGGACGTTTAGGTAGTAAGTCAGTTATTGATACGCTAAAACATTTGACTCGTTTTCTGGGTGAGCGAGGTCTCAACTGTATTTTGGATGAGCGTATTGCTGAGGTTATTCCAGGTCATGGTCAGCAGACCAGTACCCAAAAAATGATGGGTGAGATCTGTGACTTAGTTATTGTTGTGGGCGGTGATGGTAGTTTGCTGGGCGCAGCTCGGTCATTAGCCCAATACCATGTACCTGTTTTGGGGGTTAACCGCGGAAACCTAGGATTTTTGACTGATATCTCTCCGAATGAGATTGAAGAGAAAGTAGGCGAGGTTTTAGAGGGAAAGTATACCGTCGATAGTCGTTTTCTACTGGATGTTATCGTTAAGCGTGATGGTGTACCCATTGGAGAAGCGACAGCTCTCAATGATTGTGTTCTTCACCCGGGTAAAGCCGCGCGTATGATCGAGTTTGAATTGTATATTGAAGGCCAGTTTGTATATACACAGAAGTCTGATGGTCTGATTATTTCAACCCCAACAGGCTCAACCGCATATTCACTTTCTGGTGGTGGTCCGATTATGCATCCGAAGCTGGATGCGCTCGTTCTAGTACCGATGTTTCCTCATACACTGACAAGCAGGCCTATTGTTGTAAATGGCAACAGTGAACTTAAGTTAGTTATAAGTCCTGATAATGGTGCTTACCCGACAGTTTCTTGTGACAGCCAGAAAGATATAAGTTGTGCGCCTGGTGATACGATAACGGTCCATAAAAAACCGCATAAATTAAAGCTACTTCATCCTCTTAATTATGATTTTTATAGCACCTGCCGAGAGAAGCTTGGTTGGGGCCGGAAACTCGGAGAGTAAAGTGGCGAGTGAAACTAAAGGGTACGACATCATTGGTGATGTGCACGGATGTGGTCTTAGTTTAGAGCTACTGCTAGGAAAGCTTGGTTATTCCAAGCGTAATGGGGTTTATTCTAATCCTGGTCGGCAGGTCATTTTTCTGGGCGATATTATTGATCGAGGCCCCAGGATCAGGGAGTCTTTGCATCTTGTATATGACATGGTTCAAGCAGGACATGCTCAAATCGTCATGGGTAATCATGAATTTAATTATTTGAGCTATGTAACGCGTGGGCAAGAGGGTAGTGGTCTAAGCTACCTGCGTGAACATAACCCCCGTCACCATCGTATAGTCGCTGAAACTCTAGAACAGTTTGCAAATTATCCTGATGAGGAAGCGATGTTTCTTCAGTGGATCAGAGAGATGCCGGTTTATCTAGAGTTTGAGCATTTTAGAGTTGTACATGCGTGTTGGCATCAAAAATTAGTGGATCGTTTTGAGGCCGAATACCCAAACCATATTATCGATAACCGTTTTCTTCACCGCTCTTCTAAGCGTGGAACATTCGAATGGGCATTGATGGATCGTTTATTAAGAGGGACACACCTCCGCTTACCTGATGGTGAGGTCATGGTGAGTAAGGATGGCTTTGAGCGTCGCTTCTTTAGAACAAAGTTTTGGGCTGAAGAGCCTGAATTTTATGGAGATGTTGTTTTTCAGCCAGACCCTCTTCCTGAGCATGTTGCTAGGCTTCCTCTGACTGAGCAGGATTTTAATGATCTAATCTATTATGGCCCTGATGAGAAGATGCTTTTTATTGGTCATTATTGGCGTGAAGGGGTTCCTGCACCGATAACCTCAAATATAGCGTGTTTAGATTACAGTGCGGTTAAATATGGGAAGCTTGTTGCGTACCGCTTAGATGCTGAAACTACAATACAGCCTGATAAATTTGTATTTGTTGATGTGCGAAAAGAGATTGCTGATGAGCTTGGTTTGTGATGATAAAAGTATTCTCGGTTCCCTTAAGGGAAGATCTTACTGAATTCACAAAGTTTCTCTGGGAGCACAAAGTGCCCCATAGAGTTATAGAGACTGGGTTGCAGCAGGAATTATGGGTTGAGCCTGTTGTGAGCCCAGAAGATATATACAGTTTGTATGAAATGTGGCGTAAAGGCGAAGACCTTTCGCGAGTGGGCTTTTCATCTCAATCCTCTAACGACACATCATCTATGGATGAGGATTATTCTTCTCAACCTGTTCCTAATTCCCCCGGTATTTTGACATTAGCCAAAAGGGCTTGGTTTTCCACTGCTCTTATTATTCTAAGTGGTTTACTCAGTTTATTAATAGGCTTTGGTGATAATCTCGCTTGGATGAAACTGTTTACTATTACAGACTTCCGTCTCTCCTCGGAGGGCGTTTATCCAGCAACTATAATGGATACTGTAAGTTCAATGGAGTATTGGCGATTTATTACGCCAATTTTTTTGCATTTTAGTGCTCCTCATATTGTCTTCAATGTTCTCTGGATTTGGGTCGTAGGAACGCGAGTTGAATGTCTTCAAAACAGGACGACATTGATTGCTCTGGTGATCTTCTCCGGAATATCGGCCAACTTAGCTCAGTATTGGATAAGTGGTCCTTTATTCGGCGGGTTATCAGGTGTTGTCTTTGCCTTATTGGCCTATGTTTGGCTTTGGGATCGACTTTACGCGCCCAAGTTTGGCTTACCTTCTGCCTTAATTGGCTTTATGGTGTTTTGGTTGGCTTTGGGTTATTCCGGGGTTTTAGCGAGTATAGGTTTTGGTGCAATAGCCAATACTGCTCATTTGGTTGGGCTTTTAGCAGGTTTGGCATTTGTGCCAATAGGTAAATTACTGGCGAAAGCCTGAGGGGTAACATGGACGCAGCAAGGTTTTCGCTGGATTTGAAAGAGCGCTATGAAACGCAATATAGAAAGCTGGATTCTGTTGTTACAGGCCTTGAAGGTGAATATGTAGAGACCTCGATGGGACCTGTTTGGGTGACCACAGCAGGCGAAAAGGATGCGCCCCCACTTATACTTATTCATGGTCTGCATACTACGGCTCCTTTTTGCTTAGAGTATTTTTCAAAATTAGCAGAAAAGTTTCGTGTTTATTGTCCTGATATTCCGGGGCAAGCAGGTAAAACATCAGGTGTGGCATTGATGCCTACCAATCATGCTTATGCTCTATGGCTTGAAGCTGTCTTAGATAGTTTAAAAATAGAATCTTGCCCTGCGGTGGGGCTTTCATTTGGAGGAGGGGTCTTACTAGATTTAGCTGTCCTCTCACCTGACCGAATTACAGCAGCATCTCTTGTTGTGCCGGCGGGTTTCTTTCGTCCTATTTGGCGGCCTTTGAAAAAGCTGTTTATGCCGTTTATAGGTTTCAAACTGCATACGGATCAATCTCACTTTGATCAGTTGATGAACCCCTTAATGGGAGGAAACTGGCCTGAGTTAGAGGCCTATTACTATTCAGTTTTTCAAGCGGGTCTTCCCATGACTTTGATCCCTCCGGGCCCTTTTGAAAAGTCAGATCTTAGTGAATTTAGTGCGCCGGTCCAGTTACTTGTGGCATCTGAGGATCTTTATTTCGCACCTGATAAAATGGCGAGATACGCAAATGATAATCTTCGAAACCTTAAGCAGGTTGTAGAGGTTGATGATCTTCATATCCCTAATGAGAAAAACAGATTAAAGATTCAAACGGAAGTGTTTGAGTTTATGCTGAAAGAAAAAAGTATGTGATAAACTGTCGCTATTCTGGAGAGCGGGATATATCGAGATCCGCTTCGTGTAGCGTAAGAGATATAACGATGAACTATGAGCAACTTATTCAGGCGATGACGCCTGAGATGCACCAATCCTTAAAGCGTGCTATCGAGCTTGGAAAATGGCCTGATGGACGTAAATTGACGGCAGAGCAAAGCGATATTTGTATGCGTGCGGTTATTGCTTATGATCAAGAGCATAAGCCTGAAGATGAGCGTGTAGGCTATATTGATCGCACTAAAAAAGATGGTTCCCAACACGGTAAAGATCCGTTGGCACCAGATACCATTAAAATACTCACAGACGATAAAAACTGATGCAGCAGATTGCATGTGGCGCATTACAAAAAATGCGAACGGAGCTATCCGATACTGTTAAATATTTCCTGCCTGTCGGTGATGAAGAAGTTTCAATGAATGAGCTGATCGGGAAGCCGATCAGTTTATTGTTTCAAGGTGCGATTAACTGTACTCACTGTGGCCGCAAAACTAAGAAAAGTTTTAACCAAGGCTTTTGTTATCCTTGCTTTAAAAAGCTACCGCAGTGTGATCAATGCATTGTGAAACCTGAGCTGTGCCATTTCCATGAAGGCAGTTGCCGTGATGAGAGTTGGGGCGAGCAGTTTTGTTTTAAGGATCATTACGTATATCTAGCTAACTCCTCGGGGGTAAAAGTAGGTATCACTCGTGGTACTCAGGTTCCCACCCGTTGGATGGATCAGGGTGCTGTGCAAGCATTGCCCATCTTTAAGGTCTCTACACGATTGCAGTCAGGAAAAGTTGAACGTTTGCTTGGCGAGCATGTCGCAGATAAGACTAACTGGCGAAAGATGCTCAAGAATGAAGTAGACGATCTAACACTTTCCGAGACACGTGATATGTTACTGGAAAAGTGCAAAGATGGCTTAAAAGCGCTAGAAGACGAATTTGGTATTCAAGCGATCCAGCGCTTGCCAGATGCGGAACAGATAGAGATCAATTACCCTGTTTTAAATTACCCTTTGAAGGTGTCTTCATTTAACTTCGATAAAACACCTGAAGTAACAGGGGTATTACAGGGAATCAAAGGCCAGTACCTTATTCTGGATACTGGTGTTATTAATATGCGTAAATTTACAGCTTATCAGGTCGCGATATCTGCTTGATAAGCTAAGGTGTCAGAATGTCTCAGGAACCTAAAGCAATTTTTTTAAAGGACTACACAGTCCCTACTTATCTTTTTGAAACAACAGATCTACGTTTTGAGTTGTTTGAGGAAGAAACCTTAGTCCATGCCGATATTAAAATAAGCCGTAACCCTGAGTGTACTCAGCAATCACCTGCACTAGAGCTCTTTGGTCATGCCGACTTAGAGTTATTGTGCATAGCGATTGATGGGATTGAACTTGATAAAGAGAAGTTCAAGCGCGAAGGTGAGTTGTTAACGGTTCTATCTTTACCTGATCAATTCCGCCTTACAACATCAACGCGGATACATCCTGAAACAAACACAGCACTGGAAGGCTTATATAAGTCTGATGGCATGTTTTGTACTCAGTGTGAGGCCGAAGGGTTTAGACGCATAACTTTCTTCCCGGATAGGCCGGATGTTATGTCCGTGTTCAGCACGACGGTGGAAGCAGATAAAAAACGTTACCCTGAACTACTTTCCAATGGTAACCCTGTTGCGCGTGGCGAGTCGGAAGGTGAGCGTCATTGGGTAACATGGGAAGATCCATTCCCTAAACCTGCTTACTTGTTTGCTTTGGTGGCAGGTGATTTACAGCATATAGAAGATGACTTTACGACGATGTCTGGACGTAAGGTTACGTTAAGAATTTTTGCTGAAAAGAAAGATCTGGATAAGCTTGATTATGCGATGACATCGCTTAAAAATGCGATGACCTGGGACGAAGAAACCTATGGTCGTGAGTATGATTTAGATATCTACATGATTGTGGCAGTCGATTTCTTTAATATGGGAGCGATGGAGAATAAGGGGTTGAATATCTTCAATACCTCTTGTGTCCTAGCTAACCCAGCGACAACGACGGATAGCGGTTTTCAGCGAGTTGAAGCCGTTGTTGCGCATGAATATTTTCATAATTGGTCAGGTAACCGCGTAACCTGCCGTGATTGGTTCCAGTTGAGCCTGAAAGAGGGTTTTACGGTTTTCCGCGATGCCGAGTTCTCTGCTGATATGAACTCCCGTACTGTTAAGCGTGTAGAGGATGTCAGTTTGCTGCGCACAGCACAGTTTGCGGAAGACTCTGGGCCTATGGCTCATCCAATCAGACCTGATTCCTTTATTGAGATTTCCAACTTTTATACCCTGACGATCTATGAAAAAGGCGCTGAAGTTGTTCGTATGGTTAGAACGCTTCTGGGCAGTGAGCTATTCCGTAAAGGGTCTGATCTCTATTTTGATCGCCATGATGGGCAAGCGGTTACGACTGAAGAGTTCATTAAAGCGATGGAAGACGCTTCAGGTCGTGACTTAACACAGTTTAGATTGTGGTATAGCCAAGCGGGAACACCTGAGTTACATGTAAGTGACCATTTTGACCCTGCAACGGGTGACTATGAACTGAAGGTCAAACAGCGCTGTCCTGCTACACCTGGCCAAGATACAAAGCCTGCCTTCCATATTCCTCTAGCAATGGGTTTACTCAATGGGGATGGAGAGGAACTGCCGCTTGCGGGAGGTCATAAAACAGAAATTCTAAACATCACTGAGCCTGAGCAAGTTTTTACGTTTAAAGGACTAAAACAAAAGCCTGTACCTTCATTGCTTCGTGAGTTCTCTGCGCCGGTTAAACTGTTTTATCCTTATCAGCGCGATGAACTTATGTTCTTAATGGCGAATGATAGCGATGGCTTCTCACGTTGGGATGCGGCTCAAAAGCTTGCAGTGGATATTATGCAGGCGCTTATTGCTGATTATGTTACACAAGCAGAAATGCAGCTTGATAATCGCTTAGTTACTGCGTTCAAGAGTGTTCTTGAGGCAGAAGGGCTTGATAAAGCGATGGTCAGTAAAGTGCTTACACTGCCTTCTGAAGCTTATCTATCTGAACTGTCAGATTGTGTTGATGTCGATGCTATCTTTGAGGTGCGTAATTTTGTTAAACGTACCCTGGCTGAAAAGCTGCAGAGCACCTTGCTAAGTGTTTATAAAGAAAATGATACGGATGACGTTTATCAGCCGGATGCAGATTCTGTTGCACGTCGTAGCCTTAAAAACCTATGTTTGTCTTATCTGATGAGCTTAGAGACTGGCGAGTATCTTGAGTTGGCCAAGCGTCAGTATGAGAAAGCTGACAATATGACTGATATGCAAACGGCATTAGTGCTAGTAGCGCATTCTGCGTTTGACAATGATGCTGATAAGTTATTGACTGATTTCTACGATCGCTGGAAGTCAGAAAGCTTAGTAGTAAATTTATGGTTATCTATTCAGGCGGCAAATCCGACGGAAGGTGCTTTGGCCCGCGTTAACGCTTTGATGGAACATGCCGCTTTCGATCGTAAAAATCCAAATAAGTTACGTTCATTAATCTCTGTATTCTGTGCTCAGAACAGTGTGAATTTTCATTCGTTAGATGGAAGTGGCTATCGCTTCTTAGCGGATAGAATTATTGAACTAAATAAACAAAATCCTCAAATCGCTGCCCGTATGTTGACTCCGCTTACGCGTTGGAAGAAGTTTTCAACACAAAGGCAAGCACTGATGTTGGCCGAGCTAGAGCGTATTCGTGATAGTGGTGAGCTCTCAAAGGATGTATTTGAGGTTGTAAGCAAAAGCTTAGTGTAAATAATTTGTATATTCGCCTTAAGCCGGGGGGACGGATCGTTTTCCCTCCGCTATACTCGCTTTGAGGTGTAAGCTAAATCTCTCGAGCGGTTTAGATTTAAGTAAAAATAATAAATTATAAGTTTGACCAAGGATGCAACATGTCACAATTACTGTCTGCGGAAGATAAGTTTGATATTCAACAAAACTTTCGACGCTACATGCGTTTGAAAGATAGCAATGAACTGGCTAATGACGCTTATAAAACGGCTAAAGCTAATCGTATTTGGATAGCGGGAATTATTTTACTGTTATTTGCTTTATCCTCAGTATTTTTCTTAGGGGCTGCAGCAGGTCTGTTTGGTGTTTATTTCTATAATCTCATCATTAGCGGACTTGATGTAAATTCCAGTGATGAAAGTATCGAAGAACTTGACCGTTGGTTTATAACTAAGCAGTTGAAGTTTGAAGGTCGTATCTTGTATTTTTCTCAAGACGAGTTGCTTGAGAATCCAATCGACCCGTTTAACGAAGCGTGCTTTTCCACAGCGGAATAATATCGTTCTTTGAGAAAGACTGAATGCCGAAAAGTGTAAGCTTTTCGGCATTTTTATTTATGCAATAACATCGCAGTCGTTCCCTGTTTTGAGTCGTTTCCAATTTGAGAGTAGCTTCCTATTTTGATTAGTTTCATGGATAAGCATTACTGGGTATTTGATCTTGATGGTACGTTAACACTTCCCGTCCATGATTTTGTACATATACGTAATGAGCTCGATATTCCCCAGGATCAAGATATTTTAGAAACTATCAATTCTTATGACGGCCCACGTAAACATAAGGCGCTTCAGCAGTTAGATGCCTTAGAGAGCTATTATGCGTCTTTAGCTCAGCCTGCTCCGGGTGCTATAGAGTTAGTAGATATGCTTGGTGAGAAGGGATGCAGACTAGGGATTTTAACTCGCAATACAAAGCCTCTTGCGCGTCTTTCACTCGACGCTATTGGGGTACGGGATTATTTTGATACTCAAGATATTCTAGGGCGAGATGAGGCTTTGCCTAAGCCTTCACCTGAAGGGATTCATTTTTTATTGAACCAATGGAAAGGGCACCCTTCCCGCGCAGTGATGGTTGGAGATTATCACTTTGATCTGTTGGCAGGCCGGTCAGCATCAGTGATTACTGTGCATGTTGATAGTAGTGAGAGACACTGGCCGGAAGATACGGATGTTAGAGTTAATACCCTTCATGATTTAAGAAAGTTAATCGTTTAGATCTTCCTTTTCACTTAATCAATTTTAAAGCTCAGTCTGTTCTTTTCCGCTTATTTTGCACCGCTATGAGCTTAATCGAATGATAATTGATCCTTATCAACAGCTATTTTCCAGTTTTCTATAATTTAATGTGTAGTGCTTAGGGCGCAAATAACAATGTCGCAGTTGTGAAGCTTATAGCGTTCCCCTAGATATTGTATATATAGGTAAAAGTATGACCATTCTTAGCGAACTACATCAAGATCATGTAAACCTTAGTAAGCTTTTAGTGATTTTAAGGTTAAAAGCGCAGGCCCTTAGAGAAGGCTCAGAACCCAATTTTGCTTTAATCGCAGATGTTATGGATTACATAACGAACTACGCTGATGGTTTTCATCATCCGAGAGAGGATGAGCTGAATAAGTATTTCATGGGTAGGTCAGATGAGCTAGATAGCCAGTTAAAGTGTTGTTCAGAGGAGCATGTAGCTCTTAAGATCGCAACAGAGGAGTTAAAAGAAGCTATCGATGGTGTTCTACATGATACGGTTAGGCCTATGGGAGAGATCTCTGATTTGCTTGATGAGTTTATTTCTCAACAGTTAAGCCACTTAAATACTGAAGAGGGTATGCTTTTCCCTTTGATTGAGAGCCAAGCAACGGATAACGATTGGGCGATCGTAAATACGTTACTCCCGCGTCAAGATGATCCATTATTTGGCACTAAGCAGGCGGAGAAGTATACAGAGTTGTATCGTGAATTAATTATAGATATGAATAATAAGTAAGGAGCCAGCGGGCACGTTGAGTACTTAGCTACGACAACTTAGCCGTGTTCTGATTCCTGCTTTTTATCTGTAGTGGGGAAAGGGGTAAAAGAGATCTGGTTACGGCCACTTCGTTTGGCTTCGTACACGGCTTTATCTGCTGATTGAATCAGCTGATAGGCTATATTATCTAGCTTCAGTGTTGAATATTTACCCGGCTCACAGAGGGATACCCCTATTGAGGTGGTCATTCTAAAGGGGGTTGAATCTTCGTCTCTAAAAATAAGGCGTGATAGTTTTAACCTTAAGGTATCTGCTATCTCAAGGGCTCGGTTTTGGTCGCAGTTTGGTAGTAATATGGCGAACTCCTCTCCACCATAACGTGCAATAATATCTGTTTTTCGTAGTTGCTTATTAAGAAATAAGCCTACCGTTCGCAGCACACGATCCCCTGTTTGGTGCCCATAGGTATCATTGACCGTTTTAAAATGGTCTAAGTCGATAAATAAGCAGGCAAGGGGGTGTTCACTACGGCTGGCACGGGATAGTTCTCGCACGATCTCTTGATCAAAAGAGCGGCGATTATGAACTTTAGTCAGCATATCGATACTGCTAAGGCGATGAAGGTTCTCTTGATTGATGCAGTTTTCTATACAGACGGATACCACAGAAGCTAAGTGTTGAATGTAGTCATACCTAACATGCTCTGTGTAGCGTGTTGCATCATTACTACCTAAATGAAGGCTTCCGATTAAGCAGTTTTGTCTGATAAGAGGCAAAAGAGCACAAGATTCTATCGGGTGCTCTGTAACAGGGAATGCTTCTGATTTAAGTGAAGCGCTGGGCGCCCCAATGATCATTTTCTGGTTCGGGTATATTGATTTAAGCAGTCTTTGGCTTTGAACAAAACGCAGCGTGTTGCCCGGACGTGGTGGAATATAGTCGTCAAGCAGGCTTCTGGCTGCATGTTCAGGATCAAACAGAATTAGGTTTACATTACTAAGTCGAAAAAGTTCCTTGAATTCAATCAATATAAGATCAAGCAGTTCTGACAGGCGTGCACAGGAAAGCAGGCGTAGTTCTACCTGGAAAAAACTATTCAGTACAGACTCATTTCTTTCAGCTTTACTCACTACAAGACGTAATGTTCGCTTCAGTTCTTGATTCTCTTTTTCGATTGAACTATCCGTCATCCTTGTCCCTTTTATAGGATATCAATATATCTATCGGCCGCTTTAGAGAACTATATAGTTTTTTTTAAACTTTAAATTGAGAAAAACTAATGACAATTTTATATAGTTTTTAAATACTTAACGGTTGCTCATATAGTGTTCAACTGTTTCTACAACGGCTTGTGTATGGGCATCGATCTCCATATTGATCAAGCTACCTTTTTTTAGCTCACCAAAGGTAGTTATTGCTAAGGTTTCAGGGATAAGGAAGACGTTAAAAAGGTCATCCTTAAGTTCCCCTACTGTAAGGCTGCATCCGTTTAAACCTATAAAACCTTTTGCGAAGATGTATTTTTTCCATTCAGGCTTTACTTTAAACCAGACTATCCAATTATTATCAGGTCTTTCTATACGCTCTATTTCTACTTGTTGATGGATATGCCCTGAAAGCAAGTGTCCACCGATCTCATCCCCAAACTTTGCAGCGCGTTCAAAATTAACACAATCACCGATGTTGAGTTCGCCTAAGTTAGTGACTCTTAAGGTTTCCATGATCAGGTCGAAAGTTATCAAATTGTTTTCAAAGGACGTTACCGTCAGACAGGTTCCATTAAGGGCAATACTTGCACCAATCTGCAGGTTGTCACAGTGCTCAATCGGCAATTCCACTTGAAGATGCATAAAATCTGTTTTTTTATTAATGGCGCGAATAATGGCTTTACCCTGAACGATGCCTGTAAACATGAATACACTCTTTAAAAAATTAGCTAATCTAAATATGGATAGATATCGTACCAATATTAATGCGTTAGCACATGGATATAATAAGGAAGCTTTATGAAAGTTTTAATAACGGGTGGTACAGGTTTTATTGGTCAGCGTTTGATAGAAAAACGGTTATCAGCAGGGGATGAGATCTATTGTTTAAGCCGCGATCCTGAAAAGGTACAGATGCTTTTTCCTTCTGAAGTATCTGCGTTAAGCGAGCTACCTAAACCAGATGAGATTGTGGTTGATGCCGTTATTAATTTAGCAGGGGAACCAATATTAGATAAACGCTGGAATGATAAGCGTAAGCAGCAGCTTAGGGACAGTAGAATTGAATTTACCCATGATTTAGTTGCTTGGATTGAGCATCAAACGAACAAACCTAAAACACTGATTAGTGGTTCAGCAATCGGCTTTTATGGCAGTCAGGCAGAAGGTGTTTTGGATGAAGAAAGCTCTTCTCAACCGGGTTTTACCTATGATTTGTGTGCCGAATGGGAAAAAGCAGCGTTTAAAGCAAAAGAGTTTAATTTGCGGGTTTGTACTATACGAACAGGGATCGTGTTAGGCGAAGGTGGCGCGTTAGCTAAGATGATACCTCCTTTTAAATTGGGCTTAGGCGGTCCTATAGGAAGAGGGGGGCAGTGGATGTCCTGGATTCATATCGACGATGAGATCGATATTATTGAGATGCTTTTAACCCATGAACATTTACACGGTAGTTTTAATTTGACCTCTCCGAATGCAGTGACTAATAAACAGTTTTCTACAACCCTTGGAGCTATTCTTAAACGTCCTGCATTCATTCCGATGCCTAGTTTTGTTATGGAACTCTTATTAGGTGAAGGAGCTGAATTGCTGTTAGAGGGGCAGAATGTATATCCTAAAAAGCTTTTGGATCTTGGGTATGAGTTTAAGTTTACTGAGCTTGAATCTGCACTAAGAGCCGTTGTTGAACGTTGTTGAACAATGATTTTTTGAACGGTTCTAATGACTTTTTAGAACCAACTACTTATCCCTACTGCGTTACGTCTCCTCTATTTATATGTCAGAGAGTGTTTGTATGCACTTAACCCCATTTTTGTGTGTCTCCTTTGCCTTTCCTCTTATATGTCACCTCTTAACGTCTATTTTTTAATATTTATTAAAGAATAAATGGTTTGGCCCAAACTATGCATCAATTAGCATGCTCCTATATTAGTTATGGTTATTTTCATTTTTTTGAAACATTTTGGGGCGATTATGTTGTAAGTGCACAGTATAAGTCTTTGTAGTCTTAACTGGCTAATACTGATCAGTGGTGGTTTTTTTAATAAAAAGTCAGACTGAGTGGTTGGTATTAAGTGGTGAGGTATTCATATGCATACTACAAATATTGAACAGAACTACCCAGCAGATGTTCGATTGATATCTACGATGAACTTGGATGGGGTGATTACTTATGCAAACCCAGAGTTTTGCGAAGTAGCGGGCTATAGCATTGATGAACTCGTCGGTATGAACCATAGCGTAGTTAGACATCCTGATATGCCAGCCGCTGCATTTGGCGATCTCTGGAAACATGCTAAAAATGATCAGCCTTGGATGTGGTTAGTTAAAAACCGCTGTAAAAATGGTGATTATTATTGGGTTCAAGCCTATGTGACACCGTTGTTTAATGGTGCCATGTTAAATATTACAGACCGCAGTACCCAAGTTGCTGCAGCTTCAGAACAGCAGAGCGCGGTGGCTGAAGAGGTTAATTCTAATATTGAGCCTATTGGTTCTGTTGCTTCTGAAAACAATGACATTTCACAAAAAATACAGCATTCATCCAAAGAGTTAAGTGTATTGGTAACTGACTTGAGATCAATGCTACAGGCTATATAAATGGGAGGGGTATTGTGGATTACAACATCGTATATCTTATTTTAACAACCCTCTTAATTGTGGCAGGTGGGCTATTTTTATATTCGCTTAAGGTTAATGATCAAAGCAAAGAGCTGAATGTTAATTATCAAAATGCCTTGAGCGCACTCGATTCAATTATCTCTATTAGTGATCAGGTTGATGATCTAACTTTTTTAAAGAAATGCTTAGATGAAGTCAGTTCTATCTATGGTTCAAATCAAATATGGATTAATTACAGTCATAACTCGACCCTCATTTTGGATGAAAAATGTAAGGGACTTGAACTTGATAATGAACTGCTAATATCGAAAGTGATTAAGTCACAACGGGAGCTATTACAGTTGCCTGATAAGGGGGAAAAGCGGAGTAACTATCTACTTCTTTTGCCTATTTTACATAATGATGATGTTACAACAATCATCACAATAAAGCTGCGTGATGCGCCTTCTCCAGATCAGGTTGCTACGGCTATGGCATTGGCCAATGCCGTTTGGCAGGGAATGAGAAAAAAACATCGCAATAAGAAAATATTTGAAAACGAAACATTCCTTGCAGCAGCAACCAAAAAGGGGAATGTCGGTCTTTTTGATTGGAACTTGCTAACGGATGTTGTTATTTATTCGAGTGTGTGGGCAGAGCAGTTAGGCTATAAAAAAGAACAGATAGAGACTCACTATCAAGAGTGGGCTTCACGTTTACATGCGGACGACACAGAGCGTTTTAATAATCAGTTAACACGATGCTTTACAAAAGGGGCAGAGCATTTTTTGTTAGAGCACCGTTTATTACATAAACGAGGGCACTATATTTGGGTTAAAGCTCAAGCCTCTATTTTTTATGATTCTTCTGGTCGAGCTATACGAGTAATGGGCGCTCATATTGATATATCTGAGTCAAAAGCAGTTGCTAATCAGCTGACTAAAGAGAAGGATCAGGCAAATAAACTTGCCACTCGTAATGACACTATATTATCAACCATCAGTGATGGGATTATTGAATTTAATATGGATGCTCAGCAGGTATATAGTAATAAAGCGGCCTCTCAAATGCTGGGTTTCTCGTCTAAAGATATGTTGGGAAAAACCGCAGTTAGTACATGGCAGTATGCCCACCCAGTGGGGGAAGTATGCTGCGAAGATGATTGCGACATTAAAATGGTTCTGCGAACAGGAGAGCCCATTTCCGGTGATGACTGGTTCATTAGAACTGATGACACCTTTATCCCAGTACATCGAAAAATTGCACCTATTCTAAATGATGGAAAAATCACCGGTGCGGTAATGTCTTTTTACGATATATCTAAACAAATGGAAGACGAACGCTCTATAAAACTTTCAGCTGCAGTTTATGAGAATACGGCTGAAGGGATAATGATAACTGATTCAGATAATAAGATTGTGTCAGTGAATAAAGGTTTTGAGGAGATAACCGGTTATTCAAGCTCTGAAGTGATAGGCAATGCACCAAAAGTGCTTTCATCAGGTAAAACTGATCCATTCATATATGATGACATGTGGCATTCATTACAAAAAAAAGGCTATTGGAAAGGAGAGGTAGAAAATAGAAAGAAAAATGGAAGTGTATATACAGAACTTCTCTCAATTACGACCTTAATTGATGATTTTGGTGAGCTTTATTATATCGGCGTTTTGAATGACGTCAGCCAAGAAAAAAGAACTCAAGAGCAGCTAATTGAGCTTGCTAATCATGATCGGTTAACGGGCATACCAAACAAATTTTTCTTTGAAAGTATTGTTTCTCATCTTCTTTCGCGTGAGAAACGGCGTAATAGAAAATCTGCGTTGCTTTACCTAGATATGGACCGTTTTAAAAACATAAATGACAGTATGGGCCATGATTACGGCGATAAGCTAATCATAGAGTGTGCTAGCCGTTTGAATTCCCAAGTAAGGGATATGGATTATTGCGCCCGCCTAGGAGGAGATGAGTTTGCAATTTTTGTAGATGACTTTGAAACTGAGGATGAAGTTTTTGCCTTGGCGAATCGTTTAATCTCGATGATCTCAGAACCTTATAATTTACATGGATGCACTGCTCATGTTGGGTTGAGTATAGGTGTCTCTTTTTATCCTCAAGATGGCCAGAGTTTAGATGAATTGAAAGTCGCATCAGATGCCGCTTTATATAGGGCAAAGGCTGATGGCCGTGGC
Organism: Neptuniibacter sp. UBA6509; assembly: GCA_002435145.1. Classification (GTDB taxonomy): domain Bacteria; phylum Pseudomonadota; class Gammaproteobacteria; order Pseudomonadales; family Balneatricaceae; genus Neptuniibacter. Next base: position 116,559 of record DJLT01000115.1, read on the forward strand.
GTTTATAGAACTTATTCCACTGAGATGTCCTATATGGCCAAAGAGCGCCATGAGTTGGAAAATCTTCTACGTGAAGCGATGGATAATGATGATTTAGAGTTACATTATCAGCCACAGGTTGAGATGGCTACGGGAAAGGTCTTAGGATATGAAGCACTTGCTCGTTGGACCCATTCTGAGCGAGGTGTTATCTCTCCTGTAGATTTCATTCCTTTAGCGGAAGAGACCGGTTTGATTATCGCTTTAGGTCAATGGGCTTTAGATGAAGCAGCAAGTCAGATACGTGAATGGTTAGATAATGATATGGCGCCAGGTTATATCGCCGTTAATATTTCGGCATTACAGCTTGCCCGTTCCGATTTAGTGACTGATGTTAAAGGTGTTGTGAATAAATATAAGATACCTCCATCGTCCATTGAATTAGAGATTACCGAAAGTTTTATGGTTCATAACCCTCAAAAAGCAGCTGACGTCCTTAACCAACTAAAAGCGCTGGGGGTGAGACTCTCGATTGATGACTTTGGGACAGGCTTTTCTTCTTTAGGTTATATAAAAAATCTGCCTTTTGATTGTATTAAAATAGACCAAAGTTTTGTTAAAGGCATTATTGATAATAAAAGCGATCGGTCGTTAGTGACTGCAATTATTGCGATGTCTGAAGGCTTAGGTTTAGATGTAATTGCTGAAGGTGTTGAAACAGAGGAGCACGCGGAGCTTCTTAAACGTTATGGCTGTAGGATTGCGCAAGGGTGGCTTTATGGCCGACCCACACCGAGAGAGGAGCTATTTAAACAGCCTCGTTTAAGTAATGCATGTTAAGTAAAGATCCTGATCAGATAAGTACTCATAACTATTCCTCTCTACCCTCTTTATATTGCGGTAATTGATCACTGATATCGTACCAATTAGCCTTAGAACTACAGTAAATATGTGCATCAGGCTTCTCCTGAATGGGGGTGTCTAACGTGCCTAAGGCGAACTCAACTGTGTCCCCTGTATCCTCGGAAGGGATAAAAATTAGGCTAGAACCACATTCAGAACAAAATTGACGCTTAGTTCCATTAGCGTCTTCATAGGTTTTTAGAAGGTTTGTGCCAGTGATCCAGCGGAAGTTTTTCTTTTCTACAACCCCAAAGGTTGAAAAAGCAGCCCCATGAAATTTTCGGCACATGGAGCAGTGGCAATGGGCCATGTGCGGCTTAATCTCTTTTACCTCATATTTAATGGCCTGACAAAGGCAGCTGCCTTTTAAAGGGTGTATATCTGCCATTATGTAACTCCTTAATTTATATACGATATAGAGGACTGAGATTGGATGGTTTTCTAAGGACGTCTTAGATTACTAATATCTCTGTTTTTTGTCACTCCTCAAGGCCTAGTGATCAAGGCTGTTATCTACTCTTACCTTTCTGATCAGCTCTTTCTCTGTAAGTAGCCTATATTGATACTTAACAAGTCGCACTCTTACTCATCACTTCCGATATATGAAGTTACGAATGAGTAGGGTAATTGTTTGGGTGCGGTATCTATTGAATTATCTTTCTGAGCAGGAGGCCGGATTAGAATGTGGGGGGAGTAGTTCTAGGGAGGTTATTTAGTCGTTGTAAACGTTATTTATTACTCTGAGTAATAGGATGGAAAAATAATGACTCATAATATGATTAAACCTCTGACAATAGCATTGTTGGCCGGCACAGCTGCATTGGTTCATATTCCTTCGGCCTCAGCAGAGGTTGATGTTCATTTGCGTACTTTCTATTTGTATCGTGATTTCGATGGAGATAACACAGAACATAGGGAGGCTTTAACTCAAGCGTTGCATTTAAATTATTATGCACCGATTACTGATTCAATAAGTGTTGGGGCATCGGCATATTTTAATGCGCGTATTTATGATGATGGGGACTCTCATTTAACGGGGTTATTAACTACGGAGAACGCAGAAGGGTACGCTAAGCTTGGTCAGATATATGCTGATTTTAGTTTGACCGATATTACGACATTGCGTGTTGGGAGGTGGATCACAGGTACACCGCTATTCAATGATTCAGATAGCCGCGCAACACCCTCTTCAACACAAGCGATTAAGTTAACGTCTCTCTATAAAAATGGTCAAGCCTACTTAATGTATTCAGACCGTGCAGTGAGTAAAACAGGGAGTCACTTTAAGAAGTATGAAGACAGTAATGGTGATGATTATGGTGTAGCTATTATTGGCGGGGATTATGTTTTAGATAACGGAGTGTCTTTTGTTGCCGCTTATGGTGATGCCGATGATTATAAACAGCAGTTATATTTCAATGTAGGCATGCCTATTGGCGACAGTTCAAAGGTTGCGTTACACCATTATCATGGAGAAGGGGATGGGGCAAATGCAGCGTTTGATTCTGATCTTACAAACTTGGTGGCATCCTACGTTTTTGAAGATTTAAAGCTAACGATTGGCTATCAAACTGTCTCCGGTGATAGTGGTTATGATTATCTATGGGGTGGAGAAGATGATAATGGGCTTCAAACAAGTAACTCAGTTCAGATTTTAGATTTTAATCGTTTAGATGAGGATTCCTGGCTTATACGGGCGGATTATCAGGTTGCAGCTGTACCAGGGTTAGGAGTGATGGCGCGTCATACATGGGGCGACTATGCCCAAGGTATTCTGAAAGTAGATGAGTCAGAAACTAACGTTGAGATGGCTTACACTATAGCTGGCGGTACGTTGGAGGGTATGAGTCTCAGGTTTGAGAGCATCTCATGTGGAAGGGGATGCTTATGATAATATCGATGAAATACGTTTGATTGTGAACTACGGTTTTTAAGTCAAGTAACACCTCTTTTCTCATAGTTCATAAAAATGACCCATGATAAAAGAGGTGTTCTATCAGGCTATTTATCTCTGTCCTTTTCTAAACGTGAGAGTGCTTCAAGCGTTTGATCAAGTCTAAGCTCAATGCGTTCGAGCTTTACCTCTAAGCCTTCAATTTTTTTGATATTACGATCCTCTTTCTCACTGATCTCACGTTCATCCTGCTCAATAAAGAAAACAGAAAAACTTGCTGTCAGCATGGAAAACATAGCTAAGCCCATTAGGATGAGGAGTGCACCAAAGATTCGCCCTTCTGTCGTTTGCGGGACTAGGTCTCCGTAGCCGACTGTTGTGACGGTGACCCAAGCCCACCATAAGCCGTCCATGGGTGTTTCAAAGGCGGGGTCTATGCCAGAGATTAATAACCCAGAAATAATTAAAATAATAAAACATACAAACAGAGTGGTACCTAAGTTATGGCGGGAGAGTAAATCGCGCGTGTCTTTCGATACCCTAATAAATATTCCGATGGTTAATGCCAGACGCATTGTACGAAGTAGACCTGTGTAGAATGTATCTACGCCCCATAGAATAGGTAGCCCACCAAGTACGATGAGGGGGCTCATCCAGTTTTGTTTTAAGTAGCGGGTTTTGTTATCTACCAAAAACAGCATAGTGATTAACTCACCAAGGAAAATAAGCCAGATGAGCCAATCGGATGTGAAAGCTGTGTATTGGTTATCGAGCCCTTTTGATTGGATATACCAGTCGATTAATATCCAGATAGCAGCCAGTACCATAGGGGCTTCAAGTCTTTTCCCCCAAAGCTTGGCACGACTATTTTCTTTGGAATCTACGCCACCTAATCCGATGAGTCGCATAAGCGCTGAATGCTTTGCGTATTCCATGAGTCATAAATCCTATATGAATAAACTAGTTTGTATGGAGAGCATACTCTTCATATTCAGTGTTGCTATCAAACTGCGTGCGTTGTCTACGATTACGTATTTTGTCAATCGCTTCAAGGAGAAGGTCCCCTTGCCATACTTCATTGTCATTACTGTATAGATGCTGCTCAAGATCTAAAATTAAGAAATTGAGAGTGTGATTATTAGCGTACTCACAGATATGTTCAAAAGAGTGTAGCTCTGCATCGTTCCAAAATATTTGCCCCCATTCTATTAGACGAAGTTGAGCTATTTCGGGATTGTTTTGATTGCATGCCATAGATAGTGCCTGAAAAGTGTTTTTTTCAGCAATATCTGAGGCAACCTGATCCCTTAAATCCTGTTCGTGCTGTAGTTCAGTTTCACTCTCTACGGCATTTTGTTGCAGCCGGCGAAGTTGGTTAAAAGAATATATACAACCTAAGGTAGTCAGTAGACTAATCGCGGTGAGTAGCCAAATTAGCAGATTAGATGAATTGGATTGGCTCGTGACACTATTGTGTTGCGGGACGAGAGACGCTTGTTTGGAGGATTGCGTTTCAGTGTATGTCAGCATTGAGGTTTTGATAGTTCGTTCGGAGATCTTCGAGATTTCTAATTTTTCTGTCTGTGTATTCCACCAAGGGATCTCAATTGCAGGAATAGTGGTGCCTTGGTCATTATGTGGCGTAATCAATAGCTCTTCGACCCGTTGACTGATGATGCCTTGCTCCGTCATCTGTTCTTCGAGTACTACGTTTAAGAGTTTGATATCTGCATCTTTATGATTCAGTGGAGATAAGGAGGGTAAATTTGAAGCCGGTACCCCTTCCGCTTCCATTGTGATGAAGCGCGTGATTGATTTCCCTGACTCTGATTCCGTATATTCTGATAGGTTATCTTCAATGTGAATACTACTCGCAGGCAGCCACAGCTTATTGGCAGTCGTTATTGCTTTGGGTAAAACTGATATGAGTAGAGGGGCGCTGTTTAACTCAACTAAAGATCCGTTATTCAGCGAACCACTAAAGAAAAGTGATGATATTTCTATAGTACCTTCCTTGAGAGGGAAGATCGTGTAACTGTTTTCGGTTACTGTAAAGTTTTGTCCGCGAATAATTGTTGAATATTCTTTTTGCTCTTCAAGGGGCTTTATTAAAGCGTCATCAGATTCCGGTTGCGTCAGATTAAAATCATTAGGCAGTGGTGAAAGGTGGAAAACTTGTGCACGGAGGATGATTTGCCCGTTGATGTAAGCTTCATCTTTATCAACGTTTACTTTTAGAAAAATCGAACGAAGAGAGCCTTCACCAGCTGCTGTATTCTGGTCTGCGGGAAGTATAGATATGGCTAGTTCAGGACTGCTTTCAGTGCCGATTTGTATCGAAGGAATGATTTTTTCACCATCACCTATTGGCCTAAGCAGTAGCACCCAACGAGTCTTGGTCACAACCTTATTGGTACTGTGACTTGATACCGTGACTTTTTTGGTACCTAAAATAAGATACTCATGTTGCAACATTCTAAGATCTGGACGTGTGACATCGAGCTGATCTGTTTCTAATGTAAGGGTTAGTTTTTCACCTTGATAAAGCGTTGATTGATCTACTTTGGCAGTGACCGCCGCGTAAAGGGGAGATGTAAATAAAAAAATAAGCAGCAAAGTAGAAAAACGATTTAGCAATGCAATTTCCTATGGTCAAAATTTGAGTAGCGCTAGGGTCAAAATGTTATCAGCTTAATAGTATATGAATGACTGTAACTATTTCATTATGAGTAAAGTCAAAGGTCATAGCAATGGTTCTTCCGAGGGAGGTTAAGGTAAATTCTCTTACTTGGTTTACTCTTGTAAAAATATGGCCAGCTAACGGCTTTCTACTGGTTAGAAAGTGTTTGTTTAACGACCTTTTGTTTACGTAGGGTGTGAACTTTGTAAAGCGCTGGTTTAGAGAAAGTTCGCAATAAGGAGGCTGCTTTTCTCTGTTTTATTCTGATGTTGGCAAACAGCCTCTCCAGTTATTTTTTTGGTGTTCTTGAGCGGTACACTGCTTAACTAGCTCGATGATCTTTAATGTTATGTTTCGGATAGGCCGGCTCATGTCGGTGGCTATGTATACATTTCGGAATATCTCAGGCTCGATAATTTTTAAGCTCTTAATTTGCTGAGTCTCCTCTAGATGATACAGCGCAGAGGAGGGTAAAATCATATTGCAGTGCCCTTCGCAGACAAACCTGAGCCCTGTTAACAGCTGACCATATGGGCGGCGCTTTCTTAACTTAATGCCTGTTAGTTTTTCATATTCACTTAGGATATGCCCGAGTGACTCCTTCTCCGATGTGGTGACGACCTCATACTCAGGTAGAGACGTGAATTTAATTTCGTCTGTCTGTTTCTGTTGGGCGTTTGGGCTGGTGGCGAAGAAAAGGTTCTCTTTAATTAAAAGCTCACGGCGGATATTTGGGTTATCTAGGCCATCCTCATAAACCACAGCCATATCGGCTTCACCGCTGTTCAGTAAGTCGAGCACTTCATAAGACAATCCAGTACGAAGATCTAGTTCAATATCTGGAAATTTTTGTTCGATGATATTAGATAAAGGCATGGCTAATATATTGATGCTGGCTTGGTTCATTGCGACGACAATTTTGCCCTTAGGGTTGCCTTCAGCTTCAGCAATATCATTGAGTGCTCTATCCAATTGGTTTAGCACTGTGCGCACATGTGCTTCAAAAATAGCGCCCGCTTCGGTCAGCTGTACGCCGCGATAGTCACGTATAAATAGAGTTGTTTTCAGCTCATGTTCGAGTTTCGCCATTTGTAGGCTAAGTGCTGGTTGTGCGATGTCTAATTGTCGAGCGGCTGCCGCAATACTTTTAGTTTCAACAACCTGCAGAAAGTAATTGAGTTGCTTGGTGTTCACAGTCTTTGCCTAGTAACGGAGGTTATGAGTAGACTATAACTATTTAATTATACCCTGTATATATTCTTTATAGTTCCGCTATATCTTTTGCTTTTCTAATATCTCAGTCAGATCAGCCATGAATGATAATAAAACCAATGGCTAAATTTGAAGGTGAGTAGAAGAATATGACATCACGTATGACGGGTGGCGAAGCCATTATTGAAGCGGCAATTGCAAATGGAACTGATACTGTGTTTGGTATTCCGGGCGCGCAAATTTATCCATTGTTTGATGGGATCTATAAGTCATCTATCGATTTGATTGTGCCGCGTCATGAGCAAAGCGCGGGTTATATGGCGATGGGGTATGCAAAATCAACCGGGAAAACAGGTGTGTTTTCAGTCGTTCCCGGCCCCGGTATTTTGAATACGACCGCCGCTTTGTGTACGGCGATGGGTAATTGTAGCTCTCTTATCGGTCTTACAGGTCAAGTACCTTCCTCCTTTGTAGGGAAGGGGCGTGGTCATCTGCATGAGCTGAGTGATCAGGCGGGAACATTACGCACAATTATTAAAGATGCCGTTAGCATTAATGATGCTCAGCAAACGTCTACGCAGGTGAATAAAGCGTTCCAAATGGCCCGTAGTGGTCGCCCTGGTCCTGTTAGTATTGAAATGTGCTGGGATACGATGGCGGCAGAGCATGATGTTAGCTTTGAAACCGTGGCACAAAAGCCTGATCTCCCTGAAATAAATTTAGATGAGATCAATGCGGCGGTAGAACTCTTACGTACGGCTAAAAATCCGATGATTATGTGTGGAGCGGGAGCGCAACACGCATCTGAAGAGGTGCTTGCTCTGGCTGAACTATTCAATGCGCCTGTCACTGCTTTCCGTAGTGGACGTGGTGTTGTCGCGGAAGATCATCCTTTAGGCGTCCCTCCGGTAGCTGCACGTGAGTTGTGGGACGGTGTGGATGTATTGATCGGTATTGGTTCGCGTGTAGAGATGCCCTATATGCGCTGGGGTAATTATATGGAATACCAGCAAGCGCCGGAAAAGGGGCCTAAGTTAATTCGTATTGATATTGACCCTGCGCAGATGGAGTCCTTTATTCCTGATGTGGGTATTGTGGCAGATTCAGCAGAAGCTTGTCGTTTACTGGTTGATAAGTTAGCGGATCAGGTTTCACCGAATAAAAATCGTTTAGATGATATAGCTACAGCTAAATTCGTTGCGTGGAATGCGATTCAGAAAGTACAACCACAGCTCTCATATCTTGAAGTGATTAGAGATGTCTTACCCCGCGATGGTTTTTATGTGCCTGAATTATCTCAAATGGGTTTTGCTACTTGGATTGGTGGTTTGCCGGTCTTAGCACCGCGAACTTACATAGAAGGCGGTTTTCAAGGAACCCTCGGTTATGGCTTCCCAACCGGCTTAGGTGTCAAAGTCGCAAACCCTGATAAAGCGGTTGTTTCAGTCTGCGGAGACGGTGGTTTCATGTTCGGCGTACAAGAATTGATTACGGCGGCAGAGCATAACATCGGGTTAGTGACACTGGTCTTTAATAACAACGCTTACGGTAATGTTCGTCGTGACCAAGAGCAGAGTTATGGAGGCCGTTTTTCGGGCTCTGAATTACAAACCCCTGACTTTTTAAAACTAGCAGAAAGTTTTCATGTAAAAGGCTATAGGGTAACGACGCCTGCTGAATTGAAGCCTGTTTTAGCAAAATGCATTGAAGCTAATGCACCTGCTTTGATTGAGGTGGTTTGTGAGCGTGGTTCTGAAGCTTCACCTTGGGAGTTTATTCATATGACCCAGCGTTTATCAGAATAATAAATAACTAATGAATACGCGCTTTTCGGTTAAGTCGTGCGTGTTGAATATTTATAAAAATAAGAAAAGAAGAGGCGAGTTATGCAGCATTATAAGATGACAATCGGTGGTCAGAGCGTTGACACAGAGAATAAATTTGCGGTTATAAATCCCGCAAAAGGACAGCATTTTGCAACTTGTGCTTTAGCGACGACAACCGAGGTTGATGCCGCAGTTAAGGCAGCTAGACAGGCGTTTACCGAATGGAGCAAACGGCCGGATGGTGAGCGCCAACATCTTATGCATGAAATTGCACAGCTGCTTGAAACGAACATGCCGGAGCTAGCACAGCTTATTACGCAGGAAACAGGGAAGCCTCTTAATGGTCTGAATGGCGTGGGTGCCAATATGGAGTTAATGGGCTCTATTGGCTGGAGTCATGTGACGGCTGACATAGAGTTACCTATTGATATCATTCAAGACAATGACGACGCTTATGTGCAAGCTTATCGAAAACCTTTAGGCGTAGTCGCTTCCATCACTCCGTGGAACTGGCCACTTATGATTGCCATTTGGCATGTGATAGCGGCGCTTAGGGTGGGTAATACGGTTGTTATTAAACCCTCTGAAAATTCACCACTTTCTACCGCACGCTTTGTTGAACTAGCTAATACGGTTTTACCATCAGGTGTTTTGAATGTTGTGACGGGCTTTGGGGATCTAGGACAGGCACTGGTATCTCATGATGATGTTAATAAAGTTGTGTTTACCGGTTCTACTGAAACCGGCAAGAAAATTATGGCATCGGCTTCGGGTAATCTTAAGCGTCTTACATTAGAGCTGGGTGGAAATGATGCGGCCATCGTTTTGCCTGATGTGGATGTGAAAGCGATCGCCCCAGAGTTGTTTGGCGCTGCGTTCCATAACAATGGACAAACCTGCGCGTGTTTAAAGCGTCTTTATGTGCATGAAGATATCTATGACTCTTTGTGTGATGAATTAGCTGCTTTAGCGAAACAGATTAAAGTAGGAGATGGCCTTGAAAGTGATACTCAACTAGGGCCATTACAAAATGAAGCGCAGTTACAACAAGTGATGGGCTTAGCTGCATCGATCGAAAACAGTGGCGGTCGTATTCTTGCGGGTGGTCACCGAATCGAGCGAGATGGCTTCTTCTTTGAGCCCACTGTTGTTGCTGATCTGACGAATGGCACGCCCTTGGTTGATCAGGAGCAGTTTGGCCCTATCTTGCCAGTGATCAAAGTAACTGATGCTGAGCAGGGCCTTGAATTAGCTAACGATAGCCAAAATGGATTAGGCGGATCTGTTTGGTCTGCTAACTCTGAAATCGCAACGGAGTTAGCGCAACGTTTAGAGTGCGGCACTGCGTGGGTTAATTCCCATGGAGATGTGCAGCCTGACGCACCTTTTGGCGGCGTTAAGCAATCCGGTGTTGGTGTTGAGTTTGGACGTTATGGTCTAGAAGAGTGTACATCCTTGCATACGCTGAAAATTAAACGAGCTTAGGTGCTTATTCAAGTTCAGGGTTGATAGATTATAGGGGCTGAAATGCCCTTTACTTAATTTGCTTTTTACCTACATTTTTTATTCCTACGGATTGTTTCGTTGCTATTTTTAACGACGCTTTTTGAATGAAAAAAGTGTCGCAGAAGGGCTAAGTTTTTCTTCTCAATTATCACAAACTTTAACTTTGGTACTACATAAACCGCTCTCACTGTTTTTTTATCTATACTGTTGATAACGATGAAAAAAATTGAGGGCGTTATGGATAATTTTAAGTCAAATGAGAAAGCCAATATTCTTACGCTCCTTGATGAGATAATTGAATCTAAACTAACGGAACAACGGGCAAAAGATCTCACTGATTTTGCTCAGCTCTACTACTCTTCCGCATCATTAGCTGACCTTAAAGAATGGAAAATAGAGGATCTATACGGCTCTACTCTTGCGTGTCGTTCTTTTATTCAATCAAGGAAAAGAGAGCAAGCTAAAGTTCGCGTGTTCAACCCTGATTACGGGCAACATGGTTGGCAATCGACCCATACAATAATTGAAGTCCTACTCGAAGAGATGCCCTTTGTTGTTGATTCCCTTCGTATGGAATTAAACAGCCGGAACCTAACCATCCATGCTATCCATAATGCTGTCCTGACAATGCGAAGAGATAGCGATGGTGAGTTGATAGATGCATTTAGTAAAACTAGCCGGGCGAAGAATACTCATCGTGAACTGCTTGTTTCGATACAAGTGGATCGCCATACGGGTGTCAAGGAGCTACAAGCGTTAGAGCAGTCTCTGTTACATGTGCTTGAAGATGTGTCTATGGTGGTGGAAGACTTTGAGGCCATGACCGAGAAGTGTGATGCTCTTACGGAAGACTTTGCCAAAGGAGTTATTGGTTTTGAGTCGGGTATTACTGACGAAGTACATGATTTTATCGGTTGGTTAAAAGAGCATTTTACCTTCTTAGGTTATGATGAATACAAACTGGTTTCTGAAGAGGGTAAGCAAATATTAGTGGCTGCTGCGGGTAGTCAATTTGGCTTATTAAAATTTTGCGATGAGCATTGTAGATCAGCTCTAGTGAATGACAACGATCGAGATGCTGAGGGTTTCGTATTAATTCCTGACATACTGTCTTTTACCAAATCTAATCACAAATCCACTGTACACCGTCCTATTTACCCTGACTATATTAGTATTAAACGTTATGACGATCAGGGGAATATCATAGGGGAAAGCCGTTTTCTTGGTTTATATACTTCCAGTGTGTATATCCAAAGTTCTCGCCAAATTCCAATTGTGCGTCGTAAAGTTAATTTGATAATGGAGAAGTCGGGCTTGCACCGCCAAGGCCATGACTGGAAAGAGCTGTTACAGATTTTAGAGATACATCCCCGTGATGATCTTTTCCAAGTTAATGTTGATGATCTTTATCATACGGTGATGGGGATACTGCAGATCCACGAACGGCGACAGATTCGCTTGTTTATTCGCAGAGATTACTTTGGTCAGTTCTACTCATGCTTAGTGTATTCCCCAAGAGATATTTACAGCACTGAGTTTAGGCGCAAAGTAGAAGAGCGGCTGCGTTTAGAATTGGGCTGCGATCAGGTCGACTTCACTACTTACTTCTCTGAATCTATTCTCACGCGGACACAATTGATTTTACGCGGTGAAAATATTGCTCAAACTTTTGATGCTTCTCAACTAGAAGTACAAATTAGGCAGGCTGCTAGGAGTTGGTCAGATGACCTTCGAGACGCATTGGTTGAAGCGTTTGGCGAAGAGTCGGGAACGACAACTTATAATGCATATGGTGGCGGATTTTCTCCAAGTTATACGGCTGATTTCTCTCCACGTACAGCAGTGGTTGATCTTCAGTATATTGTCCAATTATCAGATGAAAACCCTTTAAAACTAAGCTTTTATCAGGCCCTTGAAAGGGAACAGGATAGCTTGAACTTTAAGCTGTTTAGTTTGGGGGCTTCATTACCCTTATCGGATGTGATTCCCGTACTAGAGAATTTGGGTTTGAGGGTTATAGATGAACACCCTTATAGGATTGAGGGGCAAGAGCAGCATATTTGGATTCATGATTTTACCTTGCATTATATTGGCACAGGTGAGGTTTCTTTAAGTACGTTAAAAGATGTCTTTGAGGATGCGTTCTTAAAAGTATGGCAAGGACTCGCTGCGAGTGATGAGTTTAACCGTTTAGTCTTGGGCGGTAGTATCAGTTGGCGTGAAGTCGCCATGCTAAGAGCTTATGCCGCTTATATGAAGCAGATAGCCTTTCCGATGAGTCAGGAGGCAATTAGTAATACGCTTAATACATATGTTGATATTGCCGCGCGCTTAGTCAGCTTCTTTCAAGCACGGTTTGAACCCAATAATGACGCGAACCAAGAAGAGATTGAACACGCTATTTTAACGGGTTTAGACACTGTACTTAGCTTGAATGATGATAGGGTAATTCGTGAATACTTAGCGTTGATAAAGGCAACCTTGCGCACTAATTACTATCAAGAAGTCGATGGTCATTTAAAATCATACTTTTCTTTTAAATTAGCGCCCGAGCTGATTCAAGATATTCCTTTACCTAAACCGAAGTATGAAATATTTGTCTTCTCGCCTGAAGTGGAAGGAGTGCACTTACGAGGCGGTAAAGTGGCTAGGGGAGGATTACGTTGGTCGGATCGTTTAGAAGATTATCGTACGGAGGTTCTTGGGCTAGTAAAAGCCCAGCAGGTTAAAAATGCGGTGATTGTTCCGGTCGGTGCAAAAGGTGGTTTTGTTGCTAAGAAACTCGTAGATACAATGAGTCGAGAGCAATGGAGTACTGAAGGTGTACGCTGCTATAAAATGTTTATTAGCGGCTTGCTGGATGTAACTGATAACTTAGTTGATGGGGCTGTAGTGCCACCAGAATCGGTTGTTAGGTACGATGAAGATGATACCTATCTTGTGGTTGCGGCGGATAAAGGAACGGCTACTTTCTCTGATATCGCTAATGAAATTGCAGATACCTATTCCTTTTGGTTAGGTGATGCTTTTGCATCCGGTGGTAGCTTGGGTTACGACCATAAAAAGATGGGTATTACCGCCAGAGGAGCTTGGGTCTCTGTTGAACGTCATTTCCGTGAAATGGGGATTAATACGGATAAGCACGATTTTACAGTGATGGGTATTGGAGACATGTCAGGTGATGTTTTTGGTAATGGTATGTTGTTGTCAAAACATATCAAATTAGTCGCTGCCTTCAATCATCTGCATATATTCATTGATCCAACTCCGGATGCTGCGAAAAGCTGGAAAGAGCGCGAGAGGTTATTTGAGCTGCCGCGCTCTTCATGGTCAGACTACGATAAATCGCTTATTTCAAAAGGGGGCGGAGTATTTGAACGTAGTAGTAAGTCCATCAAACTTACGCCTGAGATTCAGAAATTAATCGGTTTGGATAAAAGCGCAGTGCCCCCTACCGAGCTTTTAAGTGCGTTACTCCGTAGCTCTGTCGATCTATTGTGGAATGGAGGGATAGGTACTTATGTCAAAGCTGAATCAGAAACTGATTCGGATGTCGGTGATAAAGCCAATGACCCTATTCGTATAAACGGGAGTGAACTCCGTTGCAAGGTGATAGGGGAAGGCGGAAACCTCGGAATGAGTCAGCTTGCGCGTATGGAGTACGCACTGGCTGGTGGGCGGATGAATACAGATTTTATTGATAATGCAGGCGGAGTAGATTGTTCTGACCATGAGGTAAATATCAAAATTTTACTTAATGGCGTCGTTGATAATGGGGATATGACCCGTAAGCAGAGAAATATCCTTCTTGAAGAGATGACCTCAGATGTCTCAGGGCTGGTTTTACAAAATAACTATCGTCAAGTTCAAGCGATCTCGATGGCAGAATCACGTTCACTGGAAAATCTCTCTGAATACCAGCGTTATATCTCGCATATGGAAAATGCTGGGAAGTTAAAGAGAGCATTGGAGTTTTTGCCCTCCGATGATGTGATCAATGAGCGTCGAAGTTCGGATGTTGGACTGACACGCCCAGAGCTCTCTGTTCTTATCTCATACAGTAAGGCTGAATTAAAAGAAGCCTTGAGTTTGTCAGATGTACCTGATGATCCATATCTAAGTACAGAGCTGTTTAGCGCGTTTCCTGATCGTTTGTTAACGGAGTATCAGGGTGAGTTAGTGACCCATCGATTGAGAAGGGAGATCATTGGGACACAGATAGCGAATCATATGGTTAATATGATGGGTATTAACTTTGTTGATCGATTAAGAATATCAACGGGGGCCGATGAAGCCACGATCGCTCGGGCTTATGTTGTTGCTAGGGATGTTTTTGATATTGAGTCACTCTGGCAACAAATAGAAAAGCTTGATCATAAAGTGAGTAATGAAATACAAATCAAGATGATGCATGAATTACAGCATTTAATGCGTCGCTCTACACGGTGGTTTGTACGTAATCGCCGAACAGCTTTAGATTGTACTGCTGAAGTCGAACGCTTTAGTCATAAAGTGAGTAAAATATTTAATAAGCAAGATTCTATTCTATGCGGTAACCCTCTACAGCGTTGGGAAAGAACAAAAGAATATTATGAGCAGGCGGGTGTGCCTGCGAAGTTGTCTAAACAAGTGGCTGGTGCTCGGTGTTTATTTGCTTCACTAGGTATTATTGAAGTGGCTGATATGGCGCAAGCGCTAACAGATAAAGTGGCAAAAGTTCACTTTGGGTTAGGCGAGCGCTTGGAGCTAGATTGGCTATCACAGCAGTTAAATACTTTACCTGTCGATAACTATTGGCAAGCTCTGGCGAGAGAGGCGTTTAGGGATGATCTGGATTGGCAACAACGAGCGATTGTCTCTACGGCAATAAAAGCTGAAGTCAAAGGAGATTCTGTTCAGAATATTATAGAAAACTGGTGTGTCGATAATGCGTGTCTGTTGACCCGTTGGGAAAATGTTTTAAGTGAACTTAAAAATGCTAAAAAAAATGAATACGCAATGTATACTGTCGCATTGAGAGAGTTGTTTGATTTGGCTAAAACGAGTCAATTCAGTAATTAGACGATGCTGCCCTTGCGGGCGGTTTAGCTAGCGTAAATTATCTTTATTATTTCAGTATGCAATCAATCACAATCGAAATAAAAATACCGACAGAAAAATATATGTTGTTGTACCAAGGCGTCGCGCAAAATGTATATACGCGAGCCATTGATGGACGTAGCGTTCAATTTCCAGCCAAAATACTAAAACCCTTTTTGTTACGTGATGGTATTAATGGCCGATTTAATCTTTTTTTTGATGATCAAGGTAAATACAAAGGGATTGAGAAGGTGGGTTAGTCGCTAGGAAGCGACAACCATCAGATATTTTGCTTATCTACTTTCCTTGATTTAATTCTTTTTGCTTATGTGGTCTTTAGCGGTTTTTTATAAGTATAAGCATGCTCTAACGTTATGTTTCTCTTATAAAATAGAGAAATGAGCAAATTTGATCATTCATAGGCTATGTCATTCTGATTAAGGCTCGCCTATAATCGTGCAAATTTTTGCCAGTTGGTATCCTTATGTTGTATTCACTTACTCGATCTTTAATGTTTCAGCTTGATCCAGAGCTTTCACATAATGTAGCGCTTCATTCAATGAATTTAGCCTCTACGTTGGGTGTTAATAAGATGTTGGGCGCTGAAAAATTATCTGATCCGGTTCAAGTTATGGGTATAAATTTCCCTAACCGAGTGGGTTTGGCTGCGGGTTTAGATAAAAATGGTATTGCTGTCGATGGTATGGCTGCGATGGGTTTTGGTTTTGTGGAAGTTGGAACTGTCACGCCTAAGCCCCAAGAGGGTAATCCAAAACCCCGTATCTTCCGTTTGCCTGAACAGTGCGCCATTATTAACCGCATGGGCTTTAACAATGCGGGGGTTGATGAACTTTTATCAAACTTAGATAAAAGTCGTTACAACGGCGTTTTAGGCATTAATATTGGCAAAAATAAAGATACGCCTAATGAGCAGGCAAATGATGACTATCTTTACTGTTTGCGCAAGGTTTATGCGCGTGCCAGCTATATTACAGTGAATGTTTCTTCTCCTAATACCCCGGGCTTACGTACATTGCAGTACGGTGAGTCTTTGAATAGCTTATTGGGTGCTTTGAAGTCTGAGCAAGCTAAATTAGCTAAGTTCCATGATCGTTATGTGCCTATTGCCGTTAAAATAGCACCGGATATGACAGAAGAGGAGCTAGTACTTGTTGCAGCTTCTTTGAAGTCTTATGAAATGGACGCAGTGATTGCAACGAATACAACCCTTTCACGTGAAGGCGTTGAAGGCTTAGAGTATGCAGATGAAGCGGGTGGGCTTTCAGGTGCGCCGGTTCGTAATAAATCTACTAAGGTCATTCGTATTCTTGCCAAAGAGCTTGATGGTGCACTACCTATCATTGGTGTAGGTGGTATTACTGAAGGTTTTGATGCCGCTGAGAAAATTGAAGCGGGTGCAAGCTTAGTGCAGGTTTACAGTGGATTTATCTATCGTGGACCTAAGCTAGTGGCTGACTCTGTTCGTGCGATTCAGCAGTTATCAGAATAAATACTGAAAATAGCTTTATATAAAAAGGCTCCCAATTGGGAGCCTGTAAAAAATTAATGGAGTGCGGGATCTGCTTGTATTGCTGAAACTCCGTCCATACCGCTCCAATGAGCTTCGCGTCCTTGGCGCCATCCGCTCATCCAGTGACTTCTGAGGTCTGTTGTATTAACCGGGCAGACATCCCGGGATTTACCATTTAATCCGGCTTGAAAGCCTCGATTGAAAAGTGTGTTAGTACGATCACGCTTTTGTCTCTTCATGTAGTAGAGCCTCTCTTGATGTTTTTAGTTTTTGAGAGCAGCGGTTCCTTGAGGCATGGTATCCGCTTAAAATCTACCTATCGGTTGTTAAACAATATTAGGTAGATATCTATAAATATCGAAAAAAACGCCCGAGCGCGATTGAATGTAGCTATCAGGGTTAATGTGTTAATAGTTGAACTTAGTGTGTGGGTGCAAAAAAACGAGTGCATTCATTAAGTTAGATCGCTAAATGTTTTTTATGTGATGTGGTGAATATTTTTCATCGTATTCATGAAATGAATGAAATTCTTATTAGAGTAAAGATTCCTATGAAACTGTTCCTGACATGCCCGAAAGGTCTTGAGTTGTTACTTGAAGAGGAGCTGCATCAGCTCGGTATTGAAGATACAAAGCAAACGGTGGCGGGTGTTCAGTGTCATGGAGAACTTGAAGATGCATATCGCATCTGCTTGTGGTCTCGTTTAGCTAACCGTGTCTTAGTGCCTGTTTATGAAGGTGAGGCAGAGACAACTGAAGAGCTCTATGAGGCCGTTCAACAAGTGCATTGGTTAGATCATATGCGCAGTGAAGGCTCATTATTAATCGACTTTTCAGGGCAAACTCGGGCAATTAATAATACCCACTTTGGCGCTTTGAAGGTAAAAGATGCGATTGTTGATCAGATCAGGGATCTTACCGGAGCTCGACCTAATATTGATAAAGTAGCACCTGATCTGCGTATTAATGTGCGTATGCATCGTGGCAAGGTGACGGTAGCGATAGATCTATCAGGAGATAGTCTACATAGACGCTCTTATCGCTTGAAGGCGGGTAAAGCGCCGATGAAGGAAAATCTAGCTGCCGCAGTACTCACACGTAGTGGATGGCCTAAACGTATTGAGGATTACGATTTGTTACTCGATCCTATGTGTGGTTCTGGAACGCTTCTAATTGAAGCGGCCATGATGGCTGCCGATATTGCTCCTGGCTTGCATCGTAAGCGTTATGGCTTTTCTCGTTGGACCGGACATCAGAAAGAGATATGGGATGAGTTGCTTGCTGAAGCAAATGCAAGAAAGGCTAAAGGCTTATCTCAGTTAGATATCAATTTGGTTGGGCGTGATGAAGATAAATCAGTATTAAGGTCTGCAAGACAAAATGCTGAACGCGCAGGCGTATCTGAGTTTATAGACTTTGCTGCCTGCCGAGTTGAGGATCTGCAGCGCGATGAATTACCTGAAGGTGTAGGGCTATTAGTGACTAACCCGCCTTATGGCGAGCGTTTAGGTGAAACTCAGCAGTTGATGTTTCTTTATCGTCATTTAGGGGATCGTTTGAAAGAGCAGTTTGCAGGTTGGACTGCTTCAATATTTACCTCAAATCCAGATCTATGCAAAGTCATGGGCATGCGCGCTGATAAACAGTACAAACTCTTTAATGGTGCATTGGAAAGTCGTTTATTCGTGTATCCAATATCTGAAAAACGAGCTGATTCAGCTCAGCAAGAGCAGCAGGAAGCTAAGCCATTAAGTGATGGTGCTCAAATGTTTGCAAACCGTTTGTTAAAAAACCGTAAACAGCTTTCCAAGTGGGTGAAGCGAGAAGAGATTGATTGTTACCGTCTCTATGATGCTGACCTTCCTGAATACTCTGTCGCAATCGATATCTATCGTGATGAAGTTCATGTGCAGGAGTATGCAGCTCCTAAAAAGATTGATCCAGTGAAAACCTTTGCTCGTCTTCAGGAAGTGATGAATGCCATTCCTGTAACGCTGGGTATTTCGCCTCGGAAGGTGATTCTCAAGCAGCGCAAGAAGCAGCAAGGGATTAGTCAGTATGAGAAGCAATCAGAAACCCATCGCTTTAAAGAGGTAACTGAGCATGGTTGTCGATTGTTAGTGAATTTGCATGATTATCTAGATACGGGTCTGTTTTTAGATCATCGCCCAATTCGCTACCGTATCCAGCAAGAAGCGCGCGGTAAAGACGTATTAAATCTTTTTTGTTATACAGGTACCGCTTCAGTGCATGCAGCAAAAGGAGGCGCTAAAAGTACAACCAGTATAGATATGTCGGCGACCTACCTTAATTGGGCCAAGCGTAATTTAGATCTTAATGGTTTTGATAATGCTGCTCATCATCAGATTCAAGAGGATTGCCTTAAGTGGCTGCGCCTTCAACGAACCGCTGCATACGATATGATTTTTATGGACCCGCCAACGTTTTCAAATTCTAAGCGCATGGAAGGAGTATTAGATGTGCAGAGGGATCATGTTGATATGGTTGATGCTGCCATGAGGCTGTTACGTAGCGATGGTGTGCTGTATTTCTCCAATAACTATCGCCGCTTTAAAATAGATCATGATGCTTTGAGTGATTACCTTATAGAGGATATTACGCACCGCACTTTGGATCCTGATTTTAAAAGAAATAGCCGTATACATTCCTGCTTTAAAATAACACATAGATAAGCGGTCATTTTTGGTGCGTCTGCGTCATGTTGGCATAATAAATGCTTTTATATAGCGCATAAATGCTGAGTTGGAATTGAATGTTTGATTCTATAAGGGCTGTAGCGACTAAAAACAATAAATTGCATATTTAAGATGCACCTTATTAGTGCCTTGTTCTATGTTTGGCTTAATTATGGTGCGTGGCGAATAATAACAGGAGACTGTACGTGGAAAACGTTAATAGCGCAGTTGAGACGCTAGTTCAGAGTTCTAATACTCTGTTTATTTTAATGGGTGCGATCATGGTATTTGCCATGCACGCAGGGTTTGCATTTCTTGAGGTGGGTACGGTTCGCCATAAAAATCAAGTTAATGCGCTGGTTAAAATTTTAACTGACTTTGGCTTCTCCGCAATGGCTTACTTCTTTGTAGGTTATTGGGTTGCGTACGGAGTAACCTTCTTTTCTCCTGCGGCTGAGTTAGCAAGCAATAATGGTTATGAGCTTGTTAAATTCTTCTTTTTAATGACTTTTGCGGCGGCTATACCCGCGATTGTTTCGGGTGGTATTGCTGAGCGTGCTAAGTTCTGGCCTTTCTTGATAGCGTCATCTTTGATTGTTGCTTTTGTGTATCCATTTTTTGAAGGAATAATCTGGAACGGTAACTTTGGCTTCCAGGCGTGGCTAGAGGAAAGTTTTGGTGCGCCTTTCCATGATTTTGCAGGTTCGGTCGTTGTGCATGGTGTTGGTGGTTGGCTAGCGCTTGTCGCGGTACTTCTGCTGGGTATTCGAAATGGTCGTTATAAAGGCGGTCGTTTAGTTGCGTTCCCGCCTTCAAATATCCCGTTCCTCGCTTTGGGTTCTTGGATCCTGTGTATTGGTTGGTTTGGTTTTAATGTTATGTCGGCTCAGACGATGGATGGCATCTCTGGTTTGGTTGCTGTTAATACTTTGATGGCGATGGTCGGCGGTATCATTACTGCTTTGATCTTTGGTAAGAATGACCCTGGTTTTATTCATAACGGTCCTTTGGCTGGTTTGGTTGCTGTTTGTGCGGGTTCTGATGTTATGCATCCTATGGGCTCTTTGGTTGTTGGTGCGGTTGCGGGTGCGATTTTCGTGATCTTGTTCACCGTGCAGCAAAACAAATGGAAAATTGATGATGTATTGGGTGTATGGCCTCTTCATGGTGTGTGTGGTGCTTGGGGTGCGATCGCTTGTGGTGTTTTCGGTACGGAGGCGCTTGGTGGTCTAGGTGGTGTTAGCCTAACGTCACAGTTAATCGGTACGGTAGCAGGTATCACAGTTGCATTAGTTGGTGGCGCTATCGTTTATGGCGGTGTTAAAGCGGTTTGGGGTCTGCGCTTGACGCAGGAAGAAGAATACAGCGGTGCTGATTTAAGTATTCATAAAATTGAATCTACATGTGAGAGTTAATCTTCGCATTGTTTAAAAAAAACCGGGCTTTGCTCGGTTTTTTTGTTTCTGCGGTTCAAAAAATGACAGGCTGTGATGGATAGTGAAATAGACCTTCGTAGTGTTTATGTGGAAATGCTTTGAATAGTTGGTGGTGAATACTGCAGGCGCCTATTTGATAGCTTGAAAAGGGTTGATGCTGCAGGAGGTGTGACCCTTGAAATTGCTGAATCAGAAGGAATTGAGAAATATTCTGAAGTTGAGGCTTTGTTGCTGGGGCTAAGTAGTTGGATTGTAGGATTGCTATTGATGATTTCGGAACGGGTTATTCAAATTTCGAATATATCATTAGGCTTAATGTAGATATTTTAAAAATAGATGGCTCTTTAATTAAAAATATACATATTGATAAGAATGCCTATTTAACAGTAAAGGCTATCGTGAGTTTCGCTAAAGTTCTGGATGTTAAGGTTGTGGCGGAGTTTGTTCATTGTAAAGAAGTGCAGGAGGTAGTTGAGAATCTGCATATTGATTATTCTCAGGGGTATTTATTTCATGAGCCGCAAGAGCTTAGCTTAATTGAAGGGGCTCTGAGTTTTTTTGCTTATATGTTTAAGTTGTGAATATTTAAAAGCCGAATCTCTCCGGCTTTTTATTTTAGATGCTTTGAAATAAGTTAAGGAAAGATTTAGCGCGCTGCTTTTTTCCTTGCTGGATGTAATAATCAGTGTCTACGGCCCCTGTTTCTGTTCTTTTGGTTTTGCGAGCGGCTTGTGTTTTTCCGCCGTAACCCCAGTCGGTGATGGGTAATTCTTCTAATGCTACATAGCTCGTATTGTCTAAAGGGCCTGCTATCTCATCCAGTAGTGAATAAAAAGCACTAATCGCGGCAGATTTTTGTGCTGTGCTATTACTATTCTGGCTTATTTTTATGTTAGCTAGCGCGCTTTCAGTCTTATTGTTGCTAAGGCTAGTGTTATTTATGAACCAGTGTTGTTTTTTAATTCTGGTAATAGCTACAGCGGTAAGGTTCGTGTCTTTTCCAAGTATCTCTCCCATTATAGTTGTGCTTCGTTGTGCAATCTCTGTGGCTTCATTCTCAGTTATGCTGGCAGTGAGTTGAATGTTGATGATGGGCATTAGGTATTCCTCCATGTCGATGAATTAAGATAATAGTGATATATTTGCATTTAAAATAACGATTTAAATTAATTATTTTGATCGTTAAATATGATTGAATTTGTTGAGGGGGCTTTAATGGCTCAGCCAAATATAAGTAGTGAGCTATTGAGAACGTTGATCGCAGTGGTTGAACAGGGTGGTTTTATACGTGCGGCTGAATATTTGCATAAAACCCAATCAACGATTAGTCAGCAAATGAAAAAGCTTGAACATGAGTTAGGTGTTGAGGTATTCAAGACCGTTGGGCGTAGGCGTGAGCTGACAAATGAAGGGGAGATGTTGCTTGGTTATGCCAAGCGTTTGCTTGCTTTGCAGGATGATGCTATCGCTTCTCTGCGTACTAGTGGGATTAGTGGGGAGGTTAGGTTGGGGGTATCTCAGGGTGTGGCCGAAATAATGCTACCGGAGTTATTGGCTGGATTTGCGAGTCAAAATCCTGAGGTAAGGCTGTTTGTTGAAACGGGCTATAGTCCTGATTTAATTGCGGCTTATGAGCGGGGAGAATATGATTTAGTGATAACGCTTTCACTGGATGAGTCTAGCGGGAAAGGAGAGTTGCTTGCGGTAGAGCCATTGGCTTGGATTGCGGCTGAAAGTTGGGAGTGGTCGGGTAACAGAAGATTGCCTTTGGCGACATATACTGAATTTTGTCAGTTTCGGCGAGCTTGTACGGTGGCTTTGGATAAAGCGGAAGTACCGTGGCGTATTGTCTATACAACATCAAGTTATCAGGGCTTGATGGCTGCGGTTAAAAGTGGCCTGGCGATTACAGTTAGACCTGAAAGTGCTGTTATGGGTGGGACTGAGCTAGTAGGTGCCCGGCTAGGTTTACCCGCTTTACCCAATGTATATACCTGGCTGCAATATAGTCCTACATTGGATGCTGGCTGTTCTTTGGCATCTCTCTTTAAGTCGGAAATCGCAAAAAAGAATTAAAAAAAGCCGCATAAAGCGGCTTTTTGTTTGCAAGGTCAGAGTTTAGCCAGGGTATTTGCGCTGAACAGGGCCAGTATATAGCTGACGTGGGCGACCAATTTTGTTCGGGCTGCTGTGGAATTCGCTCCAATGAGAGATCCAGCCGATTGTACGAGACAATGCGAAAATAACAGTGAACATGTTTGTTGGAATGCCGATGGCTTTAAGAATAATGCCTGAGTAGAAATCAACGTTCGGGTAAAGTTTACGTTCTACAAAGTATTCATCTTCAAGGGCGATCTGCTCTAGGCGCTTAGCAATCTTCAATAGAGGATCGTTTTCAAGGCCTAGTTCTGCTAGTACTTCATCACAGGATTTCTTCATAACTTTAGCGCGTGGGTCAAAGTTACGGTAAACGCGGTGACCAAAGCCCATTAGGCGGAACGGATCGTTAGGATCTTTCGCCTTAGCAACAAACTCTTCGATATTGGCTTCATCGCCAATCTCTTCAAGCATTGTTAGTACTGCTTCGTTCGCGCCGCCGTGTGCTGGGCCCCAAAGTGCTGCAATACCAGAAGCAATACAAGCGAATGGGTTTGCACCAGAAGAACCTGCTAGGCGTACTGTTGAAGTAGACGCGTTCTGCTCGTGGTCAGCGTGAAGTACGAAGATGCGATCCATTGCTTTTTCGAGCACTGGGTTAACTTGGTACTCTTCGCATGGCGTGCCAAACATCATCTGTAAGAAGTTACCCGCATAGCTAAGATCATTACGAGGGTAGATGAAAGGCTGGCCGTTTGAGTATTTGAAGCACATTGCTGCAATGGTTGGCATTTTCGCAATTAAGCGGTAAGCGCATACTTCGCGGTGGTGCTGATTATCAATATCAAGAGAGTCATGATAAAAAGAAGAAAGAGCGCCTACTACACCGCACATAATAGCCATAGGGTGTGCATCGCGGCGGAAACCATTGTAGAAGTGGTTTAGCTGCTCATGAACCATTGTGTGGTTCTTAACGGTTAGAACAAATTTTTCTTTCTGTTCTTCTGTTGGTAGTTCACCGTTCAATAGCAGGTAGCATACTTCCATGTAGTCTGATTTTTCTGCTAGCTCATCGATTGGGTAGCCGCCGTGCAGAAGCACGCCTTTGCCGCCATCAATGAAAGTGATGCTGGAATCGCATGCTGCGGTAGATACAAAACCAGGATCATAGGTAAACAAACCTTTGCCGGTCAGTGGGCGCACATCAATTACGTCTGGACCTAGGGTGCCGGAATAAACAGGCAGTTCAATAGATTCATCCAGGCCGTCGACCGTCAAACGTGCTTTCTTGTCAGCCATCAATAGGCTCCTATCATTATGTTTTAGTTCTGTCCTGACTTATTGCTAGTCAGATCTAAGAGTCATGGCCCGATAGTTTGGACCCACACAATATAGAGTGTGAAAAAAGTTTGTCAATCCGACTAAGCGGGTTAGTTATCGCAACGCAGCAAAAAAATGACTTTATCTTGACGTTGGGATAAAACTGAGGGTGTTTTAGCACGAAAGTTGTAAGGACTGAATAGTTATTTCGTTGTACGACTTTTTATATGCTCCCTGGTGCTAGACAAAGGGCGAATGCCAGCGTGTTTGCATTGTATTCTTGAGGCGGAATGCTTATACTCTCGCCCCGAAGTTTATGTCTGCATTGTGCTTGAATTAGTGGAGTTGATATGTAGTTTAAGCTTTCAAAGCGAGGTACTTATTTTCAACACTTCCGAACAACCGAGTCCTGCAAAAGGGCCGCAAAGTGTGAACAAGAGCCGTGAATAAGAAAAGACCTGTAAATTTAGATCTTCGAACAATCAAACAGCCGCTACCGGCGATTACTTCCATCGTGCATCGTGCAACAGGTGTGGCGCTATTTTTTGGCGCTGTATTTGCTCTCTATGCGTTGGGTTTATCTCTGGAATCAGAGGCGGGCTTCAATGAAGCTGTTGATATGTTTGAAAATGGCTTCATTGCGAAGCTTATAGCGTGGGGAAGCGTATCAGCATTGCTGTATCACTTCTTCGCGGGTATCAAACACCTGGTAATGGACTTTGGCCACTGTGAAGAATTAGAAAGTGGTTTATTGGCAGCGAAAGTGACCTTGGGTCTTGCTGCTGCATCAGTCCTCATTTCGGGAGTATGGATATGGTAACTAGTGTAACTAGCTTTGGCCGTAGTGGCCTATATGACTGGCTAATTCAGCGAGTAACCGCTGTCGTCCTTGCTGCATATACCGTTTTTATGATCGGTTATTTGGCATTTGGCGCTGAATTGACTTACGACATGTGGTCGAGTCTTTTTCAGGGTACAGCTATGCGTACCTTTACCCTTCTAGCACTGCTTTCTTTTGCAGCGCATGTATGGATTGGTATGTGGTCGGTTTCTACTGATTATATTAAGCCAACCGGAATGCGTGTTGTGTTTCAGTCTGCTAGTGGCCTACTGACGTTTGTATACGTTGTGTGGGGCGTTCAGATTTTGTGGGGTATCTAAAAAATGTCTAAACTACGTACGCTAACTTTCGACGCAATTGTTGTCGGTGGCGGTGGTGCAGGCATGCGTGCTGCACTTCAGCTTGCGCAAAGTGGTTTGAATACTGCTTGTGTAACAAAAGTATTCCCAACTCGTTCCCACACTGTGTCTGCACAGGGTGGTATTACTTGCGCTATCGCAAGTGCTGATCCGAATGATGATTGGCGTTGGCATATGTACGATACCGTTAAGGGTTCTGATTATATCGGTGACCAAGACGCTATCGAGTACATGTGTTCTGTAGGTCCTCAAGCTGTTTTTGAGCTTGATCACATGGGTCTGCCATTCTCTCGTACCGAAGCTGGACGTATTTATCAGCGTCCGTTTGGTGGTCAGTCTAAGAATTTTGGTGAAGGTGGTCAGGCTGCGCGTACATGTGCTGCGGCAGATCGTACCGGTCATGCACTGCTTCATGCTCTATATCAGGGCAACATGAAAGCGGGTACTACCTTTCTGAACGAATGGTACGCAGTTGATCTTGTTAAGAATGATGATGGTGCAGTTGTTGGCTGTATTGCTATCTGCATCGAAACAGGTGAAACGGTATACATCAAGGCTAAAGCG
Organism: Neptuniibacter sp. UBA6509; assembly: GCA_002435145.1. GTDB lineage: Bacteria > Pseudomonadota > Gammaproteobacteria > Pseudomonadales > Balneatricaceae > Neptuniibacter. The sequence continues at coordinate 142,481 of DJLT01000115.1, forward strand.
ACTGTACTTGCGACAGGCGGTGCTGGCCGTATCTATTCTTCAACTACTAACGCTCTTATCAATACTGGTGACGGTATGGGTATGTCTCTGCGTGCGGGTGTTCCAGCGCAGGATATGGAAATGTGGCAGTTCCACCCAACCGGTATAGCGGGCGCAGGCGTGCTTGTTACTGAAGGTTGTCGTGGTGAAGGTGGTTACTTAATCAATAAAGATGGCGAACGCTTCATGGAGCGTTATGCTCCTAACGCTAAAGACCTGGCTGGACGTGACGTTGTTGCTCGTTCAATGATTCTAGAGATTCTAGAAGGCCGTGGTTGTGGCGAAGATGGCGATCACGTTTACCTTAAGATGGATCACTTGGGTGAAGAGGTACTTCATTCGCGTCTTCCTGGTATCTGTGAGCTGTCTAAAACGTTCGCAGCGACAGATCCGGTTGTTAAGCCGATTCCTGTTGTTCCAACTTGTCACTACCAGATGGGTGGTGTTGCTACTAACATCGGTGGTCAGGCAATTGCACCTGATGCGGATGGTAATGACCATATCGTTGATGGTCTTTATGCATGTGGCGAGGTTGCTTGTGTATCTGTTCATGGTGCAAACCGTCTGGGTGGTAACTCACTACTAGATTTGGTTGTATTTGGTCGAGCTGCAGGTATGCAAATTGAGCAGCAGATGCGTGACGGTTACGAAGTTAAGAATGCTACTGAAGCAAACATTGATGCTGCACTGACTCGTTTAGATCGCTTGAATAATTCCACAGGCGGTGAGAGTGTTGCTGAAGTTCGTAAAGAACTACAGAGCACAATGCAGCTTTACTTTGGTGTGTTCCGTGACGGCGAAAGCATGCAGACAGGTCTTGAATTGCTGAAAGGCATTCGTGAGAAGATTAATAATCTTCACCTTGAAGATAAGAGTCAGGCTTTCAATACTGCGCGTATTGAAGCGCTTGAACTTGAGAATCTATTTGAGGTTGCTGAAGCGACTGCAATCGCTGCGGAAGTACGTAAAGAGTCTCGTGGTGCTCATGCACGTAACGATTTCACTGAGCGTGATGACGAGAACTGGCTCTGCCATTCCGTATACTTCCCAGGTGATAAGACCATTGGCAAGCGTGCTGTAAACTTCGCGCCGAAGACAATGGATGCTTTCCCACCTAAGATTCGTACTTACTAAGGAGCTTCTATCATGTTGGTTAGTGTATATCGCTACAACCCGGAGACGGACGATGCTCCTTACATGCAGGATATCCATATCGATATTCCTGGTGGTAAGGACATCATGGTGTTGGATCTTTTACAGCTGTTGAAAGATAAAGATCCTTCATTAGGTTATCGCCGTGCATGCCGTGAGGGTGTGTGTGGTTCTGATGGGATGAACATGAACGGCCTTAATGGCTTGGCGTGTATTACTCCATTGTCTGCTGTTGTTAAAGATAGCAAGTTAGTATTGCGTCCTCTTCCAGGTCTTCCGGTTATCCGTGATCTGGTTGTTGATATGACTCAGTTCTACAAAGCGTATGAGAAGATCAAGCCTTTCTTGATTAATGATACGCCTGCACCTGCTATTGAGCGTTTGCAGTCACCTGAAGATCGAGCAGAGCTTGATGGCTTGTACGAGTGTATTCTTTGTGCGTGCTGTTCTACATCTTGCCCATCCTTCTGGTGGAACCCAGATAAGTTTATTGGTCCTTCTGGTTTGCTTCAGGCATACCGTTTCTTGGCAGATAGCCGAGATACAGCGACTAATGAACGACTCGCTGACTTGGATGACCCGTTCAGTGTCTTCCGTTGTCACGGTATTATGAACTGCGTTAACGTTTGCCCTAAAGGATTAAATCCAACTAAGGCGATCGGCAAAATTCGTAATATGTTGCTTTCTCAAGCAACTTGATCAAGAAAAAAGCGGTGCCATTGGCGCCGCTTTTTTTTGTTTGAAAGAAAAATAGTTTTTTTTGTAAAAAAACTACGATATTCACATAAAGAATGATTAAAGCTTTCGCATAAAAGCTTTAAAATAGAATTCCCGAGACAGTTTGTGCTGTTTGATCGGGGAAATCGAATGTAACTCAAAGAGGGGCGATCTCTCGTCGGATGATCCCGACAGAATCGAAAGAGCCCCCAGAGCCAGGGTGATCAAGAATGCAAGAAAGCATCATGGATCTCATGTGGAAAAATGCTCACCTTTATGGTGGCAACCTTTCATACATTGAAGAACTGTACGAAACATACCTTATGGACCCTAATGGGGTTCCTCAGGAGTGGAGAGAGGAATTTGATCGCTTGCCTAAAGTGGGCGATAACTTGACTCAGGATGTACCACATTCTGCGATTAAGGAGCATTTCCTTTATTTATCAAAAAATCAGAAACGGGCAGCACCTGTAGCAACGAGTTCCGTGAGCTCTGAGCATGAAAAGAAACAGGTTCGCGTGCTTCGTATGATTAACGCATACCGCGTGCGTGGACATCAGATTGCTAAGATTGATCCGTTAGGTTTAATGCAGCGTGAAGATGTGCCAGATTTAGATCTGCGCTTCCACGAACTTTCAGAAGCGGACTATGACACTGTATTTCAGCTAGGTTCTCTGTTCTTTGGACCAGAAGAAGCACCGTTGAAAGATATTGTTGCTGATCTAAAGAAAACTTACTGTTCTACAGTAGGTGCTGAGTATATGCACATTGTAGATACTCAGGAAAAACGTTGGTTACAATCTAGAATTGAACCAGTGCGTTCGCATCCAGAAGCACCGCTTGAAAAGAAAAAAATGATCCTTGAGCGCCTAACGGCAGCTGAAGGTTTAGAGAAATATTTGGGTTCCCGTTATGCCGGTGCTAAACGCTTCGGTCTAGAAGGTGGTGAATCCATGATCGTTGCGCTTAACACGCTGATTCAGCGTGCAGGAAAGCAGGGCGCAAAAGAAGTTGTTATTGGTATGGCCCACCGTGGTCGTCTTAATACGCTTGTTAATATCTTTGGTAAAAACCCTGCAGAGTTATTCGATGAGTTTGAAGGTAAGAAGACATTAGATACTTCCGGTGATGTTAAATATCACCAGGGCTTCTCTTCAAATGTTGAAACCGCTGGCGGTGAAGTACACATCGCGATGGCATTTAACCCGTCACATCTAGAAATCTCTGCTCCGGTTGTAGAAGGCTCAGTTCGAGCACGTCAAGACCGTCGTGAAGATGCTACTGGTGATACGGTTGTACCTGTCAATATCCATGGTGACCAAGCTTTTTGTGGTCAGGGTGTTGTTATGGAGACATTCCAGATGTCTCAAACCCGTGCTTATAAAACGGGCGGTACAATTCACATCGTGGTGAATAACCAAGTTGGTTTCACAACATCTAAGCAGGAAGACTCTCGTTCAACAGAGTATTCGACTGATGTAGCAAAAATGATTCAGGCTCCAATCTTCCATGTAAATGGCGATGACCCTGAAGCTGTACGTTTTGTTACCCAGCTTGCTGTTGATTATCGTAATGAATTTAAGAAAGACGTAGTTATTGATCTTTTCTGCTACCGCCGTCGCGGTCATAACGAAGCTGATGAGCCATCAGGCACACAGCCACTTATGTATGCGCAGATTAAAAAGCAGAAAACTACGCGTGAACTCTATGCACAGCAACTTATTTCTGAGGGTGTTTTGACTCAGGAAGAAAGTAAGGCGCAAGAGAAAGAATATCGCAAGCTATTAGAAAATGGTGAGCATGTTGTTAAATCGCTTATTCATGAGCCTAATTCCGAGCTGTTTGTTGATTGGAAACCATATTTAGGTCACGAATGGTCATTTGACTGTGAAACAAAGCTTGATCTGAAACTTTTGCAAGATCTTGGTGATAGAATTTGCGAAGTGCCAGAAGGGTTTGCTGTACAGCGTCAGGTTATGAAAATTATTGATGACCGTAAACGCATGGCTCACGGTGCAATGGAACTTAACTGGGGTATGGCTGAGTCTTTGGCTTACGCATCTATCCTTGCTGAAGGCCATCCGCTTCGTATTACAGGTCAAGATGTTGGCCGTGGTACGTTCTCTCACCGACATGCTGTATTACATGATCAGAAAACAGCTGATACATATGTACCGCTGCAGAACCTTTCACCGGAACAGCCACGTTTGACGCTTCATGACTCTTTCCTTTCCGAGGAAGCAGTTCTTGCGTTTGAGTATGGTTATTCCACTACGATGCCCAATGCACTGGTTATTTGGGAAGCGCAGTTTGGTGATTTTGCCAATGGTGCACAGGTTGTAATTGATCAGTTTATTACTTCCGGTGAACATAAGTGGCAGCGTTTATGTGGTCTGACTATGCTATTGCCGCATGGTTTCGAGGGGCAAGGTCCAGAGCATTCATCTGCTCGTTTGGAACGTTATCTTCAGCTATGTGCTGAGCATAATATCCAAGTATGTACACCGACGACACCTGCGCAGATCTTCCATTTGCTGCGTCGTCAGGTCATACGCCCACTTCGTAAGCCTCTTATTATTATGTCTCCGAAGAGTTTGTTGCGTCATAAACAGGCAACATCACCTCTAGATGATTTAGCGGAAGGTACTTTCTTGCCGGTCATTGGAGAAACGGATAAGCAGGATCCTAAGAAGGTTAAACGTCTTGTTCTGTGTGGCGGTAAGGTTTATTACGACCTTTATAATCGCCGTGCTGAACTTGAGAAAGAGGATGTTGCGATTGTTCGTATTGAGCAGTTGTATCCGTTCCCTGAAGACGCACTGACAGAAGCAATTGCTCCCTATACAAATTTAGAGTCAGTTGTTTGGTGTCAGGAAGAGCCTATGAACCAAGGTGCATGGTATTCAATGCAGCATCATATGCGTCATGTTCTTCAGAAACACGATAGTAAACTGCATCTGGAAGGTATTGCCCGTCCAGCATCTGCAGCGCCAGCGGTAGGGTATATCTCTGTTCACGCTGAGCAGCAGGAAACACTAGTTAATCAAGCAATTAACGGTTGATCAGGCGATTAACCAAAATTTCAATCGCCTGACGGTGATAACGATAAAGGAAAAAATATGTCCATCGAAATCAAAGCGCCGACGTTCCCAGAATCTGTAGCAGACGGCACCATCGCGACTTGGCACAAGCAACCAGGTGAGGCTTGTTCAGCTGATGATCTTATTGTTGATATTGAAACTGATAAAGTAGTACTTGAAGTAGTAGCACCAGAAGATGGTGTTATTGCTGAAATAATTAAAGGTGAAGGCGATACGGTCTTAAGTGACGAAGTTATTGCTAAATTTGAAGCGGGTGCGGCAGGTGCTGCTGCTCCGGCTGCTGACGCTGCAGCGCCAGCGGCTTCAGGTGATGCTGACAAAGTAGGTCCGGCTGCGCGTAAGCTGATCGAAGAAAATGGTCTGGATGCATCTGCAATTGCAGGTACCGGTAAAAATGGCGGTATCACTAAGGAAGATGTACAAAACTTCATTAAAAACGGCGCAGCTCCAGCGCCTGCTGCGGCTAAAGCACCAGCTGCGGCACCAGCTGCGGCAGCACCTGCTGTTAATGTTCCTGTGGGTGAGCGCGTTGAAAAACGTGTCCCTATGACACGTCTTCGTGCGACGATTGCTAAGCGTCTTGTTGAAGCTCAGCAAAATGCAGCAATGTTGACTACTTATAATGAAGTCAACATGAAGCCTATTATGGAGCTTCGTAAACAGTATAAAGATCTGTTTGAGAAAACTCACAACGGTACACGTTTAGGTTTTATGTCTTTCTTTGTTAAGGCTGCGACAGAAGCACTGAAGAAATTCCCAGCTGTAAACGCATCTATTGATGGCAATGATATGGTTTATCATGGTTATCAAGATATCGGTGTTGCCGTATCTACTGACCGTGGTTTGATGGTACCTGTGCTGCGTGATACTGACGTAATGACTTTGGCAGATGTAGAATCAACGATTGCTGATTTTGGTAAGCGTGGCCGTGAAGGTAAGTTAGGTCTAGATGATATGCAGGGTGGTACATTTACTATCACTAACGGTGGTGTGTTCGGTTCATTAATGTCTACACCAATTTTGAACCCACCACAGACTGCTATCATGGGTATGCATAAGATCCAAGAGCGCCCAATGGCTGTGAACGGTCAAGTTGAAATCTTGCCAATGATGTACCTGGCTCTGTCATATGATCACCGTATGATTGATGGGAAGGAAGCTGTACAATTCCTAGTGACGATTAAAGATCTCTTGGAAGATCCTGCACGTATGCTCCTAGAAGTCTAAAGTCAGTCCTTAACAAGAACAGAGTGAAGATAGGATAAAACATGTCTGATAAATTTGACGTTATTGTCATCGGTGCAGGTCCTGGCGGTTATGTTGCGGCTATCCGTGCGGCTCAGCTAGGTCTGAAAACTGCATGCGTTGAAAAATGGATTGATGATAAAGGTGCGGCGGTATTAGGCGGCACGTGTTTGAACGTTGGTTGTATTCCTTCTAAAGCCTTACTGGAATCAACTCATCAGTTCCATACCACCCAGCATGCAGATGTGCATGGCATCCAAGTTAGTGGCGAAGTCACTATGGATGTTAAGGCGATGGTTGCCCGTAAAGATAAGATTGTTGGTAACTTGACTGGTGGTATTGCTGGTCTGTTTAAAGCGAATGGCGTAACTGTGCTTCAGGGTATGGGTAAGCTTCATGGCAATAAACAGGTTGAAGTAATTGCAGCTGATGGAACCTCTGCTACTTATGCAGCAGAGAATGTAATTCTAGCATCAGGTTCTGTACCTGTTGAGATTCCGCCAGCGCCGCTTACCGAAGATTTGATTCTTGATAATGCGGGTGCTTTGGATATCAATGAAACACCTAAACGCTTAGGTGTTATCGGTGCCGGTGTTATTGGTCTTGAGATGGGGTCTGTATGGGCGCGTCTTGGTACTGAAGTTACTGTTTTGGAAGCGATGGATGATTTCCTAGCACTTGCTGATAAAGATGTAGCGAAAGAAGCTGCTAAAATCTTTAAAAAGCAGAACCTAGATATTAAGTTAGGCGCACGTTGCACAGGCACAGAGATCATTGACGGTAAAGAAGTGAAGGTTAAATTCACTGATTCCGAAGGTGACAAAGAGCTAGTTGTCGATAAGCTTATCGTAGCCGTTGGTCGTAAGCCGCAGACTCAAGGTCTATTGGCTGATGATTCTGGTGTTAGCTTGGATGAGCGCGGCTTTATCTTTGTAAACGAGCAGTGCCAAACGGGTGTACCGGGTGTTTACGCGATCGGTGACTCAGTACGTGGTCCAATGCTAGCGCACAAAGCGTCAGAAGAGGGCATCATGGTTGCTGATATTATTGCCGGCCACCATGCTCAGCTTAATTATGATGTGATTCCTAACATTATCTACACGCACCCAGAGTTGGCGTGGGTAGGTAAAACTGAGCAGGAACTTAAAGCTGATGGCGTAAAAATTAAAGTGGGTAAATTCCCATTTGCTGCCAACGGCCGAGCAATGGCATCTAACGATACAGACGGTTTCGTTAAGCTAATTGCCTGCGAAGAGACGGATCGAGTTCTGGGTGTTCACATGGTCGGTGGTTTAGCTTCCGAGTTGATCGGTCAGGCTGGCATCGCAATGGAATTCTGCTCTAGTGCAGAAGACCTACAGATGACTGTTTTTGCTCACCCAACCGTGAGTGAAGCATTGCATGAAGCTGCACTAGCAGCTGACGGTCATGCCGTTCATATGGCGAACCGCAAAAAACGCTAATTTATAGCGTAAACAAGATTCGGCTGGGACTTATCGGTACCAGCCGTTTTGAAACTTGTTGTTGATCCAACAGGGCTGTTACAGGGGCGTTTAGAGACCTCTGATACAGAAAAATCATTAGTGATAAAACAACGGATTAGAGCATGAATCTTCATGAGTACCAGGGTAAACAGCTGTTTGCCGAATATAATCTACCCGTGTCCAAAGGATACGCTGTAGATACTCCAGAAGCGGCTGCTGAAGCTGCTGAAAAAATTGGTGGTGATAAGTGGGTTGTTAAAACTCAGGTTCACGCAGGCGGCCGTGGTAAGGCTGGCGGTGTTAAGCTAGTTGACTCTCCTGCAGAAGCAGCTGAGTTTGCAGCGAACTGGTTGGGTAAAAACCTTGTTACCTTTCAGACTGATGCGAATGGCCAGCCTGTATCAAAAATTTTGGTTGAAGACTGTACTGATATTGCCAATGAAATGTACTTGGGTGCGGTTGTAGACCGTTCTACTCGTCGTATCATTTTCATGGCATCCACTGAAGGTGGTGTTGAAATTGAGACAGTTGCAGAAGAAACGCCAGAGAAAATCTTAAAAGCAGAGATTGACCCTTTGACTGGCGCTCAGCCATATCAGGGTCGTGAACTTGCATTTAAACTGGGCCTAGAAGGCGACCAGATTAAGCAGTTCGTTAAGATCTTCTTAGGTTTGGCTAAGATGTTTGAAGAGAAAGATCTAGCATTGCTTGAGATCAACCCTCTTGTAATCACTGATGAAGGTAACTTGCACTGCCTAGACGCTAAAGTAGCGATCGATGGCAACGCTGTATACCGTCATAAAGATCTTCAAGCTATGCATGACCCATCTCAGGAAGATGAGCGTGAAGCGCATGCGGCTGAGTGGGATCTTAACTATGTTGCACTAGATGGCACAATCGGCTGCATGGTTAACGGTGCAGGCCTAGCTATGGGTACTATGGATATCGTAGCACTTCACGGCGGATTCCCAGCTAACTTCCTTGACGTTGGTGGCGGCGCGACTAAAGAGCGTGTTACTGAAGCGTTCAAACTAATTTTGGCTGATGACAAAGTTAAGACTGTGTTAGTTAACATCTTTGGCGGTATCGTACGTTGCGATCTAATTGCTGAAGGTATTATCGGTGCAGTTAAAGAAGTTGGCGTAAACGTACCTGTTGTTGTACGTCTGGAAGGTAATAATGCTGATCTAGGTTCTAAGCTTCTAGCAGAATCTGGTCTTGATATCATCGCAGCTACTAGCTTGACTGACGCAGCGCAGCAGGCAGTAAACGCAGCGGAGGGTAAATAATGTCCGTTTTGATTAATAAAGACACCAAAGTAATCTGTCAGGGTTTCACAGGTGGTCAGGGTACATTCCATTCTGAGCAAGCAATTGCATACGGAACAAAAATGGTTGGTGGTGTGACGCCAGGTAAAGGTGGTTCAACTCACCTTGGTTTGCCTGTATTCAACACTGTCGCTGAGGCTGTTGCAGAAACAGGCGCTGAAGCATCTGTAATCTACGTTCCAGCTGCTTTCTGTAAAGATTCGATTCTTGAAGCTGCAAACGGTGGTATTAAGCTAATCGTTTGTATCACAGAGCACATTCCTGTTATGGATATGCTTGAGTGTAAAGTTAAGTGTGACGAGCTAGGTGTTCGCCTAATCGGCCCTAACTGCCCAGGTGTTATCACTCCAGGCGAATGTAAGATTGGTATCATGCCAGGTCACATTCACTTGCCAGGTAAAGTAGGTATCGTATCCCGTTCTGGTACTCTGACGTATGAAGCTGTTAAGCAGACTACAGATGCTGGTTTCGGTCAGTCTACTTGTGTTGGTATTGGTGGTGACCCAATCCCAGGTTCTAACTTCATCGATATTCTGGAAATGTTCCAGAATGATCCACAGACTGAAGCGATTGTAATGATCGGTGAGATCGGTGGTACTGCTGAAGAAGAAGCGGCTGCTTTTATTAAAGCTAACGTAACTAAGCCTGTTGTATCTTACATTGCTGGTGTTACTGCGCCTGCTGGTAAGCGTATGGGTCATGCTGGTGCGATTATCTCTGGTGGTAAAGGTACTGCTGATGAGAAGTTTGCTGCACTAGAAGATGCTGGTGTTAAAACTGTACGTTCTTTGGCTCAGATCGGTGATGCTCTTAAAGAGCTAACAGGTTGGTAAGCTACTAACGTTTAAAAAAGGCAGCCTTAGCTGCCTTTTTTTGTGCCTAAATTTTATTTGGTAAGCGACAAGCATGCCTAATGCCCTAAATCAGTATTTAAGTATAAATTTCTATCTTAGGGTGTTTTTACTCGGCTCCAAACCAGCCTCTCCTCAGTTAGCAGTATTCATAACGGCAGCTTAGCTTCTTCGTATAAAAGACCTTCTATCGAGTTTGGTTAAAGTTAACCTTGTCATGTTCTCAGTCAGTTTGAGTGGGTTAGATTGTTGTTAGGGGCTTGATACTCCAGGCTATAAAAAAGCCGGCTATAGTAGCCGGCAAAGAAGCACGTTTGTAAGATGGTAACAAACGCCGTAGTGGTGATCAGAGATCAAGTTGAAGCGTTAAATTTTAACTGGAAGACTTATCGTTTCCGTTTTTGACTTCTTCGTACCAAAGGTCGTGGTGTTGTTTAGCCCATGTTTCATCAACATAGCCAGTTTTCATACCCTCTAAAGCGCCTTCAGTACCAAGTGTACCAATGTAAATATGGCCAAAAGAGCCCACGATTAGGATGAGTGAGCCAACGCCGTGTAGCAAATTAGCAATTTGCATTGTCTCGCGATCTTGCCCAAAGTTTTGGAAATCCATGACTAGACCTGATGCACATACAACAAGGCCAACAATTGTGAGTAACCAAAACCAAATCTTTTCGCCGCCATTCATGTAGCCCGCGCTAGGGTGGGCTTTACCAACAATACCGCCACCTTTAAGAAACCAAACAATATCCGTACCATTGAATATGTTGTGTTTCATCCAGCGAACGATCATGAATAGAAGGCCGAGGACAAACAGAGGACCCAAGTAATTATGTGCTAACTTACACAACATAATATAGTTAGCCCAAAGTGAGTCGCCTAATACATCCCTTAGGAAGAATTTGCCATAAAGCAGACTTAATCCCGAGACGGCTAAAATGATGAACAGTATTGCAACGGTCCAATGGTTAGCGCGATCTAGGCGTTTCCAGCGTTCAATTAATTCTCCTGAGCGCGGGGCATCAAGTTTCTTCTGCCCTACGATTAGATAAAAAATTGCTAATATTGCAAGTGTGCCGCCAATAGCATAAGCACCAGCAGGAGTGACCCACTGATTACGCCATAAACGCCATTCTTCACCGGCAACATTAATTAATTGGCCCGCTTCTTGACCTTGTGCTTGTGTGCTGCCTTGATCTCCTTGCTTAACAACATTCCAGTAATCAGCACCGGCAAAACCGGCAACTTTAGCATCTGATGGAGTCGCCATCGCTAAATTAGAAAACAGTAGTGCTGCCAGCAATAAAAACAATGGTGGCAATTTAAAGCGGAGCATAATATCCCCTTAAATCCGTGTTATCGGAAGCGGTGCTTCCGATAACGTGTTGGGTTTATCAGACTTTCTGCTGAGTTGCATCGTATGCCAGTTCTTCTTCTGACATTGACCATGCACCATCATTGTGACCACGGTAGATCACACGTTCGCGGAAAATGTCAGATACTTCATTGGCATCGCCTGCAAGCAACGCTTTTGTAGAACACATCTCAGCACACATTGGCAGTTTGCCTTCTGCAATACGGTTGGCACCATATTTGGCTTTCTCTTCAGGACTGTTGTCCTCTTCAGGTCCGCCAGCACAGAAAGTACATTTGTCCATCTTACCGCGTTCGCCGAAAGCTGCGTCGCTAGGGAACTGTGGCGCTCCAAACGGGCAGGCATATAGGCAATAACCACAGCCGATACACAAATCTTTGTTGTGAAGCACGATGCCATCATCTGTTTGGTAGAAGCAATCTGTAGGGCATACAGCCATACAAGGAGCATCCGAACAGTGCATACATGCTACTGAAATTGATGTTTCACCCGGTTCACCATCATTAATGGTTACTACGCGACGGCGCTGTATGCCCCATTCAACATCGTTTTCATTTTTACATGCTGTAACACAGCCGTTGCATTCAATGCAGCGCTTTGAGTCACAGAGAAATTTCATTCTAGCCATAATCTGTTACCCCTTAAGCCGTTGCTTTTTGAACACGACACAGAGTAACTTTCGTTTCCTGCATCTGGGTGACTGGGTCGTAACCATAAGTGGTTGCGGTGTTAGCAGCTTCACCAATTACGTATGGTGCTGCACCTGAAGGATACTTGTCAGTAAGGTCTTTACCTTGGAACATGCCGCCAAAGTGGAATGGCATAAAGACAACGCCCTCATCAACACGACGAGTAACTAATGCTTTAACGAGAACTTTACCGCCTTCAGCACCTTCTACCCACACATCTTCGCCATCTTTAAAGCCAAGATTGTTAGCATCGACAGGGTTAACTTCAACAAACATCTCTTGTTGTAGCTCTGCTAGCCAAGGGTTAGAGCGAGTTTCCTCACCACCACCTTCATACTCAACCAGACGACCTGAAGTCAGTATGATTGGGTACTCTTTAGAAACATCTTTATCCTGAATTGATTTGTACATTGTCGGTAGACGGTACATAGATTCAGAATCGTTCCAAGTCGGGTACTTGCTAACAAGGTCGCGACGTGGAGTGTAAAGAGGCTCACGATGTAGAGGTACCTTGTCTGGGAATGTCCAAACAACAGCACGTGCTTTAGCGTTACCAAAAGGTGAGCAGCCGTGTGCGATAGCAACACGCTGAATACCACCGGAAAGATCTGTCTTCCAGTTCTTACCTTCAGCCATCTGTTTCTCTTCAGCTGTTAGGTCATCCCACCAGCCAAGTTTCTTCAGAAGTTTGTCGCTGAATTCAGGGTAGCCATCTTTAATATCTGAATCTTTACCAAAAGATCCTTCGGCAAGAAGACTAACGCCATCACGTTCTACACCAAAGCGAGCACGGAAGGTTAAGCCGCCGTCCGCAACAGATTTACTTGTATCGTAAAGGATCGGTGTACCAGGGTGGCCTTGTTCTGCAGTGCCCCAGCATGGCCAAGGCATGCCGTAGTATTCATCAGAAGCGGGTCCGCCTTCGCCTTTGAGAGTATCAAAGTTGAATGTGTGCCAGTTTTTCTGGTGAAGCTTAAGACGCTCAGGGCTCTGACCGGTATAACCGATAGTCCACATACCTTTGTTGATTTCACGGGTAATGTCTTCAACAACCGGCTGATTGTTTTTGATTTCGATGTTTTTAAATAACTGCTTGTCGAAGCCCAGCTTTTTCGAGAACAGATACATGATCTCATGGTCAGGCTTAGACTCGAACAGAGGTTCGATTACTTGATCACGCCACTGGATAGAGCGGTTTGATGCAGTAACAGATCCGTAAGTTTCAAACTGTGTACATGCTGGAATCAGATATACGCCATCTTTACGATCGGACATAACTGCTGCATGAGTTGGATATGGATCTACGATAACAAGCGTATCAAGTTTCTCGATCGCTTTTTTCATTTCAGGTCCACGGGTCTGGGAGTTAACAGCGTGACCCCAGCAAACCATAACGCGAAGGTTATCTTTCTGATCAATAAGTTTCTTATCTTCAAGAATACCGTCAATCCAACGAGAAACAGGGATACCCTTGTTGTTCATTGGTTTAAGTTTGCGGTAAACCGTTTGATCAAATCGATCTTGCATCCAGCTATGATCAACATCCCACACTTTAGACCAGTGCTTCCACGCGCCATCAGACAGGCCGTAGTAACCTGGAAGAGTATGCGAAAGAATACCTAAGTCGGTTGCGCCCTGAACGTTATCATGGCCACGGAAGATGTTAGTACCGCCACCGGATGTGCCCATGTTACCTAGAGCAAGCATTAAGATGCAGTATGCACGGGTGTTATTGTTACCCGTTGTATGCTGTGTACCACCCATGCACCAGATAACTGTGCCCGGACGATTTTCAGCTAGCTCTTTCGCTGCACGACGCATCTGTGACTCTTTAACACCTGTTACGTTTTCAACTTCATCAGGTGTCCAGTTTTTCACTTCAGCACGTACTTCGTCCATGCCGTATACACGTTGCTGGATGAATTGCTTATCTTCCCAGCCATTTTCAAAAATATGCCATAGCAGACCCCAGATGAAGGCTACATCTGAGCCAGGGCGAATACGTACGTATTCATCTGCGTGCGCTGCGGTACGGGTGAAACGCGGATCAACACAGATAATATGTGCTTTGTTACGTTCCTTAGCACGGAAAATGTGCTGTAGGGAAACCGGGTGCGCTTCAGCAGGGTTGGAACCAATCAAGATAATAGATTTAGCAAAATGAATATCGTTGAAAGAGTTCGTCATTGCTCCGTAGCCCCAAGTATTGGCTACGCCTGCAACGGTTGTTGAGTGACAGATACGCGCTTGGTGGTCTACGTTGTTTGTGCCCCACATTGCTGCATATTTACGGAAAAGGTAAGCCTGCTCATTGCTGAACTTAGCTGAACCTAACCAGTAAACTGAATCTGGTCCAGATTCTTTACGAACCTGAAGCATTTTGTCGCCCACTTCATTGATTGCGTCTTCCCAGGAAAGTTTTTTCCATTTGCCATCAACAAGTTTCATTGGGTATTTTAGACGGCGATCACCATGGCCGTGTTCACGCAATGCAGCACCTTTAGCACAGTGCCCACCTGCGTTGAATGGGTGATCGAATGCAGGCTCTTGGCCTGTCCAAACACCGTTTTGAACTTCTGCATACACACCACAACCTACAGAGCAGTGTGAACAGATAGTTCTTTTTACATCAGTCGGCGCACCAGCTGATGCGGTTGCAGCTTCTGCTTGCTTCATCATGCCTGGTGACATCATGCCTACAGCTGCAACACCACCAGCAGCTACACCTGAGTTTTTCAGGAAGCGTCGGCGGCTCAAACCTAAACCTGTAGCTTTTGTGGCTGCCGCAGGTTGATTAGATTTCTTCGTTAATCTCATTTCCTCACCTCTTCGCGGCTATCAGTTACGCAATGTTTCGTAGAAACTACGAACATGCTTGGTTTCTTTGTAACCGGTACCTTCCTGTTTTTCACCGGATTCAGCCGTAGTGACTTTTGCCTGTACATTGCCTGCAACAGCAACTGCACCGACAGCTGTACTAGCCATCCCCAGTTTTTTCAGAAAGCCGCGACGACCTGAATCAGGCTTTTCTTGCTGGCTCATATTTTTTCTCCGCATCAACGTAAATCAACTTCGTAGGAGCTTTTGGCTCTTACTTAGTATCAATTGCCCTGTTGTTATTGTTGTCCGCCCTCACGTGCGGCAGGGGATAACTGCAGGAACCAATTATCTTCCTGTTGCATAAATGCTTGGCCCAACAAGCCTGTAGCCGTATAAAAAACAGCATGTTCAGCATTCTGCAAATCTGTAAAAAACTTTATAGTCCAGCTCTGCATATGACGCTTCCAGAACTGGTGTTGAATTTCGTAGCCTCTGCCGCTGGTGATTAGCATGCTCATCACTTCGCATAGTGCAGCAATATGATCTTCAGGCTCTTTGACATTGTCTTGTCGCTGAAAGCCGAGAACCTCAAGGTCTTCACGCAATATGGCTAATGGCTTTTCCATCAGTGAGCCGGTGAGATACCAGCAAGCAAATGGCATTAACTCGCCACGGCCAACACCTATGAAGAGATTATGGTATTCATCATCTCTTTGATTGGTGTCACTGTGCTTTGTTGCTAGCGCTAGTGTGCTCCAAGCTCTAGCCATAGGTGTGTCTTCATCTTGATCTGGCTCGATGCTTGCCATCCACTCAGTTAGTTCCTCTGAGGGTGCACTGCGCAGTAAAGTGGCCAGTAGTGCATAGATATCAGCACGGAGCTCATCAGTTTCCTGTAGCGCTGGGGCTGCATTAATAATATTCATAAGTTGTGCCCCTATAGCTCTAGTTGTTTTTCAGGGTTAGCTGTTAAGTCAGTGAAAATGTCGTTAACGCGACAGTCTTCACACATCTTTAAGCGATTAATTGCCGGCCCCTGAAAATAAGGATGGGCACTGAGTTTTTCGATCATTTTTTCTACTGTGCTTTTCGGCGCAAAAGGCTTAGAGCATGATATGCACTCGAAAGGCTCTTCACTGTAAATTTCTACTGAGGTATTTCTTTGCTCAGAGAGCGACAGCCTAGGAACAAGCGTAATCGCTTTTTCAGGGCAGGCTCCTTCGCATAAGCCGCATTGAACGCAGTTTTGTTCCTTGAAATTAAGTGCCGGCTTTTCTCCGCCATCGGTCAAAGATTGGGTGGGACAGACGGCCACACAGGACATACACAGTGTGCAGCTTGTGTTATTTACGGCTATTTGGCCAAAGGGAGAACCCGCCGGCAGGGCGAGGTGATCGGTATTTTCTAAATTGTTTTGAGCAATTAGGTGATCAAGTGCAGTGAACAGGGTGTCACGTTTATTGTGTGTATCGATCAGATCAATAGTTGTGATCTGTTTAATATTGGATGGCGCAGAGAAGTTCGCTATTTCAAGCTCATCTATGAGTTTTAGCTGTTCCTCTTTGTATTGAAGTCCTTCTAATATCTTCTGAGTAATAGAGACTTCTTTCTCTAGAAGTGCATTAACGACTTCAGGTAACGATTCCGTTTTTAATAATAGAACCTGTTGGGCACCACTGGCTAAACAGGTGAGCCAAGTCTCTTGTCCTGCGGCAGCCAGTTCTTCAAGTTGTACAGGAATAAAGTTACTTGGTAGCGTATCTGAAAGACGTTCGACTATTTCCAGGCCTTCTTCGTGATCATGGAAAAGTATTACAGGTTCAGATCCCCCAAACTCTTTATAGGCACTGAGTAATTTCTGTAAGTAACTATGCATATGAGCAGGCTGAGGAAGTGCATAGTTAATAGCACCCGTTGGGCAGGCCGTTACACAGCCGCCAGCACCATGGCACAAATGGGGATTAATATTGATAAGGTCTTTTTCGCTGCTTATTGCGTCCGCTGGGCATACGTCCAAGCAGCGAGTGCAGCCTATTTGTCCACGACTGCTATGTGCGCAAATATCAGTGTTAATTTGAAAATAGCGAGGTTTTTCAAATTCGCCAATGTAGCTTGGAAGCTCTTCAATGATTGATGCGAGTTTGTCGCTTCCCGGGGCTACGTTGAAATAGCCTGTAGGAGCAAGCTCTGTGACAAAATGGTTCTTTTGACCTAAGTTCAAAATAAGATCGAAATGAACTCGGTTTTGAGTGATTTTGGCAAAGTTTTCGGATTGACCGTTTTGTTCCGTGGTCACTTGGAACTGACCTAAAAATCCTTTTATCGTTTGCAGTTTTGAATGATAAACCGTGATCTCTTGGGCCGCATTTAGCGCTTTTTCAAGATGTTCTTCATTCTGATTCTCAACAGAATCTGTAGCCAACAGAGTAATACTTGCCATGCCGCTTAACTGTTCGGCTGCAAGTCGTATCATATCTTCTGAGCCCATAATCAATAGGTGGCCATAGGTGCTGTATGTCACCGTTGCAGGCGCAAGATTATGTGGAAGCATTACGCGTTTGCGTGCTGCTACCAGGGCGTCTTTGTTGAGACTGTGCTCGTTTGTCATCCTCTACCTCACGTTACTGAAAATAGTCCTGCGATCTATCGTCGCTTCTAGCTTATTTTCAGTCTCGACTTTGAACCCCTGAAGGTTTTAGTCGTATTTTGTATTTATATAAAGCAAAGGCGGAACCAGAAATTCGGGCAAGAAAGTCTTGTTTACGGTGTCTGGGTCGGCTGCTTTGCCGTGAATTGGTTTTGATGGGGACATTCTGTCCAAAGTTTCTTTTGGGTTGCGTCATATGGATACTGATCTAAGCGGAACTGCTATTTCTTCGTTGATTAGCCTTCGAGATCTGCATCCCCTAAATCATCAGTTTCTTCGTACTCATTTGTATAGGAAGTTATTGAATCCTCAGGTTTTTTATCTGTTTCTTCTGAGCTATGTTCTGCTGTTGTATCGTCATCACTCTCTAATGATTCTGAAAGTTCAGTTTTTATCTCTTCTTCCTTCTCATTTACCCAGCTTCTAAGTTTGTCTACGACTGCTTTTGTAAGCTCTGGCATTTTGCTGAAATCTTCATCGTAATCGTTCAAGCCATCTCGGATGTTAAACTCAGGTAGAAGAAATAGTTTTCGTAGAGCAAGTCCTCTTAGTTCTTCGCTTACCCCAGGAGATAGAAACTGTTTAAAATCTGAGTCCTGATCAAGGCTGTCTATGTCAGGCATATCTTCGTCGGTTAGTTGTGGTTCTTCTAATTCAGATGGGGTGGTTGATTCGGTGTTGCTATCTAGATCGGTAATCGTATCTGTAGGACTTTGGTTTTGTGTCTCGAGTGTTTCTAATTGTTGATTTTGAGAGCTGTCTATCTCCTGGACTTCACTCTCTTCAGTCTGTCCTTGTTGTTCTGTTTTTCGCTGTGACCAGCGTGATAAAAATGAACTGTTATCTTTCACTGCTGCGTCCTTTTCCTTTTTTCTTCTTTTTCTTACCTTCGTCGATTAGCTCTCCATGAATTCCTAGATAGGTATCTATCCAACATTGAAGTGCTTCAGGCATTGGGTACTCAAGTAGTTGGTGTTCTCCATCCATGAAGGATGCAGCATCATCTTGGCTAGCGGTGATGTTAACGGGTGTGAATCCACCAGCGACCTCATCTTCATGACAAAGAATAAATAGATGGGGAGATGTTGAATTTAAATTGAAACGATATGCAGTGCGTTCATCTTTATGCAGATCCAGTGTTAGGTGATAGTTTCCATCTTTCTCTAACCCATTTGGATCCTGATGCGGTAGGAGTTCATTTATCTGCCAGCGTTCGCTTTCCCAGCCATTAACTTCTACTGTTTCGCTTTTTAGGCTGATTTGAAGTGGCCAGCTGCTACTGGTTCTTTGTGCGCTCATTGAATTGCTCCTATTTGCATGACCTGCTATTTCTTGCAAGTGCTGGGCCACCCTTGGAATCTGAGGGGTTATTTGCATTCTTGTGGAAAACAATGACAGGAGTTGGGTCATTATGTTTGTTTGATGGGACATTATGTCCCAGTCTTAGACTGGTTTAATTTATTTTATGTGGCTTTCTGCTGTGTGTTTTATATAGGTAGCCCTAGTAAGTTCTGAGGATTAGCCAGTTAGGAACAGTATTTGCTAATAACCTTGTAAATGATGCGATTAAACACAGTGGTTATCTCAAATGAAGGCACAATCGTCACCGATTACTTTAAGTAAAGCGTCTGCAGAATTGACTGAATCAGTTCATGTCTTGGATGAGCGAGGGGAGCCAAGATTAGTTCATATAGCGTGTGAAAGGCCTCTAACTATTTATCTTAATAAGCGAGAGATCGTTACGCTGATGACACTGGGGAGTGATCCGGAAGCACTAGTGTTAGGTTACCTAAGAAACCAAGGGTTTATTACTTCATTAGATCAACTAGTGGCTATTCAGGTGGATTGGGATGTTGACGCTGCTGCGGTTGTCACCCATGAAGACCCAGAGGGTTTAGAAGAAAAACTTCAGCAGCGCACAGTGACAACGGGATGTGGTCAGGGAACGATGTTTGGCAAATTAATGGATAAGATAGCGGAAGTTTCGCTTCCCGATGTTTCATTAAAACAAAGTACGGTCTATGCATTGCTTGATAATTTAAATCGTCACAATGAAACATATAAAAATGCAGGGGCTGTACATGGTTGTGCTATTTGCCAAGGTGAAGAGGTTGTTGCTTTCGTTGAGGATGTTGGTAGACATAATGCCGTTGATACCTTAGCTGGAAGAATGTGGCTTGAAGGAATAGATGAAGACAATAAGATCTTTTATACCACGGGGCGGCTGACTTCTGAGATGGTTATAAAGGTTGCGCAGATGGGGATTCCTGTCTTGTTATCGCGCTCAGGTGTGACTCAGATGGGGCTTGGTCTTGCGTGTGAGCTTGGGATTACTATGTTGGCTAGAGCCAAGGGAAAGCATTTTTTGCAGTTTAGCGGAGAGTCATCTTTGGTGCTTGATGCGATACCTGAATCTAGAGGAGTGTCTTCAAAGAAAGTGCTTCAATCAGAGGAGAAGGCTAAGCTAAAAAAGGCTAACCTTAAAACTGGTGCGGCTTTATGAATGATATGACCAATGAAATGTCGCAGGCATTTATGAATGTACGCCAGTTAGCGGATTACCTTCATCTTAATGAAAAGAAGGTTTATGCCATGGCTGCCGAGGGGGCAATCCCTGCTACGAAGCTGACAGGAAAATGGTTATTTCCTAAGTCGCTCGTAGATAGGTGGCTATTAGAGAGCTGCCATAGTGGAATTATGACAGATCGCTTACTGCTATCTGGAAGTGATGATCCCTTGTTGCAGGCGGCCTCTAACCGCTTAACGCAAAAGTTACGTACTCAAGCGCTGTTTAGTTACACCGTTACCGGAACTAAATTGGGTTTGGATCTGCTGGCGCAAGGTCATGCAGATGCTTGTGCTATCCATTGGGGAAGGGCGGAAGAAAGTGATGTTCGTCATCCCGCTTTATTGCAGCAATATTCGCAGTCAAAGCATTGGATTCTAGTGCACCTATTTTGTCGTAGTCAGGGCTTAATTGTTAGATCAGGTTGTCTTGAGCGTTTAAATGATCCCGCTGAAGCGCTCAGTTTTAGTACCCGCTGGGTTGTTCGTCAAGATGGGGCCGGTTCTCAGCGCTTCCTTAATGAGTGGTTGGCAGGGCAGGCATTTCCTATCGACAACTTAACAGTGACTAACACCGCTTTTTCGGAGAGGGAGGTTGCTTCTTTAATTGCGAAAGGTGAGGCTGATATCGGGCCGGGGACATTGAGCGCGGCAAAAGAGTTTGGTTTAGGTTTTATTCCCGTCTGTAATGAAAGTTTTGATCTTGTTGTGCCTAGAAATGTTTATTTCCGTCGGTTGTTACAGCAGCTTTTTGAATTTTTTCAAAGCGATGAGGGGATCGATCTTGCTCATCGCTTGCAAGGCTATGATTTAAGCCGTTGTGGGCGCTTGGTTTGGAGTTCTGATCCTGGTTGATGCCTGTATTTAAATGTCTGCATTTGCTCCCTATATCAAGGGAGCTCTGCGGTAGCTCTTCGGTTGGTGCGTTCTACTTCTGCTAGCCCTTGCAGTATGCCATCTAGACTGCCATCGCCCGATACAACAGCGTTTTCTAGTAAATAAACAGAAAAGGTTGTGCCTTCCCCTTCGTGAGATTCTACTTCTATATTACCGCCTTGGCGTCGAATGATGCCGTAGCTAATTGACAGGCCTAAACCCGTTCCGCTTTCTTTGGTTGTAAAAAATGGGTCGAATATTTTAGCTAAATGATTGCTGCTGATCCCTTTCCCGTGGTCAATGACGTTAATGATAGCGCCTTTTACCTTGTCGTTTTGTATCCAGTCATGTGTTTCTAGTTCTATTTTGCCAGGACCGTCTAAGGCATGAGATGCATTAAGAATAAGATTGACGATAACTTGTTGAACTTGTTGATAGTTTACTTCAACAGGGCATGAGGATTGATAGTTTTTAATGATGCTTACATTTTGATTGTCTAAAGCATGGGATACCAGAAGCAGCGTATCATCAATAATGCTGTTTACAGGGTGGTGTTCAAAGTGGTCTACGTAATGTCCTGGACGGCTATATTGCAGTAGATTGTTAATCAGAGAGCGGATTCTATAGACCTGCTGAATTACCATATCGACCTCTTCTTGAACGGGGGCTGCGTTAGCGCCTAGTTCGGCAACTAAAAGGTCCATATTTCCCAGTATGACAGCGGCAGGGTTGTTTATTTCATGCGCGATACCCGCGGTTAGCTCTCCAAGTACAGCTAATTTTTCTTTGTCTAGCAATTGTTTACGTGTGCTCTTTAAGAGTCTTATATGATCTTTTAGTGCCTCAGTTCTTAAGCTTAGCGACTTTGTTCGTTTATCTACAGTTGCTTCCAAGCGGTCGTTTGACTGTCTGATTTGCTGTTCTCGCTGCTCTAGAAGGTCAAGCATGACATCAAATTGCTTTGCAAGATCGACTAGCTCATCTGAAGAATCCAATTTACCTATTCTAGGGTAGGTGTTGCCGTTTCTAACGGTTCTAACAACTGAGTGGATCTTTCTTAAAGGCTTTAAAAGTTGATTTGTATGATTGATCACCACAACAGAGGCAACGAGCATGATAAGAGCGATGAACGTTCCTGATTCAAGCAGGGTTTTATAATAGATTTTTGTAAAAGGTGCCTCGGTGAAACCAGCGTAAATCATGCCTATCTTTTTATTATTTAAATCGATTAGTGGCTGGTAAGCGGAGATGTACCAGTCATTAACAACAAAGGCGCGGTTGATCCAGTTTTCTCCTTTTAATAGGACCTCTTTTCTTACCTCAGCAGAGACGCGGGTGCCGATGGCTCGGTTCTTTAGAGTAGCTTCTTCACTGCTAATTGGATTGGTTATATCTTGAGGGACATTGGTGCTAATGCGGACGTCATCTAGAAAAAGGGTAACGGTCCCAATACCATCTTCTGGGAGGGTGCCTTTGCCATAGACGAGGTCTCTGATGGTATCTACAGCTTTTGATGTGTTGTTAAGTATAACGCCAGAATCTAAAACGCCAATAAGTTCTCCAAAATCATCTGTTACAGGAACAAGTGCTCTAAGGACCATTGATCGATCTTCGATTTGCTTGTCTGTGGGGGCCGCTCTTGGAGTATCAATCAGTATGATTTTGCCCTTGCTCCCAAGACCGAAAGCAATTTTATCTAATTCACTGCTTTTCAGTACGGTAATGCCATTGATGGCTTGCTTTTGTTCAAGTCGCTCTAAAAGCGGAACGAAGGAAGGTTCATTAATTTCAGGTAATTTCTCTACTGGAATAAAGCGAAGAAAATCTAGCGATCGGTTGAGTTTAATTTCAAGTAACTGGACTTGAAGTATTCGGCGGTTATCTAGCTGTAAGTTTGTTCTAAATTCATAGCTGCTAGCTAATTGGGTCAGCGTGTTTTCATGCTCTTTTTGCATGATATTCAGCGTACCGTTGGCCACCGAAAGGTCGGCGCTGACCTTCATGTAGAGCTGTCTGTCAGTGTAGCTACTCGTCCAGTAACCTGCCATTAGCGCGAAACCTGCGGCGGTTAAGGCTAATGGAAGTAGTGTGAGTAGTAATAATTTATGTTGTAGGGAGCTGTTTATTTTTGACCAAGAAAGGCTCATGCACACTGCTCATCTGTGATTGCCTGTGACTGTTCAGCCCAGCTAGAGAGCTTACGATCAAGTGTTTTTCGAGAAACGCCAAGCTCTCGTGCAGCAGATGATTTGTTTCCTTGATGCTGGTCTAGAGTCAGTAATATGTGATGTTTTTCAAGTGCTTCTAGGGACCAGCCTGAGAAATTGTTGCAGCTATTCTTTTCATTGTCGCTTTGCTCTTTGAAATAGTCTGCAGGTAGTTTTCCTAAAAGTATGCAACGTTCTATTAAGTTTTTAAGCTCTCTGATGTTGCCAGCCCAGTGGTAGGACTGCATCGCTTTTAGGTCGTCATGGCTAAAAGGAATGGGTGATAAGCTCAGTTCACGCGATAACTTTGCTGAAAAGTGATGGATTAATTCAGGTAGATCTTCACGACGATCTCTAAGCGGAGGAAGTGTTATGCTGAGAACGTTGAGTCGATAGAATAGATCTTCGCGGAAACGATTTTGACTCACTTCCTCTTTTAGGTGTCTGTTTGTGGCCGCTATGATGCGAACATCTACGCTGGTTTCTTGCTCGCTGCCTACAGGACGAACAGCTTTTTGTTCGAGCGCGCGCAATAGTTTGGCTTGCATAAGTAGAGGCATCTCACCGACTTCGTCTAAAAAGAGTGTGCCTCCGCTCGCAAAGTTAAACAGTCCTTCACGTGCTTTGTTCGCGCCGGTAAACGCACCTTTAGTATGTCCAAATAATTCGGCTTCCAGTAGCTCTGGCGCAATAGCTCCGCAGTTGATCGGGACAAAGGGACCTGAACGATTACTGAGTTGGTGAAGCATTCTCGCAGCAAGTTCTTTACCTGTACCTGATTCACCTTCAATTAAGATGGCTGAAGGTGTTTTCGCGACCCTGCGAATAACATCTTGTACTTGTTGGATCGCAGGGCTGTTACCAATCATGTTACTGGAAGGGAATGCGTTATTAACTTCACGACGCAAAACGAAATTTGCTCTGGCAAGGGCGCGATGTTCTAAGCAGCGCTCAACCGCATTCATCATCTGTTCTAAGCGAAAAGGTTTTAAAATAAAATCAGCTGCCCCTAAGCGAATCGCTTGAATCGCTGTTTCGAGGTCGGCATATGCTGTCATAAATATAACATCACTGCGTCTTTCAGAGTTTTGCAGTGCTTCGTGCCACTCCATGCCTGAGCGGCCAGGTAACTTAATATCAACAATCAGTAGATCGAAATGGCAACGGGCACGTAGCTTTTCTGCTTCTTCTACGCTTCCTGCGGTTTCAACTAGTGCAAAGCGCTTACTTAGAGCTTTTTGTAAAAAGCTAAGAATTCCAGGTTCATCATCCACTACCAGAACTGATGCTGCAGGCATCTGGTGTTTGGTCTGATTTGTTTCCATTGGTATTGATCTCTAATAATTACCTTGAGGGGGTGGGAATCAAGGTGGCTTTGTGTCGCTAGGGACAAAATGTCCCCTATGCGTCTTCTTGTGGACATTATGACTCAAAAAGTGCGTTGAGGTGATAATACTTATGTTTCATTTTGTACTTTGCGGCATTTAAAATCTGCATTTTTAGAATATGGCTTAGACCTTATGTTAAGAAAGCCGCTGCTTTCTTTTCTATTTTCGCTTTCTGCTGCAGCTTATGGTTTTTTGGCATTCTAATTGCTGTTTATTGGAATGCTGTAGACCTGTTCAGTTAAGAAACAGGCTGCTGGTGAAAATAATACTAATGAAGATGAAAAGGATTGTTGTGATGAAAAAGTGGATTTCGGGTGCTCTCACAGTTGCTCTGATGACGGTAAGTGCCGCGGTTTTTTCAGCGGAAGAGAAAATTATTCGATTAGCTACGACTACGAGTACTTATAATTCTGGCTTACTTGATAAGTTACTGCCTGAATTTGAAAAAACTCACAATGCAAAAGTTCAAGTGATTGCGGTAGGGACGGGCAAGGCATTACGTATGGGGCAGGCGGGAGATGTGGATGTTGTAATGACGCATGCTCCAAAATCAGAGAAGGCATTCGTCGATGGCGGTTTTGGGGTACATCCGAAAAGCGTGATGTATAACGATTTCGTTATCGTAGGCCCAGCAGAAGACCCAGCCCAAATTCAAGGTGCTGCTGATGTAACTAAAGCCTTGCAAGCAATTGCTGCCACAGATTCACAGTTTATTTCACGTGGGGATGATTCTGGTACGCATAAAAAGGAATTATCGCTTTGGGCTACTACATCGGCAGGTAAACAGTTCTCCAATTATAAAGAGGTCGGTCAAGGGATGGGTAAGGTTCTTCAAATGGCTGATGAACTGAAAGGCTACACCATGACAGACCGTGGTACTTGGTTGGCGTATGAGAGTCGTCTGCAATTAAAGTTACTAGTTGAAGGGGATAAACGTTTATTTAACCCCTATCAGATTATTCAGGTTAATCCTGAATTACATAAGGGTCTAAATGTTGAAGGTGCTAAAGAACTTTCGGATTGGTTTGTATCTTCTAAAGGTCAGCAGATGATTAACGACTTTAGAATTAATGAGAAAGCGCTTTTCCACGGTTCGGCCAATCCTCAAGTTGTTGAAAAATAATTTTTTTAAATGAAAAGTAGTAGCGGTAGTAATGCAAGATAATTTATTAGAGACCTCAATGTTGTCTCTGCAGTTGTTGTTTAGCTTAGATGCTGAGTTGTGGGATATTATCGGTGTTTCATTTCGGGTATCAATTACCGCTATTCTGATTGCTACACTTCCCGCAATTTTGGTGGGATTCTTTTTAGCCATGGTGGATTTTAAAGGGCGCTGGATGGTCATTGCGCTTTTTAATGCCCTCATGGCGGTACCTACTGTTGTTGTAGGACTTACTCTCTATCTGTTGCTCTCGCGAAGTGGTCCGTTGGGTGATCTTCACCTGCTTTTTACGCAGCCTGCGATGATTATTGGGCAAGTGGCTCTGGCTTTTCCTTTATTGGTTTGTATGAGCCATTCCGCATTTCAATCTATAGATAAACGCGCTTGGGAAACGGCAAGAACGTTAGGAGCTAACTGTTTTTTTGCAGTCACTACCATCATGAAGGAAGCGCGCTTTGCTTTACTTGCCGCGGTTTTAGCCGGTTTTGGTCGTATTATTTCAGAGGTGGGTTGCTCAATGATGATCGGTGGGAACATCATGAGTTATACCCGTAATATCCCAACAGCGATAGCTCTTGAAACAAGCAAAGGGATGTTTGCACAGGGAATTGCATTAGGTTTAGTGCTATTGATTTTAGCGCTTTTATTAAATTTCACGCTTGCCTCAATTCGTGGCAAGGGTCGTTTGGTCTAACTGTCTTGATTGAGGGGAATCAATATGGGTCTTGAGCTAACAGCCAGTAACATAGTTAAGCGTTTTGGCGAAAGGGAGTTGTTTAGTATTGAACAGCTTCAGGTTCAAGAGGGCGAAAGCCTGCACTTGAGCGGTGATAATGGTGTAGGTAAAACAACACTGATGAAAATTTTAGCGGGGCTCGATAAGCCTTGTGCAGGTCGTATTAATGTAACACCTAATATGAAAGGGCGCTGGTCAACGAGCTTGCACCCTAAAGTGATATATCTACACCAAACCCCTTATGTCTTTAGCGGCAGTGTGAAAGACAATATTGCTTATGGTTTAAAGCTAAAAGGGATATCGCGAGGACAAATTAAAAGGACTGTACAGAGTGCTTTAGAGTGGGCTCGACTTGAAGAGTTCGCTGACCATGCTGCTCACTCATTATCCGGAGGTGAGAAACAGCGGTTGGCATTAGCGCGTGCATGGGTTTTAACGCCCGGGCTGTTATTTTTAGATGAACCAACGGCTAATTTGGATAAGCAATCGGTAGATTCTGTTACTGAACTTGTGAGAAAAATGGTTGATGGCGGTGCTGCTGTAATGATTTCCAGCCATCAAACTAATCCACTGACTGAGGTCTGTCAGCGTAGTTTATTACTTGCTGATGGTAAGGTCAGTGAATCCCAATTTCCAAAAGAGATGCTTTTTGATGCTTGAAGTAAACCAGAAGTTAAATGAACAGGTAACAGCTGTTGTACTTGCCGGTGGTATGGCAAGACGAATGGGTGGAGTCGATAAAGGTTGGATGGAACTCAATGGTAAGCCTCTTGTTAAGCATGTGCTAGATATAGTTGATCCGCAGGTTGGCCGTTGTTTGATAAATGCGAACCGCAGTCATACAGCCTATGGTACGTTAGGCAAACCAGTAATCTCTGATCTAGAAGGCGATTTTCAAGGTCCGCTTATGGGGATTGCTACAGGGCTTTATCATGCTGATACAGATTGGGTTTTGTTTGTCCCTTGTGATGGTCCATATTTACCTAACGATCTAGTTGGACGTATGCTATCCAGCGCTAAGTCAGATAATGCTGATATAGCTGTAGCACATGATGGGAAACGTCTTCAGCCCGTGGTCGCTTTGATAAAACGTGAGTTATTAGATAGCGTGCGCGCAACCTTGTCTGAAGGTGAGCGAAAAATTGATCGCTGGTATGCAATGCAGAATGTTGTGACGGTCGATTTTTCTGATCACCCTGAAGCGTTTATTAATGTTAATCGACGTGATGATCTGGACGAACTTAAGCAGATGCCGAAATTGTTAGGTTTTGCTGCATGGAGTGGTACAGGTAAAACGACCTTGCTGAAAAAACTCATTCCTGCATTAAAAGCGGGTGGTGTCAGGGTCGGTGTAATTAAGCATGCCCATCATAAGTTTGATGTCGATCATCCTGGTAAGGATAGCTATGAACTTCGTAAATCGGGCGCTGACCAGATGCTTATCAGTTCCGGTAAACGATGGGCGTTGATGGTTGAAGAGGATCAAGGAGACAGGCCATCGCTGAGCCATATGTTGAATCGTATGGATCATTCATTACTGGATCTAGTATTAGTTGAAGGGTTTAAACAGGAATCTTTCCCTAAGATAGAGTTGCATCGTCAGAGCTTAAAGCGTGAACTTATGTATGCTGATGATGATAACATCATAGCCATCGCTGCAGATGAGCCTGTCGTTCTAGAAAGAGACATTCCCCAGTTGGATTTGAACGACACTGAAAGTATGCTGCAGTTTGTGTTGGCTTATTTAGAAAAATCCTAAGAAGGTAATTGATGTCTGAAGTTTTAAGCTGTTTTGATCCGGCTGCAAATCCTGGCGGTATGTTAGCGGTTGATGAAAGTATTCAACATATTTTGGCTCAAATAAATGATCCTGTTGCGACAGAAGAGGTCGCTTTAGCATCTTCAATTGGCTGTGTACTTTCAACGGATTTGGTTTCTGATATTAATGTGCCGCAACAACGTAATTCAGCGATGGATGGCTATGCAGTGGCTGCTGATGGATTAGATCCATCGTCACCTTTGACGGTTGTCGGTCAGGTATTTGCGGGTGGATCCTTTCAAAACACTATCACTCAAGGCGAAGCTGTTGAAATTATGACAGGAGCGCCTGTGCCGGAAGGTGCTGATAGCATTCTCATTCGTGAAGCTTGTACACAGCAAGGTGATCAGTTGAGTTTTATTGGTCCTGTGAAAAAAGGCCAGCATGTTCGACAGGCGGGTGAGGACATACAGCAAGGGCAGGTTGTACTTCCTGCGGGGACTCTTTTGAGATCTCAAGAGTTAGGCCTGCTTGCCTCACTTGGGTATGAAAAGTTAAATGTCTTTGTTAAGCCTACAGTGGCAGTTTTTTCCACTGGTGATGAAGTTGTCGCACAAGGATCTCCGTTACCGGATAACTGCATTTATGATACTAACCGCTTTACCCTGCAAGGCTTGCTTACGCGACTCGGCTGTCGAGTGATCGATCTAGGTATAGTGGAAGATACACAGGACAAAATGGAAGAGGTTCTGCGTAAGGGTGCTGAAAGTGCCGATATGGTTATCTCTTCAGGCGGTGTGTCCATGGGCAAGGCGGATTATATAAAGTCTGCTTTGGAGGCGATTGGAGATATTAATTTTTGGAAAATAGCGATGCGACCAGGCCGACCTTTAGCTTTTGGTCAATTAGGTAAAACGCCGTTTTTTGGCTTACCAGGGAACCCTGTCGCTGTGATGGTAACGTTTACTCAATTTGTACAGCCTGCGCTGCGTAAAATGATGGGGCAGAAAGGTTGGCAGCCGTTGAGAATGGTTGCAGTTGCCGAGGAAAGGTTAAAATCACGCTCTAATCGCACGGATTATTCAAGAGGTGTATACCGTATCAATGAAACGGGTCAGCTGGTTGTTTCCTCAACCGGTATGCAGGGCTCGGGGATATTGACATCTATGTCAAAAGCTAACTGTTTCATTGAGATAGGAAATGAGTTTGATAAGGTTGAAGAGGGAGAGACTGTCACCATTCAACCTTTCTCAGATCTGATCTAAGCCTATTTTTACCAAAGTTTGTTATTTATGTTATTAAAGCCTGCTATTAAAGTTAAAAGGGCATATGAAAGGCAAAGATTTTTACGATTTCTTTGCTTACCCTATTTTTTCTTTTTCACACTGCTGTTTCTTTTAAATCTTTTCTCCCGTCTCCTCATTCTGATCATGTGGCAGCTTAATGCTAATTAAGATCGTCATGAGTATGAAGACTGAGGAAATATAGAGGCATGCTTCAATTCCATAAAATTGAAATACTGCACCTGATAAGACCGTCCCAATAAGTCGCCCTAATGCATTTGCCATATAATAAAAGCCGACATCCATCGAGGTGCCTTCCTCCCTCGCATAGCTCACAATTAAAAAGCTATGGAGTGCACTGTTTAGCGCAAAAACAATCCCAAAACTTATCAGCCCTACCATCAATATGAGCGAAGGCGAGTACGAGAGACAGTAGGCCGTTATTGCTGGAATTAAGCATAAGCACAGCGCCCAAAAAAGCGCATCTTTAGCGTTTGCTGGTCGAGCGGATTTTTTCCCGGTGATAAACGGTGCGATTGTTTGTACGCCACCATAAGCGATTACCCATGCTGCGAGGAAACTACCCACTTCCCAAAAATCCCACCCAAATTGTTGATGGAGGAAGATAGGCAGTGCTACAACAAACCAAACATCTCTAGACGCAAATAAACATAATCGAGCGGCTGATAGAAGGTTAATCGATCTGCTTTTTGAGAAAACTTCACTGAATTTTGCTTTGTGGCGTGTTTTGCCTAAATCTTTCTGTAAAAGGTAGAGGCTGGACACTAAGGTTATAGCAAGTACGGTCAGCATAATCCATATGGCTTCTTGAAAGCCATATAGGGTCAGTAGAAGCCCACCCAAGAAGAAACCAACACCTTTAAGGGTATTTTTTGATCCGGTAAGAATCGCAACCCATTTGTAGAGAGTGCTTTGGTTGTCATTTTTAACCAGAGATTTAATGGCGCTCTTAGCGCTCATTTTATTTAAGTCTTTCGCAATGCCTGATAATGCTTGAGCAGCCATAACCCACGGAACGGTCAGTGCCGCGGTAGGTACTGTTAACATCAGCAGTGCTAAGACTTGTAAGCCTAAGCCTAAATTCATCGTTCTATTGAGACCAATTCTAGCGCCTAACCAGCCCCCCACGAGGTTAGTGACAACACCAAAAAACTCATAGAATAAGAACAGAAGAGCGATGCTCAACGGTTCGTAGCCGAGTTGATGAAAATAGAGCACAACCAGCATCCGCAAGGCGCCATCGGAGAGAGTAAATACCCAATAGTTAAATGTAATTAAACCGTATTGCTTAATCTGGTTGGTCGGAGCGTTATTCATTTTATGGCGTCAATTGCTACATATTTGGCTAATTCAGCTGTGCGGTTAACATAGCCCCATTCATTGTCGTACCAAGCGTAAAGTTTAAGCTGAGTGCCGTTTACAACCATTGTAGATAGGGCGTCTATGATGCTTGAGCGCGGGTCTGTACGATAATCAATTGATACTAAAGGTTTCTCTTCATAGCCAAGAATGCCGCGCAGTTCATTTTTAGAGGCCTCTTTGAACAGCTGATTAATCTCTTCTTCATTGGTCGAACGCTCTAACTCAAAAACCATATCGGTTAAAGAGGCATTAGCGAGAGGTATACGTACAGCATGACCATTTAGCTTTCCGGTTAGCTCTGGAAATATCTGGGTAATTGCTTTTGCTGACCCGGTAGTTGTTGGAATAAGGCTCATTCCACAAGCGCGTGCTCGACGTAAATCTGAGTGGGGTGTATCTAAAATACTTTGGGTATTAGTAATGTCATGGATGGTTGTCATTGAACCGTGTTTGATGCCTATTTTTTCCTGAATCACTTTAATGACAGGGGCTAGGCAGTTAGTTGTGCATGAGGCTGCAGTAACAATCTTATTCACTTCAGGGTTATATAGCTGGTGGTTGATTCCCATCACCAAGTTGAGAGCACCTTCATCTTTGATGGGAGCAGTGACAACAACATGTTTTACACCCTGATCTAAGTAACTCTGAAGAAGAGGGGATTTCTTCATCACACCGCTGGCTTCAATTACTAAGTCACACTGACTCCAATCTGTATCAGCTATCTGCGTATTCTGTGTGACAGTTAGCTGCTTACCCTCTATAAAAATAGAGTCCTCGGATGCTGTGGATTCATGCTGCCAAATACCATGTATAGAATCATAATTTAAAAGGTGAGATAGCGTTGTGGCATCACCTGCTGGATCATTTATTTGAATGAATTCAAATTCAGGCCAATCCCAAGATGCGCGCATCACCAAACGGCCCATGCGGCCAAAACCATTGATTCCAATTTTAATTTTTTTCATTATTTGTTACTCGCAGCAGGCTTGTGTTGAAAGAGGGGTCAGCAGAGAACTCAGTACTGTTTTATTACTGTCTAAGCATTCTTGTAATGTATTTTTGCACCAAAGGGGTAGATCAGGGTTTATTCGGTAATAGACCCATTTCCCTTTGCGTTGGTCAATTAATAGTTCACCTTTTCGTAGCAAGGCCAAGTGTCTCGAAATTTTGGGTTGGCTTAGATTAAGGTGTTCTATTAGGTCACAAACGCAAAGCTCTTTGTGTTGCTGTAACAACATGATTATTTGAAAACGGGTGTCATCAGCAAGGCATTTAAAGAAGATTGGTGGGTGCATTAGCTATTATCATATATGAATTTTCATATATGATGGGCGAAAAGTATTTAGTTTTCAAGATACAAACAGTGAAGAAAGAGGGATACAGATAAAAAAGCCCCTCAAAAGAGGGGCAAATACGTTAACTCATGGCCAGGCCTGAGTTTAAGACGGATGCAGCTGAGCCTAATAAATCACATAAGGATATGCTTTAGTAAGCAGCAATTGCTTGATTATTATGCAATTTTTTTGTGCAGTGCAGCATTGCTCTTTAGGGTCAGAATTACATACATAGACGGATACTATAGTTGTACATATAAGTGTAATACTGATGTCGTTATATTTCGTGCTTACTCAATAATTTGATCATCCTGTAAACGGAATGGGTGCCAAGGGTAAGTGCCCATTATGCGTACATCTTTAGCAAAAAAATCTAATTCTTGAAGTGCATATTTCATAGACTTTTGAGCGGGGTGGCCTTCAACATCAAGGTGAAAACTGGATACTCTCATTGTGTCAGAGGCCATATAGCTCTCGAGCTTCAGCATATTGACACCATTAGTGGAAAAACCGCCTAGCGCTTTGTATAGCGCTGCGGGCATATTACGCACTGTAAACATAATAGAGGTCATGAAGCGTGTATCTGTTCGCAGTTCAGGCATGTGGCTATCACGTGCAAGTATCATAAAACGAGTAGTATTGCCCGATTTGTCCTGAAAATTTTCACGGAGAATTTCAAGGTCATATAACTCTGCCGCGAGGCTAGATGCGATCGCGCCGTGGCCTTGTACAGGGTTTTCGCTGAGTTCGGCCGCCGCACCTGCAGTATCTAAACTCGCAATTGGGCTAATGCTTAAATCATTCAGGTTATCGTAGCATTGGGCCAGTGCCTGAGGGTGAGAGGCCACGGTTTTAATCTGAGCAATATCACTACCCTTGAGTGCTAATAGGCAGTGGTTGACCGGCTCAAAATGCTCCCCAACAATATGCAATTTTGTTTTCGGCATTAAACGATAGATCTCTTCAACGCGTCCAGCGGTTGAGTTTTCCAAAGGGATCATTGCAAAACGAGCTTTTCCGCTATCCACCATAAACATCGCATCGGCAAACGTATGGCATGCTTGAGCTTGTAGTTCTGGAAATGCTTTGCGGCAGGATAAATGTGAATAAGCACCTGGAACGCCTTGGTATGCGATAATCGCCGGAAGATCTGTCATAGTATCTAATCTATTAATATAAAACGGAGCGCATATTATTACACAGTCGTAGGTACTCTGTTACTGTTCCACATGGCTTATTCCATTAGATTAACGTTTTAATAGGTTTGTTTGAGGTTTGGTTTGTTTTTATCCTGTCATGATCAGATGCTGATTACATTTCTGAAGATGTAGAATTCTTTTTGTAGATCCTTAATGTTAGTGAATAATGATCTATCAGTCCTAGTAGAAGGTTTGTAATGATTCAACGTTTACTGATTGCTTTAATCTTCCTCGTGTTTACATTGCTGTTCACTTGGCAGGTCGTGAATGTCACCCGTGACTGGACGCTACAAAATATCCATAAACAAGGTTCTGATGAACTGCTGGAGGTTATTACAGAGCTCCGAGCGGGTTTAGATCAATACCGTTATCTTCCTTTTCTTATTTCACAAAATCGTGATGTTAAGGCCTTGTTGGCTTTACCGACCTACGAGAAAAGTGCAGATGTTAGTTTGTATTTAGAACAAACGAATTTGGTTGCAGGATCGTCCTCACTTTTTTTACTTAATAGCGAAGGAAGAGCGCTTGCATATAGTCATTGGCGTGATGAAAATACTTTTATCGAACGTTCTCATGATACTCAAAAGTATTTTAAACAAGCAAAAAATGGCCACCGTGGGAGACAATTTAGTTTAAATATAGAGACGCAGCGACCGGCATATTTTCTATCGTCCCCAATTTATGATGGAAGTCGTTTCATCGGTGCAGCGGTTGTTCGAATTGAATTGCAGAGTATGGTCAAAAAGGTGCGTTCAACTGGAACAGTATTATTAAGTGATTTCGATGGGACATTATTCTTTTCTACGGGCGCTTTTGCACGTTTCGAAAAACTTAAAACACAAGCACTTATCTCTAAACAAATGTTAAGTAACGGTGTGACGACCACGTTGTGGGCAAGGGATAAAGATAATTGGCTTTCCAGATCTGTTGCTCTAGATGATTTAGCTTGGGAGGTCACCGTATTAAATAGTACGGAAGCGGTGCAGAAAAATGTCCGCAATGCTTCTTTGTTCGCATTTGGTGGGTGTTTTGCCATTGGCTTGCTTGGGCTCTTGTTCCGTGAACGACAGTTGAAGCTGCGCTCCCAGAATGAAACTCGCCTGGCGTTGGCCCGTAATGAAGCACAGCAGAAGGCAATCATTAACCATGCGCAGGTTGGTTTACTGCTGGTCAGTCCTGATGGCGTAATTACCTTTGCTAACAGTACGGCGTTAAAGCAATTTAGTGTATCTATAGGGTTAATTATTGACCGCAAGATGAGTGATCTGCTTATTTGTGATGATAATACTCCACTCGCTAGAATGTTGGGGCGTTTGGATTGGGATGGCTTTTCTCCCTTAGTTGGCTATGAATCCGTTGGTTTACGTGGGGATCAAACCGAGTTTCCATTGATGATCTCCATAAGGAAAATGGAACCTGTAAACGCTTCACTTCGTTCGGCTGCGATTGAACGGAAGACTCATAAACAATACCTAGTGACGATTATAGATATCTCACGTCGTAAAGGGCTCGAACTCGCTCTGAAAAGGGCAAATGAATCATTGGAGTCGAAGGTAGAGCAACGAACAAAAGAGCTTAGAGATGCTCAAGATGAGCTTGTTCAAGCTGGAAAAATGGCTGCTTTGGGACGTATGTCGACGGCGGTTGTTCACGAACTTAATCAGCCTTTAACTGCCATGCGTAATTATGTCGCTATCTGCAGACAATTACTAGATCAGCCAGAGATGATGTCTGAGAATCTATCAGAGGTTGATTCTCTGACACAGCATATGGCTGCCATTACTTCACAATTAAAAACTTATGCCTATAAAAAACCGGAAGCAAAAGTACCGATTTCAGTGCAGATGGTGATTGAGCATTCTTTGCTACTTTTTAAACAAAGAATTCAAGATGAGGGCGTGGAATTAATAACCTGCATGGATGATCAAACTCTTTATGTCTTAGGTGATAATGCACGTTTAGAGCAGGTTATAGTGAATCTAGTGAAGAATGCGTTGGATGCTATGGCTTCAAGTGCTCATAAAAACCTGCAAATTGAGTTGAGTGTTAAGGATAAAGTTATTATCTCTGTGAATGATTCAGGTGAGGGCATTGATGAAGCACTTATGGATTCGTTATTTGATCCATTTGTTACATCCAAGCAGATGGGAGATGGTTTAGGTCTTGGTCTCGCTATAGTTAAATCAATTCTACGTGACTTGAATGGCGATATTCAGGTTAGCCATAGCGCTTTAGGTGGCGCATGTTTTACCATTCACCTACCTGTGCTGAGTGAGGAAGAAGTTAACAGCCATGAATAACACTAGATCAGAAGGTGATAGCTTTAGAGGAACTGTCTTACTCGTTGATGATGAGGCGATGGTTAGGAAGTCGACGGAGCAATGGCTAAAGATGGCTGGCTTTGAAGTCATTGGTTGTAGTGATGGAGCCCAAGCACTTGAACATATCAGTGAATCCTTTCGAGGGATTGTTGTCAGTGATGTGAAAATGCCAGGTATGGATGGTTTAACGTTAATGGCCTTGATACTAGAACGCGTACCGGCTTTACCAGTCGTGTTGGTTACAGGTCATGGTGATGTTGATATGGCCATCGGGGCAATGCGCAAAGGGGCTTATGACTTTATAGAAAAGCCATTTAATCCTGAGAGATTAGTTGAAACAATCCAGCGAGCTTGTGAAAAGCGTCGCTTGATGTTGGATAATTTGCGATTACAGCACCACCTAGCCTCTTCAAGCGGAATAGATAAACGTTTAATTGGTATTTCACCTGTCATTCAGCGGTTAAAGCAGGAAATTGTGACGCTAGCTGATTTGGATACAAACGTTATCATTTATGGTGAAACGGGTACCGGCAAAGAGCTGGTTGCACAGTCACTGCATCAATATAGTCCTCGTAAAAAAGCACACTTTGTGCCGATAAATTGCGGAGCCATTCCTGAATCTTTGATCGAAAGTGAACTGTTTGGTCACGAAGTGGGGGCATTTTCAGGTGCCACTAAGCGACGTATAGGGAAATTTGAGTATGCCAGCGGAGGCACGCTTTTTCTTGATGAAATTGAAAGTATGCCATTGCACCTTCAAATTAAACTTTTAAGAGCTTTGCAGGAAGGCGTTATTGAACGGCTAGGTGGCAATTCACCGATCTCTGTAGATGTCAGAGTCATAGCTGCAGCAAAAACTGATTTAAGAGCAGATGAG
Source organism: Neptuniibacter sp. UBA6509 (assembly GCA_002435145.1). Classification (GTDB taxonomy): domain Bacteria; phylum Pseudomonadota; class Gammaproteobacteria; order Pseudomonadales; family Balneatricaceae; genus Neptuniibacter. The sequence goes on from DJLT01000115.1 coordinate 179,019, forward strand.
AACTTTCGTGAGGACCTTTTTTATCGTTTGAATGTTACTCAGCTTCAGATCCCTCCGCTACGTGAAAGGCAAGAAGATGCGCCTCTTCTCTTTGAGCACTATTTGGGAATGACTGCGGAAAGTCATGACAAAGAGGCTCGGGCATTATCAGTACAGGATATACGCACGCTACAAAGCTATCAGTGGCCGGGTAACGTTCGTGAGTTAAAGAATGTAGCCGTGCGTTATGCGTTAGATAAACGAATGTCTGTTGCTGATATTTTATTTCCGGATGAAGTGGTGGTGAGTTCTGACACAGTAGAGTCAGATCAAACCCAGTCATTATCTGTACAGGTTGCCATTTTCGAAGCGGAGATTATTAAGCGCTCCTTAACTGAACATCATGGCAATATAAAATTAGTTATGGAAGCACTGGATCTTCCGCGAAGGACATTGAATCAAAAAATGGCTAAGTATGGTTTAGTACGTACTGATTTTGTTTAAGTTGTGTTTACGGATTTTGCCGCTAACCTTATGATTTTTATTGTTTTTGTTTGAGTAGGCGGTTTTTTGCTTATCATTCAATAAGGTCTGATTTCTAGCGGCCTTTTCAGCTATATTTTTACTATAAGTGTTCGCATTTTCCTCTATCTCACTCTTTTATCCATCAAAGCTACGTTCTGTAGGTTTTAAGCGCTTAGTTGATAACCAATAAGCGGATTTTTGCTTGTTCGATAAGATTTAATGAGCTGTTTTTTGCCTATTGCTGTTATTGTGGTTTTTGTGCTTTATTTAACTTGTTGTTATTTAAGGAAATACTCCATGTTCTTTATGTTGGCACCCCGTTTGCTATGTAAGAGGGGTAACCAATTTATAGAAACTCCAATAATGAAGAAGGGTAAGAGCATGACAATAACAAAACGCACTTTCATTAAAGGTATGGGCTTAGCTTTAGCTGTGAGCACTGCGGTAGGTGCTGCTGGTATCGTACAGGCCGCTGATAAACGGTCTTATATTTTAGCGACGGCTTCAACGGGTGGAACTTACTATCCAGTGGGAGTTGCATTGGCGACGCTTGCTAAGGTTAAGTTAGAGCCTAAACATAAAATATCTATGTCTGCTATTAACTCTGCTGGCTCGGGTGAAAATGTTAAGTTACTGGGTGAAAACGAGGCGCAGTTTGCCATTCTTCAAGGACTTTACGGCGCATGGGCATGGGAAGGTGAAGGCAGTTTAAAAGCGACAGGCGCTCAAAAGAACTTACGTTCAGTGACTATGTTGTGGCAAAACGTTGAGCAGTTTGTAGTAAAAAGCGATTTTGTTAAAACCGGCACAATCGCTGATATAAATGGATTCGCTGATAAGAAATTTTCAATCGGTAAGAAAAATTCAGGTACTGAGGGTTCAGGCCGCACAATTTTAAGTAACTTAAGCGTTAATGCCGACGGCTTTAATTTGGCGCATATGGGTTACGGTGCTTCAGCTGATGCACTTCAGAACGGCACTATTGAGGGGATGAATATCCCATCGGGTGTTCCTACTTCTGCAATTACACGTGCTTATGCAGCTTTAGGCAGTGATATTACGGTATTAAATTTTACAGACGAGCAGATTAAAGAAGCGAATGGTGGTTATAAACTGTGGACGCGTTATGTGATTCCTGCGAATACATACCCAGGCCAAACTAAAGATATTCAGACAATGGCGCAGCCTAACTTTTTAGCGGTACGTGATGACGTTACTGAAGAAGATGTTTATCTGTTAACCAAAACGGTTTATGAAAACCTTCCTTTCCTAAATGGCATCCATAAAGCAACAAAAGCGATGGCTTTGGAAAAAGCGATTGCAGGCTTGCCTGTTCCATTGCATCCGGGCGCAGCTCGTTATTATAAGGAAGTAGGCGTTGAAATTCCTGAACACCTAATGGCTAAGTAATCAGCCTGTAACTGAATTAACCGCTTTAAAAGTGGCTAGTTTAATATAAGTGTTCTTAGATTGTGTTCCAACAGGCGCAAGTTAGCTTTTCCAGCGAGGTTAGCTTGCGCCTTTCTTAATAATAACCACTATTTTTTCTGCATACATTTCTTAGTTGTCGTAGCTTAAGTTGTTGTACCTTAAGCTAGCGTATCTAGATTGCGGAAGAGTGTGGACCAAATCTGCTTGAGTGATAGAACCATGGCGAGTGATAGTAACGTGTCCCAACAAGATCTAGATGAAAAACTGAAGGGGTTTGAGTTAGCTCAGAGACCCGAAGACTCAGTAACGGGTAAAGTCATTTATTGGGTAGGTGTCGCATTTGCTTTAGTACACATTTACTTTAATACACTAGGCACTTGGTCAGAATTATATGTCTCTGCGGTTCATTTTGGTGGATTTGCGTTGCTATGTGCTCTGATGGTTCCGATGTTTAACTCTTCAGATAAAGGCAAACAAAAACTAGCCTTAGGTTTGGATTTATTGCTCGGTGTTGCAGCAATAGTATGCGCGTTGTATCTAGTTGGTTTTGAAGACGCATTGTATGAGCGAGGTGTTAAGTTTGCTCAGTGGGATTGGGTGTTCTCTATGTGCGCTATTTTTATTGCCTTGGAGATGGCCCGTCGCACGACAGGGTGGTTTATACCCTGTCTAATATTGTTCGCCTTAACCTATGTGTTTTGGTGGGGTAAGTATATTGATGGCATGTTTGGTTTTGCTGGTCTGAGTCTAGAAACTCTACTTTACCGTTCTTATTTTTCATCTGAAGGTATGTTTGGGCAGATCGCGCGAATCTCTTGGACCTACGTATTCATGTTTATTTTGTTTGGTGCTTTTCTAGTGAAGTCGGGCGCCGGCGATTTTATTATTGATCTTTCTCGGTGTGCCGCGGGACGGTTTGTTGGTGGTCCTGGCTTCGTTGCTGTGCTTGGTTCAGGTTTAATGGGCTCTGTTTCAGGCTCTTCTGTCGCTAATACGGTTTCTACTGGTGTAATTACCATTCCCTTAATGCGAAAAGCAGGTTTTCCTGCTCGCTTTTCTGCCGGGGTTGAAGCGGCAGCTTCTACAGGTGGGCAGTTGATGCCACCGGTTATGGGTGCGGGTGCTTTTATTATGGCCTCTTATACTCAAATCTCTTATCTAGATATTATCTCTATTGCTGCACTTCCCGCACTTTTGTATTTCCTATCTGTTGGTTTCTTTGTTCGAGTAGAGGCTAAGCGTAGTCATGCACATGCGATTGAAGTTGATACCCGCTCCATTGGAGAAGTTTTTAAAGGTGGTTGGCACTTTTTATTGCCGTTGGTTGTATTAGTATCGTTGCTTATCTATGGATTCACACCAACCTATGCTGCGGGTATATCAATTATTTCAGTGATTGCTGCATCTTGGTTATCCAAGAAGCCTATGGGTGTCAAAGATATTTTAGATTCTTTAGCACAAGGTTCTCGCAATATGGCAACGACGGCTATGTTGCTAATCGCCGTTGGCCTAGTGGTTAATGTGGTCGCTATGACGGGAATAGGTAATACTTTCTCGTTAATGGTGACAGAATGGGCGGGTGGCAGTTTATTTATCACGATTGTATTAGTTGCATTGGCATCACTTATCTTAGGGATGGGGTTGCCTGTAACTGCTGCCTATATTGTTTTAGCGACACTTTCGGCTCCTGCTCTTTATGGGTTGATGGCTGAAAGCCGCTTGCTAGATATGATGGTTGCTGGAGGTTTGCCTGAAGCGGCCCGCACCATATTTATGTTGGTTGATATGGATAAGGTCGCTTTGCTTTCTGCGCCCATGAGTGAAATTGACGCTAAAGCGTTACTCGCATCTGTACCGTCTGATTTTAAAGGGCAGCTGCTTGAACAGGCGATGGCGCCCGAAGTACTTGCAATGATCTTGTTATCAGCACATATGATTATTTTTTGGCTGTCGCAAGACTCGAATGTGACCCCTCCTGTTTGTTTAACGGCCTTTGCAGCGGCGGCAATCGCTAAAACACCTCCGATGGCAACAGGATTTATGGCGTGGAAAATTGCTAAAGGTTTGTATATTGTTCCTTTGCTTTTCGCTTATACCAATTTCATTGGTGGCGGAGCGATGGAAGTATTCAGCATATTTGTTTTTGCCGTGTTTGGGTTATATGCTTTTGTTGGATTTATGGAAGGGTATTTAGAAGGTCCATTAAGTTGGATGCTGAGGGTGTTGTCTGGGCTTTTAGCCATTGTATTGTTATGGCCACATGGCGAGATACTGGTTAACCTTGTCGCAGTTTTAGCTTTTATTGGAATATTTATTCTGAGTAAAAAGGCTAGCAGTAATGCCGTTCAGGAGTAATTCAATAGCCGTCAAATAACCCAATTAATTGCGATAGTAGGAAGATTTTGTGACGTCTAGTTTAGAACAAGAAATTTACGATTTTATCGTGATTGGTGGCGGTATTCTGGGTATGTCTACGGCTCGGGAGTTACAGTATAAGTATCCTGATAAATCGGTGCTTGTATTGGAGAAAGAGCCGACGGCTGCCCAGCATCAAACAGGCCATAACTCTGGTGTTATACATGCCGGTGTTTATTATAAGCCTGGAAGTTTGAAAGCTCTCTTTTGTAAAGAGGGCAATATCGCGACTAAAGCTTTTTGTACCGAGCATAATATCCCGTTTGATGAGTGTGGGAAGTTGCTGGTTGCCACCGATAAGATTGAATTAAGCCGCATGATGGCGCTAGTCGATCGATGCGCTGAGAACGGTATTGAAATTGAAGTACTAGATCAGGCCAGCTTACGGGAAAGAGAACCAAATATTGTTGGTGTTGGCGCTATTTTTGTTCCTTCGACAGGGATCGTTGATTATACCAAAATCACGCAGTGTATGAGTGGTTTGGTCGAGACGGCTAAGGGTAGGGTTATTTATAACACTGCTGTTACGGGGATTGAAGAGTTCGCTGATCGCGTTACTGTATTTACCTCCAATGGCCGCTTTCATGGTCGGTTTTTGATTGCATGTGCGGGTTTACAATCGGATAGAATGGTTCAAATGATGGGGCTTGAACCTGATTTTCGTATTATTCCTTTTCGGGGCGAGTATTATCGGTTACCGGTTCAGCATAATCAGATTGTTAATCATCTCATCTACCCTATACCTGACCCAGATCTGCCGTTTTTAGGCGTCCATCTAACCAAGATGATTGATGGTTATGTGACGGTTGGGCCAAATGCTGTGTTAGCGTTTAAGCGAGAAGGGTATAAGAAAACAGATATCAGCTTGAAAGATAGCTTTCAGATGTTGACATACCCAGGGATGATTAAGCTGCTGATGCGCCACTTTAAAGTGAGTATGGTGGAGTTGAAAAACTCTTTATCGAAGCGTGGTTATCTTAAACTGGTTCAGAAGTATTGCCCGGAATTAACCCCTGAAGATCTTGAGTCCTATCCTGCGGGTATCCGTGCTCAAGCAGTGTCGAAAAATGGTGATATTGTTGATGACTTCTTGTTTATGAGTACGGGCCGTGCATTAGCGGTATGCAATGCACCATCACCTGCTGCAACATCTGCAATCCCTATTGGAAAGCATATTGTAGAGAAGGTATCAGAGTTAGTTGAAAAGTAATTCAGTTACACGCGACTTAAACATCAAATCGCGTGTAGCTTGAATCGGATTTACTATGCGGTGTTCGGCTGAAAATATCTTGTGGCTGATCGCATTCTTTACGGATGCGATAGTTTGCAATCATTAATTGCTGACAGATCTCGCACCACTTTTTTGCTTTTGCTACACCTATGTTTTCTAATTGTTCTTGTGTCGGATACCCATCGTTCTCTTCGATTGTGTCGATACACTTTTGACATTCCTTCATGCTACTCTCCATCCTTTTTATTTTCTTATTATGAGTACAGTTTATATCCACTCTTCAATTAAGTGTATAGGACTATTTCTTAATTTTAGCTATTGAGATATGAGAATAGTGAATTTCATTATGCTCTTAAACCGCGGATAAAATGATGTAGTATTTGTTGCTTGAATGCCCCACAAGGAAGAATTATGTCACCGCTTTTAATCGTCATTATTATTGTTATATCTGCTTTTATTTTTTTACGTTTAAAAAGAAAGCAGCTTCATGTTAAACGAAGTCAGTTGGTTGATAGTTTTGTTTTTCCGGACAAAGTTTATGAAAGGGTGCAAGCTGAATACCCGCATTTATCTAAACGGGAGGTTCAGTCTGTTATAGAGGGACTTCGGGAATATTTTCAGATTAGCTTATTGGCTAAACGAAAAGCGCTAGCTATGCCATCTCAGGCTGTTGATGTTGCATGGCATGAGTTTATTTTATTCACTCGAGAGTATCATCACTTTTGTAATAAGGCTTTGGGGCGCTTTTTACATCATACTCCAGCCGAAGCTATGTCTTCTCCTACTATTGCGCAAGAGGGTATTAAAAGAGCGTGGCGCTTATCCTGTTTTCGGGAGAGTATTAATACTCAGTCTCCTCAGCGGTTACCTCTTCTTTTTTCGATAGACGCTAAGTTAAAAATTGAAAACGGGTTTAAGTATTCTTTGAATTGCCAAGGAAAGAAGGGGGATCAATACTGTGCGAGTCATATTGGCTGCGGAAGTGGTTGTTCCGGAGGCAGTAGTGACAGCCATAGTTCAAATGACAGTGGATGCAGTAGTGGTGGTTGCGGGGGAGATTAAGACCTAGTTAATTTAACAGAATTAAGATAGTTCCAACTTTACTTGAGGAAAAAGAATGAACACGGCAATGATGAAAATGTTAGCGGCTACAGGTATTTCTGCTTTTTTGGTTATGGGTTGTGGTGAAGAGGAGAAAACACCGGTTAAAGCAGCCGATGTAGTTGTTGATTCTCCAGGAGCAGCTGTAAACAATGAGTCTGTTTCTGATGAAAAGAGCGCTGTAGATAAGATAAAAGAAGGCGCAGCAATGACGCTTGAAGGCGCTAAAGAAAAAGCGGCTGAAGTTTCTGGTGACGTCAGTGAGAAAACAGACGCAATGTTGGAACAGGCTAAAGATGTAAGTGGTGAAATGGTAGAGAAAGCTAAGGATGTAACATCTGACTCTATCGAAACGGTTAAAGAGGTAACGGCAGATACGATTGAATCTGCAAAAGAAGCAACGGCTCAAGGTGCGGATAAAGTCAAAGCAGCGATGGAATAGCGTCGTCTTTTGATTCCTCCTTTTAAAAAAAACCGTAGTGATGAGCTACGGTTTTTTTCTTCAAATTAAATTTCTGACTTTCCTTGTGGCCTTATAGATTTCCAATAGTGTTGATGCCAATAAGGGTTATCTAGTCTGCTTAAGGTTACCCCTTTGCTGGTGGATGCATGCATAAATACACCTTGTTCAACATACACACCTACGTGACGTTGTTTACTTCCGGTTCTGAAGAAAACCAGATCACCAGGGGCTAGGTTTCTACGTTGGATGTTTTCTCCAGTGGTAACTTGATCAATGGTGGTTCTAGGAAGATTTAAACCAAATACTTTTTGATATGTGATTTTTGTATAAGCAGAGCAATCAATACCTTTTCGGGAGTTTCCGCCTAGCTGATAAGGTGTACCTTCCCATTTTGAGTGTTGTGCTAATAAATCATAGGCTGTAGATGATTGTGGGGTTATCGCGAGTGTTTGAGAGTGTGTTTTTGTGGAGTTAGAGCTACAACCCTGCAACGTAAGAATGAGTAAAAAACATACAGCGATTGTTCGTAAATTCATCAATTGTCTCCATAAATGATCATAAGTTCATTTGCTAACAGTATAACCCTAACTAATATGTACTAAACAGTTTGGCTTTCTTGGCGGAACTGCCTATCATGCCCAGCTATTTTTCATCATCTCTAGAAAGCGATTGATAATGACCGAAGAATTTCAGATTGGCCAGCGTTGGTATAGTTACACAGAAGCGGAACTTGGTTTAGGTGTCGTCACAGAACTGGTAGATCGACGCGTAGACATATTGTTTCCTGCAACAGGTGAAGAGCGTACCTATGCGCAAACTAACGCTCCATTAAGTCGTATCATTTATCCAATAGGTGACCAGATCGCGGATGATGAGGGGCTTTCTATTACCGTGACTGAACATCAAGAAAGCAAAGGATGTGTGATCTATTTCGGTGATGATGAAAATGGAGATGAGCAGATCATTCATGAAGCATCATTGGAAAGTGCTGTTCATTTCAGTAAACCTTATGAACGTCTATTTGCAGGCCAAATTGATAAATTACGACACTATGAGCTGCGCTTAGAAACGTTAAAGCATCAACATAACCATCAGCAGTCTGAAGCTTATGGTCTTTTAGGTCCGCGTGTTCAATATCTTCCACATCAGTTTTATATTGCATCTGAAGTTGGTAAGCGTATGGCGCCACGCGTGTTATTAGCGGATGAGGTCGGTTTAGGTAAAACGATTGAAGCGGGTCTAATCATTCATCAGCAATTGGTGTCAGGTTTAGCTAACCGTATCTTAATTGTGGTACCGGATAGTTTGATTCACCAGTGGCTTGTTGAAATGCTGCGTCGTTTTAATCTTCACTTTTCAATTTTAGATGAAGAGCGTTGTATCGACAGCGAAGGGAATCCATTTGAAAGCGCTCAACTTGTTTTGTGTCCACTTTCTCTATTCACTCAAGAAGATAAATATTTAGATCAGGCGGTGAGTGCTGGTTGGGATCTGATGGTGGTGGATGAAGCACACCACTTAGGTTGGAGCGAAGAGGGTGCAAGTCACTCCTACCGTTGTGTAGAGGCATTAGCGCAACAGGTTAAAGGGTTGCTGCTGTTAACTGCGACTCCTGAGCAGCTAGGGATAGAAAGTCACTTTGCTCGTTTAAGGTTGCTTGACCCTGATCGTTATTATGATCTAGAGAAATTCATTGCAGAAGAGCAAGACTTTAAATGTGTTAATCAGCTCATTGAAGTTTTACAAGAACCCGAAAGCTGGGAGAGCGCTCTTAGTGATCAGGCAATGACCGGTCTGCTACACCAGTATTTAGGCGATGAAGCTGCCGACCTGTTAGAACAGCATAAAGACGATGACAGTGACGCTAGAGCTGAATTGATCGATAAAACGGTAAAAGCGCTTTTAGATCAGCATGGCACAGGTCGTGTGTTGTTCAGGAATACTCGTGAAAGTGTTAAAGGCTTTCCGCAACGAAAACTGCATACCTACAAATTAGAACTGCCTGAAGCTTATAAAGATGTTATAGATGAGGCGACTATGGAGCGACGCCTGCATCCTGAAACCTTAATAGGTGACGGAGTCGGTTCTGCGTGGCTATTGGAAGATAACCGGGCTGATTGGTTAATTAAATGGCTTGATGATTACCGTGGCGAAAAGATTTTAGTTATCTGTGCGCATGCTCAAACGGCAATTACGCTTGAGAAACAGCTGCGTTTATTTGAAGGGCGACGTACCGCTCTTTTCCATGAAGGGATGAGCCTAGTTGAACGTGATCGTGCAGCGGCTTATTTCGCAGACAGTGAGCAAGGTGCTCAATTATTAGTCTGTTCTGAAATTGGTAGTGAAGGGCGAAATTTCCAGTTTGCTCATAATATGGTGATGTTTGACCTACCAATGAATCCTGATCTGCTAGAGCAGAGAATCGGACGCTTGGATCGCATCGGGCAGCTAAAAGACGTCAATATACATGTTCCGTATTTTGAAAATAGCGCGCAAGAGGTGTTGTTACGTTGGTATGCGGAAGGTTTGGGCGCGTTTGAACAGGTGTGTCCTACAGGTCATAGTTTGATGCAGCAGTACGCAACAGAGCTCCATCAGTGTATGGAAAATACAGATAAGGCTGATGAGGTTGAGCTTCTGATTAAGAAAACAGCATCTAGCCAATCAGAACTGCTAAGTGAACTGCAGCAAGGTCGTGATCGTTTATTGGAGCTTAACTCTTGTAATACGGATCTGGCTGAAAGCCTGCTTGATGCGGTTGAAGAGGATAGCAAACCGGGAACGTTAGCTTCTTATATGGGGCGAGTGTTCGATCACTTTGGAGTGGAGCAGGAAACAACAGGTATTAACGGGGTCATCTTGCATCCCGGTGATCACATGCTAAGTAGTCATTTCCCCGGATTACCGAGTGATGGTATGACGGCGACTTTCCAGCGCAATGAGGCCTTGTCTCGTGAAGATATGCATTATCTTAGCTGGGAGCATCCTATGGTGTCTGGTTCAATGGAGATGATGCTGGAGGGAAGCTACGGTAGTTCTACTCTATGTACTATGAAGCTGTTGCCTTTGAAGGCGGGTAGTTTATTGATTGAAGCTATTTTCCGAGTTCATTGTATCTCCGAAAAGTCCTTACAGCTGCAGAGATATCTATCCGACGCTTGTTTGCGTCGAGTTATCGATAGTAATGGCAATGATTTAACGGATGTTATTACCGAGCAGCACTTTGCAACGTTAGGTAAGCGTGTAGGCAAGAATGTAGCGTATAACCTTGTTAAGCACACTCGTGATGATATAAACACGTTAGTAACTAAGCTTGAAAGTCAGGTCGAAGAGACAGAAGAGCAGCTTTTAGCAGAAGCTTTATCATCGTTGAAGGAGCAACAGCAAGAGGAGAAGGAGCGTTTAGTTTCATTATCCAAAGTGAATCCTAATATACGGGATGAAGAGCTTGAAGCTCATGATCTTTTAACTGCCAAACTTATCGAATCACTTGAAGGGGCTTCCCTGAAAATGGATGCGATACGTGTCGCTGTTGTCACCCATGAATAAGTAGCCTTTAAGTGATATTTAAAAAACCAGTTCATTCTGGTTTTTTTTGTTGTAAATAGAATGACTTAAAAGTACGTTAAGCTAAGTGATTAGATCGCTGATTGATCTTAAGCAATACGTTCTAATTATAATGGTATACACTTGATTAGAGTTTTCGGCAGGTGTGTTAATACAGCTTGCCACTTATCAAATTTAAGCATTATTTGGCAGTGCCGAGTAGTTGTTAATGCGTAGTCTAGAGGTGAAATATGTTTGGTTCTATCTCCACATTAATTGACACTGTGCTGAGGGCGTTCGGTTTTAAAACCCTGAATAGTCAGTTCACTTTGTCTTACGCATTAGTATTTATACTGGCTGCGTCTTCTGGTATTAGTTTGTATTTCAGCATGGCGATTAATCCGCAAACGATCAATATGGCCGGTCGCCAGCGCATGTTAAGTCAAAAGATTGCGAAGGAAGCTTTGTTGGTAGCCGCTCAAATTGAGCAAGAATCTACGCTGAAGAAAACGATGCAACTGTTTGAAACGTCGCATCAGGCTATTTTGAATGGTGACACAAAACTAGGTTTAAATGCGACAACAGATCCAGAGATTAAGGCTCAACTGAAGCATGTTGAACAGTTGTGGAGTGATTATAAGAAAGTTATTGAGCAGCATATTATTGAGAGCAATGATCAGTCATTGTCGGCCATACAAGTACAGTCGCCAGTAGTGCTTAAAGAGATGAATAAGGCGGTTATGATGATGACCGAAAAGGCGAGTACTACGAGCCGGAATCAGCTGCTATTAGCATTTGTCTGCGTTGTAGGTATATTGCTGCTGGTTGTTTTTGGACGCGTTTTTGGTTTGCGTATGCTTATGGATAATATCACGCGCTTGAATGCGAGAATGACAGAAGTAGGGCAAGGAAATTTCTCGCACCGTTTTACTGTGAGTCATACAGATAATGAGATAGGTCAGATGTTTAAGGCATATAATACAATGCTGGATCATGTGGGTGGCTTATTACAATCGGTACAAAAAGTCTCAAAGAATACAGAGCTACATATTGATAATGTAGTGCAAGCAACCTCTGATGCAAATGCAGGTGTTAGTAAACAGTACGAAGATATCGAGCTTGTTGCAGCGGCAATGACTGAAATGAGTGCAACTGTTCAGGAAGTTGCAAATAATGCAGTAGAGGCTGAGAAAGCTGCACAAGAGACCGATGCTTATGCCAAAAGTGGTGGAGATGTTGTCGGTGAATCAGGCTCTCAAGCCAATGAGATGCTGGATAAATTAAATAATACTGCGAATATCCTAAAAGAGCTGGAATCCGAAAGCTTAGCCGTAGGTAATGTAACATCCGTAATTAACGGTATTGCGGAGCAAACAAATTTGTTGGCACTGAACGCTGCCATTGAGGCTGCTCGTGCAGGAGATCAGGGACGTGGATTTGCTGTGGTAGCGGATGAAGTTCGTACCTTAGCTCAACGAACGCAGCAGTCTACAAAAGAGATTCAGGATATTATTGAGCGACTTCAGAAAAAAGCTGAAAATGCAGTAACTTCCATGGAGGTGACTACCAATTTAGCTGAGCGCAGTAGTGAACTTTCATCATCTGCCGCAAATGTTCTAGATCAAATTATTACTTCGGCTAATACCATCTCTTCTATGAATACGATGATATCTACTGCAGCTGAGCAGCAGTCGTCTGTAGCATCAGATATTGATAATAGAGTTGTTAATATCTCTGATATAGCAGGCCAAACTAAAAATGATACTCAACGTGTTGTTGAAGCTACGGAGCAGATCCGTCGTGAAGCACATGAATTGAATCAACTAGTAATGAAGTTCCGGTTATAAAATTGAGCTGAGCGGATTACCAAAACAGCGCCACTTATTTAAGTGGCGCTGTTTTATGTGCGTTTATGTTTAACCCTTGAAGTAGGGATCGCCTCTAAAGGGTTATCAGGCCAAGGATGTTTAGGATACCTGCCTTTCATATCTTTCTGGACTTCTTTATAAGCATTTTCCCAAAAGCTGGCTAGATCTTGTGTGACTTGGAGGGGGCGCCTTGCAGGAGAGAGTAGATGAAGCTGTAGAGCTACCTGATTTGCTATCTTGGGCGTTTCTTTACAGCCAAACATCTCCTGAAGTTTTACTGCTAACACCGGAGGGTTTTGAGAATAGTCGATTGTGATGCTAGAGCCTGAAGGTACGCGTAACTTTTCAGGTGCAAGTTTGTTTAGTTCCTGAGGAAGCGGCCATGGCAATAGTGAGTGGAGAATACTTTTCATATCAAGCTGCTTAAGATGGGCTAAGCGCGTTACGTTATGTAGATAGGGGCCTAGCCATGTTTCTAAATCCTTCTCTAAACATTTGTCACTTAGATTAGGCCACTTGATTGAAGCACTTGTGGGTGATTTTTGGTTTTGAATACTTACATTGTGTAGAAAACTCACCCGCTGTTTCCACTGAAGTAAATCTTTTGTCCAAGGGAGTATTCCGATTCCTCTTTTTCGAATGACCTCTATCAGTGATGAGGTAATCGATTCTTGAGATGGAGATTTTAAGGGTGTTGAATCTATTGCTAGCGTTCCGAGCTTTGTTTGCGATTCTGCAACAATTCTATCTGTTTGATTATCCCAGTTTATAACTTCTGTCGTTTTAGTGAGTTCTTTAAGATAGCTCTTAATGTGTAATGGATTGATTGGAGCAGCTAAGGGAATCAAATCGGTTGCTTGCCCCTCTTTACCAATGACCTGTGCAATGGATATCCATTGATGAATAGTCAGCTTATCAAGGTTGAATAAGTTAGCGGCACGGCCATTGCTCATTTTATAAGTAGTACTGCCTTTGCTGCGTTGTTTAGCAATACGATCAGGGTAGGCAAAAGCTAATAATAGGCCTGCTTGTTCCTCAGTGGGTACTTGAACGGGAGTTGGTGATGGCACAGCCTTTAAGCAGAGTTGCTGGTATTGCTTTGCTTGTTTATGTAGTCGCTTCCAGAGCTCTTTTTGTTGGTAGGGCGAGCTATCAAGCCATTCTAAACGATCATTAATATTTGCGCCGGATTCTCGTAATGGATCTTTTTCCATTAAGAGTGCTGCAATCAGGCAGGCTTTGTTGCTGAGACCAATCTCAGTGCCTCTAATAAGCATGTGACCAATGCGCGGATGAGCCGGGAACTGTGCGAGTGCTTCGCCGTGCTTAGATATCTTGCCATCAGAGACAGTGCCAAGCTTTTGGAGTAAGTGGTTGGCATGTAGTAAGGCTGATTCAGGAGGGGAGTCTAACCAGCATAATTGTTTAGGGTCTTGAATATCCCAGCTAAGCAACTGTAGAGCAAGCCCCGTTAAATCTGCTTGTAATATTTCAGCTGAATCAAATTGTGTAAGTTGATCCTGTTGAGATTCGCGCCATAACCTGTAACAGGTACCTTGAGATAACCTTCCTGCACGTCCAGCGCGTTGTGTGGCTGTTGCTTTAGATACTTTCCTATCAAAAAGCCTCGTCATCGCGGTTTTTGGGTCATATTTGGCTTCACGACCTAAACCGCTATCAATGACGACTGTAATTCCTTCAATCGTCAGGCTGGTTTCGGCAATGTTGGTTGCTAATACTATTTTTCTTTTTCCCGATGGCGCTGGATTGATTGCTTCCTGTTGCTTACTGAGCTTCAAGTTTCCGTGAAGTGGGGAAACGACTATTTCATCGCTTATACGCTCTGACTTAAGTGCTTCGTTGAGAAGAGTTTCTGTTTGGCGAATCTCTTTTGAGCCAGGTAAAAAACAGAGGATGCTCCCGCTTTGATCAGAGATAGCTTTTAAAATTGTATTAACAACATGCTTTTCCAGCCATTGCCCTCGTTTAGGTTCTCCAACAAACGTTAAATCGACCGGGTATGCACGACCTTTACTACTAACAATGGGGGCGTCATTCATTAATGCCGAGATAGCTTTGCCATCTAAAGTGGCAGACATAATGAGAATCTTTAAAGGTAAATCATCTCTGAAAATTGAACGTGCTTCTTGTGTTAATGCTAGTCCAAGATCAGCATCTAAACTACGTTCATGGAATTCGTCGAAGATTACGAGCCCATATCCATCAAGACTAGGGTCCGTCTGTAATAAACGCGACAGTATTCCTTCGGTTATGATTTCTATCCGTGTTTTGCTACTGATTTTTTGCTCTAGTCGAATACGATAACCAACCGTTTCTCCTACGGACTCATTTAGCATATCCGCCATACGTGTTGCGGCATTTTTTGCGGCTAAGCGTCTGGGTTCAAGCATTAATATTTTCTGATCGCCCAACCACGTTTCATTGATTAGGGATAATGGCACTTGAGTTGTTTTACCAGCGCCGGGAGGGGCTTCAAGAATGACCTCGTTACGGTTATTAAGTGAGTCACATAGTTGAGGTATGACAGATAAAATAGGTAAGTTAGGCATGATGACAGTATTTAGAGAGTCGAAGGCGTATTCTAGCAGTTTTATTGAGTGAATTTAGCTATATAGATTTACACTATCTTCAGGGGCGCTACAATGAATAGGCAATGTGATTTTATTGTAGCGTTTAATAGTCAAGGAGCCTTAATGGCTGGAAATTTTAGAGGTCGCAAAGGCGGCTATAAAAAAACACCAAAACTTGCGGGTCGAGGTGTGTTAGAAAGCGTAGAAACGGATGGACCACATGTTGAGTGGGTAGGTATGCCTCCGTACTATATTCATATTATTACGGTTGATGGTGAGAAATATTCCTATATGTCTCCGGATAAAGCGTTGGAGATTGAGTTAGGAAAGAAAGTGACATTCCGATACAAAGAGACAAGCAAAGGTAATTTTGTAGATAAACGCTCATTGGGTGTTGTCATTGATCCTAGTGAACTGGGGTATTGAGGAACAGGGTTTACTATTAAAGCAGCTTGAACGCTGCTTTTTTTGTGCCTTGAAAATGAATAAACGTTTCATAATTATATAGTTACATAAAAGAGCAATTTGTCTGAACTGTACTATTCTGAAATAAAAATCACTTCGAGGTTTTGATATTATGCTTCAAGATTATAAAAACATTAGATTGCTTGACGCCACTGCTGTTGAATATATTCAATCCCCTGAAAAGTCTTTAGCCCCTGCGAGCCTATCAAGTTCAGCGCTGGATGTTTTTACAGACTTTACGCTTATTAAGCCGGTTACTGTATCAGAGTCTATGTCGATAATTGAGGCGCTTGAATATATGAAAAGCCAGCATGTTAGGCTGCTATTTGTTCTTGATAATCAAGATGGGTTTGCAGGTATAATAACCGCATCAGATGCTTCAGGTAGAAAGGTAATGGCCTTTATGCAAAAGGATCAGGTTGGCCGCGAGCAAGTGCAGGTCAGGCATGTAATGTTAAGTAAATTTAATATTAGGGCACTTACCTATAATCAGCTTGAGGAAGCAAAGGTAGGGGATATAATGCTGACCTTAAAGGATTCTGGCGATCAACATGTTATCGTTGTCGATGAAAGCACAGCAGGGGTTCATAGGATACGCGGTATTATCTCTTCGAGCGATATTTCCCGTAGGTTAAAAATTAGCTTTGATGTGATGTATGAGGCTAAAAGCTTTGCCGAGATAGAGAATGTTTTATCACAAGGAATTAAAGGTTAAGTCTGTCTGAAAAAAGCAGTGTGCCTTTAGTTGGACTTTGTACTGGACTTGTTAATCTAAACCTTACTATACTTCGCAAAATCTCATGTGATAGCTCGTTAGAGGGCTATCATATTCAATAAATTCTTTGTCGTGTGGTGCTATTGCGCATGATTTTACCTCAGCAGTTTAGTCGATCCGCTTTAGCGAGTTTGACAGCATTAACCGAAACTTATCCTACACCTTTTTTAGCGCTTGATTTATCCGTTATTCAAACTCGCTACCATGAGCTTGAAAATGGCTTTCCAAGTGCAGATATCTATTATGCAGTAAAGGCCAATCCTGCAGCAGAGGTCATTCAAAAGTTAGCGGATTTAGGATCAAGTTTTGATATAGCTTCACCTCAGGAGTTAGATAAAGTATTAGCTTGCGGTGTGTCGGCAGAACGCATTAGTTACGGAAATACCATTAAGAAAAGTTCGGCTGTTAAGTATTTCTATGAGAAAGGAGTGAGGCTTTATGCGACTGACTCTGAGGCTGATCTGCGTAATATAGCTGAGAATGCGCCAGGGTCAGAGGTATATATTCGAGTTTTAACGGATGGATCCGAGGGTGCTGATTGGCCATTGTCACGCAAGTTTGGCTGCAACCCTGAAATGGCTATAGAGCTTGCCGTGTTGGCCCGTGATTTAGGTCTGGTTCCCTATGGTGTTTCCTTTCATGTTGGTTCACAGCAGCGGGATATAGATGTATGGGATGGGGCTATTGCTAAAGTAAAGATTATTTATGAGCGATTGAACAGTGAATATGGAATCTCGCTTGAAATGATCAATATGGGCGGCGGCTTTCCTGCAAACTATATCCAAAAAACAAATGAGTTTTCTACTTATGCCGAAGAGATCAAACGCTTCTTAAAAGAGGATTTTGGAGAAGAGTCACCTAGGGTGATTTTGGAGCCTGGGCGCTCTTTAGTCGGTGATGCGGGTGTGATCGTTTCAGAAGTTGTCCTTATATCACGTAAATCCACAACAGCACTAGAGAGATGGGTTTATACCGATGTAGGTATGTTCAATGGCCTAATAGAAACATTAGGAGAGGCCATAAAATACCCATTGGCAACGTCGAAAGAGGGCCCTGAAGAGGAAGTGATTTTAGCCGGACCTACCTGTGACAGCTTAGATATTATGTATGAACAGCATAAATATGAATTACCGCTATCGTTAGAAATTGGTGATTATGTTTATTGGTTTTCAACAGGAGCATATACAACGAGTTATAGTTCTATTGAGTTCAATGGCTTTCCTCCTTTGGATTACTATATCTTATAAAAAAATGAGTGCTTTTATTTAGTGCATTGATATAAAAGTGATTAAAGCGCTTGTTCCTAAGATGGCAAACAGCTATCTTTTTAATATGTCACTTTAATTGTCTGGTTCCGTTAGGGAGTAGTGAATGTCCGATAAAAAGATTCAAGCACGTTATGGAGCTCTTTTAGCAGCCACAGCCGATTCTGTTATGGTTACTGAAGTCACAGGTCTTATACTGTCGTGCTCTACAGGAGTCGCGAAATGGTTAGATCCTGAAGCGGTTACTGGTCGGAAGTTAGAAGATATATTTCCAGCTGATATTGCTGGAGATATAACCGCGGCGACCGTAAAGGCTGCGGATAAAAATGCTGTTGTTAAATTAGATATACAGTTACGACCAGAGCATGTTCCTGTGCTGCGTGAGCAAGGTCTTACTGAAACAAAATGGATTGAATTGCGTTGTTCAGTAGTAGGGGATGAAGCGGTTGTTGTATTTAGAGATATTACCGCCAAACGCAGATTGGAAAGGCAAGTAACCAGTCAGGCACAGCGCGACCCCTTAACAGGTGCATATAACCGCAGGGCGCTACGCCCAGTGCTAGAGCAAGCGGTTGCTCAGGCGCAACGCTATGACTGGGTTTGCAGTCTAATGGTGATAGATGTCGACCAGTTTAGTGATCTTAATGATAATTACTCTTGGGATTGTGGCGATCAAGTACTTCAGCAGTTGGTTACATCTATTCATGGAATGAAACGTACTTCAGATTTCCTAGCGCGATATGGGGATGATCAGTTTGTTATGTTTATGCCAGAAACTAACCATGAACAAGGTATGGCAGCAGGGCAGCGTGTAAGGCGCTTGATGGAAGAGATGGAAATTCCTTATTCTGCAGGTGAAGTTCATTTTACTGTTAGTGTAGGTGTAGCCGCACTGGGTGGTCCTGAGGATGATGGTAATAATATGCTTCGACGTGCTAATGAGAATTTATTTATTGCTAAGCAAAGTGGTTATAATAGGGTTGAAGGCGAAGCCTAATCTATAGAAAGCCAAATCTTGCACATACATAAGGGAGCATATTGCTCCCTTTATTTATTTTTAGCTTAATTTAGCTAGTTATTACAATGAGCGACCTATGAATTACATATCCCTTGAAGATTACAATAAGGCGTGGATTTTTCGCCACCGTGAGCTTCCTATCTCAGATGAGGACATGCAAGAGATAAAACCTTTGACAGAGATGCGTGCAGAGCAGATATGGTCTGAGCATATCAGTAGAGAGTGTTCCCACCCTGAGCACTTTGCTGACAAGGATTGGGCTGCCCAAGACTCTAATTGGTTAGAGAAAGATTTTTGGCAATCTGCTTGGGACTCAAACAGCTATGAACTTCCTTCGTTGCTAAAGGAATATGTTGCCAGTTGGGATGAGAATATTACGGTCTATTTTTGCTATCAAAGTGACCATATTATCGAAACGAAGTGGGGGGTTTTTAAGCGACATTGGAAGAACTTTCTCTTCTTTGACAATGGTCCTGTTCTGCTTGGGCGAAAAAGAAAAGAGGTTGCTCAATTTTTTGACAATGGAAGCTACCGAATTGGTACAAGGGGATAAAGGCTCTAAAAATCACATAACTCTATGATTTGTTGTGGCTTTTATTGTCATGCCCTTACTCCTGCCTATGCGCCTTCGTCTACCTATACTCCAGCGCCTACTCCTACCCATGAGTTAGGCGTGCAGCTTGAATCGCATCATGTTTTTCCGGTCGTGTGTGACATGAGGGTAACCTCTGTTCCATTTTTAGCATAAGTTAATTCTGCTAACTTCCATGTACTAAAGGTGCTATTAGTGTGGTGATGAGGTATTTCTCATTAGAAGCATCTAATGTGTGAGCTTTTTTTCTTCCCTGCATAGCGCTAAATTTTTTGGTTTGATTAAAGTGTATTCTCCCCCCCCTTGGTTATTTAAATTATTCAAAACCGTTCAGGGTTTGTTCGCTTAGCCCTTTGGTATAATTGAGTGTGCCATAAGATAATATTCGAAAAGAGAAAATAGATTGCCGAGGTAATGTAAGCGTCTGTTTTTATAGAATATGATCCCGAAAAGTTTGTTTTAATTATCTCCTTTGTTTTTTAATGCCTTAATCTTATGTCGTAATGAATTTTTAATATGAATAATTGATACTTTATAAAATGAAGTTTTGCTAATTTATATAAACTTTTTGTTATAACAACTTATTGAAAATGTTATACCTTTGTTTGAAATCTCGTGTTTTTTTGATTGGTTTAAACTTTATAAACCCTGCCATTTAAAGTATTTAGCCCTTCATTTTGTGTGGTTTATGATGCTGTCTCTATGAGTTGGTCTACACTTTCCCGACACTTTAGTACTGATTTTTATTGGCTAAATCAGACTGTTATGGTCGGGTAAATAGTATAAGAAAATGCTCTGAAGGTCATTGAAATCAATGTTTATTAGGCTTTAGTGTAGCAAAATGTGAATGAAGATTAAAAAACAGCCTCGATACTATAGGTTTTGGTACTTCAGCATATTATGAATATGCTTATTATTAAGGGATAGTATTAGATATGCGTACGGCTTTAGTTATTACAAAGTTGTTTGAATTTTAAAATATTTGTTTGAATTTCAAATGATAGTTGTATTTTTATAGCTCTGTAGGCGTTTTATAACGCACTGGGTTAGTAGATTAATATATAGAGGGAGTGTTTTAGTGGAAGATATGGAAAACCTTATTCTACAACTAAAACAGCAGCCAGATTTTCAGGAAAAACCTGTATTGGCTTTTGAGTGTACGTGGGACAAGTTGTTACATGAAATTAATGATCTTCTCAGTCAGTTGGGATTTTCTTCTTTTACCTATTCAGTACTGACCCGAGGGCGTATTAATTCTGGCGCTGAACTGTTAAAAAAACGTTGGGAGGAGGGGGCAGACCTAGTCGGCTCTTTACCTGACGGTGTTGTGAGAGAGTATTATCGAGATATTGCCAAGGATGATCCTCTTTGGGGGGCCTTGCCAGAAATAAAATCTCCCTTGTTAGTGAGTTCTTTACCTGAATCGCCAAGTGGAAATGTTGATGCTTTTTGGCATAAGAACGATGTTGCGTCGCGTGTATATATTCCGATGAAAAGTAAAAGTGATGGTTATTGGTTCCATTATTTCGGCTTGTTTCATCAATTACCGCCAGAGCAGTTCGAAGTATATTTCAATAAGATCAGTGAATGGTTTTTACCGATTCTTACGCGCTACCATGACCTGTTACAGGCAGTATGTGAAAAAGAGCAAAACCCTTATCTCAAAGATGAGCTGCTTTCATCTACATGCCGCCAAATATTAGAGATGACAGCTCAGGGTATGGCCGTTAAGCGTATTGCAGATAAATTAGCATTGACTGAAGAGGGTATTACTTACCATATTACTCGGGCAAAACGGGTGTTTAATGCCAAAAATAAGACACAGCTAGTAGCCATCATGCATGAAGTGGGATTTCTTTAGAGAAGGCCTATCGCTATCAGTTGTTTAGTGCTGATGGCTGATGGTGTTGGCTGAGCTTCGTTCCGTTGTATCCAGACTGTTATCAATGTTGATGGAATTGTTGTTTGGTGGCGTACCCGTAAAGCTCCCACCACTGATTATTTCCCATTCGTTGTTATGTTTATGTAGATAAGCATGACAAAAACAGCATTTATACAGTTCGCTTCCTTTTAGTTCACTTATTTTTCTTAGTTCAGAGTGGTGCTTGTGATGTAGCACTAGGTCGTAACAGTGTGTGCATGCATTTTCCATAAACAGGCCTCCAATGCCATCTTCTTCCCTCTTTACAGTAAAATTAGCATAGAAAGCCTAAATTGAGTGTAAGAAAAATTCCTATTTTTCGGTGCTTCGGTGCTTCTTTGATAGTTTCAGGCTGAATAGTGGTAGGAAGTTAGCTCAAACGGTATTATTCACACTTTATAAATTTGGGATCTACAGAACTGCTTAACCGTATTGTTAGTGATTTGGTTTGGTAGATACTCCCCTTAAATTGAGACATTGTTATGCAAATCGCTGAAAATTTAGTAGCTCTTATTCATTACACACTTAAAAATGAAGCTGGGGATGTTCTAGATTCGTCTGAAGGCCAAGAACCTTTACCTTTCGTTTGTGGCGCAAACAATATTGTTGCCGGCCTAGAAAGCGCATTGATCGGTAAAGTTGTAGGCGACAAATTGGATGTAGTTGTTAAACCCGAAGAGGGTTATGGCGAGATTCGTGAAGAGCTTGTGCAATCAGTTGATCGCGCAAACTTTCAGGGCATCGATAATATTGAAGTTGGTATGCAGTTTATGGCTGAGGCGCCTTGGGGCCAGCAGCCTGTAACGGTAATGGAAGTTGCTGAAGATACAGTAAAGCTTGATGGTAACCACCCATTAGCGGGTCAGACTCTTGAATTTAGTGTTGAAGTAACAGAAGTCCGCGCTGCCACTGAAGACGAGCTGGCTCATGGTCATGTGCATGGTGAAGGCTGTAATCACGATCACTAAGCTTTACTATAGATCTATAGACGCCCGGTTCAAACCGGGCTTTTTTTTGTCTAAATTGTTTATTTTGTTATGTATTTCTTTTCTCTGGCCTAACCTTGGCTATTCTTAAATCTAAAGCTTATCGCTATGTTATTGTGCTTAATACGTTTGCAAGCTTAATGCTATTTTTAACCTTTTCCTTGTTAAGTGGTTTTAAAAAGGGGGCATTTTATGAATCTAGAGGAAGTAAGAGAATTAAAACTTAGGAATCAACTGAAGGCTGTTAATTTCATTGAGTCTGGACATGCCCCAATGGTTATAGAGTTGGTGTATACCGATAATGATCAAACTTTTAAGGCCCTGCTGAAGAATGATCATGGTGATGTGATCACATGCCATAACTTGAAAGAGGGATACGATATTTGTTTAGGTATTGGGGTGAGGGCAGCCAACCTGGTTCAAATTGAAACCGACGATGAAGCGACAATGTCTGATTATGCAGATTATTGCACCAAGAGCATACCTTTGAGTTTTTAATGACATGGGACGTTCTGTAAAAAAAGATCAAGCCTAATAAGATCTTAAGTTTTTCTGTAGGGGTGATTTAACTTCATAGTTTCTTGATACTCGCGAGTTTTCATTGCAGTTAAAGCTCATTGTGGTTAAAGCTATAGTGGTTAAAGTCATAGTGGTGAAAGTCATCCACTCCTAAATCATAACCGCTCTGTAAGTTAGCATTTATGAGGAGCGATATCGTTGTTAGTGGTTTTCATTGTTTCCAAAGGCTTAAAAAGATTCCTTTAAAGTCATCTTTGAAGAACGTTAAAAGTAGAGGAAGGTCTTGAATGCAACATAAGTTACAGGAATTAATCGAAAGTGTAAGTCATGTTCTTTACGGTAAAGATCTTCAGATCCAGCAAGCTATCACTTGTCTAATTACAGGAGGGCATCTCTTAATTGAAGACTTGCCTGGAATGGGCAAGACGACACTTGCGCATGCGTTAGCAAAGGTTTTAGGTTTAGATTACCAAAGGGTGCAGTTTACCAGTGATATGTTGCCTGCTGATATTCTTGGAGTCTCTATTTTTAATGCTAACCAATCGGAATTTGTCTTTCATAAAGGCCCTATATTTACTCAATTATTACTCGCGGATGAAATTAACAGAACAACACCTAAAACACAGAGTGCTCTGCTTGAGGCGATGGAGGAACGTCAGGTCACTATTGAAAGTGTTACGTATGCGTTGCCTGATCCTTTTTTTGTTATCGCTACGCAAAACCCTATTTCACAATATGGAACTTTCCCTTTACCTGAATCACAGTTAGATCGTTTTTTAATGAGAATTCAGTTGGGTTACCCCAGTGAAGCGGCAGAGAGAGAGCTGCTTACGGGGGGGGACGTTAGACAGAAAATATCATCGCTTAAACCTTGTGTGTCGCTGGAGGATTTAAGTCAGATTCGTCTGCAGTGCTCTGAGGTTAAGGTGTCTTATAGTGTTTTAGACTATCTGCAACGTATTGTGCGTTATACCCGAGAGTCTGACGGTTTTGAATATGGTATATCCCCAAGAGGTAGCTTGGCGCTTTTGAATACAGCGAAAGCTTGGGCTTATCTACATAATCGCGAATTTGTTTTACCTGATGATATACAAATGCTTCTAGAACCTGTGATTGCCCATAGATTGAGAGCAGCCACCGTAAATGGTGGGGAGGGGGAAAACCCAAGCATTAGGAAGATTTTAACGGAAGTGGATGTCATTGGATAAGATACTGAGTTCAATTTTTACCCCTTTAGCTACTGTGTTTCAGCGTTGGGCTGCGAAACGTAGGCCAAAGGGGAAGAAAGTTGAATTGAATCAGAAACGTATATTTATTTTTCCTACCCTTGCGGGTTGGCTGTATTTTGTTGTTTGTATGGCCCTTTTTTTAATTGCTACAAATTATCAAAACAATCTCATTCACGCCATATCGTTTCTTTTGATCTCTCTGGGTGTGCTGACCATTCATTATACATTCCTTAATCTCTCAGGCCTGGTCGTTATAGCTGGTGAAGGCCGTAACTGCCATATGGGCGAGTTAGCAGAATTCACCTTGATACTTAAGGCAAATAATTTAAGGCGTTATGAAAGTATAAATGTTTCTTTTAAAGGTGAGCGTGATTCTTCTAAAGTGTATTTAGTGAAGAAGAGAGAAAAGAAACTAAGGATAGCCACCCTTGCTCGAACACGGGGTGATTTTTCACCGCCAGCTATAAAGATAGAGACTGTTTACCCTTTCGGGCTTTTAAGGGCCTGGAGTTGGATTGAGTTAGAGCTTGGTTCGATTATCTATCCCAAAATAGAGCAAGGGCGGTTACCTCATTCTATAGAGAGTGATTTGGATGAGGGGATAGGTCAGAATAACAGGGGGGATGATTTTTCCGGTCTAAGTGAATACATCCCAGGGGCTTCTTTACGGCATATCGCGTGGAAACATTATGCTCAGGGGCGCGGATTACTGACAAAAGATTACGTCGGACAAGAGAATCGGAAATTGTGGTTATCTTGGGATGATTGGGCTGAATTGCCATCAGAAAAACGTTTGTCGGTGATGACATATTGGGCGCTTGAATTTGAATTTCAGGGTGTTGAGTATGGCTTGGCTCTTCCAGAAGTTGTGTTTTCCCCAAGTAATGGCCCACAACATTTAAAAGCGGTACTCACTGCGTTGGCTCGTTTTGAATTACGTGGACGGCTGTAATGAATGATAAGCCGCTAAGTCGTACAGCGTTACTTTGGCAATTATTAACTGTTATAGCGGTTACTCTTCCTCACTTATCGCATCTGCCTGTATGGGTACCATTTCTAGTACTGTTTACTCTCTCTTTTCGTTTTATGGTTTATTCAGGGCGTTGGTCTTTCCCTAAATGGTGGATAAAAGGGCTGCTTGTTCTTATGGCGGGAGGAAGCGTTCTCGCAAGTTATAAAGCAGGCGGAGGTATCAGTGTTACAGTTGCTTTGTTAATTGCCGGCTTTGGCTTGAAAATGGTTGAAATAAACAGTCGAAGGGATTCTACGGTTGTGCTTTATGTCGCGTATATCGTTTTATCTACTGCCTTTTTATTTGATCAAAGCGTTGCCATGGCGCTTTATGTCATAGTTGTTATTAGCATAGTTACATCAGCTCTGTTAAGCAGTCATATTGATAGGGATACATCGTTTTTAGAGCCTTTTAAAAGGTGTGTGATTATGCTGATTCCTGCGCTACCGCTGATGATAGTAATGTTTATCGGAATGCCTCGTTTGGGGCCGATGTGGGAAGTTGGCTTGGATAAAGCAGCCAAAACCGGCTTATCTGATTCTATGTCCCCTGGTGATATTACACAGCTGACACGATCTGCAGAGGCTGCCTTTAGTGTACGTTTTATATCAGCGCCACCGGCTCAGTCACAACTCTATTGGCGCTCTATTGTATTAAATGATTTTGATGGCCGGCGTTGGTTTAATCAGGATGGGTTAGTTGCTTCAAAGAGAAGAAACGATCCAGCACCTCAAGCAACAGGGCAATTGAAGTATGAGATGATTTTAGAGGCAAGCCAGAGGAATTATGTGCCTGTTTTAGATTATGTTTCTAAATGGCCTAGCGACTTAATGGCGTCTAAAGATGGTACGTTATCATCGGCTAATCCCCAAACCGCACGCAATCAATATCAACTGACTTCCCGGTTAGAGCTTCCTGTTTCGTTACGTTCAGTTGACGATAACTTCTCTCGTGAACTTTATTTACCCGAAGGTAACCGTAAAGCGCGCGATCTTGCTAAGCTTTGGTGGGATGAAACAGGCAGCTATGAGGGCTTTATTCAGAAGGTGGAACGCTACTTTCATGACCGTTTTAGGTATTCTTTGTCACCCCCACCTTTAGGTAAAAACTCAGTTTCGGAATTTTTACTAGACACACAAGAGGGCTTTTGTGGCCACTTTGCCAGTGCAACAGCGTTCATGCTTCGAGCCGTAGGTGTACCTGCACGTATCGTGACAGGCTATCAAGGGGGAGAGCTAAACCCTTATGAAGAATACTTTCTCATAAGACAATATGATGCCCATGCTTGGGTTGAAGCTTGGCTGCCTAGTCAGGGGTGGACACGTCTTGATCCAACAGCATGGGTCGCTCCAGAAAGAGTTGAAGCACCGGCTGATGAGATTCTTTCAAATGATACTTCTTTTCTAAAGGACAGCCCGTTTGCTGCCTGGGGGATTGCTAATAACAGTGTTTTTGCACAACTCAGGCTGCGAATTGAAGCATTTAACTATGGCTGGCATCGTTGGGTACTGAACTATCATCATCAGCAAAAGGGAATTCTAGAACTGCTCCTAGGGTCATATTCGATCTTAAGTATCGCAATGTTCTTCTTAATCCCATTTATAGTGGTTATTACGCTCACCGTATTTTTAATCTACTGGCCTAAACGTACGGTCCATAATAATCCTGCGAATAAATTGATAATTCGACTTTCTGAAGGCCTCTCTCGCGATGGGGGCTTAATAGGTGCTTTTGAACCGAGTTTAGAAAGGATGCAGGGTGAAACTGTGTCGCGTTATTGTCTAAGAGTATCCACTATGAGGCCTGAGCTTAAGGTCTATCTAGATCAAATATCTGCGTTATATGTAAACCATCAGTATGCGACAGTGGTTGGTGGTGATGAAATCAATCAGCTTTCCAAGGTGGTTACCGAATGTATATCAGCTCATCGAAAGGGGTTTAAAAAGAGAGCGTAGCGATGATCTGCTGAAGCATAGGCAAGGTTTTAGTTTCAAACCAAGGATTTCTTTTTATCCAAATTTGGTTTCTAGGTGAGGGGTGAGGAAGAAGAAAAAATGATGCTGGACATTCTTCTTGATTCCTTACTCTCTCTGTTAATGTCCGGTGATCTTCGAGGAATTTTGTGCCTGACAAATAGTACTTTTGTGAGTATTGGCCGATTAATAACGTCAGTTTAATGTTGGGCAGTGCTGAAATTAACTGATTATGCCAAGTCATCGCGCATTCAGGTCTTGGAGGAAGGTCGCCAGATTTGCCTTTTCCCGGATAACAAAACCCCATAGGCAAAATGGCAACATTTTTAGGGTTGTAGAAGGAAGCGTCATCAATATTTAACCAGCTTCTTAATCTTTTACCGCTGGCATCATTCCAAGGGATACCGGATGTGTGAACTTTAATACCAGGAGCCTGGCCAATTATTAGCAATTCGGCACTGCTATTTGCCTGTATTACAGGGTTTGGGCCAAGAGGCAGTTCTCGAGAGCATAGTGTGCAGTTATGGATTTCATCGAGTAATTCTTTCAAAGGGCCTATCTCTATGTTTGTCGTTCGGTTTAATGGGCTTCTTTGGTTTGGTTTGGTTTCGTAATTAAGCATAAAGAACGCTTTTTACCGAAATACGATAGTGTTTCATTAAAGAATAATACAAAGAGTGTTGGGTTACTCTGCTTAATATTGCCCGGTACAATGTTCATCTTGAAGCAACTTGTAAGTAGGCGCTCAATACAAACAATGAATGATATATCCATGAATTATAACGTTATACGGAGCCGTAAACGAAAAACAGCGGCTATCCGTATTAGCGAAAAAGGCGTAGAGATAAGAGTGCCACATTGGGTCAGTGATCAATGGATCACCGAATGGGTTGAAAATAAGCGAACTTGGATTGAACGTAAAAACTTAGTTTTGTCTCAACAGTTGGAAGCAACTTGTTTGAAAGTAGAGCAAGGAGCAGCCTTCCCATATCGTGGGAAATCATTTCAATTACACTGGGACGTGGGTAAGCGCCGATCTGTTTCCATAGAGGGTAATAGACTACTTGTTACTATTAGTAATCGATCTAAGCGGCCTCAAGCAGATAGAGCGTCAGAAGGCTTAAAGGAGTGGTACAAAACTGAGGCGAAAGCCTATCTGGAAAAGCGTTTAATATATTGGGCTAATTGTATGGGGTGTTCGCCTAAATTATTAATAGTAAAGGATTATAAGCGCCGGTGGGGGAGTTGTAATCAGCGCGGTGAAGTATCGCTGAATTGGCGTTTAATTTTTGCAGAAGAAAAATTAAT
The DNA here is from genome assembly GCA_002435145.1 of Neptuniibacter sp. UBA6509. Taxonomy (GTDB): domain Bacteria; phylum Pseudomonadota; class Gammaproteobacteria; order Pseudomonadales; family Balneatricaceae; genus Neptuniibacter. The sequence goes on from DJLT01000115.1 coordinate 207,232, forward strand.
AGATTATGTCGTTATTCATGAACTAGCACATTTGACCCATTTAAATCATAGCTTGGAGTTTTGGAATCTAGTTGGTGAGTATTGTCCTGAGTGGCGAAGTTGTCGGGAAGCATTACAGAAATGTAATGGTTGGGTGTTTTGGTAGTCTATTGTTTGAAAGTTATGAGGTTTATGGTAAAACAGTAATTAAATCTGAGTGTTAAAAAATTATAGTGCGCATTATTGAGCTATTCTGATTAATGCAGCATTACCGAGATGCACTTGAGATTTATCTAATAACAATAAAGAGTGATCAAATGAGCCTTTATAGTAGTGTAGAGAAAACCTTCTTTAATACATTAACCAAAAAAATCTTGGGTAATGTTCTTTTTTTGTTATTGCCGCACGTCGTTCTTCTTTTTATAGGTTACAGTCACTTTGGAAAACTTGAGACGAGTCTGAAAGAGACGGTTACTGATGCTTCGACGGTTCAGGTGATACAAGCGCATCTAGATTCGTTTTGGATTTATGGTTTTGCTACTGTCAGTTTTGCTTTAATTGCAGGTGTGTTCACAATCTTCTTTATGCGGCATCTGTTTTTGCGACCGATAAAAGGCATGACAGATGTATTACAGGCGATTAAGGACAAAGATGGCGATATATCCGCTACATTACCTGAATATACCCACGATGAAATTTCAGACATGGCTGAGAGCTATAATACATTCTCAACCAGTTTAAAATCGATGATCGCAGAAAGTCGCCGTCGTAGCGTGAGCGTTGCTTTAAGCTCGACAAGATTGCAAAAAGTATTAATTGAAGCTCAGGGTTCTGCTAATAAACAAGAAGAGCAGGCTCAGAAAGTTTTTCAGTCTAGTCAGGAAGCGACCCAGGCTATTGATAACATAGCAGGCAGTACCCTGCAGATCTCTGAACGAAATGGACATAATTTAGAAGAGATCAAATCATCAAGTGCAGAGTTAGGCCGAGTTCAACAGCAGGTTGAAGCGATTAGGCATCAAGTAACGGACTTCCAAGAAACCGTTCATCAGCTAGAGGTGAATTCACGTAATATCACAGAAATTTTAGGCATGGTTAAAGATTTCTCTGATCAAACAAATCTACTAGCACTGAATGCCTCAATTGAAGCGGCTCGTGCAGGTGATGCAGGCCGTGGATTCTCCGTTGTTGCTGACGAAGTTCGAAACCTTTCACAGAAAGTAAGTGTTGCTACGAGTGAAATTGACCAAAATATTAGTCAGATGTCTTCTCTGGTTGATAAAACAGGGACTAGTGCCGTCACCATTCTTGAATATGTTGGTTCTACTGAGGAGTTTATTGGTAGTACAAACAATCAATTCCATGGTTTGGTGAATGACTTCGAAGATCTAAATGGTCAACTAAGTAGTATCAGTGCTGCGATTGATGAGCTTGCATACACGAACAAAGAATCTCATAACCACGTATCAGAGATTACTGATATCTCTACTGCCATGCATGGTGAGATTGAAGAGTCGCGTCGTTACTCTGAAGAATTGGAGCACTCCACAGAGGAAACTCAAGAGCTGCTCTCTCGGTTTATCATTGGTTATGGTGGGTTTGAAGGTATGATTCAAACGGGCCGTCAATGGAGCCAAGAAGTTCAATCAGCGCTTGAGGAGCTATCATCGCGTGGCTGTAACTTGTTTGATACTAACTATAAGCGCCTTAATGATGGTCAAGTGCCAGAGAAGTATGACACGAGTTATGCTGATCAGTATGAAACTATGATGCGACCAATTTTTGATGGCTTTATCGCACAAAGGCCTGAGTTTATATACGCGATTGCGGTAGACCGTAATGGTTATGCTGCAGCGCATCACACAAAAGTATCCGAGCGTATGACGGGTAATTTTGAAGTAGATAATTTAAAGAGCCGTAATAGACGAATCTTTGCAGGTAATCGAGCAGAGATCAGACGTGCATCATCCACCGCACCGTTCTTACTGCAGACCTATATTCGAGATACAGGGGAAATTTTGAATGATCTGTCTATCCCGTTATACGTGAATGGTCAGCATTGGGGCGGTTTGATTATGGGCTTTGTGCCTGAACGTCTTTTAGATGATCCTAGTTAAAGAGTAGATAACAAAAAACGCGGTATTATGAAGTGACCCCCAATAGTTGAACAACCAACATTGGGGGGGTTTATGGCAAAGTACAGCAGAGCATTTAAAAATTGCTGCAGCTAAACAATATCTTAACGGTATATCTTCTCTAGCATTGGGGGCTGAACTAAACGTTCCCGCTTCACTGATTCGCTAATGGACACAGGTTTACCGGTTTCATGGTGAATCAGCTTTTCTCTCTCCACCTTCCCCTTATTGCGCACAGGATAAGCTTCGCATGCTTAATAAAATGTGGGCAGAGCGATGGTCTTTAGGCTATACAAGTGCATACTATAATCTTATATCCCCTGGCATTCTCCATGTTTGGCAGCGCCGCTATAGGTCTTCAGACATTAAGGGGTTAGAACCCTACATACGCGGAAAAGCTTTTATGAAACAAAAGTCATCGCCCTCTCAGCCTTCCAAATCAGTGAGATGACAGCTGAAGAATTCGAAAAGAACTTGAATACCTTAGAGCGGAGAACGCTGTTCTAAAAAAGTTAGATACCTTGTACCTGAAAAAACAATCTCAAACCAAGAGAAAGCGTTAATTATTCAGGAACTCCAAACGACATTTAAACTCGCACCTCTTTTGAAAGCATGTGAGCTATCACGCAGTGTCTTTTACTATCAGTGTCAAGCACTGCAAAAACCTGATAGTTATGTCCATGAGGAGGCGTTGATTAGCCAGATCTTTCATGAGCACAAAGGGCGTTATGGTTACCGGCGCATACTTCTGGCCTTAAGGGCTTTCGATATATGGATAAACCATAAGACGGTGCTACGCCTGATGACAGAGCTAAAATTAAAATCGATGGTTCGCCCTAAGCGCTATGAATCCTATAAAGGAGATGTAGGTAAAAGTGTCTCGCATGTATTGCAGCGCAATTTTGAAGCTCAGCGCCCTAATGAAAAATGGGTAACGGATGTCACAGAGTTTAATATCAAAGGCGAAAAAGTATATCTATCGCCGATCATCGACCTGTTTAGTCGGGAAGTGGTGACGTATAAAACAGCAAGGTCTGCACGCTTGCCACTCGTTACAGATATGCTTGAAGAGGCCATTGATGGCTTGAGAGAGTGTGAATATCCGATATTACACAGTGATCAGGGGTGGCAATATCGAAACCCTCTTACACAGAAGATTCTATCTGAGAAAGGGCTTACACAAAGCATGTCCAGAAAAGGGAATTGCCTGGATAATGCGGTAGCAGAAAGCTTTTTCGCCTTACTCAAAACGGAGATGTATCATCAACAAGAATTCACGGATGCTGACGATCTGATAAATCAGATCGGTGAATACATTGACTATTACAATACGAAACGCATTAAGGTAAAACTAAAAGGCCTGACTCCGGTCGAGTACCGTAATCAGGCCTTATCAGCAGCTTAACAAAAAGTGTCTAACTTTATGGGGTCACTTCAATTAACCGCGTTTTTTTATGCCTAGAGGGAAGACACTCAGAGCTTATGATTCTCTATAGATCACAGTCGGTAACTAGCTGCTCTATAAGCTGTTTAACTGTATCGTAAGACAGTGGTTTACTGCACAAGGCGGAAACGCCAGCACTTTGGACTGCGGCAAGACGGCTTTCATTTTGCTCACTAGTAATCATTAAAATAGGGACTGTAGGCTGCTCACTGTGGTTTCGGATATGCTCTGTGAGCTCTTTTCCGTCTACATTAGGCATATTGTAGTCAGTAATGATTAGATCAAAACGGTAGCCTTGATCAATGAGTTGCAACGCTTCGGCTCCATCCTTCGCTGTTTCAATGGATTGAATTGAAAGGGATTCAAGCATCTGTTTTATATATTTACGTGACAGAGAGCTGTCATCTACAACGAGGACCCTGAGTGCATCATAAGCATCACTGTCATTGTCGGATTCGAAATCAGTGATGTAATCCAGTGTGCTTCTAAGGGCCATTCCCATTTCAGCACGGCTAAAGGGTTTGGGTAAAATAGCGATAGCACCCGCTTGTCGGATAGGTTCTAAGTAGCGGTAGTGTGTTTCAGATGAGATGAGGAGAAATGTGACATTTTCTAGCCGCTCTAATCCTCGCATTTGAGTCACTAGATCTGTTCCCGTCATATCTGGTAGATGCATTGAAGAGAGTACGATATCTGGCGGAGAGGTCAACATGTGAGTAAGCGCAGGTTTAGCTTCTGTAAACTCATCAATATTGGTAATACCATAACTATTTAGATGACCTGTAATAATATGGCGTTGAACCTTTGACGGTTCAATTACAGTGACATAAAGACTACTTAATTCCATATCCTAAGATCCATAATAGTGAAAAAAATATGAATTGCTTATCCGCCGCTGCAGATATATACAGCTTAGATCATGAGTATGAAAAGTTTACTAGAAAATGTTAAAACAGTTAAGGAATTGACCTAACTTGCTTGATTTATAGTGTTTTTTTAAAACTTTGTTTATTAAATGTACAATTTGGTAGCGTTTGCTCAATAAGCACCCTGTTGTATTAAGTTTTAATTCAGAGAGGGGGTGGCTTAATAGGTTTTTCATTGCTCTTTTTGTTGTAATCAACAACCTCCCTTTGGCCTGTTCGCTTTTAGCGTACAGGTCTTTTTAATACATTTTTGTTAGCCGTTTAAATGCCGCAGAGCGAGTTTACATAATCATTTGAGTGTAAATTGACTTATATCAGTCTTTTGCTATATACCGATGGAAACCTGTTTCGACAGGCGTAGCATGATAAAAGAGGGCTTAAGATAAGTGAAGGGCTGCTTATCTATCCTGTGTAGTTCACTGATACAAAGGGTTATAGACAATGCCTCCAAATGGAAATGCAGGTCTCACACGTAGTTTAATTCTGAAATCGGCTACTTCTATTATCAGCCAAGATGGGTTGGAAGCGCTCACCGCTGGTCGCTTAATAGAATTGGCAGGAATTAGTAAGGGAGGTTTGTACCACCATTTTAGAACCATGGCTGAGGTTGAATCTGAAGTGCTGGAACGGTTACTTCAAAATTTTATTATTAAACTTTCAGCGTGCGATGAGCCTGATTCGGTCGATAATTTTTTTGAGTACGTAGAGCAGGAGATATTTGAAAACTTTCTTGTTAAAGATGAATCAAATTGTGCACTGTTTGCTTTTACTTCAGCAGCGGCAACGAACCTTCAAATAGGTACGATGCTGAATAAATTTATGGAAGAGTTAACCCTGCTTCGATTGAAAAGGTTAAAAACTGTGTCGCCTAACGTACCGCCGGTGATATTACACAGTGCTGTACAGCTGATTTCTACACTACAGCTGGGTTTGACGGCAAGGCTTTTCTCAGGGGTTGATTCTGTTAGTTTAAAGAATTACTGGCAAGGGCTTCGTGTTCTGTTGGTTTCTGCAATACAGCAAGATAGTTCGCAAGGTTTATATCTATCAGAAGGATTGGATACAGTTATCCCGATAAATTTCTAGTTGTTTTGTAGCTGTTTTTAACTAAAGAGCTTCTATACCGATATAGAGCTCTTTAGTCTCTGAGTTCTTGCAGATGGTAGATCAACTTTGCTCAGTTGTGTTACCGGTCGTATTACCCGTTGTATTAAAAGCCGCTTGGTTAAGCTCTGAGACGAATTGTTTTGCGTTCTTTATCGCTTTTAGTTCGATTTTATCTTCATCTTCTTTCAAATAAAGAGTGACTGTCTCTATGAAGTTCTCTTTGTGTATCCCGATTTCATCGATCTGACGGAAAGTTACACGTGATTCAATTTCTTGATTAGGGATCGTCACAAGAACAGACTTAGGCGAAAATGTAACGCTACTGTTTTTTACTTCATCGCTTACTTTGGTTATATGATGCTTGTACCAGCTTGCTAAGATAAGCACGATAACTAAAGGTGCTAGTAAATACAGCTTTGAAAGGTTCATCATCATTAACATAAGTGCTGCACCAACAGAACCTAGTTGTAGATTTGTAAAAAAAGTTATCTTTTTCTCAAAAAACTCTTTATCCCACGAGTAGCTTTGTTTTTCCGGCTCTGTCTTATCCACTTATCTATACCTAGTTAGATCGATAGCTGAGAGTCTCCCTTGAAGTGAAGGTTAATGCAATAGTATGCGCTCTAAGAAAAAGAGCCTGTGTGACTATCTAAGGCGCCCCGTCTTAGATTAAGCTGTCCTCATATGTATTCAGCTAGGGAGAATCTGAATGTTAGGGTATAAAGCGATCAGTCTAGGCTTGCTATCAACTTTATTGCTAGTGGGGTGTTCTGATGACGATAGTGCAGCGCAAAAGAGTACTGGAGAGGGGCATTCTGTTGCTCAGGCGTTAGAAAAGCAATCTGCTGGAGATGTAAATGAGCTTAGTATTGCTATCCTTGATATTTCCGAGCGTGAATTTGGCGATCTAAACGCTATCTCCCTTCTATTTAATACGCCTATCAAGCCTGATCAGTCTTTCAAAAAGTATATAAAGGTTGAACCTCAATTAGGTCAGCCCATTTTAAGTGAAGATGGTAAAACGCTTTACTTCACGGGTATTGAGCCGGCGACAGAGTATCAGCTTGATCTAGGAGCAGGTCTTGAAGCTGATAACGGGTCAGTGATTGAAATCGGTGTATCAACAGAAATAAAGACGCGCTCCTTATCCAGTCTGGTTTCATTTGAATCGGATGGCTTAGTTATGGTGCCAGGTAAAGTCGATTCTCTCCCTTTAATTGCTGTTAATGTCCCAGAAGCAGATATCAATATCTACAAAGTGAAGCCGGATAAAATTGTAAATTTCTTCGCTGAGTATGCTTCCTTAAACGACAGTGACCGTTGGTACTATGATGAGACACAATTAGGGCAAACTGTTGATTCGGTTTATAGCTCACGTCTTAAAATTAGCACGTTACGCAATCAGCGAAATAGAGCAAGTTTCCCGGTCAGTCATGTTCCTGGCATTGAGGAAGGTGGAATCTATTTAGCTACGGTCAGAGCGCCGGGAGGTTTTGATTTCCAGGCCACTTGGTTCACCGTCTCTGCTGTGGGTATTCAGGCAAGGGATTACGGGGAAAGTACCCGCTTTATAACGCAGGATGCAAAGAGCGGAGGCTTACTAGCGGGTGTTGAGTTAAGCATTCTCGATTACAACAATAAAGTTATTGCGTCAGGCGAGAGCGATTCTAACGGCGCTTGGGAAACAGATAATGAGTGGCAGCGTAAATCACCCAGATTAGTCCTTGGCAGGAAAGGGAATCAAGTTACAGTACTTAACTATCATGCGCCTAACTTTGATCTATCGGATTTTTCTGTTTCAGGGCGAAAAACCAAAGTAGAGGAGTATTTTACCTATTCACCAAGAGATATTTATCGTCCGGGTGAGGAGTTAATTATTAGTACCTTGTCGCGTGGTATGGATGGTGAGTTATTCAGTAATCCTTTAATGATTGAATTGATCAAACCAGACGGTGAGAGTGCAGGCAAATGGCGAATAGATGCTTCAACAACAGGCTATTACGAATTTCGTCATATTTTGGGTGGGTCGGCACCACTCGGTGAGTGGCAAGCTCAAGTCTTTAATCCAGCAAAGCCAAAGCTAAAAGAGCGTTTTTCTTTTAAAGTTGAGGAGTTTCTGCCGGAGCGTTTACGTCTTGATTTAGGGCAAAGCACACTCACCAGCTTTAGCTTAGGTGACCCAATCACTTATCCTATTAAGGGTGAGTATCTATATGGCGCTCCGGCGTCAGGTAACAAGCTAGATACTCAAGTATCAGTTCGCGGTTGGGCACAGCCTTTTGAAACCTTAAAAGGATTCCATTTCGGTCATTCTGACAACGTTCCATGGCAGCAATTTAACTTAGATTCACTGGAGCTAGATAGCGAAGGGAAAACGGTTACTAAATTAGATAAAAAGCAATTTGATTGGAGCGGGTTTGATTCCCCCGCGCAGTTAAAGCTGCGCTATAGCTTATATGAAAGTGGTGGCCGGGCAATTAATCGCCATAAATCAGTTTTGCTCTGGCCGCGTAATAGCTTTGTGGGCGTGAAGCCCAAGTTTGAAAATGATGTTTCAGATTCAGAACAGCAGATAGCGTTTGAAGTTGTTCGTGTTAATAAACAAGGAGAGCTGTTAACTCAAGGGGAAGCTAAGGCTACATTGTATCGCCTAGAGGAAAAGTATTTTTGGAGTCACACACCTGAACGAGGTTGGCATTATCAAATAGAGAAGAATGAGTATCCCGTTGCGCACGAGGTTCTCAGCTTTACCTCGGGTGAACCTCAAGCACTGAGTTTGCCCGTTGAATGGGGTCGCTATCGTTTAGAGTTAGATGATTATTTAGGCAAAAGCCAAACGGTTTACAGCTTTCAGGCTGGAGATAATTGGTACAACGCGTGGAACAGCGCATCAGATCGAATTAAACCGGATGAAGTCACTGTTGCACTTGATAAAGAGTTTTATCGTGTGGGTGATGTTGTTAATGTGAAATTAGCATCGCCGACGGAAGGAACCGCAATTGTACTGCTTGAAACCGATAAAGTTTTGCAAACGGTTGAAGTTAAATTGGTTGATCGAAAGGCTGATGTAGAGATCAAAATACCGCAAGGCTTAGCGCGTCACGATGCTTATATTTCCGCCTTTGTTGTCGCTCCAACAGAGCAACAGGATAAAGTGAGTAAACGCAGTTTTGGTATTGCACATCTACCGCTCAAGCGTTCGGATCGGAGACTAGATGTTGATATTCAAGTGGCTGACAAACTATTACCCGAAACCTCTGCGAATGTAACTGTTTCTGTCAAAGACCATTCGGGCAATCCTGTATCAGGAGATGTTTATGTCACGCTAAGCGCGGTTGATAGTGGTGTTTTAAGCCTAACAGGCTATGAGCCTCTGGATCCCTTTGAGTTCTTCTATGGTCGTCGTCGTTACCAAGCGGCTATTACCGACATGTATGATGACTTAGCAGAACCGACGTTAAGTGATCAGGCAGAGATTCGTTGGGGCGGTGATGGTGAACTAGCACGAGGAGGGGAAGCTCCACCGACTGATGTACAAATTGTTAGTTTGTTTAGCTCTCTGGTTAAAGTGGAGCAGGGCCAAGCTAGCATTAAGCTGGATCTTCCCGCGTTTGATGGTGAGTTAACCCTTAATGCAGTGGCGCACAGTGATCAGAAATTTGGGGATGCTAGTGAAATTACTAAGGTCGCTTCTCCCGTCGTAGCTCAGTTATCAATGCCACGCTTTTTAGCCCTAGGGGATAAAGCGAATCTGGCGTTAGACCTATCTAATGTGAGTGGTATTGAGCAGAATATTAAGCTGACGTTGAGTACAGATAGTGCGGTAGCTCCCACAAATAAGGACTATCAGCTACAGCTAGCTGATGGAGAAAAACAGATCATACACTTCTTAGTGAGTGCCTCTCAGCTGGGCGCGGGCGAGATTAATGCAGAGATTGAACTGAGTGATAGCTCAGGGAAAAGCATTAGCTTAAAACGTGAATGGACCTTAGGCGTTCGATCCGCTTACCCCGCTGTTTATGATCAGAAAACAGCCGTTCTACAAAAAGGAGATGTGACAAAGTTTCCATTTCCTGAGCTCAGTGGGCTTTCGATGGATACTGTCTTGGCTCAGCTTAGAGTAGGAACAACTCCGGATTTAGGCGCAAAAAGACATTTTACGCAATTAATGAACTACCCCTATGGCTGTTTAGAGCAAACGACCAGTAAGTCTCAGCCTCTCTCTGTTTTATTAAAACATGAGGCTACGCCTGCATTCGCTCAGGCTGTTAGTGATACAAAAATCCAGCAACAGATGGGTGCTGCGCTGTCTCGCTATGCTGAATTGCAAAAGGCGAATGGTTCGTTTGGCTTATGGGACAAGTTCTCACCGGAAGAGCATTGGCTGACTGCTTATGCAGCGGACTTTTTATTACAGATGCAACAAGCAGGGGTTTCTGTTCCAGAAAGTTTGCTCAGTCAATCTAAGCGCCGGTTGAATGCTTATATTCATAAACGCACGGCTCATTCAGTGAAAACATGGTCGGATATCCCTTCCCATTATGAGATCTCATATAAAGCGTTTGCAGCATATGTATTGGCGAAAGAGGGACAAGTTACTTTAGGTCCATTAAGAGAGCTTGTTGAAACTCAGTTAGATGATGCTAGAGGCATGGTGCCGGGTGTTCATCTGGGGTTAGCAATGATTGAAACCGGTAGCGTTGAAGAGGGAGAGAAGATTGTTCAGACAGCTTTAAATCAGAAAAGAGCGGAAGGTTACTTAGGTGATTATGGCTCTGTAATACGCGATCAGGCGATGGCTATCCACTCTGTTTTAGGGTTTAAAGCGGCTTCTAAAGCTCTAAAGAAAAAAGCGATGCAGTTAATACCAGAGCTGCTTGTAGAGATGAAGCAAGCGAAGTGGCTAAGTACCCAAGAGAGAGCTGCTTTGTTGCACCTCTCGTCAGAACTGTATCGAATCGATTCTGCGGGCAAATGGGAAAGCGACCTCAAAACCGGTGAATTGGTTGAACTGATCTCTGCATCAGGCGAGTTAGGGCAAAACCTAGCAATCTCTACGCTGGCTGAAACCTCTCTGACAAACACCGGGGATAAGCCGATTTTCGCTAGCTACAGCTGGACAGGCTTAACCGAAAATATGCCTGAAGCGGTGGACGAGGGTATTCGTATCAGAGTAGAGCAGTTCATGGTGAAAAATAGCGAGGCTGTTGGATTACAAAAAGGCCAAGTGCTTAACATGGGAGATACTGTATTAACGCGCGTGCGTTTGTACAGTGAACAACGTGTGCCTGATGGGCTCTTGATAAACCTTATGCCGGCAGGTTTGGAATTGGAAAATCAAAACCTACAAAACGCTTTAAAGCTAGAAGATATCAAGTTAGAAGGGGAGCCTCTTCAGCAGCGAGTGCGGCTTACTTATCAAGCGTTTAAAGATGATCGTTATGTTGCGGCTATGGATATCCCAGCAAAACGAGAGCAAACACTCTATTTCTTATCTCGTGCTGTGACGCCAGGAGAATACAAGGTGCCACCTGCAATGGCTGAATCTATGTATAAACCAGCGTATAGGGGGATTAGCAATAGCATTAAATCAATTTCGGTTATGCCGTAATTGATGGTTTGGCTTAAAGGTTTTTGCTGTCTGCTATTGATAGCCCTGCTCACTGTAGCGGGGCTGTTAGTAGCAGATCATCTATCTCCTCTTAAATTACCCAATCAAAGTGAAGACTTTGCCTCTATCGTATTAGATCGTGAGGGTGAGCCTTTACGTTCATTTGCAGATAAAAAAGGCGTTTGGCGTTATGAAATATCAGTTGATGACGTTTCGCCGCGTTATATAGATGCGTTGATCGGTTATGAAGACCAGTATTTTTATCAGCACTTTGGTGTAAACCCTTTTAGTTTAGGGCGTGCTGCTTTGCAGTTTGTACAAGAGGGACGAGTCGTTTCAGGCGGGTCTACCTTGACGATGCAGGTTGCGCGGATACTCCACCCTCATTCACGCACGGTAACAGGGAAGTTAAATCAGATTTTTAGAGCATTTCAGTTAGAGTGGCACCTGAGTAAAACTGAAATTATGGAGCTCTACCTAAATTACGCACCTTTTGGCGGAACGCTAGAAGGCGTGCAAGCGGCCAGCTTACAGTATCTGCATAAACCGGTATCCTCATTAAGATATTCTGAAGCGGCACTGCTTGCCGTACTCCCTCAAGCTCCCTCAAGGCTTAGGCCCGATCGCCATCCTAAACGTGCTGAAAGTGCGCGCAATAAAGTACTTGAACGAATGCTATTACAAGAGCGTTGGGATGAATTGACTGTCACTACAGCTAAAGAAGAGCAGATTGCTGTATGGCCACTAGAAACACCTTCGGATGCGCCCTTACTCAGTAGACGCTTACATCGGGAGTTACCGACGCAAAGGGTGATTAAAACCACGATTGATTTGAATATTCAGACCCAGTTTCAAGAAAGCATTCAGGCCTATGTTTCTAATCTACCTGAACAGATATCAGCCTCAGTAATCCTCGTTGATAATCGATCAAGTGAAGTATTGTCTTATGTTGGCTCGGCAGATTTTTATGATGATCGCCGTGCAGGGCATGTGGATATGACAACCGCTGTACGTTCACCGGGATCGACGCTTAAACCATTTCTATTTGGTTTGGCTATAGACGCTAACCTAATTCATAGCGAATCATTGTTAGCAGATGTACCGCGTGTACAAAGTCACTATCGTCCCGGAAATTTCAGTCAAGGTTTCTCAGGCCCAGTATCAGCTTCACAAGCATTAGTTCGATCACTGAATTTGCCATTTGTGCAGCTTATTGAAGCCTATGGTTCTCAAAATTTCGTCAATAAATTACATCATGTAGGGGTGGGTTTAAAGATTCCTCAGGGGGGAGCTAACCCTACGGTTATTTTAGGCGGCGCAGGTTTCTCACTCGAAAAGCTTGTCACAGCGTACAGTGCTTTTGCGAATGAAGGATATGTTCGGCCTTTACAGTATTTGTCTGATGCTCGATCTGACCTTACGGGCCTGCTTAAAAGCAAGGATAAAAGGCGACGACTATTAACTCCAGAGTCTGCTTGGATAACCTGGAATGTACTGCAAGATGTGCCACTGCCGTTGAACATGCGCTATGGCTTATCACGGGAAAGTTTACCTCCTATAGGTTGGAAAACTGGAACCAGTTGGGATTATCGCGATGTTTGGGCAGTAGGAGTATCGAAAGATTATACCTTAGGTGTTTGGTTAGGCCGCCCTGACGGAAAGCCTATGGAGAAAACGATGGGTAGTCTTTTAGCGGGCCCACTTTTATTTAACCTTTTTGGTCAAATAGATCGTTCAAATGTGGAATTGCCTCAACCTGTGAATGTAGAGGAACAGTCCATCTGTTGGCCTGATGGTCGAAGAGCAAGCCTGATTAAAGATAGTCATTGTCATATAAGAAGGAGTGCGTATATCAGTAAAGGGAGTGCACCGCGTACGTTGATGCCGGGCTATCAGTGGGGCAGCGATCAGGCACTCTTTTTTAAGCCTGATTTAGCATATCAAGCGAGCCCAGAAAGTGGTCTACGTGTATCGATGAGTTGTTTAGATAAAGCTGTTCTTAAAACTACTTATTTATGGCCTGATGTATTTGATACTTGGTTACGCCCTGACAGACGAAAATATAATCTGTTACCTGCATTTGATCCTATTTGTACAACGATACAGCAAAGTAAGGCTCAATTAAGAGTTACAGGGGTTAATCATGGGCAGGTATATCATGTGCTCAAGGAGAAGCCTTTGACTCTTAGACTCAAAGTGGAAGGGCCGACGGGGAAAATATTTTGGTATTTAAATGGTGACTTGCAAGATGAGTACACGGCAGAGATATCGCTTACGCTGAATCAACGAAGGGACTATGAGTTGTTTGTGCAGGATAAGTCAGGAAGAACCGCACGCTTAGAGTTTAAATTGCTCTAATTTGGTGGTGATAGTTTGGTAGCTATTGCGTAGGCAACCGAAGTGTTCAAGCGTTAGAGCTTAGACTTTATAACCCGCTTCTAGGCTTTAGTATTCAGTCATTTGGTTAGTCATTTTAGCAGAATGGGTTGCCTGATCAGTATTAACTGCTCTATTATTTAGATCTTTCTAATATAGAGTGGGGCGGCTTTGAATGTTAAAAATAACCGGGATGTTACTTTCTACTTTCCTTCTACTACCAATAACCTCTTTCGCAAGTCCTGAGGATAATTATCCGGAATCTTTGCTCTATAGTCAGCCAAAAAAAGTGGCTAAGAATGTATGGACATCTATTGGCGCAACTCAATACTACAGTTATGAAAATGGTGGGCACAATAATAACCTGTCTTTCGTTATCGGAACGGATTCCATCCTAGTGGTAAATGGCGGTTCATCTTATCTTTTAGCAAAAGCCTTGCATGATGAAATTAAAAAAATCAGCGCTCTACCCGTTAAGTATGTGGTTGATGAAAATGGTCAGTCGCATGCGATATTAGGCAATGGGTACTGGAAAGAGCAAGGTGCGAAAATTATTGCTCATGTAGATGCGCTTGAAGAGGTATCAGAGCAGGGCCTTGAGGGCTTGGAGAATCTACAAACAATTTTAAAAGAACGGGCTGAAGGAACAGAGCTTATAGCAGTCGATGAAACTTTTACTGATCAGTTAACGCTCGATTTGGGTGGTTTAAAGGTTGAACTTATCCATTTTGGTCCAGCTCACTCGGTTGGTGATATCTCAGTTTTTGTACCTGCCAATAATGTACTGATTGCGGGTGATATGGCTTTCCAACAGCGTTTACTGCCTATTTTTCCTGATACCGATACTGCCGAATGGTTAGAAACTTGGAACAACGCATTTGCTCCGTTTGCTGAAGATAAAATTATTATTCCGGGTCATGGTGATGTGACTGACTTCAAAACCGTCGATCAATGGACCCGAGGCTATTTAGCGTATATCAGGGCTAAAGTAGCTGAACTTTTAGAAAACGATGGCTCGCTTGAAGATGCTTACCTAATTGATCAAAGCCCTTATGCCCATTTAGAAACGTTTGATCAGCTTGCTGCTAAAAACGCAGGGCGAGTATTCGAAGCCATGGAGTTCGAATAATTTAAACATCAGTGTTGGTTTAAAGTTTATGCCAAGAGGAATAGATAAAGATTAGTAACCAGACATCGTAAGAAGTAGCCTGATCTGTGTTAGCCCGTTAAAATAGAGACCATAATGAATGAGTTGATAGGGTAGGCGAATGAAGAAGTGGTTATGTTTTGCAGCAGCGTTGATGATGTCTATTTCTATTAGCTCCGTTCAGGCTGCTAATCCAGTTTGGCAAGAAAACAAAACAGAGTCTGTCTATGAAATAGACGTTTACCATAGCCCTACGTGCGGATGTTGTAAGGGGTGGATTGAGCATCTGGAAGATCACAACTTTTCTGTCAACAGCATAGAGATGCATGATGTCTCGCCGATTAAGCAAAAACTGGGAGTACCTGCACAAGGCGCTTCCTGCCATACCGCTGTTGTTAATGGTTTGGTTGTGGAAGGGCATGTTCCCGCTCAAGATATAAAAACACTACTTAATCAGAAAATACATAATACGCGTTTATTGACGGTGCCAGGAATGCCGTCAGGTGGTCCGGGAATGGATATGCCGGGGGCTAGAAAAGATGCGTTTAAAGTCTATGCCGTATCAGATCAAGATGAGGTCAGTACTTATAATGAGTACGAGGGCTATTAATTTTCTTGATTCAGAGAGCTTTTTACAAGAACCCTTTTGCCTCGAAGTTCTCAATTAAGCGCTATTAGTTAAGAGGTATTAGTTAAGAGGTATTAGTTTAAAGGGATTAGTTTAAAGAGATTAGTGTAGAGGGATGAGCTAAGAGCTTTTAGCTAGGAACTTTTAGATTAGAGCGGCTGGATAAAGTTTTATAGAAAACGGCGCAGATCAAAGAGTGCAAAGATAATTGAAATAAAGGCGAACAGCTGTTCGCCTTTATCATATCTATCTGCTGATTACTTACGAATACCTTCGATATTCAGATCCATATAGACAGTTTCAGCGGCAGGGCCTAACTGGTAGTTCATGCCAAAGTCTTTAGGCTGTATCGCTACGGTGCCAGAGAAACCTGCACGGTATCCGCCCCAAGGGTCTTTGCCTTCACCCACTTTTTCTACATCAATAGCGATCTCTTTCGCAGTTCCGTAAAGGGTTAGCATTCCTTTCATTACGCCACCGCCATTTTCATTAGGCGTGAACGATGTGCTTTTAAATGATGCAGTAGGGTGTTTGTCTACATCTAAAAATTCATCGCCGCGAATATGTTTATTACGCTCAGCATGGTTTGAATCAAAGGATGCAACGTCAACGTTTACACTGACGCTGGATGCTTCTGGTTTAGCCGCATCGTAACTGAATTCACCTGTAAACGTGTTGAAACGACCTTTTAACCAGCTTGTTCCCAAGTGGCTGATACGAAACTCAATGGATGCATGAGCTCCCTTGGTATCAATGACATAGTCAGCGGCATACAGTGGTGATGCAGTGATAAGAGAGGCTAGAGTTAATCCCTTTATAAGCTTTGCTTTCATTATGCTTCCTCGCGTAGCGCAAGCATGCGCTTCAGTGTTGTATCTTTATCGATAAAGTGATGTTTAAGAGCAGCTATTGCATGAACCGCTGCTAGCGTGATTAAAACAGTGGCAACAATAAAATGTACGGTACCGGCTAGATCTTCCTTATTTTGAAAGGCTACAGGTGGTGCTGGAATACTTATTAGCGTATTGAACAACTCAATTGCGCGGCCATCGGCAGTTGAGATCAGATAACCTGATACTAGAGTTATTAGTAATAGCAAGTAAAGAAGTAGATGAGCCACCTTTGCCATCGCCTGCATGACTGCTGGTTGTGGCAGTGCTTTGGGTGGTTTGTTAAACGCTCTCAAAATCAGTCTGATAGCTAAAGTGAAAGCTACCATAATGCCAATACTTTTATGCCATATAGGTACAGTACGATAAGCAGGGTCGTAGTAGTCGAGTGTTTCGATATAAAGACCGAGCGGATAGAGACCAATAATTGCAAAAGCGATTAGCCAATGCATGATGACCGGCCCCCAGCCATAACTGTTTTCATCGTTCTTAAGTTTATGGTTAAGTACCATCGCTAATATCGGCCCCATGAAATTTAATCTGATTAATACAATCACAGCCTTTATAGGCTTACATGTAAATTTACTTTTCTTTACGTGTTTAGTTTTTTAGTCGTGATTATCTATTTGCTTTTATGAGTCTATCGGTTGATCATTAATGCGTCTAATGCATATTTAATATCTTGGTTATGTTTCAAATGAATTTACGTTCCGTTGATTTAAATCTACTCGTGGTACTTCAAGCTTTGCTTGAAGAGCGTCATGTATCGAAAGCGGCTGATAAGTTACAGATGAGTCAGCCTGCGGTCAGTCGCGCTTTACAGCGGCTAAGGTCAACCTTAGATGATCCTATATTGGTGAGGACAGCTAATGGATTTGATCTGAGTGCAAGAGCGGTCGAAATTAAGCAAGCTCTCAAGCAGGTGCTGGTGGATGTAGAAGGCATTATGCAACCACAGGTGTTGGAGCCTAGTAAGGCAGAAGGAGTATTGAAGTTAACGGGTTTAGATTTGGAGCTTGTGCTCCTTATGCCAGCAGTTATAAAGGTGTTACGTAAAAAAGCCCCTAATTTACGCGTTGAAATTGTTCCTCAGCAAAGTGAGCATTTCAATCTGTTAGAGCGCGGAGAAGTACATTTCCTAGCCACAGGGCTACAACCCAAAACAATCCAAGATCAATATCGCCGGATGGCTATTATTAAAACAGGCCATCTTTGTGTCATGGATCGTAACAATCCCTTAGCGGGGCAGGTTATGGCATTGGATGATTATATTAACGCTTCTCACGGATTGGTCTCTATTACAGGGAAGGGGCCCGGTATCATGGATGAGGAGTTAGCTAAAATGGGCTATCAGCGAAATGTAATGTTGCGCTTAGCAAACTTTATGTCAGTTCCTGAGTATTGTATTGGTTCAGATCTAGTTTTTACATTGCCCGTAATTATGGGGGAGCATATTGAGTCTAACTACCCGTCGTTAGTGACTTGTCCTTTACCTGCCGAATTTAATTTGCCAAAGGTTAAGCTGTATCTCTATTGGCATGAGCGATTTCATCATGATCCAATGTGTCGATGGGTGAGGTCAGAGCTCGAGTGCTTGCTAGAGAATAGCTCTGTAGGTTCGAGCCTTAAAGAAGATGAGTTTATTAGATAAGAGTGTTTTAAAGCGTTTGTCTGAGCTACTACATCTGAAAATTGATTTGGAATCGGTCTAAATGAATTACTCGCTTGCGATAAGCTAAATAATACAAATACTGTAACGGTGTTTATGTCTTAATAGCTTTAAGTTCTCATGATTCCTTCTCTGTATTGACTGTATTGACTGTATTGACTGTATTGACTGTATTGACTGTCTTGATACAGTTTCGTCCGGATTTTTTGGCCTGATATAAAGCCTGATCTGCGGCAATAATAATATCTTGAACGCGTGTCATTTTTAGTAGGCTACTATGAAATACGCCTACACTAATCGTAATGTTGATCGGGTGTCCTTCATATTCAAATTTGTGGGCTTCAATTTGAGTGCGTATCTTTTCAAAAATGGCAATTGTTTCCTGATGTTGGGCTCTGTTAAGCAGCAATACAAATTCTTCCCCTCCGGCACGATATAAATGATCGTATTCGCGTGTTCCTTTAGCCATAAGATTGGCTAGTTCTTTTAGTACATAATCACCTGCGGTATGACCAAGTGTGTCGTTTACTCTTTTAAAAAAATCAACATCAATTACACCTAATGCAAAAGGTATTTGGTGCTGTTCGCTCTTTTTAACTAATTTCTCTACGTCACTTTCAAGTGTTAGCCTGTTTTTTAGCTTAGTCAGAGGGTCCAGGGTAGCGAGCTCTTTTAGCTTTTTATTCGCTATTTCTAAGTTCTTTGTACGGAGTTCAACTATCTCTTCAAGATTTTCAAGCGTACGGTCTTGAGCTTGCTGTGAGGCGATAATTGAACGTGTCATTGGCTTGAAGATAAATATAACTTCTAGCAACAGTGCGATTAACGTGGCTATCCAAACGATTAACTCTAAATCGTCAATTCTTGCTAAACGGTCTTCACCTTCTGTTTGATATTGTTGAACAGCTTTGTTGAGATCGATAAGAAGCTGCTCAGATTGTTTATCAATAGAATTCAGATAGCTTATTCTAAGCTCGTTGCTAGTGGTTTTTTGGAGTTTTTGCGCAATATCTAAATAGTTATTTACTCGTTCATAAAGTCTCATCTTCCCGAAATACATTTCTTGAATAGCATCTGATACATCTACTTTTCTATGATTTGAAAGGACACCCGACGACAATTGCGTATTAGCTTTACGCATGTCGGTAATGTTTTTTCTCATCTGAGATAAGTGTTGATCAGATATGGAAGAATGGGATTGCTGGGCATTGCTAAAACGGTATGCATCCAACGCTATATGTTGGCTTAACATACGTTGTCTACCTGATAGGTTTACAATATAAGCTGTTGCATCGGAATCTGATAATGCTGATTGTAGAGTGTAATAAGCGGATGTAGAAAGCACTGCTATGATTAAGACCGCAAGGAGATAGCGTCCCGTAGTAGAACGGTAAATTGTTTTTTCCATGCTATGTTGCTTGATTGCCATGATTCCTTCACGCCGTTTTAACAAGGTGATTTTATATTACCATGCTTTTAGTAATTGCTTTGTGACAGCGTTGAATTACCAACGCTGTTAAGTGTAGAGCATGGCTATTTCAGGCAGATACAGTTTAGACGTAATCTGCTTATAGAGTCTTTTTCTTAGGTTGAACTATTAAGCTGAACTATTAAATTGAGCTATTAAGTTGGGCATTTTAGTTAAAGATGACTGCCTTGCATCATCTGCATGGTTTCATTGCTCCAGCGTAATGCTTCAAAGTAGGCCTCGGAATAAACTTCCTTAACTGCAGTAGGTAGTTCAAAATTGGATTGGCCAATCATGTAAAAATTCACTGCTTGTAATAGTTGTCCTGTTTTACCTTCGTATCGGGTAATTGCTAACTCAATTTCATCTGAGACGGATAATTGCTCTAGAAGAGTTTTCTGTTCAATTTCCAATAAAGCATCAAGCATGGAAAGCACTCCCGTTAAAAAAGCGAGCTCTGAATCCACTTCTTCTGTTTTGTAGGCGATACACTCGCTCATTCGTGCAGTGATGAGAATTTGGCGGATCAATTCACTAGGTTTGTCATCATTACTTGAGAGTGCTAATAGGGTTGCCCATTTGTTAATTTCGTTCATACCTAAAGCAACAATAGCTTGAGTAAGGCTTTCTAGTTTGGTTGGCAAGTTATAGCGAGCTGAATTAACAATACGTAATAGTTTAAAGGTAAGTAACGGATCTCTAGAAGTGATATCAGCCAATACGTCTGGGGTTACATCTTTATCTTGAAGTGCAGCCAGAAGGTGGATGACGATGGTTTGATTTGAGGAAAGCTTTTTTCCTTGAATCTTAGTTGGTTGAGATAAAAAATTTCCTTGAAATAAGCGAAACCCTAGTTGGTGACAGCGATCGTAAGCTGAGTGGTTTTCTACTTTTTCCGCTAACGCAGTAACTTTGAAACGTTGAATGTTTTTAAGCTGAGCCGATACTTCTGACTGACTGTATTTACTAATATCAATTTTAACAACATGCGCTATCTCGAGCAGGGTGTTGTAGTCAGGGTGATAGGTAAAATCATCTAAAACTATACGATAGCCTGCTTCTGAGTATTTACGCAGTGATGCTAGTAATTCTTCAGTAACCGGTTGATCATTTTTTATTTCGATCACAAGATTATGTCGAGAAAGGCTGGGTAAACTTTCTGTTTTGATGAAGCCTTCCGTAACGTTCAAGAACGCAGGCAGTGATTTCAGCGAGCCTGAATCATAGATGCTAGTAAAGTTATTGATAAGTACATCACAGGCTTCTTGATCGCCATGTAGAAATTTTTCAACTTGGTTGCCGTTTTGAGACTGATACAACAGTTCGTAAGCAACCACATTAAGATCGCGATCAAAGATGGGCTGCCTTGAGAGTCCAAGTTGATTGAAGTGCTCTTCCATAGAATATTTCCTTTTGAATTACTTAATACTGCATCTATGCAGATGTTCTATTTAGTACATTATTAAATCAATCAGCTTGCCCTTACCTTGCAAGGGAGGCTTTTTTCTAAAAACTCGCCACAATTACCTAATCATATTAGCCGTAAATCTTGTGAGTCTAGTTTTAGTTTAGTCAAAACTAGACACTTTTACTTTAGGGAACCTGCGAATAAGTCCCGAACTTTCTCAGTGGGCAGTAAATCGACTTAATGCGCGAAAGGTAGCGTAGTGGAATGACGAGTCCTTTCCAAGCTGCCTGACAAAGCAGGAAGTCGATTTAATGCCCACCCTTCGGGGCTTGCAGATCGATCCAATTTTTTCGTTAACGATTTTCGACAGGTAACCAGCATGCCTGTAATCGTTGCCTCGAACTTGAACCGATCTGTAAGCCTGAGGTGTTTGGGGCTTGTTCGTAGGTTTGTATGGACTCCCC
>DJLT01000086.1 GCA_002435145.1 Neptuniibacter sp. UBA6509
CATCGCCAAGCATTTAATTAAGAGAGAACCCCGGTCCCCCTGTGGCCGGGGTTTTTTCGTTTTAAAATGCCAATAAATTATTTAATGTTCTCAAAAGAGATTATTTTCGCTGGATATACAAGAGTGCAGCTTCTTCCTCTTTTGTATTATCCATATCATATTTTTGTATTCTAGTTCGTGTAAAATCCCCATCAATTATTAAATTTCTATATTGAGGCAAGTATGTCTAATCAGTTAATGGCCGGAAAAAAAATTCTTATTGTTGGTATCGCTAACGATAAAAGTATTGCCTATGGTTGTGCTAAAAAGCTTAAAGAGCATGGTGCCGAGCTGGCCATAACGTATTTGAATGATAAAGCTGAGCGCTTTGTTGCACCGCTTGCTGAAGAACTTGGTGCTAGTATTTTTATGCCTTTAGATGTCACTGTTCCGGGTCAGATGGATGCAGTATTTGATGCAATATCTGAGCAGTGGGGATCTCTTGATGGGGTGATTCATTCTTTGGCCTTTTGTCCGTTAGAAGACCTCCATGCTCCGATCTCTGAATGCTCCAGAGAGGGTTTTTTACAGGCAATGGATGTATCTTGTTACTCGTTTATAGAAATGGCGGGTAAAGCAAAAGGCCTGATGACATCAGGCGGCTCAATGATCAACTTCTCGTATCTAGGTAGCGCATTAGCGACCGGAGATTACAATATTATGGGTTGTGCTAAGGCTTCTCTTGAAGCGGCTACACGTTATTTGGCAAGGGACTTAGGGCCTAAGCACATTCGTATTAACTCTATATCGCCTGGTACGATTGCCACACGAGCAGCAGGAGGCATCAAAGATTTTGATGCTATGCTGGATTATAACCGAGCTAAATCAGTTGATGGGCAACTTCCTACCGTCGATGAAGTAGGTGGGGCGGCGCTATATTATCTAAGTGACCTTTCTAGCGGTGTTACCGGCACTACGCATTATGTTGACCATGGTGTTTGTATTGTTGGTTAGTGTTATAGCTCGCTATTTTTAAAGTCCTCTTTAAGTTTCATTACTATCCAGCCTATTAAAGGTTAGCCGTGCAATGGCTAACCTTTTTTGACTATGCTCATTGTGTTCTGGGTAAACTGATGTTTAATGGATAATTATATCTTTATTTCAATAAAACAATACGATACGTTCAATTATTCACCTAATTTCTGTTAAGTTATGTCTGTTGTTGCCGACATGTGTTCTTAAGTTTACTGTTATTTCGTTCTCTATATGTTTTCTTAATTGAAACGTTTGTTTACCAACGGTAGATTTAAAGTTATCGTCTATGCATAGAATAGTCAGGAGTTCTGTTTTGCTGGCACTTTTTAAAAAGAAAACAGCGGCTAAAGGAATCACTTCAGTCGTCTTTACTGAAGAAGGTGTTGCAATTGCGCATGTGCAGGATATTTCACACGAACCAGAACTGACCTTCTGTGAATTCGTAGAAACTAAAAACCCTTTTTTAGAACCACACCGATTTTCCGAGCTGATAGCTAAGAGCTCTTTACAAGGAAGTCAGGCATTAGTTGTTTTGCCTGAATCTTGTTATCAATTACATCTTGTTGAGCGACCTGAAGTTCCTGATGACGAGTTAGCCGAGGCATTAAGGTGGCGCATCAAGGATATGGTTACTTTCGACATCGACAAAACAGTTATTGATTATATTGAGCTCCCTGAAGATTCATATCGGGGGCTTAAACGCATGGTTTATGCTGTTGTAGCTCTGCGTGAAGAAGTTGATAAGCACGTTAAGTGGTGTCAGAGCATTGGTTTAGATCCTGTTATTGTTGATGTTCCTGAATTGGCATTGCTGAATCTAACTGAAGACCTTGCTGATTCTGAAGCTGGATTAGCTGTCTTCTATTTGGGTGAACGTAACAGCTCTATTAATCTTCTTTCTGATGCCTCTTTGTATTTTACTCGTCAATTGTCTTACAACAAAAGTGCTTCTCCAGAAAGTGCTGGCGGGGCGGTTTTAGAGTTACAGCGCTCTTTGGACTATTACGAAAGCCAAGTCGGCAAGCCACCATGTGTCCGTTTAATGGTTATGCCCTTGCAGTCTGATGATACGCCTCTAATGGAGGAGTTACGGCAGAATCTACATCTTGATATTTATTCGCTTAACCTGAATAACCTTGTGACATCTAATGAGCATTTGTCCGATGAACTTCAACAATCTGTAACGATCGCAGCGGCAGCGGCCTTACGGGTAGCTGACAATACAGTTGAGGTTAAAGGATGAAGCAAAGAATAAATCTCTATAGCTCTAATAAGGTTAAAACGAAATTCGATCCACTTAGTTTTTCAGGTGGTTTATCCATAGCGGCTGCTATCATTTTCTTGTGCTTATCTTTAGGTGCAGGTCTCTCCTTTTATTCAAACTTACAGAAAGAACAAATTGCTGAATTGAAAGAGACTAAGAAAAAATTAGATGCCGATGTTATTAACGAGCAGGCACGCTTTACAAATCAGAAAGCGAGACCCGAGTTGCTAGCCGAAAAGGCTCGTTTAGAACAAGATATTTCTTCTCGTAAACAATTGAAAGCATTGCTACATCGAGTACAGCCGTCGAACGGAAGTCGTTTCTCCACTTATCTATCTGCACTGGCTGAAGCATCAATGCCGCAATCTTGGTTTATTAAATTTCGTTTAGATAATCAGCAGCAGCGTTTTGTTGCTAAAGGTCTCGCCGTTGATGGTCCTGATATCCCTTTGATGCTTGAAGCTATTGGGCGCACAGAAACGTTCCAGGGCATGAGTGTAGGTCAGTTGAAGGTGGAGAGCACAGTTAAAGGTGTTGCGTTTGATGTAACTGCGGAGTTACGCGCTTATGATTAAAATATTACGGCAGGGTGCTGATAAATGGATTACGCTCACAATCAGAGAGAGAATCCTTATATTGGCAACAATTGTTATCTTGCCCTTAGTGGTTATCTATATTTCGTTGATTGAGCCCGCACTGCTTAGCATGAAGGATATCCCATCCCAGAAGGCTGTTTTAGAAACGAGTATCAATAGTCAGCAGCAAGTATTAAAACTTCTGAAAAACAGGGATGTCATAGACCCAAATATTGCAGCGAGAAAAGAGCTTAAACGTCTACGGTCAGAGCTTTCGACTCAAAATGAAGATATTCGTCGGGCGGCAACTAACTTGGTCTCACCTGACCAAATGCTCGTGATGTTGCGAGATGTACTTAACAATGGAACTGCGATCTCTTTAGTCAGTGCACGCAGTTTAGATGTTGAAACAATGGAGTTGGGCGATCCACAAGAAAACTCTGCAAAGATCTATGTGCACCCGTTTGAAGTCGTACTTGAGGGTAGTTATCAAGGTTTATACGATTACTTAAATCGGATTGAGCAGTTAGAAGGTGTATTCTTTTGGGATACATTAGATTACACCGTAGGAGAATATCCTACAGCAGAGATTAAGATTAAAGTACATACCTTAAGTTCTGTAGCGGGGTGGCTAGGTGCTTAACAAAATAACAGCGATATTCTTTATGTTATGTAGCTGGCATGGAATAGCGGAGCCGTTACCTGCTGATCCAACTCGGCCATCAGTTGCTGCTCAGCTAAGCGCCGTATCAGATAAGCCTGCTTATAACTTAAGTTGGTTGAGAATAGGTAGTATTACAAAAATGGCTGTCGTTAATGGTAAGCGCGTTCAAGTGGGTGATGAGGTCGATGGTGCGAAAGTACTTTCTATTGCTCATAAAGGCGTGACGCTTGACGTGGGAAGTCAGGAACAATTGATCTCATTAGCTGAGACCAAAGGTTTTAGTAAAGTGAAGAGTGGAAAATAGGTTTAATCAGTTATGAAATATATTTTCAATGTTCTATTCCTCTCTAGCGCTGTGCTATTGAGTGGTTGCCAAGCAGTTGCTCCTATTGGAGGCACTACAGCTCAACAAGAGGGCGTTGCTGCAATCGAAGAGGCTCTTTCTAATAATGAGCAGAATGAGATTATACCTGCGCCCCCCACCGCGCCTTTAGGTCTATTACCTCCGCTGAGTTTTGACTCAGGTCACGGAAATTCTAGCGAGCGTTTTGATATTACCGCAGAAGCTCTACCTGCACGTGATTTCTTTATGGGCCTAGTGCAAGGCACGTCTTACAATATGATTGTTCATGAAGAGGTTGGCGGCACTATTTCGTTAGCGCTAAAGGATGTGACCGTAGCTGAAGTAATGAGGGCTATTCAACGTGTTTATGGCTATGAATATAGTCGTGATGGAAACTTGTACCAAGTTTTGCCTGCTTCTTTGCAAACCAAAATTTTCCAAATAAATTATTTAGATATCCAACGTGAAGGTACTTCAGATACACAGGTTAGCGCGGGATCTGTGAGTACATCAGGTGATAATTCGAGTACTGATGAAGTGATTGGTACACGGATCAGTACAAAAACCTCAACTGATTTTTGGGGTAATTTGCAAAGCACTTTAGATACCATCGTTTCAGGTGAGGGCCGTAAAGTTGTTGTTACGCCGCAGACCGGAGTGGTTGTCGTACGTGCGCTACCGAGCGAATTAAAGACAGTAAGCGCTTATCTAGATCAAGCTGAGCTTATTCTACATCGACAAGTCGTGATTGAAGCCAAAATACTTGAAGTCACGCTTAATAGTGGTTTCCAGGCGGGGGTGAATTGGACTGCATTAGGTGAGTTAAGTGGAGGTAAGTCCGCACTTTTTAGTCAGTCTTCTACAAGCTTAACAAATGCTGATTCTATTGGTGGTATCTTTAAAGCAGATTTAAGCCTTGGTGATTTTACAGCTGTTATAGAGCTCCTCGGTACTCAGGGTGATGTGCAAGTATTGTCCAGCCCTCGTGTATCAACTGTTAATAATCAGAAAGCGATTATTAAAGTGGGAACGGATGAATTCTTTGTTACCGAAGTCGAAAATACAACGACTACAGGTACCAGTACAACCAATTCGCCAAGCATAGAATTGACTCCTTTCTTTTCTGGTATCGCCCTGGACGTAACACCTCAGATAAGTGCGGATGGACGTATTGTTTTACACATTCACCCAGCGGTTTCACGTGTAGAAGATCAGCAGAAGCGAATTAGTATCGGGAGTGATGAATTTAATATACCGCTTGCACTTAGTACTATCAGAGAGTCCGATAGTATTGTTAAAGCGGATAGTGGTCAGGTGATTGTGATTGGTGGCTTAATGCAATCCATATCAAATAATATTGATGCTGAAGCGCCTGGACTGAGCGATATTCCAGGTATAGGTAACCTTTTTAAGCAGAAACAATATTCAGCGAATAAAACTGAGTTAGTTATTCTATTGAGACCTGTATTGTCTAACTTTGAGTCTCAGCAATCAGAGCTTAAAAGAAGCTTAGATGCGTTTAGACCGTCGTTTTAATAAGGTGACCGGAAATTGTATTTAGATCATTTTGGTTTAAGTGAACTGCCCTTTACGCTGACGCCTAATACGCATTTCTTTTTGAATATGCCTACTCACCATGAGGCATTGAACCTTATGTTAGTAGCTCTAGCGGGAGGTGATGGCTTTGTTAAGGTAGTAGGAGAGGTTGGTACAGGAAAAACACTACTCTGTCGTAAATTACTCAATGCGCTTGATTGTGATGATTATGTAACAGCTTATATTCCGAACCCCTATCTTAGTCCAGATGAATTCCGTAAAAGCTTCGCCCAAGAGATCGGCTTAGATGTCAGTGGGTTAGAACATTTTGATCTACTTAATGCCATAAATCAGCGATTAATTGAGCTTGCTCAGGAACAACGTAAAGTTGTTCTCTTGGTCGATGAAGCCCAGGCCATGCCCGAAGAAACGATAGAAGCATTACGGCTACTCACTAATCTTGAAACTGAGTCGGCTAAACTGTTTCAGGTTGTACTTTTTGGCCAGCCTGAATTGGATGAGCTTTTAAGTCAGAAGTCGTTACGTCAGCTCTTACAGCGCATAACGTTTAGCTATGAATTGAGCCATTTAGATAATGAAGCGGTAGAGCATTACATTGATCAGCGGATTCAAAAGGCGGGCTTTAATGGGATGTCGCTTTTTAAACGAGATGCATCTAACAAAATTGCGCGTGCTTCAGGTGGAACTCCTCGTTTAATTAATATCTTATCGCATAAAGCGCTAATGGCTGCATATGGCAAAGGTGATCTTAAGGTTGATGGTGCACATGTGCTTCGTGCCATTGACGATACGCAAGGCATTGTGAAACCCAAAAATACACAGCCAATTGTTTGGGGTTTAATCGGTGGCTTGTTTGTGGCGACAGTGTTTTTGGTTTAT
Organism: Neptuniibacter sp. UBA6509; assembly: GCA_002435145.1. Taxonomy (GTDB): domain Bacteria; phylum Pseudomonadota; class Gammaproteobacteria; order Pseudomonadales; family Balneatricaceae; genus Neptuniibacter. The sequence goes on from DJLT01000086.1 coordinate 6,297, forward strand.
TTAGGCATTAATCAATGAGTTTGGTTAATGACATGCTGCGAGATCTAGAGCAGCGTAATGAAAATAGCGCGACTGTACCGGGCAACCAGTCAACGGTTAAAGCTGCGCAGCATATTGAAGAACCTCTCCCAAACTCTACTCCTCGTTATATCCTATGGGCGATAGGTGCCGCTGCCCTCGTGATGACGCTATGGTTTTTATGGCAGCAATATGCAGATCAGTATCAGGGTGATGATTCTGGTTTACCTTACATGACAGAAACGGTTATTGAGTCTGAGGTTAAATCTGGCCCAGTTGATGATGAGTCAGAGGACGAGCCGGTCATTCTTTCAGATACGGCTATTCCTGAACAAAGTCATATTGCTCCTGATGATATTAAATATGAAGCAATCCCTAATCAGCCGATCACGATTAATGAGATAAAGTGGGCGGGTACCGATTTAGGTGGAGATCTTGTTGTTCGGCTAAGTAATGATGCAGATATTCAGGTCTTAAACCAAAAAGATAAAGCTATTGTTATTGCCTTAGATGACGTTTCCCTAAAAACGGCATTGCCTTTGATATCTAGCTCATTTGTTAGACGTTTAGATATGAATGTAGATGAACAGCAGCGTACTTTATTAACGTTAACAACCCATGTTCCAAGTCAGTTTGTTTTTCGCCTTGAGACATCACCAACCACGTTGATTCTAGGTGTTATTCCTCAGCAGATTCAGCCTGTTGAACCGCAAGTAATAGTGAGTACTGAAGCGGTTTCGGTTGAGGAAAGTACACCTGCTCATTCTGATAAAAAGGTTGTTACTGAGGTGGTTAAATCAAAGCCATCGGAATCGATTCGTTCAGGCAGTGAACTTCATGTAAATGTTTCTGCTTACTCGGAAAATATTACGCCTAAGGCTACAAAGCCGGTTGAGAAAACGAGCCTAACATTAAGTGACCGGCAGGTTGCAACACGTGCGCGCCAGTTAATTGGTAAAGGCGATATAGCAGGTGCTGAAAAGCAAATGTTGACGTTTATCACAGGGCAACCGAATAGGGCTGAAAATGTTAGAGGCGTATTAGCCACCTTGCTTCTGTCCAAAGGGGACATGCAGGGGAGTCAGAATTTAGTGACTCAAAGTCTGCGAATGCACCCAAACAATAGTACGTTAAAAAAACTGCAAGCACGGATCTGGATGTCAGACGGGCAAACCGGTCGTGTTATAACTTTATTGAACCAACAGCCGCCTAGTATCGAGAATGATTCAGAATATTATGAGTTAATGGCAACGGCTATGCAGCAGCAAGGCCTCCCGGAAAAAGCGGCACAAGTTTATTATCAGCTGCTCCAACTTGAAAATGATGTACCGCGTTGGTGGATTGGGATGGGTTATGCGCTAGAACAAGTTAAGCGATACAGTGATGCCCGTAGTGCGTATCAACGAGGGATGCAGATTCCAACAATTGATAACGGTTTGAAAAACTATGCTCGCCAGCGTATTCAAGCGCTGGCGGGTCGTTAGGAGGAAGGGGCTGCATGGCTGCACCCAAGATGAAAATCCGTATTGGTGATCTATTAGTTCAGAATGGGGTTCTAACTGAGCCTCAGCTAATGGAAGCGCTGGATAAGCAAAAGCAAACGCGCCAGAAGCTGGGTAAAACCCTAGTGACTATGGGGTATGTTAAGGAGCAGCAGTTCCTTGAGTTTCTCTCTCAGCAGCTAAATATTCCTCTCGTTGAGTTAAATCACTACTCGTTTAATCAAGATGATGTTTTACGTTTACCTGAAACTCAAGCACGGCGTTTCCGTGCATTAGTGCTTAAAGAGGATGCTGATCACTTCTTAGTCGGGATGTCGGACCCGATGGATATTTTTGCGTTCGATGAATTACAACGAGCACTGCCTAAGCCGATAGAGCTAGCGGTTGTTTCTGAAGCGCAGCTTTTGCAATCAATGGATCTGTTATATCGCAAAACAAGTGATATTGAAGATCTAGCCGACCAGCTAAATGAAGAAATTGCTGATGATGCGTTTGACCTCGCAGCATTAACAGCAACGGATGAAGTTGATGTCCCTGTTGTTAAATTATTAAAGAGCTTGTTTGAGGATGCTGTTCAAGTAGGTGCATCTGATATACATATTGAGCCTGATGAGACGGTTTTGCGTGTTCGCCAGCGTATTGATGGTGTATTGCATGAACATGTCATGAAGGAGAAGCGTATTGCTTCGGCACTTGTGCTTCGTTTAAAGCTCATGGCGTCACTCAATATATCTGAAAAACGCTTGCCTCAAGATGGTCGTTTTAACATTAGCGTAAAAGGCCATAGTGTTGATGTACGTATGTCGACACTGCCGATTCAGTACGGTGAATCGGTTGTTATGCGTTTGTTAGACCAATCGGGTGGAATCATTGGTCTAGACAAGGTTGGTTTACCTGAAAAGATGTTACCTCGTTTGCGGAAAATGATTAATGAACCGCATGGGATTTTGTTGGTAACAGGGCCGACAGGTAGTGGTAAAACGACCACGCTATATGGTGCGCTAAATGAATTAAATAGCCATAAGAAAAAGATTATCACCGTTGAAGACCCAGTAGAGTATCGTTTACCGCGAATTAACCAAGTGCAAGTTCATCCAAATATAGGGTTAGATTTTTCTACGGTCTTGCGTGCGACATTACGTCAAGACCCGGACATATTATTAGTGGGTGAGATTCGAGATAAAGAAACCGCAGAGATCGCGTTAAGAGCGGCGATGACAGGTCACTTTGTACTATCTACGTTGCATACCAATGATGCGGTTTCGAGTGCGATGCGCTTAACCGATATTGGTATTGAAGGTTATTTAGCTGCATCCGCTTTGAATGGCATTTTAGCGCAGCGATTGGTACGTAAAATATGTAATAACTGTTCTCAACACTACCATCCAAGTGGCTCGGAGCAGGTATGGCTAGATGAGCGTCAGGAAGAGTTAGGGCTTGATGATATTGAGCTTAAGAAAGGGCGTGGTTGCACCTATTGTAATAATACCGGTTATAAAGGTCGTACCGGTATTTTTGAATTACTCGAAATTAATGAGCCAATGGCGGATGCCTTACGACGTAATGATAGCGCTGCATTTACCGCAGCGGCGACAACGGATCCACATTACAAACCGCTGGTTTATAGTGCGTTAGATCTGGCTCTTGCAGGTATCACTTCTTTGGAGGAGGTATTCCGTGTGACCGAACAGTTAGATGAATCAGTCTACTTAGACGCTCCTGAAGTAGATAACAGCTCACCTGCATTGCCGAGTACCGGCGGTTTGGAACTTGAGTAAGTGGGAAAAATAAACGATGCCAGCATTTAGTTATCGGGGTAGAAACAGAGAAGGTGGAGAAGTTACTGGCCGTATAGAGGCGGGTAGCTTGGATATGGCTGCGTCGCAGCTTTCTGCTGACGGCATTATTCCGATAACAATTACTGCAGCGCAGGCAGAAAAGACTAAAGAGGCCGCGGGAAGCAAAGAGATAAAACTGAGCCTTTTCCAGAAGGTTAGTCTTGATGAGTTGATCATGTTTAGCCGGCAGATGTATAGCCTCACTAAAGCGGGTGTGCCAATTACACGTGCGATGAGAGGCTTAGCTAATACAGTCTCTAACCCTCTGCTTGAAGGTATCTTAGGCACCTTAGCGGATGATTTAGAAAAAGGTAATACTTTATCTTCAGCTTTGTCAAAGCATCCCAAAGTATTTAGTGAGCTTTATATCAGTATGATCCATGTTGGAGAGAATACGGGTCAGTTAGATGGTTCTTTTCGACAGATGGCCGCATATCTAGAGTTAGAACGCGAAACTATTAAAAGTGTGAAGCAAGCTACACGTTATCCTATGTTTGTCTTGTTCGCTATTTCTGTTGCTATTGGCATTATTAATATCTTTGTTATACCCGCCTTTAAATCAGTATTTGAGAGCTTTGGTGGGGATATGCCATGGCAAACAAAAGTATTAATAACGCTTTCTGATTTTACGGTGAATTGGTGGTGGGCCATGTTAGGTGGTTTAGTCATCATGATATTTGCTTTCTTCCGATGGGTGAAAACGGAAAAAGGGCATATGGCATGGGATCGAAGAAAACTGAAGTTTCCACTCGTCGGGCCGATATTCTATAGAGTTGTACTCGGCCGCTTCTCGAGAACATTCAGTATTGTTCTAAAAGCCGGTGTACCTATTGAGCAAGGTTTGACAATTGTTGCTACCGCTGTGGGTAATCGTTATATCGGTAGTAAAGTGGCAGATATGCGCCAAGGTATCGAGCGTGGTGAGGCATTTACGCAAACAGCCCATCAAGCCAAAATGTTTAGTCCATTGGTGATGCAGATGTTGGCTGTAGGCGAAGAAACCGGTCGAGTCGATGAGATGCTAGAAGAAGCCGCAGGCTTTTATGAACAAGAGGTTGAATACGATTTAAAGAATTTAGCGAGTGCAATTGAGCCTATCATGATCGTAGCGATCGGCATGATGGTGCTTGTGCTTGCATTGGGCGTTTTCTTACCATTATGGGAATTGAGCACCACGATCAATGGTTAAGAGTGGGGTGTTAAAACGTGACAACAGTGGTTTTTCACTGTTGGAGCTCGTTGTCTCGCTTATTATTATTTCTACGTTGATGCTGTGGGCTTATAAAAGTCTTGAAGGCCTTGCGGAAGATGTTGAGCGGGTGTCCTTTGAAGGGGTGAGTCAGAATATTCAGGCTCAAGTCACTTTAAAAGTGGCATACTGGTTTGCAGAACAGAATGAGGTGTCTAAAACGGAGTTGAGGACGGCTAACCCTATGGAGCTGATACAGCATAGGCCCTTTAATTATGCGGGGGAGATAACCTATAGCGAGTTAGCGAAAGTTCAGGGTGAATTTTGGTATTTTGTTACGGATAAACACTGGCTTGTTTATAAAGCGAAAAGAGTAACGCAGCTTAAAAATGAGTTTGAACAAGTTGATGTAATACCTTTTCAGATTGTGGCAACGTTGCAGCAACCTGGCCGAGAGAACGGTTTGGCAGTCGAAGCGAGCTTACTGCCACTATATAAGTTTTATTGGAAAGCAGATTAAGGCAGGCTAAACTATACAAACTGCTTATAATTTGTTAAAAATCAATTAATTGCAATTTAATAGTCAGGGGCAGAGAGTTCCATGAAAAAGCAAACAGGTTTTACAATCATTGAATTGGTCGTTGTTATCGCCTTACTGGGTATTTTAGCCGCAGTAGCACTACCGCGTTTTATTAATGTGACAGATGATGCGCATAATGCAGCTGTTAAAGGTGCTGCAGGTGGTTTTGCTGCTGGTGTTGCTTTGGCTAAAGCTAAAGCAGTCGTAGAAAATGCAGGGTCTGGAGCAGGCGTTCAACTGGATGGTGCTGCTTCCGTCGCGATCAATAGTTCTGGTTACCCTATCGGTGCATCGGGAGCGGGTAATTCGATTGGTGGTGCTGGAGACTGTGTCGACGTTTGGGACAATGTTTTGCAAGGTAGTCGTCCTACTGCTTCGACAGCTGCCGCTGCACCAGGTAATGGTGTTGATTACCAGGCTGGCGCTGTAGATGCTGATACATGTACTTTCACTTACCGTCAGGATGCGCCTTCAGGTGCGAATCGTTTGATCACTTACGATGCTGATTCTGGCAACGTTACCGTGACCGGTGCCGACGAGTAATAGTACCGATTGTGTGCTTCATATGAGCAGCTTTTATCCGTCTTTAGCTCAAGCTAAGAAAAGCTGCTCTCTATCTCGCCAGCGTGGTTTCACGGTGGTTGAGCTTATCGTTGTTATTGTTCTTTTAGGCATTCTTTCAGCCGTTGCTTTCCCTCGACTTGGTGGCGTTTCTAGTTATCAAGATGCTTCTCTTCGTAGTTCGATTCTTGGTTCATTAAAATTGGCGCAGAAATCCGCATTAGCGCAGCATGCCTCTTCTGTATATTGGGTATTGGGTCGCCAAGCCACTGATCAGTGGCGTATCTATATACTCCTTGATACAAGTGTGGGAGATGGTGCATCGCCGGTGGAAATATCATCTGCACAACTTCAAAAAAATATTCTTGCGAGTACACATATCTCCTACGATGTTTCTTTAAGCGTAGGAGGGGCGTTGTCGAGCAGTATTGGTGTTGGTGAGAATATTGTCGTTATGTATAACCAGCTGGGTGATATGGTGCGTGTGAAAAGTAATGTTGCGCTTTCCTCAGAAGCCTCCTTCCCTAGCTTAGCCCAAGCAGTTAATAGTAGTTTACAGTTTACTGATAGCCGTGGTGGTTTTTGTCTTTCGTTAACAGGTTATAACTATGAATCAACCTGTCGCTGAGCGCGGATTCTCCATAATAGAAGTGATTGTCACAATCGTGATAATCAGTATTGCTCTGACGGCGGCGATAGCGAGTTGGGGAAATATAGCGAAACATAGCTCTGATGTTATGTGGCAGACGCGAGTCTCCTATTTAGGTCAGGCCTATCTAGAAGAGATTCTTTCGCGTCGTTATGATGAAACTACACCTGTTGGTGGAAGTCCTATCTGTAATCCCTGCACAGCAGAAGTCAGTTTTGGTCCTGAAGGCTCTGAAACCCGTGAAACTTTCGATGATGTAGATGACTATCACGGCTTGAGTGAGAATGCGGTAGGTCTTTTTAATGCCGTTGTTACCTCGGGAGGTATCTCTTCTTATAGGAACTATCAAGTGAGCGTTGAAGTTTCTTATGTTGGATCATCATATTTCACTGCTTCTGATAATTCGCTAGTAAAGCAGGTAATTGTCACCGTGACACCTCCCGGTAATACGGGTCAAGGCGCGGTTAAATTTAGTGCCCTACGGGGTAACTATTAATGCACATTTTATCTCATAAACGCGCTAGTTTTTTAGGCAAACAGCATGGCTTTACGATTGTAGAGCTGATTGTTGTGATCGTTTTATTAAGCATTATTTCTCTCGTTACCGTTGGTTTTATTACGTCTACGATGCAGGGGTATGCGGACCTTACGCGGCGTGATCAGCTTTCTTCCGCCGTTAGGGTGGCGGTAGAGCGTATGGCGCGTGAAATTCGTAATGCATTACCAAACAGTATTAGGGTCGATGGGGCCGGGCAGTGTATAGAGTTCATTCCGTCGTTAGCCGCATCTCGGTATTTATCTATACCCATATCTGCATCAAGCAGCTTTCCATCGGTACCTTTTGCAGTAGAACCACCGATTGGCAGAATTGCGGTATACCCGATCGATACAAATACGGCAGATGAACCCGCTCGGCCAGCGGGTGAAAATCCAATATATGATTTAGACAGCCTCTCTATTATCTCTCCACTCATGAGCGCAAGCAGTGCACTAGAGTCTGCTTCTGGTACGGTTGATGTGCTGCTGACAGGCACGCATAGATTCCCTGCAGAGTCTCCATCTAAGCGTTACTTTATCGTCGATGAGCCGGTCAGCTTTTGTATTGTTGGAACGGATCTATATCGTTTTCAGGGTGCAGAAGGGAGCTCATATACGTTCGCAAATAGTCAGCCTGATGGGGTGACCTTATTTGCTAACCTATCGGAGCCTCAAGAGGCTTTGCTTGCCAGTGATATTGTTACGCCTGGAGATAGTTCGCCGTTTAAATACAGTGAAGCCACGTTATTGAGAAATGGTATCGTGCTATTTGATCTTTTTGTTCAAGATCAAGATTTATCGGTCTCAGATCCTACGCAAGAAAGCATCCGAGTCCAATTTGAAGTGCAGGTTAAAAATGTCCCTTAATAATACTCATCCTGCTGCGCGCCGGAGGCAAGCCGGTTTAGGTTTGATATCAGCGATCTTTGTTATCACCATACTAGCGGTTATGATCACCGGAATGGCGCGTTTCTTTACGCTGACCCAAGAGACAACAGTGCAAGAGTTTGTGGGTGCACGAGCAATTACGGCGGCACAAACCGGGGTTGAGTTAGAGCTTACCTGTTTGGAAAATGGACTGTCTGGTTGCACCGCATCAGCGGCGGTTGGTAGTGCTCCAGCAGTATGGGATTATTGGCCCGGGCCAACGGCGAATGAAAGTTTTACCGTTAAAGGGCTTAATGGTTGCCACGCAGAGGTTTTTTATTACAGCGTCGATTCCCCAGAGGGGAGTTTTTGGACGATTGATAGTACCGGATACTGTGGTGGAAGTGGTTTAGATGGTGCTTCTCGACGTATCGTAATCAGAGCAGCACAGTAACCGCTCTGATTACATCAATAGGTTTAGATACCGTATTCGTCGCGGTACTTGCTAATCGCTGCTAATTCAGTGGCCATATCACCTTTTTCAGTCAAGTAGTCGATTAGATCGCCTAAGCTCACGATGCTGACAACCGGCATGCTGTAATCACGCTCTACTTCCTGAATCGCGGACAGTTCACCTTTACCTTTCTCTTGGCGGTTAAGTGCAATCACAACACCTGCTGGTTTCGCACCTGCTTGGTCGATGATCTCCATCACTTCACGGATAGCAGTGCCCGCAGTAATTACGTCATCAATGATCATGACGCCGCCTTCCAATGCTGCGCCAACTAAGCTACCGCCTTCGCCGTGGGTTTTTGCTTCCTTACGGTTAAATACATAAGGAACATCATCGCCATGTTGGTCCGCTAGCGCAACAGCCGTTGTTGTCGCCAAAGGGATGCCTTTGTAGGCAGGGCCGAATAACACATCAAATGAAACACCAGAGTTTTTTATCGCTTGAGCATAAAAACGACCGAGTTTTGCCAGTGCGCTGCCGGTGCTAAAAAGGCCAGCATTAAAGAAATAAGGGCTAGTACGGCCGGATTTAAGCGTAAATTCGCCAAAGCGCAGTACATTTTGTTCGATAGCAAATTCAATAAACTCGCGCTGGTAATCCTGCATAGCAGTCTCCGATGGATTGGGGATTAAAAAATTGGGGTTATTCTACCAGTGAGCGGCGTTTGGCTCCATAAGTGTAAGCAGCAGCAAAAAATTTCAATTTCGTTCACTTCGCTATACAATCCCACCTTAGATTAAAAATAATATTAATTCGTTATTGGTCTGGATTCAGACAGGAACACACTTTTATGCGCGTCATCACCTTTAATGCACAAGGTATTGAACAGGCTGTTGAAAAAGGCTTTTTCGACTGGATGGTCCAACAAAATGCTGATGTGATTTGCTTGCAAGATTTGCGTGCAAAAGACTATCAACTGGATGATGAACGTTATCACCCAGAAGGCTACCACTCTTACTTCTTTGATGCTTGGGAAGATGGCTATAGTGGTGTGGCGATCTATACGCGTGAAATCCCTAAAGCGATTATGACAGGTTTAAGCTTTGAGCTCTGTGATCAGCATGGGCGTTTTATCCAAGCTGACTTTGAACATGTGAGTGTGGCTTCTTTTGCACTGCCTTCAGGCTTAAAAGGCGATGAAGCACAGCAAGAGAAAGAAGCCTTCATGGTGGATTTTGCCGGACATCTCAATAAAACGTTGCGTAAACGTCGTGAATTTATCTTTTGCGGTACCACCAATATCGCGCATAAGACCGTCGATCTAAGCAACTGGTATGCTAATCAGACCGTTTCCGGTTTCTTGCAAAATGAACGCGATTGGATGGCTTTAATCTTTGATGAGATGGGTTATGTCGATGCATTCCGTCAAATTAACCATGCGGAACGCCAGTTTACATGGTGGCCAGAATACAATCGTGCGCGTAAATTAAATGAAGGTGCTCGCTTAGACTACCAGATCACAACAGCCAACCTGCGTAAAACTGTGAAGAATGCACAGATCTATCGTGATGTTGCTTTTAGTGAGCATGCACCGGTCATCATTGATTACGATATAGGTTAAGCGTTAAGCGCGAAAACAGCTTAGTGACTTAATAATAAAAAAGGAGCCAATGGC
>DJLT01000006.1 GCA_002435145.1 Neptuniibacter sp. UBA6509
TTTTTTACATGACAGATGCAGTTAATAATAAATTATCCAGTACAGTTTCGATCTGTTACGGTTTGTGTATCTGAATTTAAGTGGGAATATTTTGAATCGTTTAAATCTAAATCTGTTGCGTGCACTGGTGGTTATTCTGGAAGAGCGAAATGTCACCCGTGCTTCGGTACGTTTGCATTTAACGCAGTCGGCAATGAGTCGCCAGTTGTCCCAGCTACGAGAGCATTTTAATGACCCTCTTTTAATTCGTGAAGGTAATGATTACTTGCTCAGTGCTAAAGCGAAGACGTTATTGCCGAGAATTCAGACCATTTTATCTGATGTACAGAGTTTGACGGATGATGAGCTGTTTAATCCTGCAGAATGCCGCCGTTGTTTTAGCTTTGCTTGTACGGATCATGTTGCTCAATTTATCTTTCCCGATATTTTAGCGCGTTTGCAGAAAGAGGCACCGGGCATCGATATTCGTTTTGAAATGTGGCGTCCAGAATGGCTTCTTCGTTTGGGTGATCTGCCTTTAGATTTAGCATCGACCACGACGAGTAGTTTGCCAGACAATGTTCATAGTATTCATATTGGCCACGATAGCCCTGTCTGCTTAATGGCTAAGAATCACCCATTAGCTGGGATCGAATTAACTCTGGAGCAGATGCTTGAATACTCTTTTGTGCGTTTAAATAGTGGTGGTGATAAAGATTCGTTCTTTGATAGAACGTTGGAAGAAAAAGGCTTAAATCGACGAGTTCTCTTTGAAGTCCCATTTTTTTCAGCGGCTTTCCAAGTGCTGGCTAGTAATCAGTCGCTCCTGGTTTTACCTCTGCATATCGCTCGAAATGCACAGAAGCACTTTCCGTTAACTTATGCCTCTTTACCTTTGGATCAAGTACCTGAAAATCAGTATCACCTTTGTTGGCATGCGATACATCACCAAGATCCTGCTCATCGCTGGTTGCGCCATGCGATCACTGACCTCCTAAAAAGCCAGATGCATCTAGCTAACTAAATTCGATCCAGTATGGGGTGAATGGCTGTAGGTTGAATGAATACTGGTTATGATTTTAGGTCATATCTTGTATTCTGAATTTGCATTTTTTTAATAAGCTAGGCCCCGCTAGAATGCAGCTATCTCTGAATTAGGTAACTGTAATGACTTTGACTATTTGGCTTTCGTTAGTGGTTGTATGTGTTTTAGGTACTATTTCACCTGGGCCCAGCCTTGCGGTTGTATTACGTCAGACGTTAAGCAGTGGTCGTCGTCATGGGATGTTGACGAGCTTGAGCCACTCATTAGGGGTTGCGTTATGGGCGTTCTTAACTCTATGGGGCTTAGGTGTCTTAGTGACAAAGCACCCAGTGTTATATGACCTAATTACTTATGCCGGTGCGGCTTATTTAGCGTGGCTAGGTTTTAAAGCGTTGCGTTCAAAGGGCAGTGGTCAATTTGAACAAGAAAACGCTCAAAGCAGTTATTTTGCGGCGCTTGTCGATGGCGCGATGATATCGCTTTTAAATCCTAAATTAGCGATTTTCTTTATCGCGCTTTTCTCTCAGTTTATCTCAGCAGAGCAGTTGATAAGCGATAAAATGATTATGGTAACAACAGTCACTCTGATTGATTTAGTCTGGTTTATGAGCGTCGCAGTAGTACTGTCACAACCTAGAGTGATTAAGACGTTACGCGAAAAATCTAAAGCAATGGATAAAATTAGTGGCGTGGTTATGATCGGCTTAGCACTACGGGTTATCGCGTAACAGGGAAAAGGTAACGCAGAGAATAGGCAAAAGAGGTAAAGGCAAGAAAAGATAGATTAAACAGGAGCAATGTGACCCCTGTTTAATGAGGGCTAGGGGGGCGTTACTTGTCTCCCCAGATTTTTTGGGCGGCCTGTGCTGCACGTAATTTATCCTTTTTACTCATGCGCTTACCTTTGACCGGGGCTTGGCCTTTCTTTTCGCGTACTTCTAAAGGCACGATTGTGTCGCGTTCGAACCCTTCAATCTGCTCACGGGCTATGTTCTGTTTTATGCGCTTTTCGATCACCTTAAAGTGGTTATCGTTTTCGTGGTCGATAAATGAAAGCGCTAAACCTACTTCGCCTGCACGGCCTGTTCTTCCTATACGGTGAACGTAATCGGAAGGTGAACGGGGAAGATCATAGTTAAGTACGCAAGGAAGGTTAGGGATATCAATACCACGCGCAGCTAGATCAGTAGCCACCAAGATTTTACAGCGGCCAGCTTTAAAATCAGCGAGTGCGCCACTTCGCTCTGATTGGGTTAGATCGCCATGCAGCGCTTGTGCATTAATATCAGCCCGCGACAATTTTAAAATAACGTTATTCGCCGTACGTTTACTAGCAACAAAGATTAATACTTGAGGCCATTGCTCTGTTTTGATCAGATGTTTTAGCAGCATGGTACGGTTGTTACGATCCACTTCGATGGCCCGTTGTTCTAACTGTTCTGGGATAGTGGCTTCCTGCTTGATCACTATCTCAACCGGATTATCCAGAATATCTTGAGTCAGGGAGCGTACGCTTTGTGGAAACGTTGCAGAGAACAAGAGGTTTTGACGCCGCTCGGGCAGTTCATCAAGAATATCATCCAGTTCATCAGCAAAGCCTAGATCTAACATACGATCCGCTTCGTCCAAAACTAAAGTGTGGACGGCGCGAAGGTCGATGGCATTTCGTTTAAACAGGTCAATCAAACGGCCAGGTGTGGCCACTACAATATCGCAACCACTGCGCATCGCTTGCATCTGTGTATTGATCGATACACCACCATAAACCGCGAGGGATTTTAGCTTTCTGGGAAAGTATTTAGCGTATTGTTGAACTGCTTCTTCTACCTGAACCGCTAACTCACGTGTAGGGACCAATACCAATACATTGGCGTGATTGCTACGAGGCGCTAGGCCTACTTTCATCTTCTCTAAAATAGGCAGCACAAAACCTGCAGTTTTACCTGAACCTGTTTCTGCCGCCGCCAGAAGATCATTGCCTTCTAGTACAGCGGGAATTGCTTTTAACTGGATAGGTGTAGCTTGTTCATAACCTAAGTCGTTAACAGCTTGGAGTAAGAAATCAGAAAGGCCAAGAGAGGTAAAAGACATAAAACAAAAGGTGCTCAGTGGTGAGATAAGATTAAGCGTAATTCTACCAGAAGTCGGAGGATTTATCGGCCTGTTCTTTAAGAGAGAGTTAGAAATTCACTAACTACAAAAAGCTGGTAATAGGTCTTTTTGCAATTTAGTTGTATTAGGCGGTGCGGATTGTATATAAAGATCACCAATACTTACTTAACTTCTCTACGGATAGTTAGCATGAAATGGATTATTTCAACGTTGTTTTTAACATTATCGATGAGTGTTCAAGCGTCTTGCGTTATTTTGCTCCACGGCTTAGCTCGCTCTGATTATTCAATGGAGAAACTTGGGGATGAACTGTCTCAAGCGGGTTTTTCCATCGTTAATCAAAGTTATCCCTCTAGGGAGTACCCGATTGAACGTTTAGCTGAGTTAGCGATCGTACCCGCACTTAAAAAATGCTCAATAGGTCAACCCGTTAATTTCGTGACTCACTCTTTAGGTGGGATCTTAGTTCGTCAGTACTTGAGTCAACATTCGATTGAGAATTTGAATCGAGTTGTGATGTTAGGGCCTCCAAATAAAGGCAGTGAGGTCGTGGATAAGCTGGGCGCTGTACCCGGATTCCACTTTATTAATGGCGATGCAGGCATGCAACTGGGAACCAGTGAAGTGAGTGTTCCTAATGAGCTGGGAGAGGCTCATTTTGATGTGGGGATTATTGCTGGGACTCGGAGTATTAATTGGATTCTCTCGTTTCTTATTCCTGATACAGATGACGGTAAAGTGTCGATTGAAAATACTAAGTTGGTAGGTATGAATGATCATATAGAGATGCCTGTAACTCATCCTTTTATGATGAGGAATGATCAGGTTATAGCGCAAGTCGTTCACTATTTAAAGCGTGGTGAATTTGAACGTCACTAGCTTTTTGATGTTTATTTGATCAAAGCGGGTCTGTTTTGGTCGGTTATCTACAACTAAACCATAAATAAATGAGTACATAATACAATGATGTCAGGCCTTTCAAAGCCCATAAACGCTGAATATAGCCGGCGCATCAATCGAGCTATGCAATATATAGTTGATCATTTGGATAACCCTCCTAGTTTGGATGATGTTGCTCGGTTTAGTTATTTCTCTCCCTTTCATTTTCATCGGATTTTTCACGCCATAGTTGGGGAAACTGTAAATGACTTTATGATGCGTAAGCGAATGGAGCTTGCTGTGTGTAGGTTGCTAAGTCAGCGTGAAAAGAGCATCACTGAAGTTGCAAATATAGGTGGTTTTTCATCCAGCGCTAATTTTTCTAAAGCATTTAAACTCTATTTTGGTATTACCCCTAGTCAGTTGCGATCACCCTCGTCATCTAAAAGCAGCAAGATTGGAAAACTTTATAGCAAGTATGGAAAAGCCTTTAATCCTCAGGATTTGTATTCTCAATTTGTCACTAACGAGCAGATATTCGATAGCGAGAAATTAGAGGAACTTTTGATGAATGTACGGATTGAAAAACTAGAGGCTAAATCTATTGCACTGTTAACTGCGCCGAATGGTTATGAACTTGAGGGCATATTTAGTACCTGGGATAAACTTATTGCTTGGGGGCAATCTATTGGAATCGAGGAGAGTGAGCAAGAGTGGTTTGCTATTTGTCACGATAACCCTATGGTTACGCCTACGGAGCAATGCCGATACGATGCAGCCATTATGGTCGATGAGGCAATGAAAGTGGCAGCTCCTTATACAAAGCAGGTAATCCCAGAAGGTCAGTATGCCGTCGCTTATTACAAAGGTGATGGAGATAAAGTGAGTAATTTCTATATGGAACTGTACTCTGCATGGCTACCGACAAGTGGCTTTGAACCTGATGATTATCCACCTATAGCGCACTATTTAAATGATGTAAGGGCGGATGGTCATGTTGAGATGGAGTTGAATATTAAACTCAAAGCGCTATAGCTTGATTAGAATAAGCTGAGCAGGGCACCCAAGCGGATGCCTTGTTCATATAATCCGCTTATAGATTACAGATTAAGTTCAGCCCAAATAGGCGCGTGATCAGAAGGCTTTTCCATCCCTCTGATTTCGTAATCGACACCTGCATCTTGGCATTTCTCTAATAGCGGCTTAGTTAGCAAAATACCATCAATGCGTAGTCCGCGTTTCGGGTCGTCTGCAAAACCTTTTGAGCGGTAATCAAACCAGCTGAAGACGCGATCTTCATCAGGGTTAAGGTGACGGAAACAATCAGTTACACCCCATCCCGTTAGTTTTGCATACCATTCACGCTCTTCCGGTTGGAAGCTAGCTTTACCGGTTTTTAACCAACGCTTACGGTTAGGTTCGCCAATACCAATATCTTTGTCTTCTGGAGAGATATTTAGGTCGCCCATAATGACAAGATTTTGCTCCGCTGAGCAGTGCTCTTCTAAATGACTTTGTAAGTCAGCATAGAACTTACGCTTCGCAGGAAACTTGACTTCATGGTCAACACTTTCTCCTTGTGGAAAGTAACCATTCATAACACGAACAGTATTGCCCTGATCAGTTTCATAATCCCCCATGATCATGCGCTTTTGCGCATCTTCGTCATCGGTGAGGTATCCCTTTTGTATATTGCTTAGGGGCTTCTTAGATACGAGGCATACACCGTAGTGACCTTTTTGGCCATGAATCTCTACGTGATAACCCATGGCTTCTACATCAGCAATGGGGAATGCTTCGTCATGGACTTTGGTTTCCTGTAAACCAATCACATCAGGTTGGTATTTATCGATAACCGCTTGTAGTTGATGAAGGCGAGAGCGGAGTCCATTAACGTTGAAGCATATAAGTTTCATGTGACCGGTGTCCTGATCAGAAAATAAAACAGGATTTTAGTGAACAAATAGGATTAAGGATACTCATATTGAATTAGTTATTTCTATTAAGGCGTTTAACTTTCTTTATTGGCCTCCATATAAATGCTTAAGTAAAGTAAGCGAAACACAATTTTGCACAATGAAAAGGAGCCAGCTGTGGCGGAATATGATTTTGATCTATTTGTAATTGGTGCCGGTTCAGGCGGTGTACGTGCAGCACGAATGGCAGCAGGTATGGGTGTAAAAGTAGCTATCGCGGAAGATCGTCATTTAGGTGGTACTTGTGTCAATGTGGGTTGTGTGCCCAAAAAGCTGTTTGTTTATGCTTCCCAGTATGCAGAAGGTTTTGCTGAAGCGGCGGGTTTTGGTTTAACTAATTCAGGTGTTGATTTTGATTGGCCAACTCTCCGCGATAATAAAACTCGTGAGATAGAGCGGCTTAATGGTATTTATCAAAACATGCTGGTTAATTCAGGGTGTGAATTGATTAATGGTCGTGCAGTGCTGGTTGATGATCATACCGTAGCAGTGGGTGATACACAGTACACAGCAGAGAGAATTCTAGTGGCTGTAGGCGGCTGGCCCAATGTGCCGGAAATTCCTGGTAGCGAATATATTATTAGCTCAAATGAGGTTTTCTATTTAGAAGAGTTCCCTAAACGCGCACTTGTGGTTGGCGGCGGTTATATAGCGGTTGAGTTTGCGGGCATTTTTGCTGGTTTAGGTACTGAAACGAAACTGGCTTATCGTGGAGATATGTTCTTACGCGGTTTTGATAATGAGATCCGTGAATTTACAGCAACCGAAGTGGCTAAGAAGGGCGTTGATCTTCTTTTCAATAATAATGTTGAATCTATTGAGAAGCAGGGTGATGGTTCATTCATCGCGACAATGACGGATGGTTCTTCTATAGAAACTGATCTTATTATGTATGCAACGGGTCGAAATCCTAAAGTTGCGAATCTAGGTTTAGAAGAGGTCGGTATTAAACAAGGCAAAAATGGCGCGATCATTGTGAATGATCAGTTCCAAACTAATGTGCCTTCGGTGTATGCGGTCGGTGATGTGATCGATCGTGTTCAATTAACACCTGTGGCCCTTGCTGAAGGCATGGCGTTAGTACATAACCTTTATGCAGGAGCGAATCAAAAGGTTGATTATGATCTGATTCCGACCGCTGTTTTTTGCCAGCCAAACATCGGTACAGTAGGCCTAAGTGAGGAACAAGCCCGTGAACAGTACGCTAATGTCGAGGTGTATAAATCCAGCTTTAGAGCGATGAAGCATACTTTAAGTGGCAGTGAAGAGCGCACGTTTATGAAGATGCTGGTGGATGCGGATTCTCGTAAAGTGATCGGTGTGCATATGGTTGGACCTGATGCTGGCGAAATTATCCAAGGTATAGGGATTGCGCTTAAAGCGGGTGCGACGAAAGAGGTGTTCGATGCAACGATTGGTATTCATCCAACGGCGGCGGAAGAGTTTGTAACTATGCGTGAGCCTGCTTCAAGTTAAATGTTTAGATAGATCATTTCTTTGTCTTCGCTCTGATCAGCAAGAGTTGATCATGAGCGAAGCTTCCTCCCGCCTTATCCGTTCCCTGTGGTAATGCTCTGCATTTATCATTTTATAAGTTTGTGCCTGCGAACCTCCGTTTTTATGCGCTTTTTCACATTTAGCACCTGGCGCCTTTTTAATACCTTTCTTATTTATTTTTAACACTTTTTATGACTTGGGTTCGGATGAACTATATTTATTTATATTTCTAGCTTTTAGACTAGCGCCTCAAAAAAAGCGTTTGATTTGGCTGTTATAGGTACAGGTAAATATGCGGGACATTTTAAAACTTTTAAGCTGTATGCTGTTTTCATTCTCTGTTGCAGCAATGGAACCTATTACACCACTTGAAGCCGTTCAAGACCTTTCTCTTGATAAGGTACGCTTAGGACAGAAGTTATTTAGTGATGAGCGACTATCTCGCGATAATTCAGTTAGTTGCTTAAGCTGTCATGATCTGTCGATAAACGGTGCAGATGAAAAGTCACTTTCACTCGGAATTAATGGAAAAAAGGCAGTTATTAAAACGCCGACGGTTTACAACACTACCTATAATTTTGCCCAGTTTTGGGACGGGCGTAGCCGGACGCTTGAAAACCAAGTATCGGGACCGATTCATAACCCTCTTGAGATGGGCTCTCATTGGGGAGAGGTTATTCGTAAACTGCAAAATGATGCGGCGATAGTCCGTAGTTTTAATACGTTGTATGACGATGGCCTCACAGCATCAAATATAGCTGATGCAATTGCAACATTTGAGCGCTCTCTAGTGACAGTAGATTCTGATTTTGATCGCTGGTTAAAAGGTGAAGAGAATGTACTGTCAGAGGAGGCAAAGCAGGGTTATGCCTTATTTAAGAGCTATGGCTGTATTAGCTGTCATCAGGGAAGAAATGTCGGCGGTAATATGTATGCGCATATGGGGACGTTTGGGAACTATTTTTCGGATAGAAAACTGCCTATAACCAAGGCGGATTACGGTCGATTTAATGTTACTGGTATTGAGGAAGATAAATATCTCTTTAAAGTGCCTAGCCTAAGGTTGGTGTCATTACAGAAATATTTTTTTCATGATGCCAGTGAAAGCAATCTTGAGTCTGCAGTTAAAATTATGGCGTATTACCAACTCGGTAGGGACGTGAATGATACTGATGCAAAACTTATTGCGAAATTTCTTCAAAGTTTAGTGGGTAGGCATACACTTTTGGAGCAGAGATGAAAAACAAGGTCTCACACTCTACCGCCTTACAAGCTTACTTACTCATCGCCCTTATCGCGTTAGTGTTTTTCTTCTTGAAGGTGACTGGGTTTAATTCGGATGAACATTCTCAACGAGTGAATATACTGTTGTTAGCTGAGCGGGTGGATGCTGAATTAGATCAGGTTGCGTTGCAGATTCTGACGACCACCCTAAATCAGTATGACACCCTTTTGGGCTTGTACGACAAACATGAAAATCTTACTCGTTTATTAGCCTCTGATACGGGTGGTGTTTTTTATGGAACAAGTGAAAATATTACCGAAACTTCTGTGGCATTGTCTCATTTACTGCAAGCTAAGTTAGGCTTAATTGAGCGGCTTAAAACACAGTCAGCCATTGTGAGAAATGGTTTGTTTTATCTTCCAAAGCTTAGTGCCGAGCTTAGTAATCACCGATTTACTGGTGTTGTTCATCCAAATACGTATGTTACACAGCTAATGGCCTACAGCTATTTTGGCAGTGAATCCAGTAAAAGTAGTTTGTTAGATCAAATGGAGGTGTTAGAGCGTTGGGTTAAATTATATCCACATGATAAAGCGCTGAGTCATTTTCATACTCACTTAACGAAAGCGCTTTCTGGGCTTAATAAGTTGGCTAAAATTCGACAGCAATATCTGACGATTGGTAGTAAGCAGCGACTTGAAGATCTTCGTTTGAACTATCTGCAACATCATCAAAAAAAGGTAGAAGAAACACAATCGTTAAGCGTCAAATTATTAGTGTTGTGTGTATTTTTAATTGTATTTGTCATCTTTATATTACGTCGTTTAGACAGTGCCAGAATAGCTACGGAAGAGGCGAGTAATTTACTGCATGATGCCGTGGAGAAGTTATCAGAAGGTTTTGCGCTTTATTCATCGGATGGAGCCTTGCGCTTTACTAATAGCTGCTGGCTTGAACAGCACGGGATTAGTGATCTGAATGATTTTCCTAAAACCCTGAGGGAGTTTAATGAGAAGAAAAATATGTTCATTTCTGAGGAAAGTGAGCTTCAGGATGAGAGCACCGGGCAGTCATATACACTGCAGAAAACAACAGACGGACGTTGGTTACAGGCTAGAGATACGTTAACTAGCGATGGCGGACTTGTTTGTCTACGTGTGGATATGAGCGACTATAAGGCTGCTGAACATCAGTTAAGAAAGTTAAGTAGTGCGGTAGAATAGAGTCCCTCCTCAATTATTATTACCGATATTAATGGCGCGATAGAGTATGTGAATCCTAAGTTTGAAGAGGTGTCAGGCTATGAGCTGGCAGATATATTAGGAGAGAACCCTAACTTCCTAAAATCGGGTTATACCTCTTCAAATGAATATGATGCGCTTTGGTCAGATCTGCTCTCAGGTAAGAGCTGGAAAGGGGTTTTTAATAATCGCCGAAAAGATGGCAGTGAATATTGGGAGTCTGCTTCTATCTCTCCAATTCGAGATGAATTAGGTGAAATTACAAACTTGATAGCGATTAAAGAAGATATTACGCAGCAAAAAAAAGACAATGATAACCTTAAAATGGCTGCAGCCGTTTTTGATGCAACTCAAGAAGGCATAATGACGACGGATGCTCGGTTACGTATAACGGCGGTTAACCCTGCGTTTACTGAAATCACTGGGTATACAGAAAATGAGGTTCTGGGGAATTCGCCAGCCATTATTAGCTCTGGTAAGCATGATGCAGATTTTTATAAAAATATGTGGACAGTGCTGCTTCGTGATGGTCGCTGGTCAGCGGAGGTATGGAATAAAAGGAAGGACGGTTCTTTATATCCGCAATCCTTATCTGTGACAGTGGTTTCCGATGACCGGGGAGAGGTCTCTCAATACATAGCTATCCTATCTGATATATCCGAGCGTAAAGCTCAAGAGGAAAAGATTCATTATCAAGCATATCATGATGGATTAACGGGCCTTCCAAACCGCTCTTTATTAATGGATAGGATTGAGCATGATCTAGAATTAGCGAAACGAACTGCTCATGTGAGTAGTTTATTGTTTGTTGATTTGGATCGTTTTAAGCGTGTAAACGATACCATGGGTCATGATGTGGGTGATCGGCTATTAGAGGAAGTGGCTGAGCGTTTAAAAAGCATTGTGCGTGCAAGTGACACTATCTCCCGTTTTGGTGGGGATGAATTTGTTGTTTATTTGGCGGATATCTCAGGTCCTGAAGATGCTGTTCTTGTTGCTGAAAAAATTGTTGAGTCATTATCGAATCCATTTGATTTGAACGGTTTTGAAGTTTTCGCTGGAGCGAGTGTCGGTATAGCATTGGCGCCAAACGATGCAGATAGGCCTGATGAGCTCCTCCGTTTAGCTGATTTAGCGATGTATAAAGCGAAGGAATCTGGACGTAATCAGTATCACTTCTTTGCTTTAAAAATGCAGGATAAGGTCAACCGAAAATTAGCGTTAGAAAATTTAATGCGTAAGGCGTTAGATAACAATGAGTTTGAAGTTTTCTACCAGCCTATTATTGATAGTGTGAGTAAAGAAATTTTTGGCTTTGAAGCTTTAGCTCGATGGAAACAACCGGATGAAGGGATGATCCCTCCTTCTGAATTTATCCCTGTGGCCGAGGAAAGTGGGCTCATTGCCCCAATAGGTGAATGGGTATTGGAGCAAGCTTGTCATGATATTAGCGTGTTGGATTCAGGGCACGGAAATGGAAAATTACACTTGTCGGTTAATGTCTCAAGCAGACAGTACCCCTTAGGGTTTAATGCGGCCAGCTTGAATAATATTCTAGTCAAAACTGGTTTCTCTGGTCATTTACTTTCGCTGGAGTTAACGGAGAGCATTTTATTAGAAGATGATCCAGATTTATTACAGTGGCTAAGTGATTTTAAAGAGTTGGGTGTTAATTTATCAATCGATGACTTTGGTACAGGCTATTCCTCTTTAAGCTACCTGAAGCGCTTTCCTATTAATGTCTTGAAGATTGATCAAGCCTTTATCGCAGATCTAAATAAAGAGGATGATTCTGCATCCCTAGTGAAGGCAATTATAGCCATGGCTAGAAGTCTAAATATGAATGTGATTGCAGAGGGTGTTGAGTTGCAATACCAAGTGGAGTTGATAGAGCATCTAACTTGTCATTATATGCAAGGCTATTATTTCGCTAAGCCAATGTCCATTGCTGAACTGACTGAATGGATTGCTAATTACAAGCTGATGCTTTCTAAAAAAGACCTATAGCGGCGGCACTATAGCGGCACTACAGCGGCACTACAGCAGATTGCTGATAATGCCTAATATGCTAAAAACGATGACCAATACCAAGATTGGTATTTTAAAGTATCTCATAACAAAGAAACCACAGATGACAACTGCCATATCAATGGCTGAACCTACAGCACTAATAAATACAGGTTGGTAGAGCGCTGAGAGTAACAAGCCTACGACTGAAGCATTTATCCCCCAAATAGCTCCCGCGACTTTAGGTTGCGTCGTTAGTCTTTCCCATGAACCGTGAATGCTGAGTATAAGCAGAAAACCAGGTAAAAATATTGTTAAGGTCGCTGCTAATGCGCCGAGAAAACTGTTTTCAGGCATTAGGTCAGCACCTAAAAATGTGGCTAAGGTAAACATCGGCCCAGGAATGGCTTGTGCGGCCGCATAGCCCAATAGGAAACGTTCGTTATCTATTGATTCGGCTAAGGTTTGTTGTAATAGAGGGAGTACTACATGCCCGCCACCAAACACTAAACTACCCGCATGATAAAAAGAGGAAATAAGCTCAATCCAGTCTGAGGCTAAACCAAGTACAGGTAGAAGAAAAAAGAGCCCTACAAAAAGAAAGAAAGGAGGTTTCGTAATGTATGGATCTGATGCTTCTGATGTTGATGCAGTTATGGGACTACTCTTTTGTACCGCTCTATATTGCTTAAAAGCACCGTAAGCAGCGGCCATTATTAATACGCAAAGCTGAGTCCATAAGCTTGGAAGTACCAGTAGCGTTGCTGCGGTTAAAACAGCGATTGCCATGGTGGTTGTTTCTTTACAGAAACTACGCATCATATTTAATGTAGCGTCAGCAACAACGATCACGGCGAGAAGCTTTAAACCATGGATAAGGCCGGTTAACCAAGCCTGCTCCTCATTGTAAAGTGTCGTGGTTGCAATAACATAAATAATAAGAAAGGAGGGTAAGGTAAACCCTATGAAAGCCGCAAGTCCGCCTTTAAGGCCTGCTCGTTGCAAACCTAAGGCAAAGCCTACCTGACTAGAACCAGGGCCCGGTAAAAATTGGCTGAGGGCAACTAAGCGGGAGAAGCCGTCTTGGTCTATCCACTTTTTATCTTGGATAAAGGTTTTTTGGAAATAGCCTAAGTGAGCAGCGGGTCCACCAAAACTGGTTAAGCCCAAAAGTAAAAACTGCCAAAATACTTCCCACACTCGACGCATTGTTATCTCACTGATCTCTCTAGGTACTTAACTTAGTGTATTAATCAAAAGCTTTAAAACACATAGTTTAAATTTTTGTAGGGTACGTCAGTTTTATGATGATTTAGTGAAACTTACGTAGTGTTTTCATTCTGAACTGTTTTCAAGCTTATTTTTTGCCTCAATCCATTGTGACATATACTGGGTGCTTTTCATGCTGTGATGATTAAGCATAGCTCCGGTAAAATTTTCTAGTCGGTGAGAGGGTAGGTCTTGTTTCAGTTGAATGATGTGTTGAATAAGGCGTGGGCCCGTTTTATTGCCATCATAATGGTTGTTCAGAATCTCACTAGAAAAGCGCTGTTTACGATCCCATAGATACTTATCAGTATAGTGATCTACGGTGGCTTGAATAAATGAACTGTTATCTTTCGCTATTTCTCCTGGCCAATGTTCATCTGCAGTCATACCCTCAGCACCAATCTCTGTAGTGATTGAAGGGGTGCGACAAACCATTGCATCTAATAATTTACCCTTAATACCTGCACCAAAACGTAAGGGGGCCAAACAGAGTCTTGCGTTGCTAATGACATCGTAAGCGTTGTTTGCCCAACCTTTGATATGGAAGCCTGTTTTAGGGTTGTGAAGTGCTGTTGCTTTGGGTGGTGGGTAAGAACCGTAGATGTGAAGTTCCACATCTGGGTACCCCTTATCTTTCAGTTTTTCCTTTATTTCAGGCCAAAGGGTTTGCATTTGCAAGACCGAATCCCAGTTGGGGGCGTGGCGAAAGTTTCCGATCATCATTAGGTTTTTTCGGGAATCGAAATCAGCGAGTTTTGTCGGTAGCTCTTCCAGATCTAGCATAAAAGGCAGGTGATAAATCTGTTGCATAGGCATACTAAATTGATGTTGTAACAGATCTATTTCGTAACTTGAGATAATTAAGGATAGGTCGGAGCGGTAGATAGCAGCAATCTCACGTTTGGCTAGGTCTGAGTATAGATCGCTGAGCTCCATCGGCCGATTTTTTTTAATCGCTTGGTGCCTTGCATTACGCAAGCACTGAAGATCTTCAGTGTCTAATATTCTAAGCGCATTCGGGCAATTCTTTTCAACTCTCCAGCCAAACTGTTCTTCCATCATGAAACGATCAAACATAACGATGTCTGGGTTAAGCTCGCTGATATGACGATCAAAACTGCTGTCGTTTAAGGTAATTGAAAGGCTTTGGATACCCTCCAATTTCAGATCGCTCATGTGATCTGTTTCTTGAGCTGGGCTAGCAAAAGTAACGTCCCAGCTTTGATTTTTAAAAAGGCGCAGAAGAGATAGCATATGGCTCCCTGCCGCTGATGAGTTCGGCTCAGGCCAGACATAACCAATGACAAGCACAGATAGATTGGTCGGTATGTCGATTGGGGATGAGAACGGCATGAGGTTGTACCTATCAGTTAGAGAAGAACAGTGATACGAGATATTCTACCTTGGTAAAAAGAAGAATCTATAAAATGTCATCTTTCATTGTTTTAATAACGAGACTTGCGTCTATAAATGGCAAGCTTGAGATGTTCGCTTCAGCAAAGACTTCTTTACAGAGTGGTTGGCCTTAATAAATAAGTTCTGCACGCTGTTGAATGGAATTAAAAAGATAGAGCTTTTAGATAAAGGCTCAATTATACGAAGGATAGAGTATGACCTTGAAAGATAATTTCGAATTAATGGCTCGCTATAATCAGTGGATGAATGAAAATATTTACGAAGCGGCGAGTGAGCTAGATCAGGCTACACTTAAAGCTGACCAAGGTGCGTTTTTCAAATCTATACTAGGTACGCTTAATCATATTTTGGTGGGAGATATTATATGGCTACAACGGTTAGCTGAGCACCCGTCAAACTTTGTTGCTTTAGATAGGATTAAAACGATTCCTCGTCCTATTTCCTTAGATGTATTGTTATATGAAGATATCGAATTACTCAGAGATGAACGCTACCTAATTGATAAGGCGGTTATTGATCTTTGTGATCAGATCGAAATCTATGATTTAAACCAGCCTCTGTCTTTTACTAATATGAAAGGGAAGCGGTTTGAAAAAAGATTTGGCTATCTATTACAACATTTGTTCAATCATCAAACACATCATCGTGGCCAGGTTTCTACATTGTTAAGTCAAAATGGTGTTGAACTTGCCGTGACAGATCTTTTAGCCATTATTCCTGAAGCTTGAGTAATTTAAGGCAAAGCATGAGATTACATATTACGAACGGCGATTGTGCAGGTGAAATGTTGAAGTCATCTTCCTCTATAGAGGGGGATGTTTTGTGCTGGAGGGATCTACTGCATGATGGGCCTGTGCAGGCGCTGCCTTATCGTGAGTATGTCGCTAAACGAGTGGAGTATTTAAGTACTCTATTACGTGAAGGGGAGTGTTCTGAAGTAATACCAATGCAAAAAATAGAATCTGATTTCATAGAGCGAGATCTAATTTTATCTAGCCTTAGTACTTATAATGAGATTGTTTTATGGTTTGAGCATGATCTTTACGATCAACTGCAGTTGCTTGAGGTCTGTCAGCGTTTAAGTGAAAAGCAGAAGCCCTTACCAGATATATCACTCGTGAGTATCGATTCTCACTCTGAAGTACCGTTCTTTCATGGGTTTGGGAATTTAACAATTCCTATGATGGAGAAACTTTTTCTGCAACGTCAACAACTGAGTCAGGCTCAATTAAAGATCGGCTGTGAACTTTGGGCTTCCTTTGTGGCTGATTCTCCTGAGCAGCTTGCTGCGTTTGCCAGAGATGAAATTGCAGGTTGGCCCTTTATGGCGCAGGCGCTTTCTCGCTTTTTTTCCGAATTCCCTGATGTAAATACAGGGTTAACATTGACCCAGACTTATCTGTTGTTGACGCTTTTGAAAGCGCCGGAAGAATTGCCCGCGCTAGAATACAACTTGAAGCTGGCGGAACAAGCGAATGCTTTACCTGAAGATATCACTGCAGAGCAGCGTTATTATGAAATCTTGATAGGCCCTGCAACCTTTAAGCGTATTTTCAATCATCTCCAGCAGCTTGAAACCGCTCCATTTATGGGAGATCTTTCCGTTCGTTATGAGCTTAACCGCCTTATTAACGCAGCCGTGCCTTATGTGAGTGTAATGCAGATTGATGGCGAGAGTGTTTACTCATTAACTCATGCGGGTGCGGAAGCAATACAGGGGCTAAGGCAGTGGCAACAGGATAACGAAATTGATTATTGGCGCGGTGGGGTGCACTTAACGAATAGTTCTTTATGGATGTGGAGTGAGGAAGAGAAAAAGCTATTGCTTCACAACTGTTGTGTTAGTGAAAGCTAAGTTAATGATCTAACTAAATGCCTGTATTTTTGAAAATAGCTGATATGTTAAATTTCTATATAGTTTCGTCATAAATTTATATTGATGGCTTTAATTAATATTTTGCGTATTTAAAATTAGCTATATGTAACTCTTAAGTCTGTTTAGGCTTATCGCATCTTGTCAGCATGTTCATGCACTATATCGGTATCTAGCTACGAAATAGAGTGGCTTACAGGCGATATAGTTGTGCGGGGCTTATGGCTTAAGGAGCTTATAGCTTAAGAGCCTAATCAGCAGGGTAATATTTTCATATATGCGAAAGAGGAACTTAGGAATAATCACGTACACGCATTGATGATTCTTAGTAGTGTGGGGTGATAAAAATCGGCACATTAAAAGCAATCTATTCTAAATCGCTGTTAATGTGCCAGATGGTGATTAACCGGAGATTTGAATCTGATTACGGCCACTATCTTTGGCTTTGTATAGTGCTTTATCCGTGCGTTCTACAAGTTGCTCTGCCGACTCGTCTGCGGTGAGCTGAGATACTCCAAAGGATGCGGTTATCGAACTGATTATCTCACCGGATTTCTTTTGTTTGATTCGGATAGCTTGGATCTTTTGACGAATCTGTTCAGCAATATTCGCTGCCTCATCTACAGAAGTGGACGGCATCAGCACTGCAAACTCTTCTCCTCCAAATCTAACGGGTAGCATTGGTTCAGGGCATACTTCTTTCAGGAGTTTACCGACATATTGCAGTACTTTATCACCCATAAGATGTCCGTAAGTGTCGTTAAAGCGTTTAAAGTGATCAATGTCGATTAAGATAAAAGAGGAAATAATATCAGGATTGTTTATACCTACAAGCTGAGAAATTTCGGCATCAAATGCTCGCCGATTAAACAGGTTGGTTAATGGATCTACACGGGCATCTTGCTTAGACTTATTTAGCTCTTCTTTCAGGGATTGTATTTCCGCTTGCGCTTCTTGCATGCGGTTTTGAAACTGCCTGGCTGTTTCGCTGATAGATTTTGTATGGGTTGATAGTGCTTGAATAACCGATTCTAGCGGAAGGCTAGGTTCACCATCTTCATTATTGTGAAGGTTATCAAGGCTATCTTCGAGGATCGAATGGTAGTCTTCGGTTTCTACTGCTGTTTTCTCAGCATGTTGGTGCAAATCATTAATTAAGTCGATAAGGCTTGCTTGCACATCATCTGAACTATTAATCTCATCTTTGATCATATGCTCGCGAAAAAGTTGTTCGCTAAGCATTGTCGGGCAGGTGCCGTATGTTGTTAGAGTTTTGTTGAGTTCAACATTAAGTTCCGGCATACGGTCACTGACATAGGTATACCATAACGCATAGTTCAGTGGATTAGGCGAAATGTTGTGCTTAACCATCAGAGGGACAGCCTGACGGAGATATTCAGCAGCTTGGTTATTATCTTCAGCGAACTTCATACTTCCCCTATCGCTTATTTAATTGAACATAAAAAAATAATAAATTCCCCTTAAATAGTAAGGAGAAAATCGCTTATTGATCGGCAATTCATTAACTTTAAAACAAGCGTTTTAATATGGGAACAGTTTACTTAAAATAAATAACCCCTGTTTAGCTGTCAATTAAGAAATGCCGTACATTCTAGTAAGCTATCAAACTTCGATCAGACCATATCTCGTGTGCTTTGTAATCCAATAGCCAGTTATAAAATGCACTCTTAGATAATTCTCAACTACCAACAGTATCGGCAGAGCTGATCATTTCTTCAAGGAAAAATTAAATCTGCAATATTTTTACGCGGTTTAAAAAGGTTCCTGCAAAAGGTTTCAGATGAGATAGAAGGTCATTATGGCATAGCAACTTTATACACTAATCTTATTGCTTGTTTTTCACACAATGAACTTGCATGTTAGAGTTAAGCAAGTGCGATTACTTCTGACGTGAGCAGGGTCGATGTTTTTTTATATAATTAAAAAATGGGTGAGGGCCTAATGCCGCAAATGAATGTTATCCAACTTCGTCATCTGCGAGGTGATTTATTTGGCGGTTTAACTGCGGCGGTTGTTGCTCTTCCTCTTGCGTTAGCTTTTGGAGTGTCTTCAGGTGCTGGGGCTATTGCAGGCATTTATGGGGCTATTTTTGTAGGGTTTTTTGCCGCAATATTTGGTGGTACGTCAACACAAATTTCTGGCCCAACGGGACCTATGACCGTTGTTATGGCAGCCACATTTACCCAATTTAGTGCGATAGACCCTCAGCAAGGCCCCATCTTGGCTTTTACTGTTGTTTTGATGGGCGGTTTTTTTCAAGTTTTGTTTGGTCTGTTTAAACTCGGTCGGTTTATTACACTGATGCCTTTTCCGGTTATATCCGGCTTTATGAGTGGTATCGGTGTGATTATTATCGCGCTCCAGCTTGCACCGCTGCTAGGGCACTCGGCAGAGTCATCAGTACTCGAATCATTGATAGTGCTCCCCGCTAATGTAATGAGCTTTAACAATGGCGCGGTACTTTTGAGTATCATCACGCTGATAATCGTATTTCTTTGCCCTCGTAAGGTGGCAGCGTTTCTCCCACCCCCCTTAATCGCTTTATTACTCGGTACATTGACTTACCTATTATTATTCTCTGAAGGCAGTGTTGATGTTATTGGAGATATACCTTCAGGCTTTCCCTCATTTATATACCCTGATATAGAGATAACCCTGCTTAAAGAGATGATCTTTGCTGCATTGATGTTAGCTGCGCTGGGGTCTATTGATTCGTTGTTAACATCGCTTGTTGCAGACAACATGACGCGAACTCAGCATAACTCAGATAGAGAGCTTGTGGGTCAGGGTATCGGAAACATGGTGGCAGGCGCCTTTGGCGGATTGCCTGGAGCAGGAGCGACGATGCGTACCGTCGTTAATATTCGTGCCGGTGGTAAAACACCTGCATCTGGTGCTCTACATGCGGTAATCCTGTTGCTGATAGTTTTAGGTGCTGGGCCTTTAGCGGAAGATATTCCTCATGCAGTCTTGGCGGGAATCCTCATTAAAGTGGGTATCGATATTATTGATTGGAGCTTTTTAAAGAAAATTCATCGAGCTCCACCGTTTGTCGTTTTCTTAATGTTACTCGTACTGGGTTTAACGGTTTTTGTTGATCTTGTGACAGCTGTTCTAGTGGGGGTATTTATTGCGAATGTCATAACAATTAAACGGCTGTCAGATATTCAAATTGATTCAATTCGAGTGATAGCCGATGAGCCAGATAATCTTGAGCAATTAAATGATCGGGAGAGGTTTATATTATCCTCCGCGGCTGGGCGTATATTGCTTTATCACATCGATGGTCCTCTAAGCTATGCGTCGGCTAAAGGCATGACACAGAAGTTACTGGATAGTCAGCCACATGATGCATTGATGTTTGATATGACGTCGGTGCCACTTGTCGATGTATCAACGGCCATGGCTATAGATACGATGATTGCTGATGCTTTAGAGGCAAATCGTGATGTGTATTTGATTGGTATGAACGATCTTGTGAGAGATGTTTTTGTTAAAATGCAGGTGTTATCTCGCTTGTCAGATCACTATTGTTTTGAGAATCGAGAAGAGGCTCTTGAAGATGCTTACCAACGAATGTCTTTGTCCTGATAAGATGTTTGGTGCTGAAAGGGTTTAAGCCCTAGTCTTAATTGTATGAGTTGTTCATCACTGGCTTTGCCAGTGATTTGTAAGTCTTCTTGCCAGTTTCTTTCTGTAACACTGACTCTGCACTTCATGAGCAGGGTTTCAATGTCTCCGACTATAAAATGAGGGAGATGAAGGTTAAATTCAAATACATCAACCTTCTCGCTTATTGGAAGTGTTTTTAATGCCTCTTGAACGGCTAAGCTGTAAGCCCGTACAAGTCCTCCTGCACCTAGTTTTATACCTCCGAAGTAACGGGTTACAACCACTGTTATTTCGCACAGTTCGCTATGTTTTATGACATTTAGCATTGGCTTACCGGCGGTACCTTTAGGCTCCCCGTCATCATTACTACCCCAGCAATTAAGGTTTTCCCTCGAACCTGCTATTTGGGCCCAGCAGTTATGGTTTGCTTTTATATGTTGTTGTCTAATTTCTTGAAGAAAGTTTTTGGCGCTATCAATATCTGGCGTGTGAGCGATGTGGGTGATGAAGCGACTATGCTTCACTACAACTTCAGATTGATAGAGTGCTTGGGCTGGTATGTATGATGTCATTGCTCAATGCCTACAGCGAAGAAAACCTTACCTAGGGTTCCTTCCGGGATAGCGGTTTTTTCTAGCTCAACTTTAATGTTATGAATTAACACATCAGTTGCTATATCTAAGCGAGAAGTAAAGTTTTTATTAAGTAAAATTTCAATATCAATCTTATCATCTAAGTAGTGAAGGTGGATGCGATAAAGAGATATCTCTCCATTTAAGGAACCTAAATAGTCACGAATTATTGATTCGATGGAGCTGCGCATAGGCTGTAAAGTTTTGTGAGGTGTTATCTCTGTGTCCTCATCATCATAAGTATCGATATGAAAAATGATGTGGGCAATATCGTCATTCTTGAATAGTTTTTGACACGCGGTATCACCGATGAGGTGTCCTTCAGATGCACTGATATAGGGAGACACTTGAATATGCATTTCCAGAATTGTTTTGCTACCTATTGTCCTTGTTTTAAAGTTATGTACGTTTACGATACCTTCTATGGATAGAACCTGTGCTTCATATTGGCGGACTTTTTCTGCAGGTAATGCTGTGCCGACGAGTTCTTGAAAACTGTTCCAACTAAGGTCCCAACCTATTTTGGCGACCATGATGGCAACAAAGATAGCGGCAACAGCATCAAGCCAGTTTAATCCGGACATGGCGCCTGCGATGCCGATAAAAACAATAACGGATGATATAGCGTCTGTTCGACTATGCCATGCATTAGCAATAAGAAGGTCAGAGCTAAGTGCTCGGCCAACTTTAACGGTGTAATGGTATATCCATTCTTTAGCAGCGATGGATACGAGTGCAACGACAAGCGCAGGCCAAGATGGGATAGGGAGCTCTTCATTATTAAGTAGATGGAGCGTACTGTCATAAGCCATAGCACCCGCTACCGCTATGAGTATGCTGCCTAAAATTGCAGTGCCGACAGTTTCGAAGTGCCCATGTCCCCATGGATGATCTTCATCGGGTCCCTTAGCTGAGATCTTTAAAATCCCTAAGACCAGAATATCAGTTAGCAAATCAGAAAGGGAGTGTATTCCATCTGCAATAAGGGCTGACGAGTTAGAAAGGGTCCCAAATGTTATTTTAAGGAACCCTAAAGCTAGATCTAGAAATGCGCCAATAAGGGTGACTTTGTTAGCCGCTTTTATTTGAGTGTGATCACGCTGCATAGGGCACTCGTTCAAGATGCGGAGGAAAAGCTTGCTGATGTAAGTTCTAATAAGACTTAAATTAGCTTAGCGTATTTAAAGGTTTAGCTTCAAGCTATGAGTGAATTTCCATAGTTAAAGGTCTTATTAATCTAAATACTATGCATTATTTTGGTGCTATTTGAACGACCTTCGAATGTGTAATCCTTCGTAGGTTCTTAATAGGCGATTATCTTGTTTGAATTATTACTGTTATACAGCTCGAATAGGGGGCTCAGGCAGTCAAGCTGTTTTATTCAAATTTTATTGTTTTACACTGTTGACAGGCATTAAACCTTAAGATCCTTAAGATGTGGATTTAAAAACCTAAAGTTACAGTATTGACATAATTAACATCTTGATTTTAAAGGATTAATTTTTGATTGGTTAAAAAATGATCAGTTTGAGCCGGGCCCTTATTTAATGGGTGTTTCATGGAGTTTTGAATAATTAATTCACAAAGTTATCCACAGTGAATGTGGGTAGCCTTAGGCAGCCCTTGTAGCATCGGCGTTTGCTTGGAAAGTGGATGGTTTTATGAATCTAATAACTATTTTTTAAAGAGAAAAATTAGTTATAAAAAAGTATGATTTTAGTGTTTGGAAAAAAGGAAGAATGATGGAAAACGGGATGGTTGTTCAGCTGATATTACCCTTAACTCTTTTTACTATTATGCTGGGAGTGGGGATGTCTTTGCGTATACAAGAGTTTAAGCTTTTTTGGCAGCAGCCTTCTCTTGTTTTTATAGGGGTTGTTGTTCAACTAATTCTTTTGCCTTTGCTTGGGTTGGCAGTGGTAAAGCTGTTTCAGCTTAGTCCCGTTCTTGCTGTGGGAGTCATGATTGTGACATTTGCGCCAGGAGGTGCTACATCCAATATGCTGACTTATCTTGCAAGAGGTGATACTGCCTTATCAGTTTGCTTAACGGCAGTTTCAGGGCTTATAACGCCTTTCACGATGCCTGTTTTAACAGTATTAGTGATGGGTTACTTTATGGGTGAAAGTAAAACGATTGAGTTCCCCATTTTTCTGACAGTCATTAAGTTAATTGTCATGTCTGTTATTCCTGTTGTTATAGGGGTTTGCATTCAGCGGTTTTGGCCAGAATTTTGTAAGCGAATTGAGCGTTTTGTGAAAATTCTTGCCTGCTTCTTTTTGATAATGGTTGTTTTCTATATTGTTAAGACAAATTGGGAACAACTACCTGTTTTACTCACTGAGTTAGGGCCATCAATTCTTTCGTTAATTATTATTGCTATGTCTATAGGTTACTTTATTGCTTGGAAGATGAGCTTGAGCGCAGAGCAAGGGGTCACTATGTCGATGGAGGTCGGCATTCAAAATGCGGCTATTGCTTTAATGATGACAGGGGGAATACTGCAAAATTCAGAAATGGCTGCCAGTGCGCTTATCTATGGTGTGCTAATGAATATTCCGGCATTTATGCTGGTTATTTATACAAACAGCGGGCTAAGCAGTGTTATGAAACAATCAGGCTAAGTTTTTAGTCTCTTAAAGATGCCAAGTACATGGAAAATTGGATGTAAGGTGTAACGGGGTGCCGTGCTTGCTTAATTCAATTGCTCAACCACAGAGGCGATAGAGAACTTTCGATACGATACAGTTCACAGCCTGAATCGTATCGGTATTAATCAATACCCAAGACTTTATGGTTTTGCAGACTTAGCTTCCAGCGTGGGTGCTCAAGGCAATACGTTATGACGTCTTGGGTATGGATGGGCCGAGCGGGGCTATCTAAAGGCTGAAGATAGAAATCAGTAAAGTCCATATCCTGAAAGTCTTCGGGCTGAGCAAGCGCTTGAGGGTAAACCAACTTCAGCTCATCTCCGGAAGTGATAATCACCTCCGCATCGGCTTTAGGGCTTACACAGATCCAATCAATATGATTAGGTAAAGGCTTAGTTCCATTGGTTTCTATGGCGACTTCAAAGCCATGCTGGTGGCAAGCGTCTACAAGTGCTTGATCGAGTTGTAGAGCGGGTTCACCTCCCGTGAAAATGATGTAAGGTGAGGTGGAGCTTTGTTCGGGCCAGAAACTTTTAAGAAATTCACAAAGTTGATTTGGCGTTTCAAACTTACCGCCATTTTGACCATCAGTGCCAATGAAGTCAGTATCACAAAAATTGCAGACGGCATTTTTCCTGTCCTTTTCACGTCCAGACCATAAGTTACAGCCAGTGAAACGACAAAAAATTGATGCACGTCCACTTTGCGCACCTTCGCCTTGCAAACTATAGAAAATCTCTTTTACGGAATACATTAGATTGTGTTAGAAAGGGCCTTTATTTTAGAGGCGATAAGTCTACACTGGCAGAGTGTGACTGCAAGTTAATTTCATTCATTTTAAAATTAGATAACTAATTTTGGTATTACGGGATTTATACGTGGAACTTCAAGAGATTGATAAAACGGTTTATAAGCAGAAACAGCGAAAAGTTGCTCTAGTTCTGTGTTTAATTTTTGCAGTTATTGGATTAGGTTTGAGTGCTGTTTTCCGTCATTATTTTGGTAATGAAGATGGGAGCAACACATGGGTTAATCTATCCGGTGTTTTATTAGGTGCGCTCATTACTATCGGTGTCTTCTCACGTTTTGTTACCCGCCCTTATTATGATGAGCTTCGTTATGGGTGGAACTTAAAACGTCAAGCATTGAAGATCCAGAACCACCGCCATCGTTGGGAAAAACTGCTAGAAGAAAAGAATGAAACGGCTGCGGTGGTTCTAGCTTTTTATTACAAGGCGACGTTGCAGGTTCAAAGTCTAGAAGGAAATGATTTTGGCTATAATGACACTAAGGAGCGTGAGAACAAGTTTTTGCTTCAATGTCAGGGGCTTGAAGTCGGTGCGGATCCTTCCCGTTACTCCATTGATATGCTTCTGATGATGAAATAGCATTTTTACCTTTTGCTTAAAAGGCACAAGCTACAGTCTATTTGGTATATTCTAATGTCTTACATTAGGGAACGTGACTATTAGGCTGTTTCTGTGTCAGAATCATTATATCCTTATGGAATAAACTTATAATAATTAGAGGGTGGATGATGTTTAAACAGACAATAAAGGGTTTAGCGTTGGTGACGTTGATAGCTTCATCATCGATGGTCTTAGCTGAAGGCGCTAGGAAGGCGATGATTACACCAGAACTATACTCCTTCACCGTTGAGCATGATGGTGAACCTATAGAGGTTATGCGTAATCAAAACCCTGATAATAAAGTCCATGAACTCTACAACACAACGTTTCGTGGAATGCCTCAGCCTATTCATCCCTTTGAACCTCATGATGTCGAGACAATTGGTGAGCGAGAGTTTGTTGCTTTAATGCAGGCCGCTCAAAAAGATGAAAATATTTTGATCGTAGATACACGTACTGAAGGTTGGCACTATCGTTTGACGATACCTGGAAGTGTGAATGTTCCTTTTACGGTTATGAAAGAAGAAGAGTCAGCTGCGGATGCCTTAGATGACTTTGGTGTTGTAAAAAATGCAGATGGTAGCTATGACTTTGCTCAGGCTAAAACATTAGCGATGTTTTGCAATGGTTACTGGTGTGGACAGACACCTACCTTGATTCGTGCGCTATTAGAGAAAGATTACCCTGCCGATAAAATGAAATATTATCGTGGCGGGATGCAAGCATGGACAAGCTTAGGTCTAACAACAGTCGGAGATGCTGAATAGCGTTTGATTGAAAAAGCCTCCTTTGGAGGCTTTTTTTCTTTTTTGTGCTCCCTGGAGCCATCGCACTTCTATCTACTTTTCTTTCTCTATATTAATGAGACCTGCCTCACTAGGCCTCTAGATATAGGCTCCATTACGTTTGGCTACTCTGGAATACATATCTCTTTACGTTTTATAGCAATCAGCGTTCGTAAGAATAATACGACGATTACGCAACTTGCCAGCAGCAGCAAAACGATAGAGAGATAATGGAAAAAAGGCAGAGGGTTTGCATGGTACATGCTTAGTGTTGCTATTGTGGATGCCGCCAATGGGAATGAGTAAGCCCACCAAGACATAAAGAAATTTATTTTCATGAATTTTGGTAGCTGTGAAAGCAAAAGTAAAACTAAAAACATAGCGCTATAAAACAGAATACGGGCAAAGCTATCTAATTCTCCAGTCAGCTTCATGTAAGAAATAAATCCAACAGCAGGTGGTGCAATTAATATAAAAAGTGTGGGAAGTAGTTTTTGCGGTAATGGCTCATGGAAAAACATACGGTTGAATATGAGCGTTTTAAGTACGATCCAATAAACTAAACCGATAGAAAAGAAAAACCAGCTGACCTCTAGAAAGCCATGTTCAACACCGGCTACAGGTACCAATATATTACCGACTACAGGGATAAACCAAGCGGGTGTACTATGGGCTATTTTGAATTTTGGCTGATGTAGCCATTGTCCTAAGGTATATAAGGTAAAACCTAAATGAATAATGCTACCCATGGCCCATAAGTAAAAAGATAAGGTGGTAGAGATTGATAGTGTGGCAACACTCATCAGTAACATACCGATTGAAAATGCGGGGAAGAAGCTCATCTTAATTGGATGATGAAATTCTTCAATGACAGCGTGTGGGTAACTGCGTGCCTTTAGAGCGTAAGTGACCACAATAATGATAAAGGTGCAGACGCTAATCAGTAACAAAACGTTAGAAATGATGATCGGAAAACCCAGAAGGAGTGCAGCTTTTTCCCAGGCGAGGCTTAATCCTGTCAAACCCATGACCATCGCAAAAAAAAGCGGGAGGGAAGTGAGCTAAGCGCGAACTTACATGTTCAGAATTGTTTGACATAGATGATAATTGCCGCTAAATAAGTATATTCTAATATATTAATTTATAACTTAGGTTAATGCTACGAGCTTTTGATAGAAAAGCCATAAACTTAAGTTACTGCCTCGTTTGAGGTAGTAAAGAATAAACTGTGTGGAGGGTTTGTTATACGTTTATGGGCGCTGTGCTTCACCGCCAAATGCTGAAATCAATGCAGGGAATAGCTTCGCGAATTCCAGCCCCATTTGAACCATGTCGGCATCAAACTGCGCTACTTCATCTTCAGCCGCTTCGTCAGCCATCTTATCTTGAAGTTGTTCGCTTAACTTAAGGCGTTTAATTGATAGGTCGTCCTGAATTAAGATTTTAAGTTGCTCGTCCCACTCGACAGCTAATTTAACAACACGTTTGCCGGCTTCTAGATGAGCAATAAACTCTTCATCTTCAAGCTGTTGCCCTTTGATGCGGATAACACCACCTTCAAGAACATTATCCCGAAGTTCACATTCATCAAGTACTTCAAAACCATCTGGAAGGCTATCCGTTTGTTCTAGCCAGTTAGACATCACCGCAGAAGGGGATTGCTGCACATCGGGTAAAGTTATTTGTAGGCTGCCTAAAGTGCCTCTAAGATGGCTTAGAAGTTCTTCAGCGCGTTTATGGCTAGATGCGTCAACGGCAATCCAGCCTAAACTAGGTAAGATGAGCGCGGTCGTTTGCTGGAATTTACTGAACGCACGAGGAAGAAGGTCAAGAATAACTTCATCCTTAAGTTGATCTTTCTCTTTTTTATAAACTTTTCGCGCTTGCTCATGTTCAATGACGGCGACCTTTTCACCAACGGCTTCTTTTATCACCGCGCCCGGTAGAATCTTTTCTTCCTTTCGAGCGGCAATCATAAACATGCCATGCACTTGGTGAGCATGCATGTCGTCTAGAAGGTGACAGGGGGGGACCCAGCCGTAGCGACTTAGTTCTTGGCTTTTACAGGGACTGAACGTTTGTTCTTGGAGCTTCTCTTGTAACTGTTCCTGAGTGTATTCAAAGGCTTCAGTTAAACGATAGAAGATTATATTCTTAAACCACATAGCAGCTCCAATTAGAAAAATGGCTCTGCATGTTAACAAGAATTGTTGCGGATGGAAGTGAAAAATTGTTTGTTTGGCTTAACAAGTGTGAATTAGGTAAAAATTAGTGAGCGTTTAGCTTTTTATGACCCTTGCTCACTGCTCTATCAACATAAAAGCCATATAAATCGAGTGTGTTAACCCCGACTATTTTTTCAGCGACTTCGTTGCCTAGGCCATCTAGAAAGAGGAGGGTTGGGGTGGCCCATGCGTTATATCGCTGTGCAAATTCAGTCGCGTCCACGCGTTGACCATTAAAGTCTTTTACTTGATGGCCACTGTATATTTCCAATCGGCTAAACAGTGTTGAGTTTTTATACTGCTGGTTGAGCTGCATAGGTTTGAGAATCTCTTCTGTGACTTGTACACAATATTCACAATTGGGTTGAGAGATTAAGAGTAGGACAACCTTTTGATTTCCTAAATGGTCAAATCCTTTTTGTGAGTAAG
This sequence comes from Neptuniibacter sp. UBA6509, assembly GCA_002435145.1. Lineage (GTDB taxonomy): Bacteria > Pseudomonadota > Gammaproteobacteria > Pseudomonadales > Balneatricaceae > Neptuniibacter. Next base: position 28,284 of record DJLT01000006.1, read on the forward strand.
AATCCTGTAGATCTATGGCTATAGGTATTTCTGAGCCCCAGGTTATGGGGCAGACGAAAAGAAGCAGCGTTAAAATGAATCTCATCATATGGAGTTGTCTATAACAAAACTAAGGTTATAAGCCTTCTATAAATGTAAGGCTGTGTTCTATCACATCGTCTAAGTAAAGATCTCTAAAAAAGTGACCAGCTCCCTCGATTTCGATTGCGGTAACCATGGTGTTATCAATACTGGCCATTTTTTTTGGTAGATCTGGCACTGTTGTATCTTCGTTGCCACTGAAAAGGAGAGTAGGTATGGTTGTGTTTTTTAAAAGGTAAGGGGTGTCTAAACGGGGATCAGGGCTGTAATAATTCAGAAAGCTAGCTGTCGTGACCCGGGTGCTGCTGCAATAGATAAAATGGGTATTATCCATCATCTTTTCTTTTTGTTGAGTCTTAGCAAAACTTAGAAGAGGTGAGAGTTCTTGTTGATAACGCTCAGCGTAATTGTTTTGCTCGTCCTGCTCGGACCATGTTTGTGGCGCTAGTAAAATTTGTCCTTTAATCGCGGGATTTGATTTTTCTTGAACGTACCATGCCGTCTGGTTGCCGCCTCTGGAGTGGCCTGCCAAAATTATCTGCTGAGTTCCTTTTGACTTAAGCCAGTTAACCCATGCATCAATCTCTTCAATTGCATCCGTATGCTTATGTGTATGTGTGGTATCACAGTCATACATACCGTGGCGGTCATCTATTCCTAAACTTAAATTGATTGCGAGGCTACTGATCTCTTCATCATTTAAGAGCTCTTGCCAGGTTTGGATTATCTCCATTTTATTATGAGCAAGCGTACCATGGGTGATTAGAATGACCGTATCAAAGCCGCTTTCATCTGCCAAACTTAAGTTTGCGTTTAGAGTGAGATCCTTCCATTTCAGTTGCACTTCTTCCGCTGAAACTAGTTGAGGGTTGGCAATAGCAATAGCTAGCAATAGCGTACTTAGTAGGCGAGATGTCACAGAGTGAGATTTTATTATGCGTGGCATAGAAGCTCCAATACGGCTTGTACTTTATTTAAGTTATATTGATATTCTTAAATGAGATATGCAAGCCGTTTAGGAGTTTTGAACTGCGAATCATACTAATGATAAGAATTCAGTATGGAATCAAGCATGAAAATGACAGGTTTTGGTTATAGCCCTTCATAAGCCAGTAGAGCATGAACAGGAATGCCTGAGTCTTGGATCTTACTTGAACCTTGAAGATCAGGTAGATCAATGAGGGCCGCCGCTTCATATACGGTGGCGCCGAGTTTCTGAATAATACTGCAAGCCGCTAAAATAGTACCACCTGTCGCAATAAGATCATCAAAAACTAAAACCTTATCCCCTTCAGTAACGGCATCTACCTGCATCTCTACAGTGGCTGTGCCGTATTCTAGCTTATATTCCTGGTGGATGGTTTCTCCGGGAAGCTTGCCTTTTTTTCGTACAAGAACAAGCGGAATGTTTAGGTGATATGACATGATTGACCCAATTAAAAAGCCTCTAGCATCTATGCAGGCAATATGGGTAATGTCGCTATCAATGTAACGCTGGATAAAAGCATCGGAGATCATACGAAGTGCTTTGGGGTCTTTAAACAGAGGAGTGATGTCTCGGAACTGGACACCGGGTTCCGGCCAGTCAGGAATTGTGCGAATAACTGACTTTACATAACATTCGTCGTAAGACATTAAAAAAACTCCTTAGAAGCTATGTGTTGATTTAGCGCAATGATTAACCGCGAAGAAAACGGTCTAATTTCGATGTTGGGTTACACATTTAGATGGCTACTTTATGTGCAACAAATAAGTACCGGTCATATTAGTGACCGGTACTTATTTTAAGATTGAGTACCTTTACCGCATGCTGCGGTGGTAGTCTCTTGAACTTCAGGCTCCGGGCATTCACCTGAGAGTTGGTAAAGCTTATCGATATCTTGGATATGTACTTCTTTACCTTCAACTACGAGTAAATCAGCTTTTTGGAAGCGAGTGAAGATACGGCTAACGGTTTCTACCGCAAGGCCTAAGTAGTTACCTATTTCGTTTCGTGACATAGATAAGCGAAAGCTGGTCTCAGAATAGCCGCGTTCTTTGAAGCGATGGGATAGCTTAATAAGGAACGTTGCAACGCGCTCTTCTGCGTTTTTCTTTGAGAGTAACAGCATCATCTGCTGCTCTTCTCTGATCTCTTTACTCATTGTACGTAGCAGTTGGCGGCGCAGTTCTGGCAGTTGGCCAGATAGATCGTCTAAACGTTCAAAAGGGATCTCGCAAACGGTTGTCGTTTCAAGTACTTTAGCTGAAACTGGGTATTCGTTTGAGTCAAACCCACTCATCCCTACAAGCTCTCCAGGGAAATAAAACCCAGTGATCTGCTCTTCACCTTCATTGGTTATTGTGTAGGTTTTAATGGTGCCTGCACGAATAGCGTAGACATTGGTAAAGTTCGAGCCTTGATGAAAGAGATGCTCTCCCTTCTTTAAAGGCCGACTTTTTTCAATGATATTATCGAGACGTTCCATCTCGGTCATATTAAGAGAAACGGGTAGGCAGAGTGTACTTAGGCTGCATGTATTGCAGCTTACCTGTTGTAAGCTGCGCAGTTTTCCTTCTGTCGCCTTGTTATTACCCATAATAAAAATCCTGTTGTGTTAAATCTAGCGGCTACTTAATTTCGATTATGTAGTATTTCAGCATATACGGGAAGTTAAATAATTCTAGAAAAACGCTGTGAGTTCTGATCTTTTGGTATATATGCATCAAAAGCCATGCAGATTCTACGTATTAGCAGACGGCCTGCAGGTGAAACAACGATACGTTTAGGGTCAAAACTAATAAGACCATCCTTAGTAAAAGCACTTAATTCTTGCTGGGCATCGGCAAAATATTGATCGAATTGAATTCCGAAGAGTTTTTCTACCGGTTCTTTTTCCAATTCAAAGTGGCAGATTAATTGAGTAATCACGTGACGGCGGATAATATCGTCTTGCGTCAGTGATACGCCGCGACGTACTGCATGGGAATCTGCTTGAACCGCATCTGTATAAGGTTGCATCTCATGCTGGTTTTGATAATACACAGAGCCAATTTGGCTGATAGCAGATACACCCATTGCCACTAAGTCACATTCAGAGTGGGTTGTGTACCCTTGGAAATTTCGGTGCAGCTTACCGGTATTTTGCGCTATTGCGAGCTCGTCATCTGGCTTGGCAAAATGATCCATACCTATGTAAACATAGCCCGCTTGAAGTAGCTTATTAATAGTCGACTCAAGAATGGCTAATTTAACTTCTGGGCTTGGTAGCGTTGCTTCGTCAATATGACGTTGCGGTCTGAATCTATCGGGTAGGTGGGCATAGTTAAATACGGATAATCTGTCCGGATTCATCTCTATCACGGTATCTAGTGTTTCATTAAAGCCATCAAATGTTTGATAAGGTAGGCCATAAATCAGATCTAGATTGAGCGAGCGGAATCCTTGGCGTCGCGCTTCTTCAAGTATGGCAGCCGTTTGCTCAACTGACTGTACTCGGTTAACCGCTTCTTGAACTTTCGGGTCAATATCTTGAAGGCCGAGGCTAATGCGGTTGAAGCCAATTTCCCTAAGAACCTGAATAGTTTCTTCAGTCGCTTCCCTTGGATCGATCTCAATGGAGTAATCGCCTGAATCATCATCCAGTAGATTGAAATTGGAACGCATCTGCCCCATAAGCTCACGCATCTGCTCATGGCTGATAAATGTTGGTGTGCCGCCGCCCCAATGTAACTGAGTTACTTTACGGTCATTGCTATACCACTGCGACAGTTGGGACATCTCTTTGTATAAAGTATCGAGATAGGGCTGTGCTTTTTTTCGATTACGAGTGATAACTTTGTTACATGCGCAGTAGTAGCATACATGTGCGCAGAACGGGATATGCACATAAAGAGATAAGGGGGCGTTGAGGTCTGCGCTATTTTGCCCTGTGCTGACTAAGTCAGCGGCCGATAAATCTGGATCAAACTGTACGGCCGTTGGATAAGATGTGTATCTTGGTCCTGACAGGTCATAGCGCTTAATTAGATCTAGATCCCACTTTATTAGGTTACTATCCACGAACATTTCCTCGTAATCTTTTTACTACTGCAATAAAAGGGTAGTGAATATGGCTAGCGAATCATTCCTTGCCAGGGAATTGTATAGATTCCCATTAAAATAATGATGCTACCTGAAATATATTTAGTTAGTTGCTTTTGTAAAATTACTTTTACTTGTTGTGCCAGCACACCGGTTAGCAGCATCGTTGGTAGAGTTCCCAGACCAAATGCCGCCATGAGCTGTGCACTCAAGGTCCAATCTGACGCTGCAGAAGCCCAGATTAAAGTGCTGTAAACTAATCCACAAGGTAACCAGCCCCATAGCACTCCCAAAAGTAATGCTTGAGAGATATTTCTAACGGGTAATAGTTTGCTGGCCAATGGGCTGATTTTTTTCCAAATCATTCCGCCAGCGTGTTCAATTTTTGTAAGACCTTGCCACCATTGAGCTATGTAGAGACCCATGCATATAAGCATGATGCCAGCAAAGGTGCGAAGGGCGAGTTGTATTGTTTGATTTTCAACCAACCAGCTTAGGCTGCCTAAAAGAGCGCCAGCAAGAGTGTAACTTAGAATGCGGCCGCTATTATATCCTAGCAATAAGCCAAAGCCTTTGGTTCCATTTGGATTGCTTAAAGATACCGTCGTGGCAATCCCTCCGCACATACCAAGGCAATGAGTGCCGCCTAGCAACCCTAGAATAAAAGCGGTAGGTAAAGAAAGGGCTTCAGTCATCCTGTTTTTTATCGGGATTTACGCGTGCGTCTTCAGGGATAAGGTCGTCGTCGTCATCGTATAAAATACTATGAGCAGGGCTTTCTAAATCATCATACTGGCCATTATTTACATTCCAGAAAAAAGCCCATACGGCACAGCTGGCTAGAATGATAGCGATTGGAATGAGAAGAAAGATAATATCCATTGAGATAAAGAACCCTTAGCTTTTGAGGTGTTAATTCTACCTGATTTTACAGCGCTCGGTTAGTGGGTAATCGATATGATCGGTGTAGATGTATTCAATGTGTAAAAAGAGTGACTATACAGGGAAGGTATGTATTGGTAATTTTATAATGGGAGGCGGCTATGAGGGCGCTTGAGTTTCCGTATTTGCAGCATTATTTGCTTGAGCCTCTAAGGACTGAGCGGGTTTGGTTGTTTTAAGCTTATATTGCTTTAGACGGTTAAGGCGCATCGCATTTCCTACGACGACAAGTGAGCTTGCCGACATTCCTAAGGCTGCCATGTAAGGAGCAATAAAACCGAATGCCGCTAGTGGTAAAGCCATAAGGTTATAGCATAGAGACCAACCGAGATTTTGTTTGATAATTTTCTTTGTTTTACGCGCTAATAAAATCCCATCGACCAATCGTAATAGGTCATGGCTAATCAGTACACCGTCTGCATTTGTTTTAGCTAAATCTGTCGCTCCACCCATTGCGATGGATGTTTGAGCGCCTGCGAGTACCGGAATATCATTAATACCATCACCGACCATGACGACTTGAGCCCCTTGCTCTTGGAGGCTCTTTACGTGACTTAGTTTCTCTTCGGGAGAAACTCCAGAAACGGTTTTATCAATACCCAAGAAGGCTGAAACCTCTTCTACGGCAGAAGAGTTGTCGCCGGTTAGCATTTCACAGTGTAAACCGAGTGCTTGTAGGCCTTTAATAGTTTGTTGGGCCTCTGGGCGTATCTGATCATTTAATCTAAACCAGGCAAGCGCAGATGTTTCATTACACAAAAGCAGCCACTGCCCACTATCTTGAGGTAATGGTGGAGCTGCTTTATTTGAAATCAGTGTGGCGTATTCCGGTTTACCTATTCGATAAGTCTGGTTGTTAATTGAACCCTGTAGACCTTGGCCTAATGTGTTTTCAATCTCTGTAGCATCAAGTTCACCTGATCTCGCATGGAACGCTTTGGCTATTGGATGTTCGCTATGTTTTTCAAGCGCCGCTGCTATTTTAGTGCATTCCGTTTCGTTCAAGTCAGCGATAGGAATTACTTCCTGTAGGCTCAGATTACCTTCTGTAAGGGTGCCTGTTTTATCAAAAACAATGTGTGTTGCTGTTGCTAGGCTCTCTAGAACATGACCTCGGGTTATGAGTAATCCGTTTTGTCGTAATGTTCCTGTGGCTGCTGTAAGCGCCGTAGGTGTAGCAAGAGATAATGCGCAAGGGCAAGTTACGACCAATACCGATAATGTAATCCAAAATGCATGCGCGGGTTCTACCATCCACCAGCCTACACCTACACAGGTTGCTGTGATAAGTACGGCAGCAACAAAATAGTTGGCTACCTTATCTGCAATTTTTGCTACTTGCGGTTTCTCTTCCTGAGCGCGCTCAAGTAAACGAACAATGGCTGAAAGTTGGGTGTCACTACCTGTTTGAATGATCTCTATCGTGAGTGGGTTTTCAACATTAATTGTCCCGCCAACAACATGCTCTGTTGCTTTCTTTCTGATGGGCAGGTATTCCCCTGTCAAGGCTGATTCATCAATAGAGCTATTCCCATTGATGATGATGCCATCCGAGGGGATGGTATGGCCTGGCCGTACAATTACATGGTCACCCGTTTTTAGATCGTTGACGGGGACCAGTTGTTCTTCACCGTCAACTAAACGTAGAGCGCTGGCGGGGAGTAGATTTAGTAGTGAATTGCCTGCTCGCCCTGTGCGATGGCGAGCCTGCATTTCTAGGAAACGGCCAATAAGAAGGAAGAAGGTAAACATGGTGACCGAGTCAAAATACACTTCGCCGCTGTTTGTAAATGTAGCCCAGACGCTCGCAAGATATGCTCCACCAATTGCTAATGAAACGGGTACATCCATTGTTAAGTGGTGGGTTTTCAGGTCCCTCACAGCAGCAATAAAGAAAGGACGGGCCGCATATAATACGACAGGCGTGGCAATCACAAGACTTGCCCAGCGAATAAAGGTCACATACTGGTTGTCTATGCCCTGTAGGGCTCCGCCATAGAGCGCAACCGCTAGCATCATGGTTTGCATCATGCCAATACCCGCGATACCTAGTCGTCGGGTTGCCCGTTTGTGTTCCTGTTCTAAAAGCTGTTCTTCTTTGTCTGGATGATATGGATGAGCTTGGTAGCCAATCCGGTATATTTCAGACAGTAATGTGCTTATGGGAGTGATGTTTTTGTCCCAGTTAATACGTGCACGGTGGTTGGTCAGGTTGACGTGGGCTTTGGTTACACCGGGAGTTTTCTTGATATGGTTTTCAAGTAACCATACGCAGGCTGCACAGGTTATTCCTTCAATTACCAGTGAAGCTTCAGAGATGGAGTTTTTGCAAGTGATGAAGTCGTGCTGGACATCATTGTCGTCATACAAAGCGAGTTCTTGCAATAATGATTCAGGAAGCTCTTTGCCTCGAATTTCAGGAGAGTCCGCAGCTTCTGTACGATGTTTGTAATAAGTATCTAAGCCGCTGCTAATGATGGTTTCAGCAACAGCAAGGCAGCCCGGGCAACACATGTTGCGAGGTTCTTTATCGATGACCAAGGAGTAACGGCTTCCAGGAGGGACCGTGAGTCCGCAGTGGTAGCAGTTATGCTTTTCATCTTGGTTAGCCGGGCTTTCTGACATTTCTAGTTAGCGGGCTTAAGAATAATAGTGTTTTGGTCGTAAGGTGGATGGATCTCAGCACGTAGATTCCACTGCGAACTATCATCTTCCAGAATAAGATAGCGCTTACCTTTTAGAGTGTGTTTAAGGTTGCCAGTAAAGGAGCTTGTCCCGTCAATATGCTTAAGCAAAATGCTCTGGTCATACTGTTGATGTGTTGGATGAATAATGCTGAGATTTAAGAAAGCCGGTTTATCTGCTTGGTTTGACGTAAAGTTAAGCATTAGATCTCCCGTTAGGTTATCCAGTGCTAGTGAACCTTCAACACCAAGTTCTTTGGCCGCTTGAGATTGTGATTTATCTACAAAATGCCCACGGGCAACTTTGTACATATCATCTTTAACGATGCCGTCATGGGTGACAATTGATAGATATAGAAAAAATGTGCCATAGATAACAACGGCAATTATTGGAGTAAGAATAAACCATAGCCATGGTTGTTTGTACCAAGGGCCTGGAGGTGTATTGTTTGTTGAATTCATTGTTATAAATACCTAAAAAAAAGCTGCCAAACTTGAGATGCTAAATATCACATCTTAAGGGGCAGCTATTCTAACCTATTTATAATTAAGGTGGTGTATAAATAATCCTCCTTAATTGATTTTCATCAGTGCCTAGCGTTTTGGCGAAGGCCCAATAAAGCGGTTCTCTTCTTTAATCGAGATAGAAGGGTTATCTAAAGCTTCTACTTCGAAGAGGATGGTATTGTTTGCACTGCTTAGGTATTTGGTTTTAATGCTAATGCGTATAGGCAGATCTAGGAGCTCACCTGATTTAATTGTGACGATCTCTTTGCCTTTATAAACCATTCCATCAAGTCCAGATGCTTTAATGCTGAATTGATGATCTACCTGCTCTTTGTTGGCAATCTTCAGTGTGTAAATATTTTCAATAGAGCCGTTGGATGTTTCAATATAAAGCTGTCCACGGTCACGAAGAATATCCACCTCAAGAGGAATTCGGCTATACAGTGTGTAGCCAAAGGCTATAAACATAGCGCACATGACTGCGAAGTAACCAATAAGGCGAGGGCGCACAATGTGTGTTTCGTGACCATCAAGTTGATGCTCAGTGGTATATCTTACAAGCCCTTTTTCATACCCAACACGCTCCATCATGTCATCACAAGCATCTACGCAAGCTCCGCAGGCTACACATTCGTATTGAAGTCCATCTCTTATATCAATGCCTACAGGGCATACATGTACACATGCATTACAGTCGATACAATCGCCTAAGCCTGCGGCCTTGTAATCAGAATTCTTTTTACGTTTACCTCTGCTTTCACCGCGTTTTTCATCGTATGAAATAATTAATGTGTCCTGGTCAAACATGACTGATTGAAAACGCGCGTAAGGACACATGTAAATGCAGACTTGTTCACGTAGCCAGCCTGCATTCCCGTAAGTTGCGACAGTAATAAAGCCAATCCACCACATCTCCCACGGACCGAGTTCGAAGCTGCCGACAGCTGCAAGCAAATCCCTGATGGGTGTGAAATAACCAACAAATGCAATTGCCGATGCTGCAGAGAATACGACCCAGAGAAAATGTTTGGCACTTTTTCTTAGTATTTTTTCTTTGCTCATGCCCGCAGTTTTATCCATGCGCATGCGCTTATTGCGATCACCTTCAGTAACGCTTTCAATCCAAATGTAGATCCAGGTCCATACGAACTGAGGGCAGGCATACCCGCACCAGAGACGCCCGGCAAATACAGTAAAGAAAAAGAGTGCGAAAGCTAAAATAATGAGTAACCAAGATAGCAGCATGAAATCTTGTGGCCAAAAGGTCATGTTGAAAACATGAAACTGGCGATTAGGTAGGTCGAAAAGTACAGCCTGACGGCCATCCCAAGTAATCCAAGAGAAGCCAAAAAACATGACTAGCATGATAAAGCTGGATGCCTGGCGGAATTTTTTGAAAATCCCTGAATAGTTTTTAACGTAAATGTGTTCACGTTTAGCGTACAGGTCAAAGTTCTCCTCAGAATCTTTTTTCTTCTTTGGAGTGATGTCTTGAACTGGAATCTGACTCATATCGATACTCACATACTCACGAGTGATAGTTTGCAATCAACTTTGCTAATACTTAGAGAAAGTAGTGTATTAGCAAAGTTGAATATTATAGAGTTCTACAAAAAAAGGCGACATGATCTACATCATATCGCCTTTTATTTTCACGCGCTGTCTTTATTTATTAGACAGGCTGTATACGTAAGCTGTGATTAAGTGAATCTTATCATCGCTTAGTAGGTCTTTGTGAGCAGGCATAACACCTTGTCGACCGCTACGGATAGAGTGAGCTACCTTGTCAAAAGAGCCACCGTATAGCCATATGTCGTCAGTCAGGTTAGGTGCACCTAAGATAGGTAGACCTTTAGCGTCAGCGCCGTGACAAGCAGTACATAGTGCTTGGAACTGGCCTTTACCGCGTTCAGCGCGTTCAGCATCTGCTTCAGCACCGCTGAGTGAAAGGACATAGTTCGCTACGTCAGCAACACCTTCTTCACCTAGAACTGCACCCCATGGTGGCATACCGCCACTACGACCATTTGTGATAGAAGCTTTGATTGTTTTAGCGTCACCGCCATACAACCAATCATTATCAGTTAGGTTAGGGAAACCATATGCGCCCGTTGCAGCTGAGCCGTGGCACAGAGAGCAGTTGTTGGCGAACATGCGCTGGCCCATTTTTAGGCCACCTTCATTTTCAGGCTTTAGAAGTTCTTCAGCAGGCAGGGCAGCGTATTTAGCGAATACAGGCTTATACACTTCGTCTGCATGACGGATTTCTTCTTCCCATTGGTTATGAGATGTCCATCCAAGTACGCCTTGGAAATTACCTAAACCAGGGTAAAGAACAAGATAACCTAGGCCAAAAATAACAGTTCCAATAAACATCTGGAACCACCATTTTGGAAGTGGATTATCATACTCGGCGATGCCATCAAATTCATGGCCTAGAGTTTCTTCAGTTGTTTCCTGGTGTGGCTGGCTTTTACGTGTAGCAAGTAGTAGCCAAGTACAACCAAGGATTACAGCTAGGGTAATTACTGTTACCCATGCGCTCCAGAAAGCACTCATTTTTGTTGTCTCCCGTTATTGGAATCATCATCCAGTACTGGCTCGTCAGGTTCCTGAAGAGGCATATTGGCTGCATCGTCATATTTATCTTTATTTTTTGGGTTTAATACCCACGCAAACAAAGCTAAAAAGGTGATTAGCATTATGACTGGAATATATGGTCCATAAACTTCGTAATTCACGCGTTATTACCGCTTATTGTTGTATTCAGTGTGCAGTTTACCCAGAGACTGCAGGTAGGCAACAAGAGCATCAATCTCATATTTACCTTGTACTGCGTCCTGTGCACCAGCGATCTGTTCATCTGTGAACGGAACGCCTACGCTGCGCTGAACTTCAAGTTTTTTAGCGGTATCTTTACCTGTCAGTTTGTTCTCAAACAACCAAGGGTAAGAAGGCATTTTAGACTCTGGTACTACGTCACGTGGGTTATACAAGTGAGCGCGATGCCAATCGTCTGAATAACGGCCGCCTACACGAGCTAGGTCAGGACCTGTACGCTTAGAACCCCATAGGAATGGGTGCTCCCAAACGTGCTCGTTTGCAGTTGAGAAATGACCGTAACGTTCCGTTTCAGCACGGAAAGGACGGATCATCTGGCTGTGACATACGTTACAACCTTCACGGATGTAGATGTCACGACCTTCAAACTCAAGCGGAGTGTAGGTACGAAGACCTTCAATTGGTTTAGTCGTAGAAGACTGGAAGAACAGAGGTACGATCTCAGCTAAGCCACCGCCACTGATGACGATGATGATCAGCAAGATCATGATACCTATGTTCTTTTCAATCGTTTCATGTTTGATCATTTTTATATGCTCCCCTGACCTTAAGCTGCTTGTGCAGAAGCATCAGCTTCTGGTGCAGTGCTGTCTTTACGAACAGTCTGCCAAGTGTTGTAAGCCATTAACAACATACCCAATAGGAAGAACATGCCGCCCAACCAGCGTACGAAGTAACCAGGGTGAGATGCTTCTAGTGCTTCAACAAAGCTGTAAGTTAGCGTGCCATCTTCGTTTACTGCGCGCCACATTAGGCCCTGAAGAATACCGTTAACCCACATCGCACAGATATAAAGAACTGTACCGATGGTTGCTAACCAGAAGTGAGTGTTGATCAAGCTAACACTGTACATCTGAGCTTTACCAAATAAGCGTGGGATCATGTGGTAAACAGCACCGATAGATATCATAGCAACCCAGCCTAGTGCACCTGCGTGTACGTGGCCAATTGTCCAGTCTGTGTAGTGAGACAGAGCATTTACTGTCTTGATGGACATCATTGGGCCTTCGAACGTAGACATGCCGTAGAAAGACAGAGATACAACAAGGAAGCGAAGAACAGGGTCGGTGCGAAGTTTGTGCCATGCACCAGACAACGTCATCATACCGTTAATCATACCACCCCAAGACGGAGCAAGTAGGATTAGAGACATTACCATCGCTACAGACTGAGTCCAGTCAGGAAGCGCTGTGTAGTGAAGGTGATGACCACCCGCCCACATGTATGTCGCAATCAATGCCCAGAAGTGAACGATAGATAGACGGTAAGAGTAAATTGGACGCTCAGCCTGCTTTGGTACGAAGTAATACATCATACCTAGGAAACCAGCTGTCAAGAAGAAGCCTACAGCGTTGTGACCATACCACCACTGCACCATCGCATCGACAGTACCAGGGTAAACAGAGTATGACTTCCACATAGAAACTGGGATAGCCATGCTATTTACAATGTGCAGTACTGCAACTGTAATGATGAATGCCATGTAGAACCAGTTGCCTACATAGATGTGAGATGTTTTACGCATCTTCACTGTGCCTAGGAATACAACTAGGTAAGCCACCCATACTACTGTGATCAGTAGATCGATAGGCCATTCTAGCTCTGCGTACTCTTTTGAAGAGGTCAGACCTAAAGGCAAAGTGATTGCAGCTGCAAGAATCACAGCCTGCCAGCCCCAGAATGTGAACGCAGCTAGACCATCAGAGATCAGGCGACGTTGACTGGTACGCTGTACAACGTAGTAAGAAGTTGCAAACAGGGCGCAACCGCCGAATGCAAAAATAACTGCGTTTGTATGCAGTGGACGCAGACGACCATAGGTCAACCATGCGGTATCAAAGTTTAGTGCAGGCCAAACCAATTGTGCAGCGATTAGGACACCGACGGTCATACCGACGATTCCCCAAATTACTGTCATTATGGCGAACTGGCGCACCACTTTATAATTATAGGTGGGGTGTTCAGTTGCTGTGCTCATGTCAGGCTCTCATCAACAAGCTAGTTATAGAAATTTGAGTTTCGCAGCCAATTATCTTGGAATAAGGCCGTATTATCAATGTATTTAGGTGAATTAGTGGGGCATTTTGTCGCAGGTGCGCAATAGAGACCTAGGTATCGTATCGATACTCCCTATGGATAGTATGTGTTTTTATCTTATTGAAAAGTAAGGATATTTTTTTTGTGTCTTGAGAAATGTTCTAAATAATCTGCAGCTTTTACTGTTTTTGTGTGACCTAAGTCTAGGTTTTTCCCCTTATTACAAACCGCTTTTCGGATGTTTATTTGACATAAATCAATTGGATTTTATGGGACAATTGCTTTTTTTAAGCTCTAGAAGGTTTATTTCGTGCTAATTAATGGTGAAGCAGTCTTGGGTCGTATCATATTTGCCCATGGTGCAGGCGCAGGAATGCGCAGTGATTTTATGCAGGATATGACCATGAAAATGGTTGAAGCAGGATTTCAAGTGGTACGGTTTGAGTTTCCCTATATGCAAAAGATGTCAGCAGGGGAAAGTCGACGTCCGCCTGATCGTATGCCTAAACTCATAGAGTATTTTGATGGTCTGATCGGGACGTTTGAGGATGATGTCCCTTTGTATTTAGCAGGCAAGTCTATGGGCGGTAGGGTTGCCTCGATGTTAGCTTCTAATGCAAATATTAAAGGATGTTTTGTGTTTGGTTACCCTTTCCATCCTGCAGTTAAACCTGAAAAATTACGAACTGAGCACTTGTTGGCTGTAGACACTCCAATCCATATCTTTCAAGGTACACGTGATCGAATGGGTTCATTTCCTGAAGTATCTGCGTACAATCTCTCACCGTCAGTGTCTATACACTGGTTAGAAGATGGGGATCATGATCTTAAGCCCAGAAAAGCTTCCGGTTATACGCAAAATTCTCATCAAAATCATATTGTTAGTTTTATTAAGAACTGGGTGAATTGAGTTTTATGGATCACTTGCTTTTACAGTGTCGGTCAGGCTTTGAAAAAGAAGCGGCTGCTGAAATCACAGATCAATGTGCTTCCATTGGTGTATATGGTTATTGCACCTTAACCGCCGGGCAGGGTTACCTTCTTTTTAATGTTCAGCAGTCTGGTGACGCAGAGCGAGCAATACGTGAAATCGTTTTCAGCCACCTTATCTTTATCCGCCAATGGATGGTGTGTGGAGAGTGTCATTCGCTTGAGCGGGAGGATAGGGCTTCTCAGGTTCAGACTTTAATTGAAGACTTTCCTCAGTGTGCGGATGTATGGATAGAGTATCCCGATACGACTGATGGTCGTGAGCTAGCGACTTTTGCCAAGAAGTTCAGTTCTGCGTTAGCACAAAAGTTACGTAAATCAGGTTGTTTAAAAAAGCAGAAACCAAACAAAGCACTACGTTTAATGCTATTTACGCTGACGGGTAGTGATATATATATTGGATATGTTGCAGTGGCTAACTCGGCTCCATGGCCGTTGGGTATTCCTCGTTTGAAGTTTCCAAAGAAGGCACCTAGTCGTTCAACTTTGAAGTTGGAAGAATCCTGGCATTGGTTTATACCAAAAAATGAATGGGACGAGCGTTTGCCGCATGGCTCTACTGCAGTTGATTTAGGTGCGGCGCCCGGCGGTTGGACTTGGCAATTAGTTCAGAGAAGCATGTTTGTTACGGCTGTTGATAATGGGCCGATGCAAGATGAATTAATGGAAAGCGGGCAAGTTAAGCATGCTTTAGAAGATGCGTATAAGTTTATGCCAGAGCAGCCTGTTAATTTGATGGTTTGTGATGTTGTGGATAAACCGATAAAAACGGCAGAAATGGCCGCAGATTGGGTGATACAGGGCTGGTGTAACGAAGCTATTTTTAACCTTAAATTGCCAATGAAGCAGCGTTACACTGAAGTTGTCAGCTGTTTTAACCGTATTGCTGAGAAATTTATGGAAGCAGGGCTTGCCTATGAATTAAGTGCAAAACATCTCTACCATGACCGTGAAGAAATTACCTGTCTGCTTCGGATTATCTAAAGAAAAGGATAATCCGAAGGAGTGGCCTTTAATTGCTTGAGCGCTTAGTGCTCGTAAACAGTTACTTTTTCTTCACTTTCAAGCATCGGAATGATAGCCGACATTATTTCTAGTCGTTCTGGTGAGCTGGCCCAGCGCTGCCAATCTTGTAGTGTTCTGTACGTTGCAATGACTAGGCGGTGGTTAGGATCTTTCGCGTCTTTTAAAGCTTCAGCTGAAATAAATCCGTGTGCTTGCATTGCTAGCTGCATCGTTTCGCTTGCTGCTTTATCGTAATGCATCCCTAACTCATCAGCGATATGGCGTTCAATCATAACTTTAATCATGGCAATTTCCCCATCTGAATTGACATTTATATTCTATAGAATGGTTTATTTATATATTAAAAGCGACTTAAGTTGATTAAATCGAGTGAAATCGCTTTTTCTGTCATGGGTAATTTGAGACAATACGCGACTTTGTTCAAGAGCCAAAAGTGCGTAAGAGACAAAAAAGATGACCGATATCAAAGCTGACCATATTCTAGATGCTCAGGGACTTCATTGTCCTGAGCCGGTTATGATGTTACATAATCGAGTAAGGGATATGCACGCAGGGGAAATCTTACATATTTTGGCTACCGATCCTTCTACTCAACGAGATATCCCAAAGTTTTGTGCTTTTTTGGGGCATGAGTTAGTAGAGCAATATGAAGAGAATGAGCTTTTTGGATATTACATCCGTAAAGGTGAATAATTTTAGTGTGGCTGATGATATTAATCAGATCTCTATTCAAACCAAGCAATTAATTGATCAACTGGAACAGTTGCTTGAATCTGCTGAAAGCGAGCAGAAAAAGATAACCAGTAATATGTTCCAGTCCGAGGCTAACCAGGTGAATGACGTAGTTAACAAAGCGCCAAAGGCGAAATCCAAAAACCGTGCTGCTAATATGGCTGCCTTGCAGCAGTTGATGGAAGCGTACCCAAAAACCTTTGACCGTAAGAATGTCAGACCTCTTAAAATTGGTATTCAGGAAGACTTGATTGCTGATGAGAAGGTTGCAAAGAATAAGATCAAGAGAGCTTTGGCTAGTTATGTACGCTCGCTAAATTATTTTCGTTCTTTACGCGAAGGCGTTGAACGCATTGATATTGCTGGTGAAGCGAGTGGTACGGTGACTAAGGAAGAGTCTGATCACGCGAAGCAAAAGCTCAAAGAGATTAATAAGGCGCGTCAAGAGAAGCGTCAAGAGGAAGAACGCGAAGAGCGTATGAGCAAGAAGCTTGAGATGTTGGTGGGTAGAAAATAAACCCTGCTGATTTTAAAAAAAACGACGGCTTTTGCCGTCGTTTTTTTTGGTTTAATTCGTACTAATGTATGAGTTTGTATTTTTACTTAAAAATATTTTTAGTTAGTCAAGGGCCTTAGGGGAGCCATGTAAATAACCTTGGCTGCCGTCAATCTCTAAAGTGCCTAAGAGCTGTAGTTGGGTCTCTCTTTCAACATGCTCTGCATAGGCTTTGATTCCTAGGCTGTGGGCAACTCCAATTAAGCTGCTAACAAAAAACTTATCTTCATCATTTTGGTCAATTTCCCGAATAAGGGAGCCATCAATCTTTATATAATCCGGTTGAACAGAGTAAAGGTAGGAAAACCCACTAGGATGAACACCGAAGTGGTCTACACCAAAACCAATACCAAGCTCTTGTAATGTTTTTCTGAATTCAGCGATTCGACTTATATTGTTGAGTACACTTGTCTCATCTAGTTCAAACATCACCTTGCCTGTTAAACGCTTGCCCTTTAGTTGCGAAGTAATCCAATGGAGGAAGGATTCGCTATTAATGGTTTCGTGACTGAGGTTTATTGTTAGAGGGCAGGTCGCCGCTTCCGCTTTCTCTAAGGCGAGCTCGATGACGGCTTTATCCATCTCAGACATTAGGCCAAGTTCTTTGACTAGATTAATAAATTCGCCTGCTGATGCCGCTTTCTTATCACGATCTAGAATGCGGGCGAAGATTTCATCTTGAATAGGCATAGAACTTGGGCTCTTACTAAATACGCTCTGTACTTGTAAGAATATTTTGCGCTGATTTATTGCGTTAGCAACATGCTGTTTCCAGTCTGATTGTTCCGGTGCAATAGGGTTATTGTCGGTGCTGCAGTATTGTTTCCATACTGTTTTTTCATTTGCCGCATTATCACTAGCAATTCTGGCTTCGGATAAAAGCTGATTACTATTGCTTATATCGCTGCATTCACAACTACCCACGCTAATAATTGGCTGAGTTACTTCTGTGTTTGTAAACTGTTCAAGCAATTTTCTGCTTTCTGAGTCGATGTTTTCTAAGCAGATTTTTAGTTGATCAAGGTTTGTATTGTTGATGAGTAAAACAAAATCAGCCCCGGTTATTCTGCCTAGAACGCTTTGATCAGATCTGCTTGATACATCTTCAAGAAGCGTGGCTAAATGCTTCAGCAGGTTGTTGGTTTTATCCATACCGATTTCTTGGTTAATGGCTTGTAGGTTAATTAAGTGGATATTTAGTAGCGTTCCACGGCCAAAATCTTTTCGGTAATCAAGTCGTTCCGCTAGTTGAGCTTCTGTAGCCCTTTGATTGGAGAGGCCGGTTAAGCTGTCTTGATAAGCATTTCTACGCAGTTCTTCAATATTGCGTGTCTGTTCTTCGAACATCCCTTTTACTTGGCGAACCATTTTATTCATGGCTTCAACTACACGCTTTAATTCACGCGTGCCTGGGAGTTTTTCCTGCTCGATGTAGTGTTTTTCAGAGAGTGCAATGGCCTGTTTTTCAACTCGGTTTAATGGGCTGAGTAGATATCTGATTAGAGAGCTGATAGCGAGCAAGCAAACAATAGAGAGAGAGACGAATAGGATGATACTATCTTGTGCACCTTTCCAGAGTTTGTCATAGGCATATCCCGCACTACTTTGAACGTAGATTTTACCAACTTGTCGCCACTGGTAAGTCACTTCTCTGTTCATTGAGGGTGGGGTAATGACAACCATATTTTGAAACCATGATGGGACATTATCATTGCTATTGGTGGGTGCCTTTTTTTCAAAAAGAATGCCCTGATCCGCGTTGGTTACGATTATTCGGTGGTAAAAGCCGCTATCAAAAATAGCGTTAACCGCGGTTTCTACAGTGGCGCTATCGTTCTCGGCCATGTAAGGGCCTAGATATAGACCTAGATGAGTGGCTGAGTCTTGGGCATGCGATTCCAGTTGGTCTTGAAGCATCGAGCGCGAACTTTCAGACATAATGTAAAGTGTGCCAGAAACTAGGCCTATTAAGACTGCAAAAATTGCTGCTATGAGTTGGTTAACCAGTGACATACTCTAAATCCTCGTCATAAACCTAGCGCAGGTTAATGTCCTTATTTTCAATTCTTGATTGCAATTTGACCCAAGGCTTTAACCGGTCAGATGTGCCAACTAGGGTTGTTCTTCGGCCCATTTTTGATAGCCATAGTTTATCACCATTAAAGCTATATACATGCAATAGATCAGGCCGTTTTGATGCAGGTAATATGGTGCCATTTATATTATCAAGTATCAGTGGGGTAGTTTTGGGAGACGGATAATAGGTCAGTACCATATGTGCTTGGTTGTATTCTAATGCTTTTACATAAGCAAGGCTCATTTTATCATCTGCAACGCCCAGCTCGCGCAACGTATAGTATTTAGCGATACTGAAGTCTTCACAATCGCCGCCATTGGTAATTAAAAATTCTACAGGTGTTGCCCAGTAGTCTTTTTTCTTCCAGTGTTTAATATCATCGATAAAGCGAACTTGGTTGAAAAAATCATTGACGCGTTCAAGCTTATCTTCTTCGCTATCATTTGAAAGTTCATCAAGTAAATTTTGCCATCTTTCTATGCGCCGCTTGGCATGAGGACCATACTTTTTTCCAAGCTTTTCTATATCGGCTTTACTGAGGCGTATATTTTCCGCATCAACTTGAATAAATACGAGGCTGGCGATAGCAAACAGAAACGCCAGAAAAGATGCGGGGCATCTACTGTTTAGACTGCGTTTTTCTATTTTATGAGCGGAATTCAAGAGTTAGCCTGTCGCCTATTTAATTTTAATTCTACCCTGAGGGCATCATGCCACATTGCTTAAGTAATTTCTGCCAAGCTTGCGTGTGCTTGTTTCGTGCTTTTATATAACGTCCCCACACGCTTGTTTCATTCGTTTTGGACAATACCATACGTTGATAAGTTTCTAGTTCTATCGGCAGGGTTAATTCATATTCTTTAAAAGAATTAATTAAATGATTGCTGGCTTGTAGCCATTCATCTCCACTTTTGTGCACGCTTGCAAGGTAGGGCTGTACTTCTCCGATGTAGAATTTATAAAAAATATTTTTCATTATTTTAGCTTTATTTGAAACGTTGTTGTTAGTACAAAGTTTCTGTTTTTGCATGCCTTGTTCTAGCGTATCTGATGCTTGATCAAGATGTATAGTCATTAATTGAATAGAACTTAGAACTTTTGAGCCGGATTGATTAATGAATAGAACTTCATTAAACGACTCTATTTGTGATAATTCAGGTGGTAGGGGCCAATCCTTTTTGACTAATGGGGTCCGGACAATAGCGGTTAGTTTTTGAATGGCAGCGATACTTGCCATTACTTCCGCGTCATTTTGAAGGGAAAGGGGGTCTTTATTTCTTGAGAAGTTCACCTCAATCTCTTTGGAGGTGAAAATACCGTTCCAAAGCTCGGCAGGTAAATTTCTTTGTTTGATCTGAAGGATTTCGTTAACTAGCTGTTGGTGTTTGCGGTTTTCTTCAGTGGCAGTGGAAAGCTTCTCGCTACAGGTTTTTAGAGTATGTATAAAACGGAGTTCATAGCTCATTTTTTGTGAGGGCAGGTATACCTTTCCTAAAGAACTATTTCGTTCAGCAATAAGAGGTAATAATCTACACTCTTTAAGTTTTAGCAGATCGAATAGGCCTTCCCTTATTTCAACTGTAGGCATTTTTAGTTGTCGCCTTAAAGGGAAAAGTGGTCGTATGGGGATCTGATAATTATCCCGCTGCTCTATCTCTAGTACATTACTTATTCGGTATTGATAGTTTTCCAGTATATCTTCAGGTGTCGATCTCTCGCATCCTTGTAATAGAAGGCTGATGAGTAATAAACAGAAAAATTTAGCGTTAGCATGATTAAATGACATTTAGTTGTTGCTTACTTTTCCAATGCAGGCGAGACAGTAACAGTATAGCGCTAATGGTGAGTCCTATTAACAGGCCAATCCAAAAGCCAGTAGGTCCCATCGGTGTGAGTATTATGTCGGTCTTTCCCAGTATGAAACCCGTAGGAAGGCCTATTATCCAATAGGCTATGAATACGATAAGGAGAGGGACTTGGGTGTCTTTGTAGCCACGTAGTGCACCTGCGCAGGTTATTTGAATTGCATCTGAAAACTGAAATAGGGCGGCAATGACTAACAGTGTTGTCGCAATGCTGATGATCTGTAAATCTGTTGTGTACAATCCCGCGATTTCATCAGAGAGTAATGCCATAAGTCCAGAGCTAAAGAACGCAATAATAATGGTAACAACTAATCCTGCTTTTGCACTATGTCGAGCCCCAGCATAGTTTTTACTGCCGAGCAGTTGACCAATTCTAATTGTGACAGCCAGTGAAATGCTTAAGGGAATCATAAAGACAAGACCTGTGAAACTCAGCGTTATCTGGTGAGATGCAATAATGGTTTCGCCTAAATCAGCAAGCAGCAGGGCAATGACAGAAAACATACTGACCTCAATTAACAGGGCAACGCCTATAGGCAAACCAAGGGCTAAATAGTCTTTGATCGCTTTAAATTGAGGGGGTTTCCATTGCTTAAAAGGTGCGAGGGGTTTAAACGTTGGTGATTTTAAAATATAGAGGATAGATGCAATCAGCATGATCCACATTACAATGCTAGTGGCCCATCCACAGCCTACTCCTCCGAGAGCGGGTAAACCTAGTTTTCCATAGATCAGTATATAGTTAAGGGGGATATTACAGGCTATGCCTAAGAGCGCTATTTTCATCCCAGGCAAGGTTTTCCCAAAGCCCTCTATATAGCTTCTAATTAGCTGGTATATAAGGATGGCGGGTATGCCCCATGATATTGCTGATAGGTAGTCTAATGTCAGCGTGGCGAGCTTCGTTTCTACATTCATGAGCACTAATATGGGTTCGCAGTGATGAATGGCGAGCATGGAAAGTATACATAGGCAGATAACTATAACGCCGCCTTGATGAAGAGTTTCACAACTTTTATAGGATTTACCTTCCCCTACTTGATGAGCAACGATAGGGGTGGTTGCCATTAAGATACCTTGGCATGCTAAAAAAAGTGGGAGCCAGATGCTTGAGCCTAGAGATACAGCTGCAAGATCAGTTGAATTGAAGCGGCCAGCCATGAGTGTGTCTACAAAGCCCATTGACGTTTGAGCAATTTGAGCGATCGCAATAGGAAAACCTAAAGCGAGGATTAGCTTTATTTCGGCTAGGTATTTCAGGAGGGGAGCTCCAATTCAATGATAACTGTTTGTGAGTGTCGTTAAGTTTAGCTTTTGTTTATAACGGTAAGGTTGATTCTTCAAGTAGTGTTAGGATCTGTAGAGCCTCGTCTCTTGACTGACCACAAAATTCAATTTCTGCTGCAAAATTTTTACATGCCTTTGGTCTGTTTGGTTGATTGAAGATAGTACATCGATAATCATCAGCTAAATATTGGCATCGTGAGTTGGCTGCTTTATCTAAACTGCTAATGCTAGGTGCGATACAGCATGCACCACAATGCGCTCTACAGTCCATAATGAGATTACTCAAATGCTGATGTAGAGTTATTGTACTTGGTAATGAAAAAAAAGGCTGATCATTTGATCAGCCTTTTTTATGATGTTGTTAATACGTATGTGATTACATACGTCAGAGCTTGTGCTTATTGCGGGTCTAGTTGCAGAGTCGACAACGTTTGTTGGCGAATAGAGCGCAGTAGCTCAACATCCTGAGTAAGGTCTTGTCCGTAGGATGGAATCATGGTTTTGATTTTATCCTGCCAAGCCTCGGTTGCTAGTTCATCGGCAAAGCAGCGTTCCACAATGGATAGCATTGCGCTTACTGCGGTTGAAGCACCAGGCGATGCACCGAGTAATGCTGCTAAACTACCGTCTGCAGAAGTGATAACTTCTGTACCAAATTCAAGCTTACCTTTACCGTTAGCATCTTTCTTGATGATCTGAACGCGTTGGCCTGCATGGGAAATCTCCCAGTCATGCTCTTTTGCTTCAGGGATGAAGTTGCTGAGAGACATGACGCGCGAGCCATGTGTTTGCATAACTTCACTGATGAGATAGCGAGTTAAATCCATGCTAGTCGCACCAACATATAGCATCGGTTTAAGGTTGTTCAGTTTTAGACTACCGAACATATCTAGCATCGAGCCTTTTTTCAAAAACTTTGTAGTGAAACCAGCAAAGGGTCCAAAAAGTAGTGCTTTCTTACCATCAATTACACGGGTGTCTAGGTGTGGAACTGACATCGGTGGAGCACCAATAGGTGCCGCGCCGTAAACTTTAGCTTCGTGCTGTTCTACAATTTCTTGGTTATTACAAACCAGCCATTGACCGCTTACAGGGAAGCCACCGTAGCCATCACCTTCTGCAATTCCTGATTTCTGTAGTAGTGGAAGAGCTCCACCACCAGCACCTAAGAAAACAAAGCGGCTGTTGATAACTTCAGTTTGTTTGCTTTCTTTGTTTTTAAGTGTGACCGACCAGCTTTTATCTTTGTTCTGATAAAAGTCGACTACGTCATGGTTAAGTAGAAGATCGAAATCATTTTGATCTTGTAGGTTCTTAACCATACTACGCGCTAGAGAACCAAAATTTACGTCAGAACCGTAGCGAACACGTGTAGCCGCAATTTTTTCACCGTCTTTGCGGTTTTCCATCACCAGCGGCATCCATTGGCGAAGCACGTCAGGGTCTTCGCTGTATTCCATAATATCAAACTGATGATGTGAACTGAGTGCTTCATAGCGCTTACGCAGGAACTCTACATTTTTATCACCCCAGACAAAGCTCTGATGAGGCACTGGGTTTATAAAATTAGAAGGTTCTGGTAGAGCATTTTGTTGTACTAGGTAGGACCAAAACTGCAAGCTTACTTCGAAAGAAGCGTTGATTGCATAGGCTTTATCGCAGTTTATGCTGCCATCAGCCATTTCTGGCGTATAGTTTAATTCACAATAAGCGGCATGTCCTGTTCCCGCGTTGTTCATGCAATCGGTGCTTTCCATTGCAACCTGGTCTAGTCGCTCAGCCATGCATATCTTTAGGGATGGATCCAGCTGCTTGAGTAAGACACCAAGCGTCGAACTCATAGCTCCCGCGCCGACTAGCAATACGTCTACTGATTTTGTGGTCATAGGAACTTTGCCATTTTAATAATAATAATGGTTTGTGAAGTAGCAAAGGTAATGGGGCTTGTGGCCTCAACGGAACTAACTGTTTTATTAGATCAACAATTTTTTGCCGTTATTACCTCAGACTTCAGTAGCCTGCATAATCAGGAAATATAAAAAACAAAATTCCTGTTGCAGTGCAGTTGGCGCGAATTATACGGATTTTGCGCTTAAAGTCTTGGGGGATTGGGCTAAAGATGTTAGCAATTTGGATAATGCTAATCCTAAAGTATTAGGTCTTTTGGTGTGTATTGTGTTTGTCTAGGGGTCTTATATCAAATCTTGTATATTTACATTTTTTTAATTTATAGATAAGCCCCTTTATACCTGACTTTTATAGGGTTTATGGATGTTTACATATTTTGTGGTCTAGACTAGGCTGCACAGCCTAATTTTTGTTACTGGAGTCTTTAAATGGAAGATATTATTGAATTGTTGCAGGAGCGTAATATAGAAGTACCTGTTCCATTAGAGCTTCCAGATGAAGATGACTTAGTAGAAATTGAAGAGGCTATTCTTATCTCGTTGCCGAATGAATATAAGCTATTTCTGCTTGAAGTAAGTGATATTGTCTGCGGATCAATTGAGCCTGCGACGTGTGCTGATTCTCAATCCCATACTTTCCTTCCTGATATGGCTGCACGTGCATGGGATGTTGGGATGCCGCGTGAATATATTCCAATATGTGAGCATGCTAACGGTTTTTACTGTATATCCGAAGTAGGGCAAATTTTATTGTGGCAGTATGGTTGTGATATCGAAGAGTCTGAAGAAGAGTGGCCGTCAATTTGGAATTGGGCTAAAGATGTTTGGTTGGAGAGCTAGCCATGAATAGCAAAATTTTTAAACAGGTTGAAAGCTTCGCTAAAAATATGATGGATGCGGCTGGTAGAGATGACGAAAAATCTTTTTATGATTTCTATAATCAGCTCAAATGCCTCTGTGATGAGAATAATGGTAAAAAGAATGATCATCCTGTTTTATGGGAGACTTTGGCTGAT
Organism: Neptuniibacter sp. UBA6509; assembly: GCA_002435145.1. Classification (GTDB taxonomy): domain Bacteria; phylum Pseudomonadota; class Gammaproteobacteria; order Pseudomonadales; family Balneatricaceae; genus Neptuniibacter. Next base: position 52,895 of record DJLT01000006.1, read on the forward strand.
TTTACTGATGACTGTGAAGAGTCCATTCTTTTTTATAAGCAGGCCTATCAAATTGCGGATAAGCTAAAAGAGAATGAATATAAAGCATCGATTCAATTTTCCTTAGCACAGCGATATATGGAGTTAAGTCAATCTCTTGAGGCTAAAGGCAGTTTGCTGAAAGCAGAGAAATTTGCTTCGTATACTGAAGATGAAGAGTTGAAAAGAGAGATTGCTGAGATGCTCAAAAAATTAGATTAGTTGAAGCTATTTTTTTAAAAAAAAAGGAGCCTGTTGGCCACTGCTGTCCCATAGTTAAGGGTGGTAAATGAAAAAGCCTGAG